>NZ_JACRAW010000007.1 GCF_016213215.1 Bradyrhizobium sp. | reverse complement strand
GTGATCGCGCCGGGCACGCCGGCCTCCGCGACGATATAGGCTTCCTGCTCGTGGAAGCGCGCGTTCAGGACCGCGAACAGCTTGTCCGGTTTGCCAGCGCGGGCGGCGGCGTAGAGTTTGTCCAGCGCGCCTTCCTTGCCGAAATCGATCTGCTTGTAGCCGTTATTTTTCAGGTACTCCGCCAGCACTTCCGACTTCTCGATGGAGGCGGTGCCGACCAGGACCGGCTGCAGGCGCGCATTCGCCCGCTCGATCTCGGCGAGGATCGCGGCGTATTTTTCCTTTTGCGTGCGGTAGACCTCGTCGTCCTCGTCGAGACGCGCCACCGGCAGGTTGGTCGGAATCTCGACGACCTCGAGCTTGTAGATGTCGAAGAATTCGTCGGCTTCGGTCGCCGCCGTGCCGGTCATGCCCGCAAGCTTGTCGTACATGCGGAAATAGTTCTGGAAGGTGATCGAGGCCAGCGTCTGGTTTTCCGGCTGCACCGGCTGGTGCTCTTTCGCCTCGAGCGCCTGATGCAGGCCTTCCGAATAGCGACGGCCCGGCATCATTCGGCCGGTGAATTCGTCGATGATGACGACCTCGCCGTCGCGCACGATGTAGTCCTTGTCGCGTGTGAACAGCGTATGGGCCCGGAGCATCTGGTTGAGGTGGTGCACGACGGAGACGTTCTCGACGTCATAGAGCGACTCGCCCTTGAGCTGCCCGCCGTCGCGCAGGAGCCGCTCCATCTTCTCCATGCCGCCCTCGGTCAGCGTCACCGTGCGCTGCTTCTCGTCGAGCTCGTAATCGCTCTTGTCGATTCTGGCGAAGAACGTGTCGATCGTGTTGTAGAAATCGGAGCGGTCGTCGAGCGGACCGGAGATGATGAGCGGCGTGCGCGCCTCGTCGATCAGGATCGAATCGACCTCGTCGACGATCGCGAAGTTGTGCCCGCGCTGGACCATATCCTCCAGACGGTACTTCATGTTGTCGCGCAGATAGTCGAAGCCGTATTCGTTGTTGGTGCCGTAGGTGATGTCGCAGGCATAGGCCGTCTTGCGCTCGGCGTCGTCGAGCCCGTGAACGATCACGCCGGTGGTCATCCCGAGGAAGGAGTAGATCTGCCCCATCCAGGCGGCGTCGCGGCGGGCGAGGTAATCGTTGACCGTGACGACGTGGACGCCGCGGCCGGCGAGCGCGTTGAGATAGACGGCAAGGGTTGCGACCAGCGTCTTGCCTTCGCCGGTCTTCATCTCGGAGATGTCGCCCTCGTGCAGGACCATGCCGCCGATAAGCTGGACGTCGAAATGGCGCTGGCCGAGGGTGCGTTTGGCGGCCTCGCGAACGGTAGCGAAGGCGGGGACCAGGACGTCGTCAAGCGTCGTGCCTTCGGCAATCTGCTTCTTGAACTCGTCCGTGCGGGCCCTGAGCGCTTCGTCGGAGAGCTTCGCAAGTTCCGGCTCCAGCGCGTTGATGGCGGTAACGCGGGACTGGTATCCCTTGATCCGCCGGTCGTTGGCGGTGCCAAAAAGCTTGCGGGCGAGCGCGCCGATCATGCCAAATTCCTAACTTTCGCGGTTACCGCGTTGCAGCCGAGAGGTGGTCTACCAAGTTGCCTATCAACTCACCGTGACGCCTCGCGGTGCCAGCCCCGTTTTCCGGGGATCCGCCAATTGGGTGGGAATAAAGCAAATCTGGGTTCAACGGCCAAAAACGCAGCAAAATAAATGCCATCGCCATTGACGCGACGGGGCAGAGATATGGCCCGGTCCAAGGGTTGTCAACGGCGGTAACCTTTCAGCTAATTCATCATTTTGACAGACTTTTCGCGTTGCCAAGCCGTCGCGATTGGGCGAGTGTCCGCCCGCCCGAACGGCCCCGAAAAGATAAGGATTTTCCATGACGACCTCGTTCCCGGTAGCGAAAACCGGCCTGCGCTACGGCCTTGCTTCCGCCCTTGCGGGCTGCCTCGCCATGGTTGTGATCGCCGGGCCGGTTCGGGGTGCTGAAGAGCAGAATCCGGTGCTTGCCAAGGTCAACGGCGCCGAGATCCGCAAGAGCGACGTCGCCCTGGCGGTGGAGGAGCTCGGGCCGAGCCTTGCGCAGATGGATCCGGCTACCAAGGACGAGAACGTGCTGGCCTTCCTGATCGACATGAAGATCGTCGCGAAGGCGGCCGAGGACAAGAAGGTTCAGGATACCGAGGAATTCAAGAAGCGCCTGGCTTTCACCCGCAATCGCCTCTTGATGGACAGCCTGCTCGCCAACGAAGGCAAGGCCGCCACTTCCGACGAAGCGATGAAGAAGGTCTATGAAGAGGCCTCGAAGCAGATCAGCGGTGAGCAGGAGGTGCACGCGCGTCACATCCTGGTCGAGACCGAGGACGAGGCCAAGGCGATCAAGACCGACCTCGACAAGGGCGCCGATTTTGCTGAAGTCGCCAAGAAGAAATCGAAGGATCCCGGTTCCGCGGACGGCGGCGATCTCGGCTTCTTCACCAAGGACCAGATGGTACCGGAGTTCGCCAGCGTGGCGTTCTCGCTCGAGCCCGGCAAGATCTCCGACCCTGTGAAGTCGCAGTTCGGCTGGCACATCATCAAGGTCGAGGAAAAGCGCAACCGCAAGCCGCCGGGCTTCGATCAGGTCAAGGCGCAGATCGAGACCTACGTGACCCGGAAGGCGCAGGCCGATTACGTTGCCAAGCTGCGCGAAGCGGCCAAGGTCGAGCGCCTGGATAAGCCGGCGCAGTCGACGGACACCAGGCCGGCCGACCCCAAGGCGGCCGACCCCAAGGCGGCCCCGGCGAAGAAGTAAGAATTCGCTGTCACTTCTTCGCAGCCGATAGTATTTAGCATCGCGATGGCCGGGCTAGTCCCGGCCATCTACGTCTTTGACGCGCGGGTCTGGCGAAAAAGGACGTGGATGGCCGGGAGATATCGCGATCGTCCGGCCATGACACTTTGCTTGATCGATAGGCCGCTTCATGTCCTCAGCCATTTCCCCGCTCGCCCCTAAAGACGTTCCCGACATGCCTGTGATTGCGGGCCTCAAGCTCGCCACCGCGGAGGCCGGCATCCGCTACAAGGGCCGTACCGACGTGCTGCTCGCGGTGATGGACAGGGGCACGACGGTAGCCGGCGTCTTCACCAGGTCCAAATGTCCGTCGGCCCCGGTGGAATGGTGCCGCGCCAAGCTCGCCCGCGGTGCGGCGCGCGCGCTGGTCGTCAATTCCGGCAACGCCAATGCCTTCACCGGCAAGACCGGCCGGCAAGCGACTGCCTTGACCGCCGCCATCGCGGCAAAAGCCGTCGGCTGCAGCCCGAACGATGTGTTTCTCGCCTCCACGGGAGTGATCGGTGAGCCGCTCGATGCCACCAAGTTCGACGGGGTGCTCGGGCACCTCGCCGAAACGGCCGCGCCCGGGGACTGGCTGGGCGCAGCCAAGGCGATCATGACCACCGACACCTTCCCGAAGGTTGCAACCGCCGCCGTGAAACTGGGCAAGGCCAAGGTCACGATCAGCGGCATGGCGAAGGGCGCCGGCATGATCGCCCCCGACATGGCCACCATGCTTGCATTCGTTTTCACCGACGCACCGATCACGGCGGCCGCGCTGCAATCGCTGCTCAAGAATGGCGTCGAGGACACATTCAACGCGGTAACCATCGACGGTGATACCTCGACCTCCGACACGCTGCTCGCCTTTGCGACGGGAGCGGCTGCAGCTCACGGCGCGCCCAGGATCAGCCGCGCGAGCGACCCGCGCCTGAAAGCCTTCACCAACGCCTTCCGCTCCGTTCTGGCCAACCTCGCCGAGCAGGTGGCGCGCGATGGCGAAGGCGCGCGCAAGTTGGTCGAGATCACCGTGGAGGGTGCGGTATCGAAACCTTCTGCGCGAAAAATCGCGATGTCGGTGGCGAACTCGCCGCTGGTGAAGACCGCCATCGCCGGCGAGGACGCCAACTGGGGCCGCGTGGTGATGGCGGTCGGCAAGGCCGGCGAGCCCGCCAATCGCGACAAGCTGTCGATCTTCTTCAACGGCATACGGGTGGCAAAGAGCGGCGCGCGCGATCCGGCCTATGATGAAGCGCAGGTGTCGGAGGCGATGAAGCAGCCCAGGATCGCGATCAAAATCGGGCTCGGCCTCGGCAAGGGGCGCGACAGGGTGCTGACCTGCGATCTCACCAAAGAATATGTCGCGATCAACGGCGACTATCGCTCGTGACCGGTCACAGCGGACCCGAGGCGACCTTCACAGTCACATCAACTTGCGCGGAAGCCTGCTAGCTCGCGATGCGCGCGTCGGCGACCGCCTTCTGGAACAGCGCATTCATGGCGTCCGAAATGCCCTGGGTGGGACTCACTTCGAAATAGAGCCCAGGCGAGGCGCAGCTCTGCATGTTCTGCGCGATTTCACTGTTCGGCGACGGACCGTACGGACCTTTATTGAAGGCGTCGAGCCATTTCATGTACCAGTTGTTGGTCGGCAGTGCCAGATAGGTCGTATAGAGCACCGCGATCTTGATGCCGCGGTCCTTGATCGCTTTGCAAAGCGAGGCATCAAGCGGTGACTGGCAACGCGTTGAGGCCGTCACGGGCTTCAGGCAAGCTTTGTTGTTCTCATCTGCAACGCCGTCGGAGACGAAGAACAGGTACTTCAGCGGCGAGCCTGACGTGCCGTCACCCGGTGAGGTGATTTCCTTGTTGATCGCGGGCAAGACCTCGGTGAGGGGCGTATCCTGGTCCTTGTTCTCGTTCTGGCCGTTCACCATCATCAAATCGATGCCGCCAGCTGCAGCCTTGGCGCTCGACAGGTTCGCTGACAGCGAGAACAGGTTCCGCAAGCCGGCGGTGCTGGCTGATGCACCAAAATCGTAGATCCCCATCCGGAACTGACTCGAGTAGGTCTGGGTGTTGGCCGCGGTGTCCATCAACGACTGGGTGGCGCTGCGAAGCACGTCGATTCGCGTCGTTACGCCGAGGGATTTCGCGAGATCATAGTAGTTCTTCTTGTCCTTCAGGTCGTGGCAGGCGAAGGCGCACTTGTCGGGCGTGTTGTCGACCATCTTCTGCACGTCCGAAGGCGTCGCGCCAACACCCATCGACGGCGAGTTGTCGAGCAGCAGGTAGAAATCCACGTAGAGCGGCATGCTCACGGTGGAGGCCGACTTGCCGTTCACGGTCAGCGTGCTCTTGCCGATCACACCGAGAAACATCGTGGGGATGCTGGCGGAAAAGTCGACGGTCGAAGTCAGCTTCGAGCCCGTCTTCTTCACCATCGCCTGAAAGCTGTTGAGCGTATAGCCGCTGGCATTGGCGAGATTGCCGGCGAAAATCTTGTTTGCATCGGTGGAGCCCGCTTCGATCTCGCCGTCCGATACCATCGACCCGGCCGCAAGGAACGCCGGCGAGGTTCTCGCGAGCGCGCCGACGCTGGCGGCGTCCGCTGCGGTCTGCAGCTTGCTATAGAGCTGGTTGGCTCTCGCGTAGTCGACTGCGCAACCCACCACTGTGATCAGGGGAACGCATGACAATGCAAAGATGACGGCAATGTTGCCGCGCTGGTCGCGGCTGAACCGGCTGATCGTGTGGAAGAGGACTGACATGGGCACTGCTGGCTGATTGAACTCGCAAGCTCTAGCGCACGGGAATTAAATATAACTTGTTCCAAAGCTAGAGTGACCGGCCGAACGCGGTTAATACTTGGTTTCCGGCAACCCCTCGATCTCGAGCATCTGAAGCTGCCCATGGCTGATCTCAAGCTTACACTGGTCGTGGCCTGCGCGCTGATCGATAAGGACAACAGGGTGCTGATAGCCCAGCGGCCGGAAGGCAAATCTTTGGCGGGCTTGTGGGAATTTCCCGGCGGCAAGGTCGAGCCCGGCGAGCGGCCGGAGCAGACCCTGATTCGCGAACTCCACGAAGAACTCGGCATCTCGGTGAAAGAGCCTTGCCTGGCGCCGCTCACCTTCGCCAGCCACGCCTACGAGGCCTTCCATCTGCTGATGCCGCTTTACATCTGCCGCCGCTGGGAGGGGCTGGTGGTGGCTCGCGAAGGACAGAACCTGGCCTGGGTCCGCGCCAACAAACTGCGCGACTATCCGATGCCGCCGGCTGATATTCCGCTGATCCCGCATCTCATCGATCTATTGATGTGACCGAGCAAAAACCCTCATCCTGAGGAGCCGCGACTTGCGCGGCGTCTCGAAAGGATGAAGGCCCCGATCCCGACCTCATGGTTCGAGACGTGCGCGATGCGCGCTCCTCACCATGAGAACAGGCATCAAGCCTTTCGCGCCTTTTGCACCGCCGCCTCCAGGCTCGCCTTGGCCGAGCCGGGCCTGAGCGGCTGCTGCTGACTTTCATGCGGCGCCCAGCCCGACAGCCATACAATGTCGAAGGTGGCGCGGATGCGGCGGTCGGCGTCGGCAAAACGATCGGCGTAGACCTCCGCCATCCTCAGCATGGTGGCGCGGCGCGTCGGCGTGCGCCTTCGTTCCAGCAGTACGTTGCTCGCGCCCATGCGCCGCAGGTCCTGCATCAGCGCGAACGCGTGATCGTAGCGCACGGTGATGCGATCGACATCGGTCACCGGCAGCGCAAGACCTGCCCGCTGCAACAAGCCGCCGATATCGCGCAGGTCGGCGAAAGGGACAACGCGCGGCGACACTCCACCCTCGCATTCGGCCTCGGCTGCGGCGAACGACTGCCTCAGCTCGGTCAGGCTGTCGCCGCCCACCATCGCGGCGAGCAGGAGCCCGTCCGGCCTCAGCGCGCGGCGGATCTGCGCGAGCACGCCGGGCAGGTCGTTGACGAACTGGAAGGCGAGCGCGGAGACGACGAGATCGAGCGATTCCGGCGCAAATGGCAGCCTTTCCTCGCCGGTCCGTGCAGGCCCGACATGGACGAGCGCTGGAAACCGTGCGCGCAGCGATGAGCTCAGTCCGTTGCCCGGCGTCCAGAGATCGGCGACGTCGCGAAATTCGCGTATCACCGCCTCCAGCCGTTCCCGCAGGTCGTCCGCGACGCGGTCGAGCAGAAAAGTCTCAGGTCCCAGCGACCGCGCACGATCCTGCCGCGCGATCAAGAGCGAGCGGTCGAACAGGACGGGGGTTTGCGGGTTCGGTGCCATGCGGTTGGTTACGCCGATCTCGCTGGCCCTGGCAATCCGGTGCTTGAGCAGGATGCCGTGCGGCGCTAGCCTTTGGCATGGAAGTCGCAAGCTCCCTTTCACGTTCCATTTCCGGCCATTTCAAGGACGCGATGGCGGGCGGCGGCCGTGCCTTGTTGCACGCGGCGAGACTCGCGCTCGACATTGCGCTGCCGACGCTGTGCGTATCCTGCCGCGAGCCGGTCGACGGCGAAGGGGTGTGCGCCGCCTGCTGGGCGAGGCTGTCGTTCATCGCCCCGCCCTATTGCCCGCGGCTTGGCATTCCCTTCGTTTACGATCCCGGTCCCGACATGCTGTCGATGGAGGCGATCGCCAGCCCGCCGGCCTACCAGCGGGCGCGCGCTGCGGTACGCTATGACGATGTCGCCAGGACACTGGTCCATGGCCTGAAGTACCAGGATCGCACCGATCTCGCTCCCGCCATGGGTCGCTGGATGGCGCGCGCCGGGCGCGAACTGCTTGACGGCGCCGACATGCTGATACCGGTCCCGCTGCATTGGGGCAGGGCCTGGCGGCGCCGCTACAACCAATCGGGGGCGCTGGCGCGCGTCATCGCGCGCCGGAGCGGGGTTGCCGTGAAGGGGGACGTCCTGCAGCGGGTGCGCGCTACCGAGCAGCAGATCGGGCTGTCGCGGGCGCAGCGCGCGACCAATGTGCAGGGGGCGTTCAAGGTGCCCCCCGACCGGCAATGCGAACTTCAGGGCCGGCGGGTGGTGCTGATCGACGACGTGCTGACGTCGGGGGCCACCGCGGATGCCTGCGCGCGCGCGCTGCTTCGCGCCAAGGCCGCCCAGGTCGACCTGCTGGTGTTCGCCCGGGTTGTCGACAGCCGGTAAGCTCCCATATAAGTCAAGGACTTCCAACGAGAGCGCTGGGGAAATGACGACTGCTGTCGAGATCTATACGAGGCCTGGATGCGGCTATTGCTCCGCAGCAAAGTCGCTTTTGACGCGCAAGAAGGTGGTTTTCACCGAGTTCGACGTCGCCGAGAACCCCTCCTGGCGCCAGGAGATGTATGACCGCGCCGGACAGGGCTCGACCTTTCCCCAGATTTTCGTCGGCAGAACCCATGTCGGCGGCTGCGACGACCTTTACGCGCTGGATCGCGAAGGCAAGCTCGACGCGCTGCTGGAAGGTATGAGGGCCACCTCATGAGCACCGAGCGCACCTTCACCGCAGCCATGGTGCAGATGCGCACCGGCCTGTGGCCCGAGCCGAGCCTGGAGCAGGGCACGAAACTGATTCGGGACGCGGCCGCCGCCGGCGCCGATTACGTGCTGACGCCCGAAGTCAGCAACATGATGCAGCTGAACCGCAAGGCGTTGTTCGAGCATCTTCAGACCGGGGAGGATGATCGCTCGCTGAAGGCCTATCGCGCCCTCGCGGCCGAACTGAAGATTTATCTCCATATCGGCTCGCTGGCGCTGCGCTATTCGCCGGAGAAGGCCGTCAACCGCTCGTTCCTGATCGGGCCCGACTGCAATCTGCTGGCGAGCTACGACAAGATCCACATGTTCGATATCGACCTGCCCGACGGCGAGAGCTATCGCGAATCCGCCAACTACCAGCCGGGCGAGACCGCGGTGATCTCGGACCTGCCTTGGGGCCGCATCGGGCTGACTATCTGCTACGATCTGCGTTTCCCTGCCCTGTACCGCGCGCTCGCCGAGAGCGGCGCATCCTTCATCACCGTTCCGTCCGCCTTCACCCGCAAGACTGGCGAGGCGCATTGGCATGTGCTGTTGCGCGCGCGCGCCATTGAAACCGGCTGCTTCGTCTTCGCCGCGGCGCAAGCGGGCCTGCATGAGAACAAGCGCGAAACCTACGGTCACTCCCTGATCATCGATCCCTGGGGCGAGGTGATCGCCGAAGGTGGCGTCGAGCCCGGCGTGTTCCTGGCCAAGATAGATCCGGCCAAGGTCGAGACCGCGCGCAGGGCCATTCCGTCGCTGCAGCACGGGCGACGCTTCAGCGTGGTCGACGCGCAAACGCACCCCGATCATCTGCATCTGATTCGGGGATCGGCATGATCCGGTATTCGCTCCGCTGCGAAGGCGACCACGCTTTCGAAAGCTGGTTCCAAAGCTCCTCTGCCTACGATTCCCAGGTGAGGCGCAAGCTGGTCACATGCCCGGTCTGCGGCTCGGCCAAGGTCGACAAGGCGATCATGGCTCCGCAGATCGTGAGCAACAAGCGCCGCGAGCAGCCGGCAGCGGAGCCCGCCCCGAGCACAGAGGTGGTCGCCCAGGCCGCACAGGCGGCGCCGACCCCGACCTCGCTGCTCATGGCCCAGGAACGCGAGCTGCGCGCCAAGTTAAAGGAATTGCGCGACCACATCGTCAAGAACGCCGACAATGTCGGCGAGCGCTTCCCCAACGAGGCGCGCGCGATGCACTACGGCGACAAGGAGCATCGCCCGATCTACGGCGAGGCCTCGCCCGAGGAAGCGCGCTCGCTGATCGACGAAGGCATCGAGGTCGCGCCGCTGCCGGTGCTGCCGGAAGACCGGAATTGACACCGCGCTTTCTCCGTCACGGCCGGGCTTGACCCGGCCATCCACGCCTTTCTCCGCTCGACTGAAACGTGGATTTCCGGGACGTGTCGGCACGAGCCCGGACATGACGACACTGAGAGACTATTCTACGCCGCGACCAGCAGCGCCACTCCGCCGACGATCAGCACGATGCCCAGAAGCTCGCGCGCCGAAACCGGCTGCTTGAACGAGTAATGGGCCACGGCTTGCGCGAACAGCACTTCGACCAGCGCCAGAGTGCGGACATTGGCAGCCGCCGTCAGCGCAAACGACAGAAACCAGAATTGCGAGGAAAAGGCGCCGATGAAGCCGGCCAGCATCGACGGCTTCCACAGGTTCAGGATCGCCTGCAGCACTTTCGGCGCGCGCCACAACAGGTAGATCGTCAACACCAGGGTCTGCACGAACAGGCCAAGCAGCAGGGTGAACGATGCCGCAGTGACGAACGACACGGCCGGCACGGTGATGATGGCACCTCGAAAACCAACCGCGGACAGAGCAAAGGAGGCGGCCGCAGTCAGGCCGATGATGGTCGGCTTCAGCTCGGCAAAGCCCTTCTCGCCGCCGGGCCTGAGCGCGGTGATGACGACGCCGGAGGTCGCGATCAGGATCGCGACCACCTTGAGCCAGGTGAGGTGATCGCCGAGAAAGACGAAGCCGAAGATCGCGGTCTGGATCGCCTCGGTCTTCAGATAGGCGGTCGTCACCACGAACGAGCGCATGTTCATGGCGAGCAGCATCAGGCCGGTGGCAAGGATCTGGCTGAGCGCCCCGAGCAGCAGCCACGGCCAGAACATCACGGAAGGCCAGCTCAGGCGATCACCGGTCGCGATCAGCACGATCGCCAGGAACAGCATCGAAAACGGAAAGCCGAACAGGAAGCGGATGTTGGTCGCGCCCCAGGTCCCGAGCGGCGCAGTGAGCTGCCGCTGCATCGCATTGCGCGCGACCTGCCCGAGCGCAGCAATGATGGTGAAGGGAATCCAGAGGCTGGTGAGGGAGGACATATGCGGAAGATGGCGGAACCGTAGATCTGCAGGCAACCTGCCGGGATCGGCTCAACAGGTCAACCTAAGCACCGTCATGACAGCGATGCGCCGACCTTTCACCAAATCCGTCACACCATGGCTTCGGCGATGACCATGTAGTTGACGTCCATGTCGGAGGACAGGCTCCACTTGTCAGCCAAGGGGCTGTAGACGACGCCGGTATGCTCGGTGATGACGAGACGATTGTCCAGCAGGTGCCTGGTGAGTTCGTCCGGGGTGACGAACTTGTTCCATTCGTGGGTGCCGGGCGGCAACCAGCGCAGGATGTATTCGGCGCCTACGATGGCCAGCGCAAAGCTCTTCCAGTTGCGGTTCAGCGTCGCGACCACCATCAGCCCGGTCGGCTTCAGCATCGCTGCGCAGCGGTTGAGAAACATGCCGATGTCGGTGACATGTTCGACGACTTCCATCGCGAGCACGATGTCGAAACGCTCGCGCAGGTCCATCGCCTCCACGCTCGTGCAGCGGTAGTCGATCGGCAGATGCCCCTTGTCCGCGTGCAGCTTCGCCGCAGCAATGTTGTTCGCGGAAGGATCGATGCCGACCACCTGCGCCCCCAACCGCGCCAGGGGCTCGCACAACAGCCCGGCCCCGCAGCCGATGTCGAGCAGGCGCAGTCCCGACAGGCAATTCAGGCTTCTCGCATTGCGCTCGAACTTGCGGCAAGCGGCGTCGCGGATATAGCCCAGCCGCAGCGGATTGATCTTGTGCAGGGGAGCCATCTTGCCCTTGGGGTCCCACCACTCCGCCGACATTTTGGAGAATTTCGCGACTTCGCCGGCATCGACCGTCGAGCCTTGAATAGGCCCTTGGCCACCGGATGGGCCAGCAGATGAATTTTGCTGCATACTCATGAAAACCCGCGTCCTACCGCGCGGTGATGTGGTTACGGAACTCGAGCGGGGAGGCAATGGTCGAGATCGTCTCCCTGCCCTCGCCGACGCCCATGATGGTAACGTCGCCATAATCGAGAATCCGGCCGAAAATGCTCTGAGTGACGTCAACGCTCTCGACCTTGTCCAAAGCTATTTCGAAGGTCCGGCGCTGGATGAAGCCCTCCTTGTGCACGACACGCATGTTGGTGACGTCGGTCTCGGTGGTCCAGCGGCGGAACCAGGCCTTTACGGTCCAGTACAGCGCCACCAGCGCTACCGCGGCAGCCGCCACGAGGCACAACAGCACGACACCCTCGGTGGTCGTCTGCCGTGACAGGGCGAACAGGATCAGCGCCCCGGTCCAGGCGAAAATCGCCGGCAGGTAGAACATCCAGTGCGCGTTGGTCGAATACAGCACTTTTTCGTCAGGCTGCAGGATGTCGTCGATGTAACGCCCCATGAACCTGCCCGCCCGAACTTAAGCCCTGAATTAACCGATTCCGTACGTTCCGGAGCATGAGGAACCCGCTTGCCCCCGGGCGCGCCGCTATGTATACGCGCGTTTCGGTGCCTGCGTCATCTTTCCGCTCAGGCCACCTTACTTATCCTCGATAGGGAATGCACGCGTCGTCATGAGCCGCCTCGTGATGAAATTCGGCGGCACGTCCGTCGCCAACATCGACCGAATCCGCAACGTCGCACGCCACGTTAAACGCGAGGTCGATGCCGGCCACGAAGTTGCCGTGGTGGTATCGGCAATGGCCGGCAAGACCAACGAACTGGTAGCCTGGTGCACCGAAGCATCGCCGCTGCACGACGCGCGCGAATACGACGCCGTGGTGGCCTCCGGCGAACAGGTCACTTCCGGGCTGCTCGCCATCGTCCTGCAGGGCATGGGCATCCAGGCCCGCTCCTGGCAGGGCTGGCAAATCCCGATCAGGACCAGCAACGCGCACGCATCGGCACGGATCCTGGACATTGATGGATCCGAGATCATCAACCGCTTCAAGGAGCGCAAGGAGGTCGCGGTCATCGCCGGCTTCCAGGGCATCAATCCGGAGAACAACCGAATCTCCACGCTCGGCCGCGGCGGCTCCGATACGTCGGCGGTGGCAATTGCCGCCGCCGTCAAGGCAGACCGCTGCGACATCTATACCGACGTCGACGGGGTCTACACGACCGACCCGCGCATCGTTCCCAAGGCACGGCGGCTCGAAAAGATCGCATTTGAGGACATGCTGGAACTGGCCTCCCAGGGCGCCAAGGTGCTGCAGGTGCGCTCGGTGGAACTGGGCATGGTCCACAACATGCCAATTTTCGTCCGTTCCAGCTTTGACAAGCCTGAAGATATCGACCCGCACGGCACCCCACCGGGCACGCTGATCTGTGGCGAGGAGGAGATCATGGAAAACCAAGTCGTCACCGGAATCGCGTTTTCCAAGGATGAGGCGCAGATCTCGGTGCGCCAGATCGAGGACAAGCCGGGTGTGGCCGCCTCGATCTTCGGGCCTCTGGCCGAGGCCAACATCAACGTCGACATGATCGTCCAGAATGTCTCCGAAGACGGCAAGACCACCGATCTGACCTTCACGGTGCCGGCCACCGACTATGCCCGCGCCCGCGAAACCATCACCTCCGCCAAGGCCAAGATCGGCTATGCCCGGCTCGACAGCGCCACCGACGTCACCAAGGTCTCGGTCATCGGCAGCGGCATGCGCAGCCACGCCGGCGTCGCCGCCAAGGCGTTCGCTGCGCTGGCGGCACGGAACATCAATATCCGCGCCATTACGACCTCTGAGATCAAGTTCTCGGTGCTGATCGACGCAGCATACACCGAGCTTGCGGTCCGCACGCTGCATACGCTCTACGGACTCGATCAAGTTTAGGCGAATTTTTCTCTTAGCAACCGCAGCAAAAAGGCGGCGAACGACTGGCAAAAGCGTTGCGCTTCTGGCAGGCGTTTTGCTTGGCAAAACAAACCTCAATTCGCTATACGGCGATCAGGGTGGGCTGCCGCAAGCTGTGCTCCGGTTTGGGCCATCCCGATTTCGGCCGAGCGAGGGCTTGCGCCGGTGACGGATGAGCAATTTGTTGTTTTTCTGGAGTTTAACGCCAGTTGGCCGGCCACGCGCCGGGCTGGCTCCATGGAGGGGTTGACGCAACATGCGGAGCACGTCGGGAGGCCCCCGCGTCTTGCTGAGACGGCTCCGCGAAACCATGGCGGAGAAGGTCAGCGCGCAGGAGCGGCTGGACAAGATCGTAGTCCTGATCGCGGCCAACATGGTGGCCGAGGTGTGCTCGGTCTACGTGCTGCGCATCGACAACACACTCGAGCTCTACGCCACCGAGGGTCTGAAGCGGGAAGCCGTCCACCGCACGGTGCTAAGCGCCCATGAGGGTCTCGTCGGCCTCGTCGCCAGCGAAGCGACACCGCTAAATCTCTCCGACGCCCAGAATCATCCAGCGTTCTCGTTCCGCCCGGAAACGGGCGAAGAGATCTACCACTCCTTCCTCGGCGTGCCGATCCTGCGCGCGGGCAACACGCTCGGCGTACTGGTGGTGCAAAACCGCGCCAAGCGCACCTATGTCGAGGAAGAGGTCGAGGCGCTGCAGACCACCGCCATGGTGTTGGCGGAGATGATCGCCTCCGGCGAACTGGCCGCTCTGGCGCAGCCCGGGGCCGAGCCCGCCGCCCGGCATTCCCAGCACAAGAACGGCGCGGTCCTGTCCGAAGGCATCGCGCTCGGCCATGTCGTGCTGCATGAGCCGCGCGTCGTCATCAACAACTACATCGCCGAAGACCTGCCGAAAGAAATCAAGCGGCTGGACTCAGCGCTCGCCAAGCTGCGCGCCGACCTCGACCGCATGCTGGAACGTGGCGACGTCGCCGACGGTGGCGAGCACCGCGACGTACTTGAAGCCTACCGCATGTTCGCCAACGACCAGGGCTGGTCGCACAAGCTCCATGAGGCGGTCGCCACCGGCCTCACCGCCGAAGCCGCCGTCGAGCGCGTACAGTCGGACACCCGCGCGCGCATGCTGCGCTCCACTGATCCTTACCTGCGCGAACGGCTGCATGATCTCGAGGACCTCGGCTACCGATTGTTGCGCCAGCTCGTCGGGCAGGATCACGCGCCCTCGCGTGAGCAATTGCCCGACAACGCCATCATCATCGCGCGCGCGATGGGCCCCGCGGCGCTGCTCGACTACGACCGCAAGCGGCTGCGGGGCCTGGTGCTGGAGGAAGGCACCGCCAATTCGCACGTCTCGATCGTGGCGCGCGCCCTCGGTATTCCCGCTGTTGGCGAGGTGCCGAACGCGCCTGGTATCGCCGACCCGGGCGATGCCATCATCGTCGACGGCAGCTCGGGCTCGATCTATGTCCGCCCGTCGCAGGAAGTCGAATCAGCCTATGCCGAGCGGGTACGCTTCCGGGCCCGGCGCCAGGCGCAATACATTGCGCTACGCGACAGGCCCTGCGTGACCAAGGACGGCCAGCCGGTCGAACTGATGATCAATGCGGGCTTGACCATCGACCTGCCGCACATCGACGACACCGGCAGCGCCGGCATCGGCCTGTTCCGCACCGAACTGCAGTTCATGGTCGGCCAGAGTCTGCCGCGTACCAGTGACCAGCTCACACTGTACCGCGCCGTCCTCGATGCGGCGGGCTCCAAGCCAGTGACCTTCCGCACCCTCGACATCGGCGGCGACAAGGCGCTGCCCTATCTGGAGACCGTGATCGAGGAAAATCCGGCGCTCGGCTGGCGCGCGATCCGGCTCGGGCTGGACCGGCCGGGACTTTTGCGCGGCCAGATTCGAGCACTGCTCCGCGCCGGCGGCGGACGGGCCCTGCGCATCATGTTCCCGATGATCTCCGAAATCAACGAGTTCGATGCCGCCAAGGGCCTGGTCGAGCGCGAGCTGACCTATCTGCGCCAGCACGGCCACACTCTCCCCGAGCGCATCGACATCGGCACCATGGTAGAGGTTCCGGCGTTACTGTATCAGCTCGACGAACTCCTCAAGAAGGTCGACTTCATCTCCGTCGGCTCCAACGACCTGTTCCAGTTCCTGTTCGCGGTCGACCGCGGCAACGCCAAGGTCTCGGAACGGTTCGACACCATGTCGGCTCCCATCCTGCGAGTGCTGCGCGAGATCGTGCGCAAGGCCGCCCCGGCGAAGAAGTCGGTCTCGCTTTGCGGCGAGATGGCTTCAAAGCCACTCGGGGCACTGGCGTTGATCGCAATGGGCTATCGCTCGCTGTCGCTCTCGCCAACCGCGCTCGGCCCGGTGAAGGCGATGATTCTCGAACTTGACGCCGGCAAGGCCGCGGCGACTCTCGAGCCGCTCCTCGAGGCGCCGGCGGGCAGCGTGTCGATTCGGCAGAAGCTGACCGAATTTGCTGAGGCCGAAGGGCTGCCGTTGTAGCGGGCCGACTGCCCGCGCCGTTTCGCCTGCATTCGCTGTTAGAGACTGTACCGATGTCGTCACTCCCCGAAGCCAAACTGGACGTTCTGCTGGCGCATCATGCTTCGCTGGAAGCCGAGCTGCTCGGCCAGGTGAGCTCCGAGCGCTATGTGCAGATTACGCGCGAGCTTGCCGAGATCACGCCCTTGATTGATGCGGTCAAAGCCTATCGCGCTGCGGCGAGGGAGCTGGCCGATGCCGAATCGCTGATCGCCGACCCCGCGACGGATGCGGAGATGCGCGGCATGGCGGAGGCCGAACGCGAAACGCTTCATCCCAGGATCGCCGAGCTTGAGCAGAAGATCCGTGTTGCGCTGCTTCCCAAGGACGCCATGGACGACCGCAACGTCGTGCTGGAAATCCGGGCCGGCACCGGCGGCGACGAAGCGTCGCTGTTCGCTGGCGACCTGTTCCGCATGTACGAGCGCTTCGCCAACCTGCAGGGATGGAAGGTCGACGTGATCTCGGCCAGCGAAGGTACGGTCGGCGGATACAAGGAAATCATCGCGGAAGTGCAGGGCCGCGGCGCGTTCTCAAAGCTGAAGTTCGAATCTGGCGTGCACCGCGTCCAGCGGGTGCCCGATACCGAGACGCAAGGCCGCATCCACACTTCGGCCGCGACCGTAGCCGTATTGCCCGAGGTCGAAGATGTCGACGTAGACATCAAGAACGACGATTTGAAGATCGAGACCATGCGCGCGCAGGGTGCCGGCGGTCAGCACGTCAACAAGACCGAATCGGCGATCCGCATCACCCACATTCCAACCGGCATTGTGGTCATGATGCAGGACAGCCGCTCGCAGCACAAGAATCGCGCGTCCGCGATGAACATCCTGCGTTCGCGGATCTATGACGCCGAGCGCCAGCGCGTCGACGCGGCGCGCTCGGCGGACCGCAAGGAGAAGGTCGGCTCCGGCGACCGCAGCGAACGCATCCGCACCTACAATTTTCCGCAAGGCCGCGTCACCGACCACCGCATCAATCTGACGCTTTACAAGCTGCCGCAGGTAATATCGGGCGAAGCGCTTGGCGAATTGATCGATGCGCTGACAACCGAACACCAGGCGGCGCAGCTTGCAGCGCAAGGCGCGGCGGCGTGAGCAGGAGCTCTCGCGTGACCCATTCCTTCACCGGTCGGAGCATCGAGGACGCCCGCCGCGCGCTGGCGGCGCGGCTGAGATCGGCCGGCAATGATTCCGCCGAGCTCGACGCGCGTCTGCTGGCGGGCGCGGCGCTTGCTCTCGACCTGACGGGCATGATCGCGCATGGCGCGCGACCGGTGACCCAGGCGGAGTCGCTGCGGCTTGAAGAATACGCGGCTCGTCGTCTTGCCGGCGAGCCGGTTGCGCGCATCCTCGGCATCAGGGAGTTCTGGGGGCTGCCCTTCAGGCTTTCGGCGGCGACCCTGGTGCCGCGTCCGGACACTGAAGCGGTGGTCGAGTTCGCACTGGAAATTTCGCGCAGCCTTCCCATATCTAATCGTGGAATAAGGATTGCCGACATCGGCACCGGAACCGGAGCGATCCTGCTGGCGCTGTTGCACGAAATTCCCCGTGCATTCGGCACAGGCACCGACGTCAGCCCGGAAGCGTTGCGAACAGCGAAGCAGAACGCCATGGGTCTCGGCCTGACGGACCGCGCGACGTTTGTCGCCTGCAACTTTGCAGCGGCCCTCTCGGGGAAGTTCAACCTGATCGTGTCGAACCCGCCCTACATCCGTTCGGCGGACATAAAGAACCTCGCGACCGAGGTTCGAGATCACGATCCGCACCTTGCGCTGGACGGCGGCAGCGACGGTCTTGATGCCTATCGCGCCCTGATCCCGCAGGCCGCACAGCTGCTCGATCCGGGCGGGATGCTCGTCGTGGAAGCCGGCCAGGGCCAGGTTCACGATATTGAAACTTTGATGACGGCTTCGGAGTTAACGGTGGAAAGACCGGCAAAAGCCGATCTATCGGGCATTCTGAGGGCTGTAGCAGCCCGAAAAAGGCCCCCATAAAAGCTCGATTGGTCTGCAAAAAACCACTTGGAATATCCCGTGGGAACGACTACGTTCCCGGCACGACATCGGTGCAGGGCCCCGTAGGTACCACGGGCGAAAGCCGAGCTCTCTAACGTGAGAGCCGCGCCGGGTCAACGGTTCCAAGAGGCAGGTCCAGTTAAGCGCGATGGCCGGTGGAGCTGCGCTGCTTTCCGACCGCAACGTGAACGAAAGCGTGGTATTGCGCGCAACGATTTACGCAAGAGAACAGGGCTTGTTTCGGCAGGCTACATGAGGAGTTCGCCGGCGATGAACGCTGGCGGGTGGGGAGCGCGTCTTTGTGGAACGCGGCGGCTGACGACATCGACGCAATCAGGAGCGGCATCGCCATACGGTGCACGCGGCGTTGGGCCGGGCGATCTGGGCATTCTGAAGCAACGGCAATTCAACATCTCTAACTTTCAGGGCTGGAATAAAGGCAGGACATGAGAAACGGTCAGAACAAGCAGCGGATGCGCAACCGGAATAATCAGAACCGGCGCGGCCAAAATCCGATGACCCGGGTCTACGAATCGAACGGACCCGACATCAAGATCCGCGGCACCGCCTCTCATATCGCCGAAAAATATCTCCAGCTTGCGCGCGACGCGCGGTCGTCCGGAGATCCGGTTGCCGCCGAGAACTATTATCAGCACGCCGAACACTATTTCCGCCTCATCGCTGCCGCACAGGAGCAATTCCGGCAGAACCAGCCGCAGCAGCAGCAACCACAGCAGCAGCGCAGCGACGAGTCGATGGGCGATTACGGCGAGGAGGACGTTGATGGGTTCTCCTCCAGCTTCGGCCAAGAGCCCGGCTTCGTCCCGGTGCAGCAGCAGCCACAGCCTTACGTGCGTGACAACGTTCAGCGCGATCAACAGCAACCGCGCGAACATCGCGAGCGCGAGCACCGTCCGCAACCGCAGTACCAGCCCCAGTCGCCGCAACCGCAGCCCGCGGTTGCAGATACCGGCAGCGTCGATCGCCTGCCTTCCTTCATCACCGGCGCGCAGCCGCAGGTGAACGGCGGATCGGCCGGCTTCGAAGGCGGCGGCGAGCGCGAGCCGCGCGACCGCTATCCTCGCCGCCGGCGGCGGCCGCACGGCCAGCGTCCCGAGCGCGAAGCTGCGCCGGCCGCACAAGGCGATGATTTCTCGCCGGGCGAATAGCTCCCAACAGTCTCTGGATGAAACGCCCCGGCCCCTCGCCGGGGCGTTTCCTGTCTTATCCCCGCGTCGCCGTCGATGACGGCACCAGCACCGGGTCCAGCGCCGGCATCAGGCGCGCGCGCTTCTGATTGGCAGGGATTACGCGATAGACCTGCTTGGTTGCTTCCACGATGTGGACACCCGCGAACGGCAGCGACAACGCGGCACCGACGCGTTCCCAGGCCATCGCCGAGCGCAGGAACAAGCCGACCGGCGGCATGAACAGCGCTTCGCGCCATGCGGTCGGCGTGAACCAGGTCTGGCGCAACAGGTCCGTGATCTGCGAGCGCGAATAGGGCCGGCCGTGTCCGAACGGGGTATTGTCGGTACGGGTCCATACACCGCGCCGATTTGGAATCACGGCGATGACGCGGCCCGACGGGGCCAGCACACGCCACACCTCGCGCAGGAGCCCCGCGGGGTCATCCGACATTTCCAGCGCATGGACCAGGAGGATGCGGTCGACCGCCGCATCCTGCAGCGGCAGCGAGAATTGATCGACGAGCGAGGCTAGCGCCGGTCGCCCCGTCGGCCATTTCAACACCCCCTGCGCCGCCGGCATGAAGGCGAGGCAGCGCTCCGCGTCCTCCCGGAACAGGCCCAGATAGGGGGTGGGATAGCCGATACCAAGCACCCGCTGGCCCTCGGCGCTCGGCCAGCGCGCCTTGATCCCGCGATTGATCAGGCGCCGCGCCACGATCCCGAGGCGCTGCGAGTAGAAGTCGCGCAGGTCGATGACGTCGATGCTCATGACGCCAATGTAACACGCCCAAGCCGCGTCAGGGGCGCGGAATATTGCGTTGCTTGCGCAGCGTTAACGCCATATCTCTCAGGCGGGGCTGCTCGCGATGGAGATGTCATGGCCGCCGAAATTCGCACTTTCACCTGCCTGACCGACAATTTCGGATATCTCGTTCACGATCCGGCAACGAAGGCGACCGCCTCGATCGACGCGCCCGAAGCCGCGCCCATCATCACGGCGCTGGAGCGCGAAGGCTGGACGCTCACCGACATCCTGATCACCCACCATCACGGCGATCATGTCGGGGGGGCCGTTGAGCTGACGCGGAAGTATGGCTGCCGGGTGGTCGCCCCTCGCGACAAGTCGGGCAAGATCGCCAATGTCGATCTTCGAATCGCCAACGGCGACATCGTGCAGGTCGGCAATCTGCTCGCGCGCGTATTGGAAACGCCCGGCCATACGCTCGAGCACGTCGCCTACGTGTTTGACTCCGAAAAGGCGGTGTTTGCCGGAGACACGCTGTTCTCGATCGGCTGCGGGCGCGTGTTCGAGGGCACCTATCCGATGATGTGGGATTCGCTTCTGAAGCTGCGTGCGCTGCCCGACGATTTCAGGCTGTATTGCGGCCATGAATACACGGCCTCCAACGTCAAATTCGCCCTGACCATTGAACCCGACAATCCGGCCCTGCAGGCGCGCGCGGCGGAAGTAGCGAAATTGCGCGGCGAGAACAAGCCGACGATCCCCGCGCTGCTCGGCGAGGAGAAGCAGGCCAACGTGTTCCTGCGCGCCGACGATCCGTCGGTAGCCGCCAAGCTGCACATGAAGGGCGCCGATGCGGCTTCCGTATTCGGCGAATTGCGCGAACGCAAGAACAAGTCCTGAAGTCCGGCGATGCGCACCGCAGCCGAAATCATCGCGCACCTCGAACTCAGGCCGCATCCGGAAGGCGGCCATTACCGAGAAACCTTTCGCGATGCGGGCCTCGATGCCCACGGGCGCTCGCGTTCGACCGCAATCTATTTCCTGTTGGCGCGCGGCGAGCGCTCGCACTGGCACCGCATCGATGCGGCCGAGATCTGGCACTACTATGCCGGTCATCCGCTGACCTTGCGTATAGCCCATGGCGGCGGCGCGGAGCACATGGTGCGCCTCGGCCCCGATGTCGCGGGCGGCGAGCACCCGCAGGCGATCGTGCCGGCGCATGCCTGGCAGGCGGCCGAGTCGACCGGCGACTGGACCCTCGTCGGTTGCACCGTCGCGCCGGCGTTCCAATTTACAAGCTTCGAGCTCGCGCCCCGCGACTGGGAACCGTGAGCTTTCAGAGCTCGAAACGCGACCGCGCTATTTCTTTCTCCACACCATGTCCTTCGCCGCGATCAGGCCGCCGCCGGCGATCAGGATGGCGGCAAGCACGATGTTGGCGCTCGGTCTGGCAAAGCCGGCCAGGATCAGGAACGAGGTCGACAGCAGCGGCGTCGCATACGAAGCCGCGCCGAGCACGCGGATGTCGCCGCGCTTCATGCCGATGTCCCAGGCGTAGAACGCCGCGCCGACCGGGAACACGCCGAGCGCCAGGACGGACAGCCACTGCACGGCGCCGTCCGGCCATACGGTGGTTTCGATGGCCGCATGCACCAGCCCCGCCAGTACCGCGGTGACCAGGCAGAAGCCCGCGACCGCATCGGTCGGCACCGACTTCAGCCGGCGCGACAGCACCGAATAGGTCGCCCAGACGAACGCCGCGATGAAGGCGGCGAGAAGTCCCGGCAATTGGCTGGGGGCGAAACCGGCCCCGCTGCCGACGAACAGCAGCACGGTGCCGACAAGACCGAGCGTCGCGCCGATGAGGTGGTGCGGGGCCAATCGCTCGCCGGGCAGGAACGAGGAGAACAGCACGATCAGGAGCGGCCAGAGGTAGTTCAACAGGCCGGCTTCCGCCGGCGGCGCGTAACGGAGCGCGAGGAAATACAGCGCGTGATAGCCAAACAGCCCGCCGATGCCGACGATCCATACCACAGGCGGCTGCGAGAGGCTTCGCGCCGCCCTCTTTCGTCCGATCCAGGTCAATAGTCCGACCAGACCGCCGATCGCGAACGTCATCGCAGCAAGCTGGAACGCCGGGATCCTGCCGGTCGCGACCGTCATCACCGCGAGCAGCGACCACATCAGGATCGCCGTCAATCCGATCAGGGTGGCACTGCGGGAGGTCATGGATTGAGGATGCCAGGCGACGGCCGGCGATGCCCGGCCCGATGATGGGCTGTACAGAAGCAATCCATCTAGCAACTGGATTGCTTCGTAGCGCTCCTTGCAATGACGCGATGTAACAATCACACCATGTACTGGCCGCCGTTGATCGTCAGCGTCGCGCCGGTGATGGCGCCGGCCTCGTCGGCGGCGAGAAATACGACCCCGCGCGCGATCTCCTCCGGCTCGCCCAGGCGGCCGATCGGGATCTGTGGCAGGACCGATTTTTCCAGCACGTCCTTCGGGACTGCCTGCACCATCTCGGTGTTGATGTAGCCCGGGCAGATCGCGTTCACGGTGACGCCGGCCTTGGCGTTCTCGAGCGCCAGGGCCTTGGTGAAGCCGAGCTCACCGGCCTTCGCGGCCGAGTAGTTGACCTGGCCGAACTGTCCCTTCTGGCCGTTGATCGAGGAGATGTTGATGATGCGGCCGAACTTGCGCGCCCGCATGCCCTCGATCACCTGGCGCGACATGTTGAACAGCGATCCGAGATTGGTGCCTATCACCGCATTCCACTGCTCCAGCGTCATCTTGTGGAAGGCGCCGTCGCGTGTGATGCCGGCATTGTTGACCAGGACATCGATCGGGCCGAGTTCGGTCTCGATCTTCTTGACGCCCTCTGCGCAGGCGTCGAACGAACTCACGTCCCACTTGTAGACGGCGATGCCGGTCTCGCTCTTGAACTTCTCCGCCGCCGCATCGTTGCCCGCGTAGCTCGCGGCGACCTTGTAGCCCGCCGCCTTCAGCGCCTTGCTGATCGCGGCACCAATGCCCCGCGTACCTCCCGTCACCAACGCAACACGTGCCATGTCGTATTCCTTCCCTTGGACGCTTGTGCCGCCGTGAAGTTTTTAGAGTCGAATTATGCGGTCCGTTTGACGGTTATCAAGAATAAAACGCCCGGCACAGCCGGGCGTTTTCTTTAGTTCAATGCGGTCCGGCTGCGAAGAATATTCTATTTGCAACCGCCGCCTTTTTGGTCGTGTGCAATGCACATCTCAATCGCGTGCAATGCACATCGCGATACCCATGCCGCCGCCGATGCACAGCGTGGCAAGCCCCTTCTTGGCGTCGCGCTTCTGCATTTCATGCAACAGCGTCACCAGCACGCGGGCTCCGGAGGCGCCGATCGTATGCCCGATCGCGATCGCGCCGCCATTGACGTTGACCTTGGACGTATCCCAGCCGAGGTCCTTGTTGACGGCGCAGGCCTGCGCGGCGAACGCCTCGTTGGCCTCGATGAGATCGAGATCGCCGATGTTCCAGCCGGCCTTCTTCAGCGCCGCGCGCGAGGCGGGGATCGGGCCGGTACCCATGATCTTCGGATCGACGCCGGCGTGCGCCCAGGAAACGATCCGGGCCAACGGCTTCTTGCCTTCCTTGGCCGCCTGCTTGGCGGTCATCAGCACCACCGCGGCAGCACCGTCATTGATGCCCGAGGCGTTGCCTGCGGTCACCGTGCCATCTTTCTCGAAGGCCGGCCTCAGCTTGCCCATTCCGTCCAGCGTAGCGCCATGGCGCGGATATTCGTCGGTATCGACCACGACGTCGCCCTTGCGCGTCTTGATGATGACCGGGACGATCTCGTCCTTGAACTTGCCCGCCTTCTGCGCCGCCTCGGCCTTCTGCTGCGAGGACACCGCGAACTCGTCCTGCTGGGCGCGCGTGATCTGATATTGCTTGGCCACGTTCTCGGCGGTGTTACCCATGTGATAGCCGTTGAAGGCATCCCACAGGCCGTCCTTGATCATGGTGTCGACGAGCTCGAGCGGGCCCATCTTGACGCCGCCGCGCAGATATTGGGCGTGCTGGGCCGTGCTCATGGATTCCTGGCCGCCGGCAACCACGATGTCGGAATCACCGTTGAGCAGGGCCTGATAGCCGAGCGCCACCGAGCGCAGGCCCGAACCGCACAGCTGGTTGACGCCCCAAGCCGGGCTCTCCACCGGAATGCCGGCGGCGATCGAGGCCTGGCGGGCTGGGTTCTGGCCTTGGCCGGCGGTAAGGATCTGGCCCAGGATCACCTCGGAGACACGGCCCGGCTCGAGGCCGGCGCGCTCCATGGCGGCCTTGATGGCGACCGCACCGAGCTCATGGGCAGGCATGGTGGCGAACGCGCCGTTGAAGCTTCCGACCGGGGTGCGGGCGGCGCTGACGATGACGACATCGTCTGACATGGGAATCTCCTGGGGCTTGAGGATCTTGAAAACGAGGATCGGCGTGCGCCGGAAACGGCGGCCAGTCTCGCCTGCATCCTGTTAACCTCGCCGCGGCATGTCAATTGTCCAGAGGCCGGATTTTTGCCGCAGCGCACTCAAAATGACGTTCTCGGCTATTTCGGATGCAGCCTTATTGCTGCCGAATTAACCGTGGCGCACAAAACGGTAGCCGAAGCTCATTGAAAATGCTTATTTTGTTGCGTTGCGCAGCTCGTCCCGCCCTGCGGCAAAGCCGTCGGGTTCCCGTTCTCCGTGTTTTTCAAGTGAGAGCTCATGGCGAAATCAGACCAACCGACCACCATCAAGAAGTACGCGAACCGACGGCTCTACAACACCGGAACGAGCACCTACGTGACCCTGGAAGACCTCGCGGCGATGGTAAAGGAAGGCGAGGATTTCCTGGTTTATGACGCCAAGACCGGCGAGGACATCACACGCTCGGTGCTGGCTCAGATCATCTTCGAGCAGGAGAACAAGGCCGGCCAGAACCTGTTGCCGACCACCTTCCTGCGGCAGCTGATCCGATTCTACGGAGACAGCATGCAGATGGTGGTCCCGAAATTCCTCGAACAATCCATCGATACGCTGACGCGCGAGCAGGAGAAATTCCGCAAGCAGCTCGCGAACACGCTGAGCGGCACTCCCTTTGCGCCGCTTGAGGAACAGGTCCGCCGCAACATGGAGCTGTTCCAGCAGACCTTCTCGATGTTCAAGCCGTTCACGACGCGCGTTGGCGCATCGGAGCCTGAGCCGGCGAAGACGTCGGAGACCCCGCTGGAAGACACCAATATCGACGACCTGCGCCGCCAGATGAAGGAAATGCAGGAGCGGCTCGAGCGCATGTCGAAGAAGGAAGAAACGTCGAAAAAGGAAGAAGCGTCGAAAAAGGAAGAGTAGGCGCTTCTTTTGGATTGTCGTGATGCCCCGCGAAGGCACGGCATCCAGTACGCTATGCTTCTCGGCTACGCACTGCATCTGGGGTACTGGATCGTCCGCTTTCGCGGACGATGACAGTGAGTCCGCGGCACCGATTCAATCTTTCAAAACACCAGATGCGGCGATGCATTCTCGCGGCGCGTGGCGCCCGAGTTTTGCTAAACTTCCACACCCTCTTCAAGGGAGCTTCAAGACAGAGGGCGCAGGGAAGACCGGGTGCCCGCTGGCACCCGTGGCCCGCTGTGCGCAGGCTCTGCGCAAAATGCACAGCGGGAAAACCACAGGTACAGCCGGAGCAGCCCGGCCTTCCCTGCGCAGTGGTCTGACGGCTTATGCCGTGCTCTCCCCGGAGACGAATTCGTCTTGCCTCCGTCGCCCGCGAATTGACGGCTGATCAATCCGGTTGGATCGACTTCGCCTCCGCAAGCTTGACACCAGCAACGGGTGCCAGGACCACACGGTTTTGCCGTACGCGGAATTCCGCCTTCGCTGAAGCTTCGGCGCGAAAAGTCGCATCGAAGCCTCGCAAGACAAAATCTTCAGCGTCGTTCGTCCTACGCGCCGGTCGATCGCTCACGGGTCCCGGCTCAAGGCCAAGGAGCACCGCCCTGCAATTCCTTCCGCGCCGACGCTGCCGCGTCCACCGCATCCCAGCCCGCGTTTCGTGACGACTCGCGATCCGCCCCTCGTGCCGGGCGGGACGAAGCAACCATAAGCTGATTTTCGTTTCGGGAAAAGCGAAATATTTTTGCGAGCTCGGCTTGACAGGTTTTCCGCCTGATTTGCCCGTCGAGCTCGAGAAACAAGGGCCGCTCGAACGCGGTGAGCCCGATCGGCCGCCCTGAATGAATAGCAACCCCGGTCGCGCAACAGGCGCGCGGGCCCGAAATGCGCTTTTCTTCTCCGGAGTTTTCAGGGAAGATCCCACAACAACGGAATAACGCCGGTCCGCATACCAACGAGACCGCGAGGGAGGATTTGCAATGTCGCAATGCCGACGGACGATCATGCTTGCCGCCATTGGCGTACTGCTATCTGTGGCCGCCGGCGCACAGGAATACCCCACCAAGCCGATCACGCTGATCGTGCCGTGGCCAGCGGGCGGGTCGACCGACATCTCGATGCGCGCGATCGCCGACAGCGCGTCAAAGGTGCTCGGCCAGCCGATCGTGATCGACAACAAGGCGGGCGGCAGCGGCACGGTCGGCCCGGCCACCATGGCTGCGGCAGCGAAACCGGACGGCTACACCATCGCGCAGATCCCGATCACCGTATTTCGCCTGCCGCTGATGCAGGAGGTGTCCTGGGATCCGGCGAAGGATTTCACCTATATCATCCATCTCACCGGCTATACGTTCGGCGTGACCACCAGCGCCGAGTCCCAGTTCAAGACCTGGAAGGACGTGGTGGATTTCGCCAAGCAGAACCCGGGCAAGGTGACCTATGCGACACCGGGCGCGGGAACCTCGTTGCATATCGGCATGGAGCAGATCGCGGCCATGGCCGGGATCAAGCTGACGCAGGTGCCGTTCAAGGGCGGCGCCGAGACCAACGCCGCCGTGCTGGGCCAGCACACGATGCTGCAGGCCGATTCGACGGGCTGGCGGCCTCTGGTCGATGCCGGCAAGTTGCGGCTCTTGATGGTGTGGACCGCGGCACGGTCGCCGAACTACCCCGATGTTCCGACCCTGAAGGAGCTCGGCTATCCCATGGTCTATGACTCCCCGTTCGGCGTTGCCGGGCCGAAGGGCATGGATCCCAAGATCGTCGCCAAGCTGCACGACGCCTTCAAGAAGGCGATCGAAGACCCGGCCGTGGTCGCGACGCTCGCCAAATACGACATGGTGCCGAACTACAGGAATACGGAAGACTACAAGAAATTAGTCGTCGAGATCACCGAGTCCGAGCGCAAGATCATCGAGCGGCTTGGGCTTGCGAAGAAGACGAACTAAGCCGTGCGCAGCGGTGGGAACGCAAAACCCCGCCTCAACAACTCCGAACTCTGGGGCGGGCTCATCGGCCTTGCGCTTGGCGGCTTCGTGATCTGGTCGGGATTGAAGCTCAAGCTCGGCACCATCAACGATCCCGGCTCCGGCTATGTGCTGTTCTATACGGGCATCCTGATGTGCGTGTTCGCGACCGCCATCATCGTGGCGGCGATCGCCGAGGGCGGCCCGACCCTCGCCTCTCGCTGGGAGAACGCGCGCTGGACCAAGCCGGCCCTGATCATCGCCTGCCTCATCGCGTTCTCCTTGGCCCTCGAACCGCTGGGATTTCTGCTGTCGTCCATTCCGTTGATGTTGCTGTTGCTGCGCCTGATCGATCCCGTACGCTGGTCGCTCGCCATTCCGATTGCCGTGCTCGTTCCGCTCGGCATGTGGTGGGTGCTCAAACGCCTGCTTCTGATCCAGCTACCTTCGGGCGCGTTTGGCATAGGGTGATCGCGCAATGGATACCCTTGCCAATGTCGCGCATGGTTTCGGCGTCGCACTTATGCCGATCAATCTCCTGTATTGCTTCATCGGCGTCTTTATCGGCACGCTGGTCGGCGTCTTGCCCGGAATCGGGCCGATCTCGGCGATGTCGCTGCTCCTGCCCGTGACGCTGTCGGGCACGCCGGAGTCCGGCATCATCATGATGGCCGGGATCTACTACGGCTCCATGTATGGCGGCTCGACCACCTCGATCCTGGTCAACATCCCCGGCGAAGCAGCCTCTGTCGTCACCTGTATCGACGGGCACCAGATGGCGAAGCAAGGGCGCGCCGGGCCGGCGCTCGGAATCGCCGCCTTCGGCTCCTTCATCGCCGGCACCTTCGCGCTGGTCGCCTTGATGCTGGTCGCGCCGAAGCTCGCCAGCATTGCAATCGCATTCGGTCCGGCAGAATATTTCAGCCTGATGGTGCTCGGGCTCGTGGTGCTTACCTTTCTTACCCAGGGCTCGATGGCGAAGGCGCTGCTGATGGCCTGCATCGGCGTCGTGCTCGGCCTCGTCGGGCTCGACAGCATCACGGCCCAGCCGCGATTGACCTTCGGCCGCATGGAACTGATCGACGGCATCGGTCTCGTCCCTGTGGTGATGGGCCTGTTCGGCGTTGCCGAGGTCCTGCTCAACACCGAGCAGGTGATCAGGCGCGACATCATCAACACGAAGATCACGCATCTGTTGCCGAACCGGGCCGACTGGCAGGCCAGCGCGGGACCGCTGACGCGCGGGACGATGCTTGGTTTTCTGCTCGGCATTCTGCCGGGTGGTGGCGCAGTGATTTCCTCTTTTGCCTCCTACGCGCTGGAAAAGCGCCTGTCCAAGACGCCCGAGCGGTTCGGCAATGGGGCGATCGAAGGCGTTGCCGGACCGGAAGCTGCCAACAACGCCGCGGCTGGCGGCGCGTTCATCCCGCTGATGACGCTGGGCATTCCGCCGAATGTGGTGATGGCGCTCTTGCTCGGCGCGTTCGTCATTCATGGACTGCAGCCCGGTCCGCTTCTGATCACGCAGAACCCCGGCCTGTTCTGGGGCATCGTCGCCAGCATGTATATCGGCAACGTCATGCTGCTGGTGCTCAACCTGCCGATGATC
Organism: Bradyrhizobium sp.; assembly: GCF_016213215.1. Lineage (GTDB taxonomy): Bacteria > Pseudomonadota > Alphaproteobacteria > Rhizobiales > Xanthobacteraceae > Bradyrhizobium. Next base: position 103,829 of record NZ_JACRAW010000007.1, on the reverse strand, counting down.
GGCATGTGGGTTCAACTTCTGAAGCTGCCGTACAACGTCCTCTTCCCGCTGATCATCCTCTTCACCATCCTCGGCGTCTACTGTTCCAGCAACAACGTGTTCGATGTCTACGTCATGATCGCGTTCGGCGTGGTGGGCTATTTCATGCGCAAGCTCGGCTATGAGCCTGCCCCGCTGGTACTGGCCTTCGTGCTCGGTCCGATGCTCGAGAACAACTTGCGCAAGTCGCTGATCCTCTCGCACGGCGACCTCTGGACCTTCGTCCAGCGGCCGATCTCGGCCGCTTGTCTCGCGCTCGCGCTTGCGCTGCTGATCGCGCCGCTGTTGCCGGCGCTGCGCAAGAAGCGCGAGCTGGTCGCGCTGGATGAGGAAGCCTAGATTATCGGCTAACCCGCCGCCGGCAGCGTCGCATCGGGCAGCGTGGCCCAGGGACGTTTCGTCGAGGCCAGTCCGGTCAGGCGACCCTGGATGTAATCGCAGCCCCAGTCGCACAACAGGCGCGCGGACTCCTCGTCCTGAACCCATTCGGCCACGGTCTCGATGTCGAGCCGACGCGCCAGGTCGATCAACGTCTGCACGAAGGCACGATCGTCCGCCGAGCTAGCGATGTTCTGCACGAACGCGCCGTCGATCTTGACGATGTCGACGCCGAGCTTGCGCAGGTTCCGGAACGAGGTGTAGCCGGCGCCGAAATCGTCGATCGCGATCCGGCTGCCGAGCTTCTTGAGCCGCGTGACGAAGCTTCGCACATCCTCGATGTCCTGGATCGCAACCGTCTCGGTGATTTCCACGATCAGCCGTTCGGCCACGCCTGGGTGCGCCCGCATCAGGGATTCGATCGAGGCCCACCAGTCCGGATCGGTCGTCGTATCCGGCGAAATGTTCAGGCTGAGCCGCACGGCGGGAGATGCCGCAAGCTCGGCCACCACAAGCTCAAGCACGCGATGATCGACCAGGCGGATCAGCCCGAGCCGCTCCGCCACCGGAACGATGTCGGGCGCAAGCAGCACCTGTCCGCCGTCCTGCTGCATGCGGACCAGGCACTCATGGAAGGCCTGCTCCCTGCCGCGCACCCCGACCACCGGCTCGAACGCCAGCGCGATGCGCCGCTCGTTCAGCGCGGTGACGATCTCGTCGGTGACGCGGATGTTGACCCGGCGCTGCGCGTCGCGCGCGGCATCGGGACGCCACATCGCAAACGACCCGGCGCGGCGACGCTTGGCATGGTCGAGCGTCTCATGGGCGCGGTTAATCGCGTCGTCCGTGCTGCGGGCATGGCGCGGCGCGCTGACCGCGCCGATCGAAGCCGTCACCGACACGGGCCCGGATTTGGTCGGCACCACCTCGTCGCGGATGGCGGCGAGAAAACGCTCGGCGGCGATGCTGACGTCGTCATTGGTGCAGTTTTTCAGGATCAGGCCGAGCTTGTTGCCCGAGAAGCGGCCGAGCACGTCGCCGCCGCGCAGCCGTGCGCGAATCCGCCGCGCCACTTCCGAGATCACTCCGTCCGCCACGTCGAAGCCGAAGGCGTCGTTGATGCGCGACAGATGATCGACACCTATCAGCATGAAGGCAAAGGACGAGCGGAAGCGCAATGATTCCTCGATCGCTTCCGCCAGCGCCGCGACCAGATGGGTGCGGTTGAGTTCGCCCGTCAACGGGTCGAGCCGCGCCAGCTTGGAAAGCTCCTCGTCTCTCGCGTGGCGCTCATTGTTGATGCGGATGACGCCCTGCGCCCGCACCGGCCTGCCGTCGGGGCCCGCGAACCAGCGCCCGGTCTCCTCGACCCACAGCACCGGCGTCGAGGTGCTCGCGCGCACGCCGTATTCGATACGATACGGCGTGCCGTCGACGCCGTGGACTGCCGGGGATTGGGACAGCGCGGCGATGCGGACCGATTGCGACGGTTCGATCAGCTTGGCGAACTCACCGCCGTTGGCCAGCTTCTCCGGCGGAACGTCGGAGAATACCGCCCCGACCTCGTCGCTCCACGCGATCGAGTCGGTGGCGATGTCCCACACGAAAATGGCCTGGCCGAGCGAAGCCAGAATGTCGGACGCCTGCGGCAATGCTGATGTCAAAATCGCCTCGTTTCGGGACAGCGCCGTGATTCTAACTTGGCTGAGGATAGTTCCAATTCGGGATGTCACCCTAGGCGAAGTTCATAAATAATCTGGAAACCACGTCTCTAACCTTGTCGGAACGAAAATACCGGCGAACGGCATAAGCCTTGCGAATCCAGGGCCAGCAGAGGGTGTCGCGTCCCAAAATGCGACAGTTCAGCCGAGGCTCGGTGAGCGATGTCAGATTTCGATAGGCCAGAGCAGGCGGAAAGCGTTGGCGGCTCGCTGGTGCCGGTCACCCCGACCGTGCAATGGGTGCACAAGAACACGCTGCCGCGGCCCGACCCGACCTTCGTCACCCAGTTGATCGCCAACGCCGAGGAGGTTCCGCAGGCCCGGCGGCTACGGCGCGCAACACCCGCCGACGCGAAAACAGCGTACGCCGCGCGGCGTGAGCCCGCACGAACAGGCTTCAAGACACGCCAGCTGATATGAGCCCAGGCTAATCCTTCTCCCCATTGGGAGAGGTTTACCGCCGACATGTCGCAACTCAACCCGTCTTAAGCGATACCGTCAGCGCTGCGAGCCGTCCGGCTCGGCCGGCCTGGTCCCGTTCGGCTGCAATTGAGACGAGGGCGCTTCCGGCGAGGCTGGGGGCGGCGCGGCCTGTGCCGGCGCGGGATGATCCATCAATACCGATTCGGCGATCGACTGCGCGGTCGCTGGCCGCGGCGCAGGCTGGGCCGCTGCTGGTTGCGTTGCCGGCTGCGGGGCGGCGGCAGGCTGGGAAGGCGCCGGCTGCGGCAAAGGCGCGGGATCGAATTGCGGCTCGGCCGCGGGCACCTCGACCTGTTGCCGCCTCCGGGGCGAGACCGGCGCCGCATCGGCAACGACCGCGCGCCGCCGCGTCCGCAGTGCAACGCCGGAGAAGAAGTCGACCATCGCCAGCAGCGTCAGCAGGAAGAAGGTGGAGTTGGCGAATTTCGGCCACAGCGCGAATTCCGCCGCGGCCGCGCCGAAAACAATAAAGGATAGCAGGTGGTCGGTAAGGTATTTGGCGCCCGGTCGTGCGCCCTTGATGACCTCGAACAGCAACAGGACGATGCCGATCGCGATCAGCACATCGCTCAGCGTCACCGGCCATTCCTCGCCGGACAGCATCGGCATCTTGAACAGCGTGTCCGTGAAGGAAACGCCGGGCATGAGAAATACGATGATGTTGTAGACGGCCACCGGAATGAGAAGCAGCGGGAAACCGACCATCGCGGGTGCTCCAAACAGGAAATCCCCGGCAAAGACCGATGCTCTGCCGGGGGAACCGTGTTAACTCACTGGTTGGCCGAATTCGGGCAGCGAGCGCCGCCCACGGCTCCCCTGCCCGTCTTTACGACTCTTTTTTCTTCAGGACCTGCCGGCCCTTGTACATGCCGGTCTTGAGGTCGAGATGGTGCGGGCGGCGAAGCTCGCCGGAATCCTTGTCCTCGACATAGGTCGGCTTCTTCAGCGCATCCGCCGAACGGCGCATGCCACGCCGGGACGGCGATGTTTTTCTTCTCGGAACGGCCATATCGGTGTCCTCTAGGGGGTCTTTCGGGGGCATCCGTCCGAACCGGACGGCTCAGCACCAAAGGCGCGAGCGGGATGCCGATCAAGGCCGCGCTTATAGAGGATGGACCGCCGCAAAGCTAGGGTCGGGACACGCAAAATCCGCCCAAAAACGGCTCACTGGACCCGATTTTCGCGCCAGCAGCGCGATAAATCCGCAGCCTGCGCCCGCGCCACATAGATCGCAGCCAGGCGCCGCACCCCCGGACCGGGACTACGGGCGCTGCGCCTGACCGGATTGGGCAGGATCGCCGTGAGCAGCGCGGCCTCGCGCGGCGACACATGCGAGGCGGGCTTGCCGAAGGCGTAGGCGCTGCCCGCCTCGACGCCAAACTGGCCGCCGGGTCCGAGCTCGGCGATGTTGAGGTAGATCTCCAGTATCCGCTGCTTGGGCAACACCAGGTCGATCCACAGGGCCAGGGGAAACTCCAGCATCTTGCGGACGGGGTCGCGGCCCTGCCAGAGAAACAGGTTCTTCGCCAGCTGCTGGGTGATGGTCGAGGCGCCGCGGCTCACCGCGCCTTCCTCCTGCGCGTCGTCGATCACCTCGCGCAGCGCCCCCCAATCGATGCCATGGTGCTTGCAGAAATGCGCGTCCTCGGCAGCGATGACCGACCGCGGCAGAGACGGCGACATCTCGGACAGATCCACCCATTGCCGCGCAACCGGCGCACCGCGCAGCCAGCGCCAGGCCATCAGCGTCGAGGCCGGATGGCCTTGGCGATAGAACGGCGTGACGACATAGGGCACGAGCAGCGCGGCGAAGAGCAGGAGCAACAGGATTCGGATGAAGCGCAAATCGGGCCTTCCGGCTCAACAATACGGGGCTCAACAATCGGATCGATCGACTAAGCGTGAATTAAGCCTGTGATAATTCGGGCCTTTTTCAGCCCTTTTAAGGCACCGAAAATGCGGAAGGCGCAATTGACGAAGGCTGGCGCATAAAGGATTGTCCGGGCCGTTTTGTTCTTTGGAGCCTTGATTGGAGCCCCATTTGATGACCGGTATTCAACCGTCCGACTTTGTCAAACGCCTGGATAAGACCGCGGAGGACACCGAAGTCCTGCTCGGCAAGCTGTTGTCGGACGAGGTGCTCTCCGACGAGATCTTCCGCCCGAAGCGGCTGATCGAAGCGATGCGCTATTCGAGCCTCAACGGAGGAAAGCGGCTGCGGCCGTTCCTGGTGGTCGAAAGCGCGGCCGTGTTCGGCGTGGCGCGGCAGTCCGCACTGCTCGCGGGCGCGGCGCTCGAATGCATTCACTGCTATTCCCTTATCCACGACGATCTGCCGGCGATGGACAATTCCGACTTAAGGCGCGGCCGGCCCACGCTGCACAAGGCTTATGACGACGCCACCGCTATTCTGGCCGGCGACGCGCTGCTCACCATCGCCTTCGACATCATCACTCGCGACGAGATCCACCCCGAGGCGGGAGTGCGCCTCGCCCTCACCCGGGCGCTGGCGCGCGCCTCGGGCGTCGGCGGCATGGCCGGCGGGCAGATCCTGGACCTTGCCGGCGAAGGCCGCTTCGGCGACCGCGAGCCGGTCGATGTCGCCCGCCTGCAGCAGATGAAGACCGGGGCGCTGCTCCGCTTCGGCTGCATCGCCGGCGCCATTCTCGGCAAGGGTTCGCAGAAGGAATGCCAGGCGCTGGACGATTACGGCCGCGCGCTCGGCGAGGCGTTCCAGATCGCCGACGATCTATTGGACGTCGAGGGCGACGCCGCCGCGCTCGGCAAGCAGACCGGCCAGGACGCAGCCCTCGGCAAGACCACCTTCGTCACCCAGCTCGGCATCGAAGGCGCCAGGCAGCGCGTCCGCGATCTCCTTGCCAAGGGAGATTCCGCGCTGTCGATCTTCGGCAACCGGGCCGACGTGCTCAGGGCCGCGGCGCGCTTCGTCGCCGAGCGCAAGAATTGAACGCGTGAAGGGTAACGGAAGCTGACGATCCAGCCGTTATCCGCTTCCACAGGATGTCGCGGCCGCTAGCCGTGCTCTATGCGCGGCCGCCCACGTTCATCACTTTGGCGGCCAGCGCGTTCGCGAACTGAGCCATCAATTGCAGACCTCGGCGTTCGGGCTGGCACCGGGGCCACCGCCGCCGCGGTACACGAGACGGCACCCGGGGTGAACCTTGCGACAAATATGGTCATCGCAAATGACCTGACCGCCTGACGCGCCTCCGCCATAAGCTCCGCCATAACCGGCGCGCGCGTTCGGCTGGGGACGCGGCGAGGGCGCGCGGCCCGCGCGTTCGCCTGCGCCGTCGTCGCGCCTGGCCGTATTGGCCCGCTTGACGCGCTTCTTCTCGCACGCATTGTCGTCATTAAGGAGATACCCGTCGCCGCAAACGATCCTTGTGCAGCTGTCGCCATCGGCCTTGTAGCCGCGCTCGCAAACGAGCGGACAGACCCGCGACGGCTTCAGCTTGATGGCGTCGAGCGCATCGGTCGAGGCGACCTTGACGTCGAGCCTCGTTCCCGCATGGCGATTGAACAGCGACAGCGAGCGCCGCGAAGCCGCATTCCAGCTGCCGTCGGCCTCGCCGGTGAGACAGCCGACCCGGCGCAGCTCGGTCTGGATCGATTTGGTCAAATCGGCCTGGGAGAGCGTGGGGCTCAGCGCCGCGACCGCCGTTCCCTTGTCGGGCGTCGGCTGGGAAGTCGAGGTGCGCGCTGCGGAATTGTCAGGCCCCGGCGCAGCAGCAGCCAGATTGATGCGCTGCCGCTCGGCTTCGGTCGCCTGCTGTTGCGCCTGCGCTTGCGCCTTTTCCGCCGCGACGCGCGCCTGCTCGGCGGCCCTGGCGTCGGCGTCGGCCTTAACCTGCGCCTCCTTCTTCGCACCCTCAGCCGCAAGGCGTGCCCGCTCCTGTTCGGCCTCCCGCGCCTTTTCGACCGCAGCGGCATGCACCCGATCGGCGGCGATCTTGTCGAGCTGGAGCTTGGCAAGGTTGGCGTAGAAGCCATCCGGATGCTGCGCCAGGAAGGCGTCCCAGGCCGCCTTGTTGCCGAGCTGCTGCGCGAGCTCGTAGTCGCGGCGGGTATCGGCCTGCGGATTGACAGCTGGCGCTGTCGGCGCGGCCTTGACCGGCACCAGCGGCACGTCCTCGCCGCCAAGCGAGCCGTAGACGAAAGGCTCCTGCTTGTTGCCGGTGCTCTTGAGCACGTCATCGCGCACGAAGCCGAAGGCCCTGCGCACGTCGAGCCCGGGCGTGGTCAGGTGCCTGGACAAGGCGACCGTGAACGGGCTGTTCTTGCCGTCACCGTCGAGCGCAGCCATGCCGGCCTTGGCCGAATAGGCGATCAGCGTGTTCGGGCTGGTCGGTTCGACCTGGGCAAGGCCCCTGCTGATGGCGCGCGAGGCCACCGTGCGTTTCATGGTCTTGGCGAACGGATTGTCGCGGCAGGCGTCCAGGATCACCAGCCGAAGCTGCTTGGCGGGCTCGACCGCGACCAGGATGCGATCCAACGAAAAGGCTTCGTCGTACACGTCGGTGTCGCGCTCGAGCCTGGCGTCGACGGGGATCAGGTAGTTCGAGCCGTCGACCTCCATGCCGTGGCCGGCGTAGTAAACGACCGCGATGTCCGCAAAGCGCGCCTTGTCGGCAAAGTCGCGCAACGCGCGCCGCGTCTCCAGTGCCGGCAGATCGTGTCGGGAGTCGACAACCTCGAAACCGGCATCCTTCAATGTCTGCGCGATCGTCGCGCCGTCATTGGCGGGATTGGGCAGCGGCGGCGCGTTCTGGTACGCCGAATTGGCGAGCACCAGCGCCACGCGCTTGCCCGCGAGCGCGGGCTCAGCTGTCAGCAGCAGCGCTGCAGCGAAGAGGAAGGAACAGAGCTTCAAAAATCTTGTCATGACGGCATTTCCGGAGCTGACGGATTCGACACCCTGTTTACTGCCTAGCAAGATCGGGGGGCGATGCGTGTGAATTGGGTCACGTATCCCGCAGTGCACCCGCCGATCGGTATCGGAACCCATTTCATTAGTTTTGCCAAGCCCGCCGAGGTTCGCCCTAACCGATCCCTTGCCGATCACGTTTTTCCGGTCATGATCGGGGCCGGGAAAAGATAGGGTAAAATCGCATGGGTTATGATCGATCGAGCGTCGAGGCCGTGGTGCAGAACTATTTCGATGCCCTCTACGAGGGCGACGCGGAAAAGCTGGGGGCGATGTTCCACCGCTCCGCCGACCTGCGCTGGCTGGAAAGCGGCGAATTGCAGGTCCTGACCGTGCCGGACTGGCTGGAGCGCGTGCGCAAGCGGCCTTCGGCCAAGGCGCAAGGCCAGCCGCGCGAGGACTTCATCGTCACCATCGACCGCTCCGACGACAACACCGCCTTCATCAAGGTGCGCTGCCAGTTGCCGCCGCGCTATTTCACCGACTACCTGATCGCGATGAAGCTGAAGGACGGCTGGCAGATCGTCTCGAAGTCCTATCGCTACGATCTGCGGGAGTGAGGTTCGCTACTCCGCCGCGCTGACCGTCTCGGACGGCTTCTTGGCGCCGCTTCCGTAGCGCTGGTCGATGTAGTCGATCACCAGCGCCTTGAACTCCTCGGCGATCGTCGGGCCGCGCAGGGTGCGGAATTTCTTGCCGTCGACGAACACGGGCGCGGCCGGCGCTTCGCCGGTGCCCGGCAGCGAGATGCCGATATTGGCATGCTTGGATTCGCCGGGGCCGTTGACGATACAGCCCATGACCGCGACGTTGAGCGTCTCGACGCCCGGATACTTCGTCTTCCAGTTCGGCATCTCGTCGCGGATGAACTCCTGGATCGAGCGGGCGAGCTCCTGGAAGGTGGTCGACGTGGTGCGGCCGCAGCCCGGGCAGGCCGCAACCAGCGGCACGAAGGTGCGGAAGCCCATGGTCTGCAACAATTCCTGCGCGACCTGCACTTCCTTGGTGCGGTCGCCGCCGGGCTCGGGCGTGAGCGAGATGCGGATGGTGTCGCCGATGCCCTGCTGCAGCAGGATGCCGAGCGCGGCGGAGGAAGCGACGATGCCCTTCGAGCCCATGCCGGCCTCGGTGAGGCCGAGATGGATAGCGTAATCAGAACGGCTCGCGAGATCCTGGTAGACCGCGATCAGGTCCTGCACGGCCGAGACCTTCGCCGACAGGATGATCCGGTCCTTGGGCATGCCGAGTTCGATGGCACGCGCGGCCGACATCAACGCCGACTGCACCATCGCCTCGCGCGTCACGGCGCGGGCATCGCGCGGGTTCGGCGACGACGCGTTTTCTTCCATCAGCTTGGTGAGCAGCTCCTGGTCGAGCGAGCCCCAATTGGCGCCGATGCGCACCGGCTTGTTGTTCTTGTTGGCGATCTCGATGATGTCGGCGAACTGCGTGTCGCGCTTGTTCTTGAAGCCGACATTGCCGGGATTGATGCGGTACTTATCGAGCGCTTCCGCACAGGCCGGATATTCGGCGAGCAGCTTGTGGCCGATATAGTGGAAGTCGCCGATCAACGGCGTGTTGATGCCGCGCTTGCGCAGGCCGTCGCGTATGTGGGGCACGGCCGCCGCCGCCTCCTCGCGATCCACGGTGATACGCACCAGTTCCGAGCCGGCACGCGTCAACGCCGCGACTTGGGCGACGGTGCTTTCGACGTCGGCGGTGTCGGTATTGGTCATCGACTGCACGACAATCGGCGCGCCGCCGCCGACCGCAACATGGCCGACCATGACCTGGGTGGTCTGGTGCCGGGGCGCGGGCCCCGCAACGTCGAATTCAGGGGTCTTTTCGGGCTTGTTCATGGGTCATCGAATATCAGGTTTTGGTGACTTTCAGCAATGCGTCGCCGGCAACCGCGGCGGCCGGAGAGGGTCGGTTAACCAGGAAAAGGCCTGCAATTACAAGCAGGGCGGCGGCGCCGAACGCCAGGGTCAAGCTATCGTGCAGGATGAAATAGCTAGCCACCACGCCAAACAAAGGGGTGACGAAGGTAAAAGCGGACAATTTGCTGGCCGAATAGATCTTCACCAGCGCGAACCACAAAGTGAACGTCGTTCCGACCACCCAGATCGCCTGGAACGCCATCAGGGACAGCGCAAGGGGACCTGGAACCCTGGCGATGGTTTCGCCCGTAAGCCACGCCGCCGCCCCCAGGATCGGGACCGAGATCGCCACCTGATAGCCAAGCGCCTTTTCCGGCGGGGCAAAGCGCAGCCGCGTCGCCTTGGCGAGCAGGGTCGTCGCGGCCCACAACGCGCCGCCGCCGACGACCATCAAGTCGCCGAGCAGAACCTTGGCATCGACATCCGGTTGCGGCACGCCGATCGCGAGCGCCACGCCGGTAAAGCTCAAGCCGAGCCCCAGCCATTGCAGCGCGCCCAGCCGCTCTCCGAGCAACTGGTAGGCCCCGAGCGCGACAAAGAACGGCGCGACATAGAGAAACACCACCGCACGCGAGGCCGAGGTAAAGCGCAGGCCCTGGTAGATCAGCACGAATTCGATTCCGAACATGATCCCGGCCACAAGCCCGGGGCCCAGCGTGCCGTCGCGCTCGAAGAACTTCACGCCGCGCAGCCAGCCGATGAGGAACAGCACCGGCAAGGCCCCTGACGAGCGGATCATCGCCTGCAGCATCGCCGGAATTTCCGGCAGCACCAGCTTGACCGCGATCTGATTGAATCCCCAAGTGAAGCACAGCATGAGCATAACTGCGATGGCGCCCGCATTTAGCGGGCGCCCGGCGGACAATACGACTTTATCTGACGACATTTCTCCCCAAGCCCGGCTTGCTGCCGTTGTTTTTCTAAAGCGCGATGAGACTGGATTGATCTGAAGCCACGACGGAACTGCGCTCCCTCTCCCGCTTGCGGGGGAGGGCCGGGGTGGGGGTGCCGCTACAGACTCGGTGTTCGAGTGGATGAAGTTTTCCCCCACCCGCTGCGCTCTTCGAGCACAGCGACCTCCCCCGCAAGCGGGAGAGGTAAAACGAGCTCGGGGCCGGATAGTGCAAGCCTAAACTCATCATCCCCTACGATGCTCTCTGACAATGACCGCAGATGCCCGTGATCTCGACCACAGACAGCTTCGGCAGGAAACCGGAGGCGCGCGCCGCGGCGCTCAGGTCCTGAGCGATGGGCGTTGCCGGAATCTCGCCGACCAGGCCGCAACGCTCGCAGATCAGGAAGGCTACGGTGGCGGTCGTGTCGTGATCGTGCGCGCAGGCGAGGTAGGCATTGCGGCTCTCTATGCGATGAACGAGGCCGTTGGCCATCAGAAAATCCAGCGCGCGATAGATGGTAATGGGCGCTGGCCGCGGCATCGACTTCGCCAGTTCCTCGATCACCTCATAGGCGCCGAGCGGGCGATGGCTCGCGAGCAGCGCCTCCAGCACCTGACGCCGGATCGGAGTAAATTTCTGCGCCCGCCGTTCGCAGACCTGCTCGGCGTGCAAGAGCGCTTCCGCGGTGCAACGGCCGTGATCATGGTCGGGCGCGGGGAATGCCGATTTTGCGACGGTCATCGGCCGGTTTTCTAGCACTTAGACCCCAAATCCCAAAGCCCGGCCGGTTCCATGCCGGACAGTCATGCCCTGGGGGCAGGGCAGCCCACCGACCCGGCCGGCGTGAATAAAGTCATAAGCTTGCTTATTATGTAGAAAGCTTATTGGAGATGAAGCTTATGTCCCGTTCCGTGGAGGCGAATTTTCTGTTCACGCTCGGCGAGCTGACGCGGCTGGTGCGGGCCCACGCCGACAAGGAGGCGCGGCGCTTCGGCATCACGCGCGCGCAATGGGCCGTGCTTGCCAAGGTGGAACGCCACGAAGGCATGAAGCAGTCCGAACTGGCCGAACTTCTGGAAATGCAGCCGATCACGTTGACGCGACTGATCGACAAGCTTTGCGAAAACGACTGGCTCGAGCGCCGCAGCGACTCCGCCGACCGCCGTATCAATCGCCTCTACTTGCGGAAAGCGGGTCGCCAGCTGCTCGGAAAGCTGAGCGGATTGCGCTCGGAGCTCACGGCGACCGCGCTCGACGGCATTCATCCGGCCGACGCGCATCGCCTGCTGGCGCAGCTCGAAACGATGAAGGAAAACGTGCGCAACGCCATACAAAATACGTCGGGGGAACCGCCGCGGAGGGAACAGCGCTATGGCTGATCAGGTACTGAAGTTTCCCCCCGAGGCGAAGGACGCGCCCACCGCAAAGCCCCGCAGCAAGCTCGCCGCGGAGCCGCGCCGCCGCCTGCTGGCCGGCCTGCGGCGCTATCGCCGTTTCCTGCTGCTCGTCGTGCTGCCGCTCGCGGCCGCGATCGGCGGACTGATTTTCTATCTCGAAGGCGGCCGTTATGTCGGGACCGACGACGCCTATGTCGGCGCCCAGAAGGTTCTCATCACGACGGACATTTCCGGCAAGATCGACAAGGTCGTGGTCAAGGAAGGCCAGTTGGTCAAGCAAGGCGACGTGCTGTTCGAGATCGACCCCGTCCCGTTCCGCCTCGCGGTGGACCAGGCCAAGGCCACGCTCGATCAGGCCCGCACGACCTATGACAGCCTGAAGGCCAACATCAAGATCTACGGCCAGATGCTCGATCTGACGGAGCAGGGCATCGGGCTCAAGCAGCGCGACGTCGAACGCAAGCAGGCGCTGGTGAAGAACAATTTCGGCTCGCAGCTTGATCTCGACAATGCGGCGACCGCGCTGGTGACCGCCGGCGCGCAGGCGCAATTCGTCAAGCAGAACCTCTCGAATGCCAAGACGCAGCTGCTCGGCAATCCCGATCTGCCGTTGGAGCAATTCCCGCCCTATGCTCTGGCCAAGGCGAAGCTTGAGGAGGCCGAGCGCAATCTCGATCACACGGTGGTGCGCGCGCCGATGCCGGGCGTGGCGACCCAGGTCGAACAGATCCAGCTCGGTCGTTACATCACCGCCGGCACGCCGGTGTTCTCGATCATCGACGTGGCCCATCCCTGGGTCGATGCCAATCCGAAGGAATCCGACTTCACCTATGTCGCCGTCGGCCAGCCCGTGACGCTTGAGGTCGATGCCTTTCCGAACCACGTGTTCAAGGGCAAGATCGGCTCGCTGTCGCCAGGCACCGGCGCGCAATTTGCGATCCTGCCGCCGCAGAACGCCACCGGCAATTTTGTCAAGATCGTGCAGCGCGTGCCGGTGCGGATCTATTTCGACGAGAACGACGAACACGTGCGAAAGCTGAAGGCCGGCATGAGCGTCTATGCCACCATCGATACCGGACATCGCCGGACGCTGGCGGGCCTTTTGGGCCTTTCGTCGACGGCAAAGAAGGACTGATCCCCCGTGTCCGGTCCGCTGCCGCCCGGCCTGCGCCGCAACATGTTGACGATCTGCGCCATGACCGCGACCATCATGCAGGCGCTGGACACCACGATCGCCAATGTCGCCCTGCCCTATATGCAGGGCACGCTGTCGGCGTCACAGGACCAGATCAACTGGGTGCTGACCTCCTATATCGTCGCCGCGGCGATCATGACCGCTCCGGTGGGATGGATCTCCGACCGCTTCGGGCGCAAGCGCATCTTCATTCTCTGTTCCGCCGGCTTCACCGTGACCTCGGTGCTGTGCGGGCTCGCGCAGGACATCACCCAGATGGTGCTGTTCCGCCTGCTGCAGGGCGTATTCGGCGCGGCGCTGGTGCCGCTGTCGCAGGCGGTGATGCTCGATTCCTACACCTTGCAGGAGCGGGCGAAGGCGATGGCGATCTGGGGCATGGGCGTGATGATGGGACCGATCATGGGCCCCTCGCTGGGCGCCTGGCTGACCGAGACCTATTCCTGGCACTGGGTGTTCTTCGTCAACCTGCCGTTCGGCGCCATCACCGTGATCGGCCTCATCGTCTTCATGGATGAGACCAAAAAGGATCTCAGTCTCCGCTTCGACTGGTTAGGCTTCACGGCGTTGGCGGTCGCCATCGGGGCGCTGCAGCTCGCGCTCGATCGCGGCGAGCAATTGGACTGGCTGGAATCCAACGAAATCATCGCCGAGTTCATTATCTCGGCCGTCGGCTTCTATTATTTCTTCGCCCACTCGTTCACGACGTCGAGCCCGTTCATCCGGTTCGCGCTGTTCAAGGACAGGAATTTCGTTACCGGCTGCATCTTCATGATCGTGATGGGACTGGTGCTGTTCTCGACCATGGCGCTTGCCTCGCCTTACCTGCAGAACGTGATCGGGTACCCCATCATCACCGCGGGCTGGCTATTGGCGAGCCGCGGCTTCGGCACATTCCTTTCCATGATGATGGTCGGCCGCCTGATGCGCCATATCGAAGCCCGCACCCTGATCATCGCGGGGCTCTCCATCACCGCGGGCACGCTGTACTATATGACCTTCTGGACCGACCAGACCCAGGCGCCAGAGATTCTCGCCATCAGCATTATCCAGGGCTTCGGCTTCGGGCTGGTGTTCGTGCCGCTCTCGACGGTGGCGTTCCTGACAGTGTCGCCTCAGCTGCGCACCGACGGCGCGTCAATGCTGACCCTCATGCGCAATGTCGCAAGCTCGGTCGGCATTTCCATCGTCATCGCACAGCTCACGCAGGGGTCACGGTCGAACTACGCGATTCTTTCGCAGCATATCAATCCGTTCAACCCCGCGCTCCAGATGCCGGGCGTAACCGGCTTGATCAATCTCTCAACCGACGTGGGGCGTGCCATGGCGGACAAGATGGTGGCAGCCCAGGCGCAGATCATCGCCTTCTCGCAGGACTACCAGCTTGTGATGATCTTCATCCTGTGCACGCTTCCGCTCGCGATCATGATCGGCTCGACCAAGGCCGCGCTACGCAAGCAGGCGGCAGGCCCCGAGCATGCGGTGATGGAGTAGCGGCTTCGCGCTCCCTCGCCCCGCTTGCGGGACCGGGACGAGCATGGCTCGCCCTTTGAGGGTTGGGGTGAGTGTGGCGAGGTAAGAAGTGCCCCGCACGCTCGAGTTTGCCTTCGTGTTCGTCGCGCTCGATCATGCCGCCGCGGTGCGGCCACCGAAATTCCGGGCGATCCAGGCCGAGAGCGCTTCCTTCTGTTGGTCGTCGAGCTCGAAAGCGACATGCATCGCGTCCGCACCCTGGCCCCGCACGCGGAAGGGCAGCGCCGTTGCAAAGCTCTGGATCCGGAACGAGCCGCTGGCGCCGACCGGTATCTCGGGCTTGCAGTTCAGCCAGGCTCCGCCCACGGAGATATCGGACAGGGTCCCCTCGCGTACCGCATGCGCAGGATCGGTCACCGTGACCTTGACGTCGATGGGGTAGCGCTGGTCGTGGCGGCGATCGACTTCCGTGGTCGAGCCGCGCACGGTGCGAACCAGCGTCGACTTCAACGACGCGAGATTCGAGGACACACTGGCGATGGCCCTGCGGACTTCGGCGGCGCGTTCATTGACGGAATTGGCGTCCCGGCTCACATGGGCGATCTTGGTGGAGACCTCCTGGGCGGCCGCGGCCGATTCGGAGATTGAACGCGCGATCTCGCGCGTGGCGGCGTCCTGTTCTTCCATCGCGGCTGCAACTGACGTCGCAACGCCATCGATTTCGGTGATCCGGCCGCCCATCTCCTCCACGGCGTTCACGGCAGCTTGCGTCGAGCTCTGAATCTCCGCGATCAGGCGCGCGATCTCGTCGGTCGATTTCGCGGTCTGGTTTGAGAGCGACTTGACCTCGGCGGCGACCACGGCGAAACCACGACCGGCTTCGCCGGCGCGCGCCGCCTCGATCGTCGCGTTCAACGCCAACAGGTTTGTCTGACCCGCGATGCCGCCGATGAGGTCGCTGACCTCCGCGATCTTCCGCACCGAATCCGACAGCGCCTGGATGGTAGACCGCGCCTGCTCCCGATCGGCCACGGCCGATTTCGTCACTGTGCTCGCCCGCTCGACCTGGGTCGCGATCTCGCGGATCGAGGCCGTCAGCTCTTCCGCCGCAGCGGAGACGGTCTGCGAATTGGACAGCGCTTGCTGCGAGGCCGTGGTGACGGCCTGCGACTCCGCCGACAGCGCGTGGGCGATGTCGGAGAGACTCGAAGCCACGTGCTCGACCTCCTGTGCGGCGCTCGCCGCCATTTCCACCGAGGCCCCGGTCTCGCGTTCGACGGTGTCGGCCATGCCGAGCAGAGCCTGGCGCTTGGCCGCCGCGGCTGCTATCTCGCCGCGCTGCTGCTCCTCGCGCATGCGCGCGTTTTCGACCGCGGCCTGCTTGAAAACGGTCATGGCGCCGGCCATCGAGCCGATCTCGTCATGCCGGTCGGCAAAGGGAACGTCGGAGGCGAGATCGCCCTTCGCAAGTTTCTGCATCGCGCCTGTCATCCGGACGATCGGACGAACCACCCCGAACATCAAGCCCATGATGCCGGCGACGATAAGCGCGAGCACCACGGCCGAAACGCTCCAGACGATGTAGGAAATCGTGTTGTCGCGCCCGGCAGCCAGCTTCTCGACATCGGAATTCTGCCTGGTCGCGCGTTCGACGATCTGGTCGATGATCGCGCGATGGGCGGCGTAGACCTCCTTAAGCTGGGCATAGGCGCGCTCGGCCGCGGCGGCATCCTTGCGTGTCAAGGCCGGCAGGAGTTGATCCGCGACCAGCGTCCAGAACTTCTGCACCTCGGCATCGGATTTGGTGACCAGCGTGGTCTTCAGCTCCGGCGCGAGCGCGGACGCGCTCCAGTACGCCTTGCGATCCTCGTAATCCTTGCGCAGCTGGACCAGGCGGTCGCCATGGGCGGTCAGCTTGTCAGGTTCGCGCAAGGCGAGCGTCGCCTCGAGATAGGCTTCCAGGACGTAGGCCGGAGGCGGCAGGATATCGGCCACCAGATCGTTGCCGAGCTTGATCTCGGAATAGAGCGGCCCGCCGACCTTGAGCTCGCGCAGAGCATAGACCCCGGTCGAGACGACGGCGGTAAAGCCGATCACCAGAAGCAGGCCGAACGCAATGATTGCTGAGGAAATGGAAAGACGCAATTTCATGGGCGATCCGCACCGAGGAGCATCGATCCCCCAGATTACTGCCTAGTAGTCAACAGACGCTAAATGGGCCTGTCGGAATTCGGCAAAGGCAGTCAGATACAGACCATCGCGGCTTCGATCTGCGCAGTGCGTAGCCTGCCCATCAGTAGATTTACGAGCAAGCCAGCGCTCAGGGAGGCAGCCGATTGGCTGCTCATTTAATCGGCGCACGCGGCAGTACGGCCTCGCCCGTTTCCAGATGCCAGACGTGATCGAGCGAGTGCCAGGGTGCTCCGACCCCGGCCTCCGTCGGATGCGGAGCGTCATGGCGCACGAAATCGGCGATCAGCGGCTTTGTCACCCCGAACTGGACATCGCTGTCGAGATGCGGGTCGGCGGGATCGTAAACCTGCGAAATCAGCACCTTGAATCCCGGCTTGAAGATCAGCGTATGCAAATGCGCCGGCCGGTAGGGATGGCGGCCCTGTGCTTTCAGGAGACGGCCGACGACACCGTCGGTCGGAACCGGGTAGCCGACCATCATCACCGAGCGAAAGGAGAAGCGGCCGTCGGAGTCGGTCGTGAACTTGCCGCGCAGGTTCATCTCGGCCTGCTCCGGATCCTGGTTTTCGTAGAGCCCGACCGGCGAGGCATGCCAGACGTCGACCTCCGCGCCCGCGACCGGACGACCGTCTCTGTCGACCACGCGGCCGCTGACGAACAGCGGAGCGCCCGGCGTGTTCGAGCGCACGATCGAACCGCCGTTCTCGACCCGCGGCGAGTTCAGGCGCCAGAACGGGCCGAGCAGCGACTGGTCTGTCTCGACATTGCCCTGGTCGCCATTGTTGAGGAGGCAAACGAGGGAGGAGACGCCAAGCGAGCCCGCCATCAGCACGACTTCGTTGTGAGTGTCGGTCGTCAGCCGGCCCATTTCGGCCAGGATCGCGGTGGCCTCACGAAATTCCGCTTCGGTCAGGCGGACGTCGCGGATGAAGTCATGCAGGTGGCTCACAAGTGAAACCATGATCTGGCGCAGCCGCGGGTCGGACGTCCGCTCCATCACGGCGAGGGCCGCGACTGTGACGTCCTGCTCACGCTCGATGATCATGCGGGGGCTCCCATGCGATCCTCATGGTGAGGAGCGCCGTAGGCGCGTCTCGAAACCATGAGGCCAAAGTGGGGCCTCACCCTTCGAGACGCGCTTCGCGCTCCTCAGAGGGTCGAACGCTCAGTTCAGCTTCTCGATCGCGACCGCAACGCCCTGGCCGACGCCGACGCACATGGTGGCGAGCGCAAGCTTGCCGCCACGCTTCTCCATGCCGTGCACGGCGGTAAGCGCAAGGCGCGCTCCGCTCATGCCGAGCGGATGGCCGAGCGCAATGGCCCCGCCATGCGGATTGACGAAATCGGCATCGTCGGCAACGCCGAGCTGGCGCAGGCAGGCGATGCCCTGCGAGGCGAATGCCTCATTCAGTTCGATCAGGTCGAAATCGGTGATCTTCCGGCCGAGACGCTCCATCAGCTTGCGCGTCGCCGGCACCGGGCCGATGCCCATGATGCGCGGTGGCACGGCGGCCGAGGCAAGGCCGAGGATGCGGGCGCGCGGGGTCAAGCCGTGCTTCTTCACCGCGGCTTCGGACGCGAGGATCATGGCGGCTGCACCGTCGTTGACGCCCGAGGCATTGCCGGCGGTCACGGTGCCGGGATTGCGCACGATCGGCTTGAGCTTGCCAAGACCCTCCAGCGTGGTCTCGGGACGCGGATGCTCGTCCTTGTCCACGACGATCGGACCGGCCTTGCCGCCGGGCACCGAGACCGGCGTGATCTCTTCGGCGAAATACCCGGCCGCAATCGCCTGTCCGGCGCGCTGCTGCGAACGGATGGCGAAGGCATCCTGATCGGCGCGCGAAACCTGGAACTCTTCCGCCACGTTCTCACCGGTCTCCGGCATCGAGTCGACGCCATATTGGGCCTTGAGCAGCGGATTGATGAAGCGCCAGCCGATCGTGGTGTCGAAGATCTCGGCCGAGCGCGAAAATGCTTCCTGTGCCTTGCCCATCACGAAGGGCGCCCGCGTCATCGATTCGACGCCGCCGGCAATGGCGAAATCGATATCGCCGGCCCGGATGGCGCGCCCCGCGGCACCCACGGCGTCAAGGCCGGACGCGCAGAGGCGATTGAGGGTCTGGCCGGGAACCGAATCCGGCATGCCGGCAAGCAGAAGCGCCATGTCGCGACGTTGCGATTGTCCTCGCCGGCCTGGTTGGCGCAGCCGAAAAACACCTCGTCCACCTGCGACCAGTCGAGCTTGGGATGTTTTGCCATCAGCGCCTTGATGGGGCTTGCTGCGAGGTCGTCGGTGCGCACCTTGGCGAGAGATCCGCCGAAACGGCCGATCGGGGTCCGGACAGCATCACACACAAATACATCACGCATCGTTTCCTCCCTCGATCGGCCCGCATTTCCGCCGAATTTCTCGCACTCAGCCGAGTTTTAGGTGTGGGCCCGCGGCTGGTCAATTGACGGATTTGCACATGGGCATGCTGGGCGCGACGGGGCATTGGGCGCGGACAGCGTGGAAAACCCCGCCATGCACGGCCAGAACGATAGGACCGCGAGGAGAAATTTGGCTAGTTTGCGCCACCCATGACCATCCAGCCGTCCATGCCCTCGCCCGCCGATACCGTGCCAGCTATTGAGACGCCGGCGCGCGTTACGCCGATGATGGAACAGTACCTGGAGATCAAGGCGTCCCATCCCGGCCTGCTCCTGTTCTACCGCATGGGCGATTTCTACGAGCTGTTCTTCGAGGATGCCGAGATCGCCTCGAAGGCGCTCGGCATCATGCTGACCAAGCGCGGCAAGCACCAGGGCGCCGACATTCCCATGTGCGGCGTGCCGGTGGAGCGCTCGGACGATTACCTACATCGCCTGATCGCACAGGGTTTTCGCGTTGCGGTCTGCGAGCAGATGGAGGATCCGGCGGCGGCGCGCGCCCGCGGAGCCAAGAGCGTGGTGCGACGCGGCGTGATCCGGGTGGTGACGCCCGGCACGCTCACCGAAGACACCCTGCTCGATGCGCGGGCCAACAATTATCTGCTCGCGATCGCGCGCGCCCGCAGTTCGGCCGGCGGCGATCGTTTCGGACTCGCATGGATCGACATCTCGACGGCCGAATTCATGGTGACGGAATGCGCAGGCTCCGAGCTTGCGGCGACGCTGGCACGTATCAACCCCAATGAAGCGATCGTGAGCGATGCGCTTTACGGCGATTCGGAGCTCGCCCCCGCCTTGCGCGAACTGCCGGCCGTGACGCCCCTCACCCGCGACGTCTTCGACGGCGCCACCGCCGAGAAGCGGCTGTGCGACTACTTCGCGGTCGCGACCATGGACGGCCTCGCCCCGCTGTCGCGCCTGGAAGCGACCGCGGCCGCCGCGGCGATCACCTATATCGACCGCACCCAGGTCGGAAAGCGCCCGCCCCTGTCGCCGCCGGCGCGCGAAGCGTCCGGTACCACCATGGCCATCGATCCGGCCACGCGCGCCAATCTCGAACTGACGCGCACGTTGTCCGGCGAGCGTCGCAGCTCGCTGCTCGATGCGATCGACTGCACCGTCACCTCGGCGGGATCGCGCCTGTTGGCGCAGCGGCTGGCGGCACCCCTGACCGATCCAGCCGCGATCGCGCGGCGGCTTGATGCCGTCAGCACCTTTGTCACCGACCCGGCCGCCCGCGAAGATATCCGCAGCATCCTGCGCGGTGCGCCTGATATGTCGCGGGCGCTGGCGCGGCTCTCGGTCGGCCGCGGCGGTCCGCGCGACCTCGCGGGCCTGCGCGACGGCATCCTTGCCGCCGACCAGGCGCTGGCGCGCCTCGCCGAGCTCGAGCAGCCGCCCCAGGAGATTGCCATCGTAATGTCCGCGCTACGCCGGCCCTCGCGTGAGCTGGCGGACGAATTCTCGCGCGCGCTCGCCGAACAACTACCGCTGATCAAGCGCGACGGCGGTTTCGTGCGCGAAAGCTATGAGGCCGCGCTCGACGAAGCGCGCAACCTGCGCGATGCCTCGCGCCTGGTCGTGGCCGCGATGCAGGCGCGCTACGCCGAGGACAGCGGCGTCAAGGGCCTGAAGATCCGTCACAACAACGTGCTCGGCTATTTCGTCGAAGTCACCGCGCAGCATGGCGACAAGCTGATGTCGCCGCCGCTCAATGCAATCTTCATCCATCGCCAGACGCTGGCGGGGCAGGTGCGCTTCACCACGGCAGAGCTGGGCGAGACCGAAGCCAAGATCGCCAATGCCGGCGAGCGCGCGCTCAACCTCGAGCTTGAGATCTTCGACAAGCTCTGCGCCAAGGCGATTGCGATCAGCGACGATCTGCGCGCAGCAGCCCACGCTTTTTCGCTGCTCGATGTCGCCACTTCGCTGGCCAGGCTTGCGGTCGACGAGAACTATGTCCGGCCCGAGGTCGACTCGTCCTTGAGCTTTGCCGTCGAGGCCGGCCGCCACCCGGTGGTCGAACAGGCCCTGAAGCGCAACGGCGAGCCGTTCATCGCCAATGCCTGCGACCTGTCGCCAGCACCGGGCCAGAAGTCCGGGCAGATCTGGTTGCTGACCGGGCCCAACATGGCCGGCAAATCGACCTTCCTGCGCCAGAATGCGCTGATCGCGCTGATGGCGCAGATCGGCAGCTTTGTGCCGGCCTCGCGCGCCCGCATCGGCATCGTCGACCGCCTGTTCTCGCGCGTCGGCGCGGCCGACGATCTCGCACGCGGCCGTTCCACCTTCATGGTCGAGATGGTCGAGACCGCCGCGATCCTCAACCAGGCCGGCGAGCGCTCCCTGGTCATTCTCGACGAGATCGGCCGCGGCACGGCCACCTTCGACGGGCTTTCAATCGCCTGGGCCGCGATCGAGCACCTGCACGAGAGCAACCGCTGTCGCGCGCTGTTCGCCACCCATTATCACGAGCTCACCGCGCTCTCGGCCAGGCTGCCGCGGATGTTCAACGCCACCGTGCGCGTCAAGGAGTGGCAGGGCGAGGTCGTGTTCCTGCACGAAGTACTGCCGGGCTCGGCCGACCGCTCCTACGGCATCCAGGTGGCGAAGCTGGCCGGCCTGCCGCCGGCGGTGATCGCGCGGGCCAAGTCAGTGCTGGCGAAGCTGGAGGCGCAGGATCGCGGCCACACCGCGCGTGCGCTGGCGGACGATCTGCCGCTGTTTGCCGTACCCTCGCGCGCCGCCGCGGAAGCTGCGCCGCCGAGCGAGGCGGAACAACTGGTGCAAGCGGTCAAGGAACTGCATCCGGATGAGATGACCCCGCGCGAGGCGCTGGAGGCGCTCTATACGCTGAAGGCAAAGCTACCGAAACAGTGAGCCCCCAGGCTCTATATTCGGAAGCGCCGCCGTCCGTTCCACCACAGCGCCAGATTCCAGCCGACGCAGGTCAAGAGCGCAAGGCTCAAGCCGAGCGCAGAGCCGAACCGAAGCGCCGTGACGTGCAACACGGCAATCGCGACGCCGAAACCCATCAGACCCCACGCGCCGTTGGCGAGGACTGCCGCGGTCGCCGGACCGCCGATGCGCGGGTGCAGAATCAGCATCATGCTGGTGAAAACGATCGGATAGAGCGCAATGATCCCGCTGACGGCCGGACCTACCCAGCTTGAAGTGGTGACGACGATAGCGACCAGGGTCGCAACCAGCGAGGCCCGCAGCGGGACGTCGTACCAGCGGCGCGTGATCAGCGGCATCTTGGCATGACGATAACGCTGCAAGAGCGGCACGCAGATCGCAAAGGTCGCGACGTTGGCGAAAATGCCGGCTGGCAGCGACCAGTGGAACAGACGCACGATCGAGGCGAGCGCGACCCAGACGGCGATGGCGGCCGCACAGCTCACAATAAGGCTATGGCGCTGCGCCAGCACCACATAGGTAAGCCCCAGAAAAATGGTCGCCGCATTGATCGGCAGGCTCGCGAGCGCGCCTTCCGCGATGAAGGCGGCGTCGTGGTCGAGCGCAAGAAACACGTACGATGGCCCGGCCGAGACCGGCAGCGTCGCCACCAATGCGCCGATCACAGGCCCCGATCGCTCGGTGATGAAGGAAGCAGAGACCACGAACGCCGCCACGATCGCCATGCGTAGCGCGAGCAGCAGGAAGAACGAAAGATCGAGGGACATTCGGCTTTTCTCACCCTCCCCGCGTGGGAAGGTGCGCAATCACACGCGCTGCATCGACACCGACACCTTCGGCCCGCTTCTGATGGTCTGATAGACCACGCAGAAGCGCTCGGTGAGTTTCAGCAGCAGGTCGAGCTTGTCCTGCGGCGCGTCGGTGTCGACCTCGAACCCCAGGCGGATCTCGGCAAAGCCGACCGGCGCTTCCTTGTCGATGCCGAGCGTGCCGCGAAAATCGAGATCACCCTCGGCGAACACCAGGCCGCTCCTGAGCGGCACCTCGATCGCCGTAGCGACGGACTTCAGCGTCACGCCGGCACAGGCGACCAGCGCCTCGAGCAGCATGTCGCCCGAACAGAGTTCGAGGCCGGAGCCGCCGGCGCCCGGATGCAATCCCGCAAGCCCCAGCGCGCGTCCGGTCTCCAGCTTGCAGGCAATGTTTTCGTTGTCGATCGAGCCCCTGGCCTTCAGCGTGATCAGCGCGGCCTTGGGGTCGGCCTTGTAGCGTTCCTTGATCGGCGCCTGCAGGGCCCGCAGCTGGGCGACGTCCATGGTCGTTCTCCCACGTTTGTATGCTCTTTCGTATAAATGGCCCTTGAACCGATGTCAGCAGCGCGAGGCCGAGAGGCGGGTCTCAGGCACGGCCGCATCGCCGAAAATCGCTTCCAATTCAAAGAATTAGATAGCACTCGGGCAGACCGAAAGATCCCTTTCGCGGAGCCATGCCGAAGCCGTGAAGCAGCGGTGACACTGGATTCAGCCACAATGGCCGTGACACCGCTCTCTGCCTCTTATATCGGGTTGAGTCATGGATACTGTAGCGACGCCACCCCCCGAAACCGATGAGCGCTTCGATACCGCGCGAGTGACCGCAGCGGTGGACGCGCTCGCCGAAAAGCATGCGGGCCGCGAGGACGTGTTCCGCACCGCCGTGGCGCAACTGCTCAAGGCCGAACTGGTTGCCGCGCGCGCGACCGCCCAGGCGATCCTGCTCAAGGACCGTCACGGAAGGCGTTGCGCCGAACGGCTGTGCTTCGTGCAGGACGAGATCATCCGGATCCTGTTTTCGATGGCCATCCGCCATCTCTATCCCGCGCACATCCCCTCGGGCGCCGAGCGCATGGCGGTGGTAGCGACCGGCGGCTACGGCCGCGGCCTGATGGCACCGGAGTCGGACATCGATCTGTTGTTCATCCTGCCCTACAAGCAGACCGCCTGGGGCGAGCAGGTCGCCGAAGCCATCCTTTATTGCCTTTGGGACATGGGCCTGAAGGTCGGCCATGCCACGCGCTCGGTGGACGAATCGATCCGGCAGGCGCGCGGCGACATGACGATCCGCACCGCGATCCTGGAGACGCGGTTTCTGACCGGCGACCGGCCGCTTTACGACGAGCTGGTGGCGCGCTTCGACAAGGACGTGGTGCAGGGCACCGCGGCCGAATTCGTCACCGCCAAACTCGCGGAGCGCGAGGAGCGGCATCGGCGCGCCGGACAATCGCGCTATCTGGTCGAGCCCAATGTCAAGGACGGCAAGGGCGGCCTGCGCGACCTGCACACGCTGTTCTGGATCGCTAAGTACGTCTACCGCGTGCGCGACACCGACGAGTTGCTCGATCGCGGCGTGTTCGATGCACAGGAATACCGCACCTTCCGCCGCTGCGCCGACTTCCTGTGGTCGGTCCGCTGCAACCTGCACTTCCACAGCGGCCGCGCCGAAGAACGACTGTCGTTCGACCTGCAGCGCGAAATCGCGGTCCGCCTCGGCTACACCTCGCATCCCGGCATGCAGGACGTCGAGCGCTTCATGAAGCACTATTTCCTGGTGGCGAAGGAGGTCGGCAACCTTACGGCCATCCTGTGCGCGAAACTGGAAGACCAGCAAGCCAAGCCGGCGCCGGTGCTGAGCCGCATGATGGCCCGGCTGCGCCCGGGCACGGTCAAGCGGCGCCTGCCCGAAAGCGACGATTTCATCGTCGACAACAACCGCATCAATCTCGCCGGCCCCGAGGTGTTCAAGCACGATCCGGTCAACCTGATCCGGATCTTCCGGCTGGCCCAGAAGAACAATCTCGCCTTCCATCCCGACGCGATGCGGACGGTGACGCGCTCCCTGCGGCTCATCAACACCGAGCTTCGCGACGATCCGGAAGCCAACCGCCTGTTCATGGAGATCCTGACCTCGAACGATGCGGAAACCGTGCTGCGGCGCATGAACGAGACCGGCGTGCTCGGTCACTTCGTCAGCGCGTTCGGCAAGATCGTCTCGATGATGCAGTTCAACATGTACCACCACTATACGGTGGACGAGCATTTGATCCGCTGCATCGGCTTCCTGCAGGAGATCGAGCGCGGCGGCAGCGAGGAATTTGCGCTGGCCAGCGACCTGATCCGCAAGATCCGGCCCGAGCACCGGCCTGTGATCTATGCCGCGACGCTGCTCCATGACGTCGCCAAGGGACGGCCCGAGGATCACTCGGACGGGGGCGCCAAGGTGGCGAGGCGCCTGTGCCCGCGGCTCGGATTTTCCACCGCCGACACCGATCTCGTCGCATGGCTGATCGAAGAACACCTGACCATGTCGACGGTGGCGCAATCGCGCGACCTTTCCGATCGCAAGACCATCGAGAATTTCGCCTCGGTCGTGCAATCGGTCGAGCAGATGAAGCTGCTCACCATTCTGACCACCGCCGACATCCGCGGCGTCGGCCCCGGCGTGTGGAACGGCTGGAAGGCCCAGCTCCTGCGCTCGCTCTACTACGAGACCGAGCCGGTGCTGACCGGCGGCTTCTCCGAGGTCAACCGCGCGCAGCGCCTGGCGGTGGCCCAGGCCGAATTCCGCGCCGCCTTCACCGAATGGCCGAAGGAGGAACTCGACGCCTACATCGCCCGCCATTACCCGGCGTATTGGCTCAAGGTCGAATTGCCGCGCAAGATCCGTCACGCCCGCTTCGTGCGCGCCAGCGAACAGGCCGGCCACAAGCTCGCGGTAAATGTCGGCTTCGACGAGGCGCGCGGCGTCACCGAGCTGACGATTTTCGCCGCCGACCATCCGTGGCTGCTGTCGATCATCGCCGGCGCCTGCGCCTCCGCCGGCGCCAATATCGTCGACGCGCAGATCTACACCACGACCGACGGCCGCGCGCTCGACACGATCTCGATCTCCCGCGAATACGACCGTGACGAGGACGAGGGCCGGCGCGCGACCCGCATCGGCGAGATGATCGAGGAAGTGCTGGAAGGCAAGCTGCGGCTGCCGGAAGTCGTGGCCCGGCGCGCGGTGCGCAGCAAGGCGCGGCCGTTCGTGATCGAACCGGAAGTCATCATCAACAACCAGTGGTCCGACCGCTACACCGTGATCGAGGTGTCGGGACTGGACCGCCCCGGCCTGCTGTACGAATTGACGACGGCGATCTCGAAGCTCAACCTCAACATCACCTCGGCCCATGTCGCGACTTTCGGCGAGCGCGCCCGCGACGTGTTCTATGTCACCGACCTCCTCGGCGCGCAGATCATGGCCCCGACCCGGCAGGCCGCGATCAAGAGTGCGCTGCTCCGTCTGCTTTCGGGCGACAAGGTTGTAGTGCCGGCGGCGTGAGGCGCGCCTATCATACATCGTCATTCCGGGCTCGCGCTGCGCGCGCCCCGGAATGACGAATGGACGGTCCGGCTAAGATTGCCACGCCCTCATGCTTCAACAGCCAGCGCTTGCGTGCAAGTCCGCCACCATATTTGACCAGCGAGCCGTCGGCGCCGATCAGCCGATGACAGGGCACGACGACGCTGATCGGATTCGCGCCATTGGCATGGCCGACCGCGCGGACTGCTTTCGGCGTGTCGAGCCGCGCGGCCATCGCGCCATAACTCAACGTCGTGCCCGCCGGGATCTGCGCAAGCGCGGTCCAGACCTTGCGCTGAAAGGGCGTACCAGCGACGCGCCATTTGATCGTCTTCAGTCGATCGAGGTCGCCCTCAAAATAGTCCGACAGCGCAGCTCGAATCTGCGCCGGAGCATCCGCCTCGTTAAGGACGACGGTGCCATAATGCAGGCGCAGGAGCTCGCGCATCCGGTGCTCATGGTCCTCCCAGTCGAGCGCGCGCAGGACGCCATCGGCATCCGTAACGAGCAAGGCGATCCCGATCGGCGTCTTCAGCCGATCAAGACCGAATGTTGCAGAAAATTCGGCTGATCGAGCGGGCATGTTGCAGCCATTTAAACAGACGACCGTCTGATGTGCCACGCTGGCGGACTGCCACCCACCCGAATCCCGACAGGCAGTCCCGCGACTTGATCTGGACTGCCTGTGTCCTCGCCGCGCTGGTCATGGTTCGGCTGGCGTAACGCGCGCGGTGCGATGGCCGTCCTTGCGCCACAACAACCCTTCCTCCACAATCCTGAGGCGGCCGTGCCGATCACGGAACAGGACCGTCGACAAAATAATCAGAATTCAACAAGGGAGAAACGAACCACATGAAAAAGGGAATTCTTCATCTGGCCGTCGGTGCTGCGCTTGCCATTGCGCTCTCGGTATCGCCGGCGCTTGCGCAGAAGAAATACGATCCCGGCGCGAGCGACACCGAGATCAAGTTCGGTCAGACCGTGCCGTTCTCGGGGCCCTATTCCGTTTATGCCAACATCGGCAAGACGCAAGCCGCGTACATGAAGATGATCAACGATCAGGGCGGCATCAAAGGCCGCAAGCTCAACCTGATCCAGTATGACGACGCCTATTCGCCGCCGAAGACGGTCGAGCAGGTGCGCAAGCTCGTCGAAGGCGATGAAGTCCTCTTCACCTTCCAACTCATCGGGACAGCGGCCAATGCCGCCGTACAGAAATATCTCAATGCCAAGAAAGTGCCGCAACTCCTGTCCTCGACCGGCGCTGCCCGCTTCAACGATCCACAGAACTTTCCATGGACGATCGCCTACAATCCCAACTACGTGTCCGAGGGTCGGATCTAAGCAAAATACATTCTCGCAAATCATCCCAACGCCAAGATCGGCATTCTCTATCAGAATGACGACATGGGGCGTGACTATGTCGCGGGGTTGAAGAGCGGACTCGGCGACAAGGCGGCAAACATGATCGTCGGCGAGGTGTCCTACGAGGTTGCCGATCCAACTGTCGACTCCCAGGTCGTCAAGCTGAAGTCGCTTGGCGTCGACCTGTTCTATGATGCTTCGACGCCGAAATTCGCCGCCCAGGCCATCAAGAAGCTTGCCGACCTCGGCTGGACGCCGGTGCACATCCTCGACATCAATGCGAGCCCGGTGTCAGCGACGCTGAAGCCCGCCGGCCTCGACATCTCCAAAGGCATCATCTCGACCAATTACGGCAAGGACCCCGGCGATCCGCAGTGGAAGGACGATCCGGGCGTGAAGGCCTATTTCGCCTTCATGGACAAATATTTCCCGGAAGGAGACAAGCTCAACACGGTCAACACCTACGCTTACTCGGTGGCTGAGCTCCTGGTGCAGGTGCTGCGCCAGTGCGGCGACGACCTGACGCGTGAGAACATCATGAAGCAGGTCGCCAACATCAAGGACTACACCCCGAGCCTCGCGCTGCCCGGCATCAAGATCAACACGGGGCCGAACGACTTCCGCGTCAACAAACAGATGCAGATGATGAAATTCAACGGCGAGCGCTGGGAGCTGTTCGGCCCGATCATCGCGGACACCGGACCTGGGGGTTAGAGAAGCGCTCCGACGCTCAGGGGTAACGTCCTGGCCGGGCTTGTCCCGGCCATCCACACGTTCTTCCGCTCTTGCAAGGTGGATGTCCGGGACGAAGCCCGGGCATGACGAGATCTCGCGCCGAGAACCTACGCCGGCACCTCGCCGAAATTCTTGCCGACCGGCAGCACGGCATGGCGGATCAGGCGGGAATCTTCCACCGCAGCCTGGCGGTGTTTCACCGCCTCCCGGTAGACGGGATCGCGGATCATATCAACGAATGCGGCAACGCTGGGATATTCGGCGATGAAGCAGAGGTCCCAACGTTCCTCCTGCGGGCCGATCAACATCAGTTCGAACTTTCCCTGCCAGACGATGCGGCCGCCAAGCCGCTCGAATACCGGTCCGCTCTCCCGGCCATAAGCCGCGTAAGCCTCAGCGCCGGTGGCCTTGCGTCCGTCGGGATAGGCCGCCTCCTTGCGCAGGCGCACCAGGTTGAGCATGTGAATTGGACCTTCACGGTCGTTGGCCCGAAACTGTGCGAAGACTTCCTTGGTCGGATCGATATGGCCCATACGGTTTCCCTTCTCTTGCTACGCCGATTCTAGCCCCGGGATCGGCGACATGGAACCTTTCGGCGCTGCATCGGCCGCGCCGCCGCACCTCCTAATGCCGCGTTAAGCTTTGCGTAACGGGGCCTTAAATCGCTACCGCTAGCGTGCGGCCGGGTGTGGCCGCGAGTGCGTTGGAATGGCGTGGGGGAAAAGGAAAAGCCGCGGGCGCAAGGAACCGCTGTTCGGGCTGCCCGCCGCGCTTGCCGACCTGCGTCTTTCGCCGGCGGACAGGATTCCAGACCCCGAAGACAAGCCGAGGAAATCATCGGCCAAGCGCAAGAGCGAGGACGCGGACGACGAGCCGCCGCAGGAGCGCAAGCCTCCGGCGGGCCGCAGCGGCACCAAGCGGCGGACGAAATCGCGCGGACGGTTCAGCATCGGCCGCCTGTTCTATTGGGGCGCGGTAGTCGGCCTGTGGGGCGTGATCGCCATCGTCGGCATCGTGGTCTGGGTGGGCGCCCATCTGCCGCCGATCCAGTCGCTCGAAATCCCGAAACGGCCACCGACCATCCAGATCGTCGGCGCCGATGGCAGCATACTGGCCCAGCGCGGTGAAATGGCGGGCGCCAACGTCGCGCTGAAGGAGTTGCCGCCCTATCTGCCCAAGGCCTTTATCGCAATCGAGGACCGCAGGTTCTATTCCCATTACGGCATCGACCCGGTCGGTGTTGCGCGCGCAGCCGTTGCGAACCTCCTGCATCGCGGGGTGTCGCAAGGCGGCTCGACGCTGACCCAGCAGCTCGCGAAAAACCTGTTCCTGACCCAGGAGCGCACGCTACGGCGCAAGCTGCAGGAAGCGGAGCTCGCGCTGTGGCTGGAGCGCAAGCACACCAAAAACGAAATCCTCGAGCTCTACCTCAACCGGGTCTATTTTGGTTCGGGTGCCTATGGCGTGGAGGCGGCAGCCCAGCGCTATTTCGGCAAGTCGGCCAGGAACGTCACCCTCTCCGAAGCCGCCATGCTGGCCGGGCTCGTCAAATCGCCCTCGCGCCTGGCGCCGAACCGTAATCCAGACGGCGCCGAGCAACGCGCCCAGGTCGTGCTCGCGGCGATGGCCGATGCCAGGTTCATCACCGAAGCGCAGGCCCAAGCCTCGATCGGCCATCCCGCCATCAAAGTCAAACCCGCCGGCGCCGGAACCGTCAACTATGTGGCAGACTGGATCGGCGAAGTGCTCGACGATCTTGTCGGCCAGATCGATCAGAGCATCGTGGTGGAAACCACCATCGCTCCGAAGCTGCAAAGCGTGGCGGAGGCCGCCATTATCGACGAGCTTGCGGCCAAAAGCGTGAAGTTCAATGTCACCCAAGGTGCGCTGGTGGCGATGTCGCCCGACGGCGCCGTGCGCGCCATGGTCGGCGGCCGCAATTACGCAGAAAGCCAGTACAACCGCGCGGTGACGGCCAAGCGCCAACCCGGCTCCGCCTTCAAGCCGTTCGTCTATCTGACCGCGGTCGAAGCCGGGCTGACGCCGGATACCATTCGCCAGGACGCTCCGCTCGAGATCAAGGGCTGGAAGCCCGAGAACTACACCCACGAATATTTCGGCGCCGTCACGTTGACCCAGGCGCTCGCCATGTCCCTCAACACGGTCGCGGTACGGCTTGGGCTCGAGGTAGGGCCGAAGAACGTAGTGCGCACCGCGCACCGGCTCGGCATCTCCTCCAGGCTCGAGCCCAACGCCTCGATCGCGCTCGGCACGTCCGAAGTCTCCGTGGTCGAGCTCGTCGGCGCCTATGCGCCGTTCGCCAATGGCGGGCTTGGCGTGTCGCCGCACGTCGTGACCAGGATCCGCACGCTGGAAGGCAAGCTGCTTTATGCGCGTCAGCCGGACCAGCTCGGCCAAGTGATAGAGCCGCGCCATATCGCGATGATGAACACGATGATGCAGCAGACGATGATCTCGGGGACGGCGAAGAAAGCTGACATTCCGGGTTGGACCGCGGCCGGCAAGACCGGCACCAGCCAGGATTTTCGCGATGCCTGGTTCATCGGCTACACCGCCAATCTGGTCACCGGCGTCTGGCTTGGCAACGACGACAATTCGCCGACCAGGAAGGCGACCGGAGGCGGCCTGCCGGTGGAGGTGTGGACCCGCTTCATGCGCTCCGCCCACGAGGGCGTGCCGCCCGCTCCACTGCCGAACTCACATGGCGGTTTCTTCGGCAATCTCGCGCAGGCAGCCTCGCAAGTGAGTGCGCCCACCGCGCCCTTGACAAACGGCGGCTATCGGCCGGCTCCGACCCGCGCCGCGGTGCGGCCCGAGGCAGCGGCCGGCCTGGATGGCTGGTTCATGGATCGGCTGTTCGGGCGGAACAGGTAGGCGCCGCTTGCCGGATGGCGCGCTGATGGTGCGTCATGAGCACGTCATTGCCGGCGAAAGCGGTCAACGCGGTACGCTGCACTTCCCCAGGTCAGCTCTGAAACCCCGGAACAGGGATCGCCCGCTTTCGCGGGCGATGACGGTCAAAAGCCAATGGAATGCCTAATCGTCGATTCCGTAGCGATGCAGATCGTTCCCGCAGGTGTCGAGCCACTTCTTGGCGCGTTCGACGGACGGACAAGCCTTGCCGACCACGCGCCAGAACCGTGGTGAATGGTTCATCTCGATGAGATGCGCGACTTCGTGCGCGGCGAGATAATCCAGCACAAAGGGCGGCGCGAGGATCAGCCGCCATGAGAACGACAGCGATCCCGCCGAGGTGCACGAGCCCCAGCGGCTCGACTGGTCACGGATGGACAACCGCTTGACCCTCACGCCGAGTTCGGCGGCATAAGCCTGCGCGGATCGTTGCAGGTCGTGACGCGCCTCGCGCTTGAGATAGTCGTGGACGCGGCGGTCTATGTGCTCGACGCGACCAGCAACACAAAGAATGCGCTCGCCGCTGTCGCGCACTTCCGTCCACACCGTGCCGCGCTCGCCAGCGCGATGGACAATCCGGTGCGGCACTCCACGCAATGGCACCAGGGTACCCGGTTGGAACGGCGCTGCCTTCGGCAATCGACCAAGACGCGCTGCGATCCAGCCACCATGGCGTTGCGCAAAGTCCCGCGCCTCCGCCAACGTACCGCGCGGGGGCATGGTGAGGATCGCGTCACGATCGCTCGGATGAATACGCAGCGTGTAACGGCGCGCGCGACGGTGCCGACGCAGCCTTATCGCGAAAAATTGCGAGCCATGTTTGATGACGAGGGTCGAAGGTTCGTGAGGCCGCCGATAAAGGAGCGCGCGAGTGGCCATGTCAGTCAGTCCGGGGAGCAGGAGTTCGCCCGGATTCTGCCACAACCGCCGCCAGGGAAAGCGCTCGGCGCAAAAACAAATCATTTGCCCAATATACAGGGGCTTTGAGGTTGCCGAACCGCTACAAAATGGGGTCGAAAGGGAAAATTTCGACGGAGGGTGGACCCATCCGACCGCCTCAAGCAACGAGGAAAGATTCATTACTTCGTGGGAGCCCGAATCATCGTTCACGACTTCAGCCGACGTTCACCCGGACGCCATTTGGGCCGGACCGTCTTCAATATGCGATGAAATCAGCGCGATTTATTCAGCCGCAGCCGCCAAGGAGGCGGTTGGATGTGTCGATGCGTTGGCAGATGCCTTGGCAGACGTCTTGGGGGTCGCCGCCGAAACCATGAAATCGTGGATGCGCGGCACAATTTCCGATTTGAAACGCGAGCCGTTGAACACACCGTAATGTCCGACGCCCTTTTGCACGTAGTGCACACGGCGATGATCGGGAATCGCGGTGCATAGGCCATGCGTCGCTTCGGTCTGGCCCAGTCCGGAAATGTCGTCGTTCTCGCCTTCCACCGTCATTAGCGCCACGCGCGTAACCTTGGACGGATCGACGAGTGCGCCGCGATGCCTCATCCTGCCCTTGGGCAGCGCGTGCTTGACGAATACGGTATCCACCGTCTGAAGATAGTATTCAGCGGTCAGGTCCATCACCGCAAGATATTCGTCGTAGAAGTCGCGGTGCTTGTCGACGAGGTCGCCGTCACCCTTCACCAGATTCGCGAACAGCTGCTTGTGGGCGTCCATGTGGCGGTCGAGATTCATGCTGAGGAAGCCGTTAAGCTGCAGGAATCCCGGATAGACGTCGCGCATCATGCCCGGATGCGGGAACGGCACCTTGGTGATGACGTGGCTGCGGAACCAGTCGATGCCGCGCTCCTCGGCAAGCTTGTTGACTGCAGTCGGGTTGCGGCGGGTATCGATCGGGCCGCCCATCAAAGTCATTGACAGCGGGACGAAGGGATCGCGTCGCGCTTCCATGATCGACACGGCCGCGACCACCGGCACCGACGGCTGGCACACCGCCATGACATGCACGTTACCGCCAAGCGCGTGCAGCATTTCGATGACGTAGTCGATGTAATCGTCGAGATCGAAACGCCCCTCGCTCAAGGGCACCATGCGGGCATCGGCCCAATCGGTGATGTAAACCTCGTGGCCCGGGAGGAAAGCCTCCACCGTGCCTCGGAGCAGCGTCGCGTAATGGCCCGACATCGGCGCCACGATCAGGACGCGCGGCTGCGGCACGCGCAGCGGCCGGGTGAACTTGCGGTCGAAATAAAGGAGTCGACAGAACGGCTTCTCCCACACGGAGCGGATTTCGACGGGAACGTGGATACCGTTGACCTCGGTATCCTCGATGCCCCATTCGGGCTTGCCGTAACGGCGGGTGGTGCGCTCGAACAATTCGCAGGCAGCGGCCACGGACTTGCCAAGCTCGGTGTGCGACCAAGGATTCAAGGGGTTCTGGAACAGGATTTTCGCGGCGTCCGTCACGGCGCGCGCTGGATTGAGCGACGCATGCGCCATCTCGTACATCCAGTACATCGGCGTCGTTAGGGCCGGACTGCCTTCAGCCGCCAGAGGCGGTGCGCCGCCAAACTCACCAATCGGCATTATGGTTCATCCTCTCGCATCGCAACATAGTGCCGAAGGCGCAATAGTGCGTCAATGCACCGCTAGGAATATATATATAGGGTACCCGGATAGCGGAAACCCCCTAAATACACGGGGTCGAGGACTTATTCACCGGCGGCGAGCAGCGAGCCGTTCCGTTTGGCGCTGCGCAATAACGCAAGAAACGCCCCAAAGGATGCGACGAGCAGGCCGGCGTTGATGGCAAGGGCATGCAGCATCAGGTCGGTCCGGAAGACCTGTTCGATCAGCAGTGACCGCATGCCCTCGAAGACGTACGTCGGCGGCAGCGCCCAGGCGACGTATTGCAACCAGTGCGGCAGCACGGTCACGGGATAATAGATGCAGGCGAGTGGCATCAGCGCGAACATCATCGTCCAGACGATGCTTTCGGCGCCAAGACCATTACGCAGCACCAGTCCCGAAACGAAAATGCCGACTGCCCAGCTCGTGAAGATCAGGTTGCAGAAGAACGCGATCAGCGGCAGCCCGAGGCTGTAGAAATTGAAGTGAAAAAAGAACAGCGCCAACAGCGTCATTGGCACGATGCCGATTGCGAGCCGGATCAGGCTCATGATCATCAGCGCGAGCAGGAACTCGATTGGCTTAAGAGGGCTCATCATCAGGTTGCCGAGGTTGCGCGCCCACATCTCCTCCAGGAAGGAGATCGAGAAACCGAGCTGGCCTCGGAACAGGATGTCCCAGAGAATGACGGCACCGATCAGGGTGCCGCCGGCGCGGGCGAAGAACCCGGCGTTCTCCGCGATGTAGACCTGCAGGAAGCCCCAGGTGATGATCTGCAGCGCCGGCCAATAAATGAGTTCCAGAAGCCGCGGCCATGACGAGAGCAACAGGTACCAGTAACGGAGGATCATCGCCCCGATGCGCTGCGCCGAAAGGCCCCTGTGCAAGGCGAGTTCGTTCATCGCGCCGCCTCCTGCGCCCGACCGCGCGCGACGTCGAGAAACACCTCTTCGAGCGTTGCCCGCTTGTAGCGCGTCATGATGGCTTGCGGATTGTCGTCATCCTCGATGCGGCCGCGCTTCATGATGATGACGCGGTCGCAGAGCCGTTCGACCTCGAGCATGTTGTGGGATGCCAGAAGGATGGTCGCGCTATGGATCTTGCGGTAGTTCTCCAGGTGTCCGCGTACCCAGTCGGCGGTGTCGGGGTCGAGCGAAGCCGTCGGCTCGTCGAGCAGCAGCAGCTCGGGCTGGTTGATCAGCGCCTTTGCGAGCGCAACGCGGGTCTTTTGCCCGGCCGAGAGCTTGCCGTTGGGCCGGTCGAGGAATTCATGGAGGTCGAGATCGCCGGCAAGCCGGGCGATACGTTCGCGCAGGTCCTTCACCGCATAGAGCTTGCCGAAGATGGTGAGGTTCTGCCGCACCGTGAGCCGCATCGGCATGTCGACATAGGGGCTCTCGAAATTCATCCGCCCGAGCACTTCGGCACTGTCCTCAGGCATGGGGTGGCCGAGCACGGATACCCGCCCCGATGTCGGCAGCACCAGCCCCATGATCATGGCGATGGTCGTGGTCTTGCCGGCGCCGTTGCCGCCGAGCAGGCCCGCGATGCTGCCGCGCCCGATCGAGAACGAGATGTCGTCCACAGCGCGGGTCTTCTTGTAGACCTTGACCAGATGCTCGACTTCGATCGCGGCGGACTGGACCCGATCCGCCACGATCCCGTGCTGTGAGGCCTGGTCTGCATCCATCATTTCAAGCCCGTTCTTCGGCCATTGCGGCGGCAAGCGCAAGCCTCTGGGAGCGCGATGAGATCGGGTCGGATCGCGATCGCGTCCAGGTTTCTGATTGAACATGACCCGCGCAAACGCCTTGCGTTTGTCGCGTAGAAAACCGGTACCCACTTTTCCGGATCATGCTCTAAACTCCCCACGATGACCGACGTTGCAGCTTCCGATTTTCGCCATCCGCGGCGCCATGTGCGGCTCGATACCAT
The DNA here is from genome assembly GCF_016213215.1 of Bradyrhizobium sp. Classification (GTDB taxonomy): domain Bacteria; phylum Pseudomonadota; class Alphaproteobacteria; order Rhizobiales; family Xanthobacteraceae; genus Bradyrhizobium. Next base: position 67,873 of record NZ_JACRAW010000007.1, on the reverse strand, counting down.
CCTGCGCCTGCGCTGGCTCGCGGTGCTGGGCCAACTTGCGGCCATATTTATCGTCACGGAGGGGCTGCAGTTCGACGTTCCCGTGGTGCCCTGCATCAGCATTGTCGCCGGCTCGGCGATGCTCAACCTGGTGCTGCAGATCACGGTGAACCCGATGGAACGGCTGGAGCCGGCGTATGCGGCGGGCCTGCTCGCGCTCAATATCGTCGAGCTCGCCGGGCTCCTGTTCCTGACCGGCGGTTTGCAGAATCCGTTCTCGTTCCTGTTTCTCGCGCCGGTCCTGATCGGCGCAACGGCGGTACCGGTGCGGCTGACCGTCGGGCTCGGCTTGCTGGCGGTGGCCTGTGCCTCCATCCTTTTCTTCTTTCACCTGCCGCTGCCCTGGGATCCCGACGACCCCCTGGCGCTGCCGCCGATTTATCTGCTCGGAATCTGGCTGTCGATCGTGCTCGCGATCGGCGTCACGGGCCTTTATTCGTTCCAGGTGACGGAAGAGGCCCGCAAGCTGTCCGATGCGCTTGCGGCGACCGAACTCGTGCTGACACGCGAGCAGCATCTGACCCAGCTCGACGGGCTGGCCGCAGCGGCGGCGCACGAACTCGGCACGCCGTTGTCGACCATCTTTCTGATCTCGCGCGAGCTGGAAAAAACGGTCAAGGACGGGCCGCTTGCGTCCGATCTCAAGACGTTGCGCGAGCAGGCGCAACGCTGCCGCGACATTCTGGGCAAGATCACCCAGCTCTCGTCGACCGGCGCCCCATTCGACCGCATGAAGCTGTCGGAGCTGATCGAGGAGACGGTCGCCCCGCACCGCGATTTCGGTGTGGCACTCAAGGTGCGGATCGCGGTCACCGCCGCTCCCGAACCGATTGGCTCGCGCAACCCCGCCATCCTGTATGGCGTCGGCAATATCCTGGAAAACGCGGTGGATTTTGCCCGCACCACGGTCGAGGTGAACGCCTGGTGGAATAATGATACGGTCGAAATCGTGATCTCCGACGACGGACCGGGCATCGCACCGGACATCCTGAAGCGGATCGGCGAGCCCTATCTGTCGCGGCGGCGCGGTCCGGACGATGCGCCAACCGAAAGGCAAGGCCTTGGGCTCGGCGTGTTCATTGCGCGCACGCTTCTGGAGCGAACCGGGGCCCGCGTGTCGTTTACCAATCGAATATTTCCGGATCACGGTGCGGTGGTGCAGATTGCCTGGCCGCGGCGGCTGTTCGAGGCCGCCGAAACCGGCGTCGAATCAACTTCTTAAGCTGCGACCTTGCGCCGCACCTGCGCTTCGATCAAATATCGGCGGCCTTGGCAGGCGCACACTGCAGCGCCATATGTACGGCGCCGGAAGAAGGAATGACGCCCTTGGCCGCCCTTGCCGAACTGAATGATCAAGCCGACCGTTCGCTCCTGATCGTGGAGGATGACAAGCCTTTCCTGGAGCGCCTGTCGCGCGCCATGGAAACGCGCGGGTTTACCGTCACCTCGTGCGACAGCGTCTCCGACGGCCTCGCCCAGATCGGAAAAGCTGCGCCGGCGTTCGCCGTGGTCGATCTTCGCCTCGGCGACGGCAATGGCCTCGACGTGGTGTCCGCGCTGAAGAAGAAGCGTCCCGATGCGCGCGCGATCGTGCTCACCGGCTACGGCAACATCGCCACCGCCGTGACCGCGGTGAAGCTGGGCGCGGTGGATTATCTCTCCAAGCCGGCCGATGCCGACGATGTCGTAGCTGCCTTGCTCTCGACCGGCGCCGAGAAATCCGAGCTGCCGCAAAATCCGATGTCGGCCGACCGCGTGCGCTGGGAGCACATCCAGCGCATCTACGAGATGTGCAACCGCAACGTGTCTGAAACCGCGCGGCGGCTCAACATGCATCGACGCACCCTGCAGCGCATTCTCGCCAAGCGAGCGCCGCGGTAACTGTACTGTTTTTCCCGCGAATCTGAGGAGACGCGCGCGAGCGTGGCGTCTCCAGGAAGACTGCCGAGCTGTCGGTCGCTCATCTACTCCCAGAATTCGGCGTGACCCTGCGGATCGACCAGCCGGTTGATGCGCTGGGCCGCGGCCATGGCAAAGCGCACCGTCATCTGCTTGCGGGTCGGCGCCGGCAACCGATGCTCCGGTGCCTCGCAGTGCAGATGCGCACCATAGGCATCGGCAACAATCAGGCCGGTGTCCCTGGGGAAGATCTCGCAAGGCAGATCCTGGGTAAAGGCAAAGAACAGCCGATCGCAATGGGCGCGGTATTCGTGCCACTTCTGGTCAGCGCGGAGATCCTCGACCGAGGATTTGATCTCGACGATCCAGATTTCGCCGCGCTCATTCAGCGCCACAAGGTCCGCGCGCCTTCCCGAGGGCAGCGGCAATTCGCTGATGCAGGAAAATCCCAGCGAGCGTAACAGGCGCGCGGTTCCGCGCGCGATCGCCAGCGCCGTCTCCGACTGACGACGGTCCACCGGCACGAGGCTGATCTGTCTGGCGGGCGATTCCATGACGGGTAGCCTAGCCGATTTCGTGACATTCGCCCACAGGGGCAAAACAAGCGGCCTGCACGACGGATAGGATCAGTGCGGCGGCGCGATGATCGCGCCTTCATTGCCGCGCAGATCGAGGGTGCCTTCCAGCTTCTCGCCTTTCCGATCGAGGAATGTCGAAAGCAGGATTTCGCTGCCCGAACCGATGGCGCCTGCAGTGACCGCAACCGGCTCGGCCCCGAGATTTAAGGCTACCACGACGGACTGGCCTTGGGCCTCGCGGCGATACAGCAGCAGATCCCCTTCCGCCGCGATCGGGACATAGCTGCCGATGGCCAGCGGCTTGCATTCCTTTCGCAGCCTGATCAGCGCCTTGTACAGGTTGAGGATAGAGGTCTCGTCGGATTGAAGATTGACGACATTCTCGCGCATGAAGTCGTCGGCGAGCGGCAGCCACGGCGGCACGCTCGAGAAGCCGGCGTAACGTGTCGAATCCCATTGCATCGGCGTACGGCAGCCGTCGCGGCCGACGCCAATTCCGGGCACGTTCTTCTCGAACGGGTCGCGCACCGCCTCGGGCGCGATCGCGACCTGATGCATGCCGATCTCGTCGCCGTAATAGAGTGTCGGGGTTCCGCGCAAGGTCAGCAGCAGCATCGCTGCAACGCGCGCCTGCTCGCGACCAACCCGGCTTGCGACGCGCGGCCGGTCGTGATTGCCGAGCACCCAGTTCGGCCAGGCGCCTTGCGGCAGCGCCTTCTCGTAATCCTCGATGATCTTTTCGACGGAGCGGGCGCTCCACAGCGTCGAGAGCAGCGCGAAGTTGAACGGCATTTGCGCGCCCTTGAGGTCGTTGCCGTAATAGGCCATCAGCCGATGCAGCGGCAGATAGATCTCGCCGATCAGGACGCGCGCGCCGAAAGCATCGGTGACGCGCCGCATCTCGGCGATCACCTCGTGCACCTCCGGCTGGTCGGTGGAATACCGCGTCAGGATTGTTTCGTGCGACGGACGCCCTGCGACATGATACGGATTTGGCGGGTTGTCGCGGAATTCGGCATCCTTGATCAGGTGCCAGATCACATCGACGCGGAAGCCGTCGACGCCTTTGGCCAGCCAGAATCGCATGACGTCGTAGATCGCCTCGCGGACCTCGCGGTTGCGCCAGTTGAGGTCCGGCTGCTGCGCAAGAAAGGCGTGGTAATAATATTGACCGGTTGCCTCGTCATAGCTCCAGGCACTGCCTCCGAATTCGGAGAGCCAGTTGTTCGGCTCGCCGCCACCGGGCCTGGGATCACGCCAGATGTACCAGTCGCGCCTGGGGTTGTCGCGCGAGGACCGGCTTTCGAGGAACCAGGGATGTTGCTCGGAGGTGTGATTGGGCACCAGATCGAGGATCAGCTTGAGACCGTTGTCGTGGGCCGCCGCGAGCAGCGCATCGAAGTCGGCCATGGTGCCGAACAACGGATCGATGGCGGTGTAATCGGAAATGTCATAGCCGAAATCGGCCATCGGTGACGGATAGATCGGCGACAGCCAGATGGCGTCGGCGCCGAGATCCTTCAAGTACGGCAGGCGCTGGATGATACCGGCGAGATCGCCGACGCCATCGTCATTGGTGTCCTGAAGGGAGCGCGGATAGATTTGATAGAAGATGCCGTGCCGCCACCAGTTTTCGTCGCTTTGATCCATGCCGTCTCGTCGCGATTTCGGTTCGTCTCGCGCGGGGGCAACGCGTGATGCGCCCGCCGGTTCACACCAGCACGGGTCTCCGACATTGGTATGGCGGCCGGTATGCAACTGTTCCTCACCGATGAGCGAATCTTTCGCTTGGCGAGGTGCCAAAAATCGGCATGCTGCGGCTTATGACAGAGCAAACCGAGACCAATCCGAAAGCAGGCGCGATCATAGTTCCCGTCACGCTGTTCGAGCAGAACTGCACCATCGTCTGGGACGAGCCGACCAAGAAGGCTGCGGTGATCGACCCGGGCGGCGACGTTCAGCGAATTCTGGAGGCCATCAAGCAGACCGGCGTCACCGTCGAGAAAATCTGGCTTACCCATGGCCATATCGACCATGTCGGCGGTGCGGACGAATTGCGCGAGACACTCAAGGTGCCGATCGAAGGCCCGCATGTCGGCGACAAATTCCTGCTCGACAATGTCGTGTCGAGCGGGGCACGCTTCGGCATGACCGGCGTGCGCGATTTCGCACCCGACCGCTGGCTGGACGATGGCGATGAAGTCTCGGTCGGCGATCTGCGCTTCGAGATCCTGCATTGCCCCGGCCATTCGCCGGGGAGTGTCGTCTACTTCAACGGGGCGCTGCGCTTCGCCGTCGTCGGCGACGTCCTGTTCAACGGCTCGGTCGGCCGCACCGACCTGCCCGGCGGCAGCCATTCGATGCTGATCAATTCCATCAAGAACAAGCTTTTGCCGCTCGGTGACGACGTCGGCTTCATCAGCGGCCACGGCGCCGGCTCGAGTTTCGGCCAGGAGCGCATGACCAATCCATTCCTCACCGGCGAGGTGTGAAGCAGCTGCGGCGATATCCTGGAAGCTGCTGACGCAACGATCGCGTAGCTACTTGTTGATAAGCCCCGCCGCGGTCAGCGCGCGCGTGATCACGGCGCCGACGTCGATCGCACGCCACTTCCTTCGCTTCGGCTTCGCGGACGGCTTCTGCACGGCAAGCGGCCACAGCACCTTGGCAAGGTCGGGCATCGGCATCGGCGCGATCCCCATCGGCGGAGCGGTGGACGGCTTGGCGACGGCGCGCGTGCCCACCTTTGCAACGGGCTTGGCGGCCTTCTCCGCCGCGGTCTTGGCGACAGCCTCCTGTGCCGTTGCGGGAGCACGTATCCAGTCGGTCAATCCGAAGAACTTGGCGATGTGATAGGAGGAGGAAATTCCGGCCTCGATCAGAAAGGCGCCCCGCATGCCGTAACGCTCGTCGTTATCGGCAATGCCGATCGGCGTGCCATGCGCCATGTCGGTGATGGTGTAGGATTCGACGATGGTGTCGCCATCCTCATTCCACCAGATCTGACGCGGATAGCCGTCGACGGTTGTCTCCGACATCGGCGCCGGCGGCAGCTGATGCAGATTGAGCCACTGCTTGACAATCTCGTCGGCATTGCCGGGATTGACCGTGCGGTCGGCACTGCCGTGCCACACCGAAATTCGCGGCCACGGCCCGCGATGATCCGACGCATTTCGCACCAGATCGCCCAATTCGCGATCGGGGCGCGCGGAGGAATGAAACATCCCGTCCAGGGCTTCGCGGACGTTGGAGGCGACGCCATAGGGCAGGCCGGCAATGATGGCGCCGCCGGAGAAAACTTCCGGATAGGTCGCCAGCATCACCGAGGTCATGGCACCACCGGCAGAAAGGCCGGTGACGAAAACGCGGTGCGCATCGATGCCATGCTCAGTGGCCATTCTCGCGATCATCTGCCGGATCGAACGGGCTTCGCCTCTATCACGGCGGGCATCAGCCGGAACGAACCAGTTGAAGCATCCATTGGAATTGTTCGAAATCTTCTGCTCCGGCATCAGGAGCGCGAAGCCGTAATGCCTGGCGAGCGTCGACCATCCGGCGCCCAGATCGTAGTCCGCCGCGGTCTGTCCGCAGCCATGCAGGACCACCACGAGCGCGCGCGGCTCCTGCAACTGGTTGGGCACGAAGCTGAACATCCGCAGGTTTCCCGGATTGGAGCCAAATCCGGTGACCTCCACCAGCGGACTGCGTGAACGAGCGCTTCGCGCCGATTCGGCAAAGCGCAAGCCATCCAGCCTCGGCAGGCGCCTTAACAGATCGATATTCCTGGCGAGAGACACCGACGGGCTCCTCTTTGAGCAACGTGCAACGCGACGTGACGAAGATCGTTGCTAGGCGACTCGCAACGCAGCCCAAAGCACATAGTTGCTGCACCGCAAAATAAAAAGAGCTTGCGCATCTCAATTCCCAGGAGTGTGACCGTTGCGCACGTTTGAAGCATGCGCGCGCCGCATCCATGTCGGAAATACGACGCGGCCCATGCTCGGCGACGAAAACGGCACGAGCGGCAGCAGAAATGTCACACGCGCAGAATTTTTCGCCGCAGCAAGGATATCGAAGCGACCGAGGCGTTGACGATGTGCGCGCGGAGCCTACGGCGGAGACCTTCACCGTGGAAGTACGGGCGTGGGCGCGGCGGCGCCAAGCGCGATGATCGAAGCTGTCACAGCTTCCGCGTGGTGATAATGCTGGACGTGGCCTGATCGAGCCGCGACGTTGTCGTCGCGGCTTTCTAGTTCGGTGCAGCCGAGCCGAACTTGTAGGACAAGCCGAGGCGCACGGTTTCCATGGTCTGTCTGCCCTGACGCTCGGAGAAGGTGAAGACGGCGGGCAGGCTCGAAACCACTGTGGTCGTATCGCGGACCTTGCCGAAATCGTAGTGCAGATATTCGAGTCGGCCGATCCAGTTGGGTCCAAACGGCATCCACTCCGCGCCCGCGCCAATCACGCCGCCAACACGGTCGGCAGGCCTCGTCCCAATGAAGCTCTGATAATTCGCTCCGGTGGTGTACGTCTCGGTCCGAGTGCGCTCGAACCGCTCCCATGCGGCACCCGCGGTGGCGTAGAGCAGCACGCGATCCGTCGGCGCCCAGCCAAGCCGCGCGCGTGCGGTTCCGACATACTTGATGCGATCCTCAAGCGTTGCCGTTAGGAGCACCCCGCCCCAATCCGCCGTCGCCGGCGTGGACGCGCCCTTGACGTCAGCAAAACTGAAATCTGCCTCGAGGCCGGCGACCAGGCGGCCATATTGCCAATTGTAACCGGCATGGCCGCCGCCGAGCCAGCCGCTCGACCGAATGCCGCCCGCCTGTGTGCCGGTCGGCGGATCTATCATGGTCGTGAAATCGTCGTCGTACCAGCCATAGCCGGCATGAGCACCAAGGTAGAAGCCGGCCCAGTTCGAGGCCAGCGCGAGCGGAGTTGCGTTCGCATAACGCGTCGGTGCGGCCGCCGCCGGCTCACCCAGCTTGTACGACAGGCCCGCGCGCAGAATGTCGAGATCATGAGAGCCCGACTCATAGGCGAAGGTGCCGGCTGCGTTGTTGATCACGCCCGAGTTGTTGATCGCTCCGAAGCCGTAGTGAAGATATTCGAGCCGCCCGATCCAGTTGCCCCCCGGCAGCATGAACTCGGCGCCGAGACCGGCAACCCATCCGAACCGGTCAGCCGCCGAGTAGCTCGAAGAGTTCACGGAGCCGCCTGGCGCAATGCTGGAAAAGTGCTCGGTCGTGCCGAGGCGCTCCCAGCCAATGCCGGCGGTGCCGTAGAGCAGGACACTGTCCATCGGCAGCCAGCCAAGCCGGCCGCGCAGCGATGCCAAAACCTCGGCTTTCTCGGTTGAGCTTTGGGTGTAGGTCGTCGGCCCGATGACGTACTGGACCTGATTCGACGATCCGCCGACGTTGCCGCTGCTGAAATCCAATTCCAAACCAGTGACGGCACGATCGAACTGCCAGTTATAACCGGCCTGTCCGCCATAGACGCCGCCGCGCAGGTTGGGCCCCGCGACCTGTGTGCCCGGCCAAGGCGTGCTGACGAAATTGTCCTCGCCCCAACCATAGCCGCCGTGAACACCGAGATAGAATCCCCCCCACGATGCGGCCACCGCTGACGGCGCACTGGCATAGGCCGCCATGGGCCCTGACGGCGCACCGAATTTGTAGGAAAGGCCGGCGCGAAGCACGTCAAAGCGCTGGCGGCCCGCCTGATCCGTCAAGTTAAAAGGGAGGAAATTTGATGTCTGGCGGTTGGTCGCCTGAACGGCGCCGAAGTCATAGTGCAGGTATTCGAGCCTGCCGACCCAGTTCGGTCCGAACGGCGTCGCCTCGATGCCGGCACCGGCCACCCAGCCAAAGCGATCGAACGGCCTTGTGACAACGAAATTGGGGCTACCCGGCGAATTGGTCGTGTGCCGTTCCGTCTCCTCGACCCGTTCCCACGCGAGGCCACCAGTGCCGTAGAGCAGCACATTCGCGCTGGCAAGCCATCCCACGCGTGCTCGCGCGGTGCCGAGATATTTCAGGCGATCGGATCGATCCGCCGAAAAAAAGAGATTTCCGGCAATGACCGACGTCGTTGCCGCGCTGCCGCTGACATCGGCGGCGCTGAAGTCCAGTTCAACACCGGCAAGCGCGCTTCCGTATTGCCAATTGTACCCGGCGTGCCCGCCAACCACGCCGCCGCGCGAATCCAAGCCGTCGCGAACCAGATCGGCGTTACCGTTGATGTGCTCGCGGAAGTCGTTCTTCCCCCAGGCGTACCCGCCATGGACGCCGAGGTAGAAGCCCGCCCAGGACGACGCCATCACCGGCGGGGGTGCCTTGGTCACCAGCGGCAGATCGGCGGCAACAGCCGCAGTCGTGCCGGCCAGACCGAAAGCACAGAGGGCGATCCATGTCCTCAATTCCCCGGCGGCACGGCCGTGGCCGGTTGCCGTCACTCTCGCCCAGTCCAGCATCATCACTCTCCGAGTCGCACGAACTGGTTATAGGCTGAATGTTCTTCAATGTTTGAACGAACGTAGCGCGAGATGATCGCAAAAGCGACGATTTATGTCGGATGTTGCACGAATCACACGCTGTTTGGCCGCGATGCGAGCGACATATTCGCTTTCTGCCTGGAGCAATCGTGGAAGAGAGCTGGCGAAACGATCGGAAACCAGATGAGGGGAGGAGAGAATCACGTGTCCATGGCCAAGCTCGACGGTACCGCGCGCGAATTGATGGCGCTGCCAGCAGAGGCCGCCAGCCCAAGAGTTACACCGAGCCACCGCCGATCACGGGACACCTTGGCTCGAGGCGATTGCAGCAAGCGCATGCTGCGCGGCGTCAACCTGGTCTGGTTGACGAACTCGTGGCCCCCGATGATCGCGAAAGCGCGATCGTGGACGATCGCGGCTACAGCCTCCGCGTAGTGAGACGCTGAATGTGCCCTGGCTCGAACCGCGGCGCTTTCGCGGTTTCTAGTTCGGTGCAGCAGAATCGAACTTGTAGGACACGCCGAGGCGCACGAGGTCCATGGTCTGTCTGCCCTGACGCGCGGAGTAGGTGACGGCACCGGGCACGTTCGACGTGACCGTCTGGCCCGGGACTTTTCCGAAATCGTAGTGCAGATACTCGAGTCGGCCGACCCAGTTGGGCCCAAACGGCATCCATTCCACGCCCGCGCCGATCACGCCGCCGAAATGGTCGGCCGGGGTCGTCGTGCCGGCGGTGTTGACGTTCGCTCCGTTGATCGACGTGTATGTCTGACTTCGCTCAACGCGCCCCCAGGCGGCACCCGCGGTGGCGTAGAGCAGCACACGATCCGCAGGCGCCCAACCCAGCCGCGCGCGCGCCGTTCCGACGTATTTGGTGCGATCCTCCAACGTCCTGGTCGCTTCAGTCCCGCCCATGATTTCCGTGACCGGCGTGGACGTGCCCTTGACATCAGCAGAGCTGAGATCGCCCTCGACGCCGGCGACCGCGCGGCCGTATTGCCAGTTATAGCCGGCATGACCTCCGCCCACCCAACCGCTGGGCCGAACGCCGCCAGCGTGAACTCCGGTATAAGGGTTCACATTAGTGAAATCGTCGTTGTACCGGCCATAGCCGGCATGGGCACCCAAATAGAAGCCGGCCCAACTCGACATCGGCGCAAGCGATGCATTGGCCTGAGCAACCGGCGCCATGGCAGCGGGCTCGGCGAACCTGTAGGACAGGCCGGCGCGCACGACGTCGAGATCATGGTGACCCGATTGATCTGCATAGGGCACGACCCCAGGGCCGTCCTGCCTGTACGATTCGTTGATCGTCCCGAAACCGTAATGGAGGTATTCGATCCGCCCGATCCAGTTGCCGCCGGGTAGCATCGCCTCGGCGCCCACACCTGCCACCCATCCGAACCGATCGGTCGGAGAGTAAGTCGAGGACGTCCACGAACCGGCCGCCGCGACGTTGGTGCGATCTGTGGTAATGCCAAGGCGTTCCCACCCCAGACCAGCCGTGCCATAGAGCAGCACGCTCTCTGTCGGCAGCCACCCGAGCCGTCCGCGCAGCGAGCCGAGCACCTCGACCTTGTCGGTCAACGTTCGCGTATAGATATTCTGTCCGACCGTATACTGGACCTGAGAAGAGCCGCCAATGTTGCCGCTGCCGAAATCCAGCTCCCACCCGGCGACCGCGCGGTCGAACTGCCAATTGTGGCCAGCATGGCCGCCGTAGACGCCGCCGCTCAGCTTCGGTCCGGTCATGTCGATGCGCGGATTCAGCAATTGCATGCGGATGAAATCGTCCTTCCCCCAGCCATAACCGCCGTGAACGCCGAGATAGAATCCCGCCCAGGATGCCGCCACGGCTGGCGTCACAGCGGCATACGCCGCCATCGGCCCTGACGGCGCACCGAACTTGTAGGACAGTCCGGCGCGAAGCAGATCGAAGCGCTGGTGGCCGGCGTGGTCTGTGAGCGTAGGCGAGGAACTTGACGCACGAGTTGCGGTCGCCTGCACCGCTCCGAAATCATAGTGCAGGTATTCGAGCCGGGCGACCCAGTTCGGCCCGAACGGCGTCACCTCGATGCCCACACCGGCAACCCAGCCAAAGCGATCGAACGGTGTGGTGCGGACAGAATTGTAGGTGGGGGCGGCGAAATGTTCCGTCTCCTCGACCCGTTCCCAGGCCAAGCCGCCCGTGCCGTAAAGCAGTACATTCGCGCCAGCCAGCCATCCCAGGCGCGCCCGTGACGTGCCGAGATATTTCAGGCGGTCAGATCGATCGGCGGAATAAGGGCCCGATCCAAAAATGGAAGTCCAAGTCGTTGTCGCGCTGCTGCCACTGACGTCAGCGGCGCTGAAGTCTAACTCGACGCCGGCGACCGCGCGTCCGTACTGCCAATTGTACCCGGCGTGTCCGCCAACAATGGCACCGCGCGAATCGAAGCCGTTGCGAACCGGGTAGGGCGCATACTCATTGAGATACTCGCGGAAGTCGTTCTGGCCCCAGGCGTAACCGCCGTGAACGCCGAGGTAGAAGCCCGCCCAGGATGGCGCGACAGGTGGAGGAGCCTTGGTCACGAGCGGCAGATCGGCGGCGGCAGCCGCCGTGGTCCCGGCCAGGCCCAACGCGCAAAGGGCGATCCAAACCCTCAAATCCCCGACAGCAATCGCGTGCCGTGTTTTCTCCGCTCTCGCCCTGTTCAGCATTCCAAATCCCCGAGTCGCATAGGCTGACTATAGAGAGAGGAATTCCGATCTTTAAGCGGATAATACGCGACAGATTCGCAAAAATAGCTAATATATCCGTATGTTGCACGGGCGCAACGACACCTGAGCGGATTACCAGCGCCAAAGGGGCGCATTGTCATCGATGCCGCCATCAAGGCGGGGCTGGCGCAATGAGAGGAAACCAGACAAAGAGGGGATGAACCCGCGCGCCTGATTCCGAGATCATGCCCAAGCTCGACGACACCGACCGTCAATTGCTCACGCTGCTGCAGGAGGATGACCGCCAGCCGCTGTCGGAGCTCAGCAGGCGTATCGGGATACCTGCCTCGACCGTCAACGACCGCATCAAGCGGCTGGTCCGACACGGCATGATCGCGGGCTTTCACGCACGGATCGCACCGGAAGCCCTGGGACTGAATCTGCTCGCCTTCATCCTGGTGAGCTGGAGCAACCCGAAGGTGGAAGCCGTCTTTTTGAAGAAGGCCAAGGCATCTCCCGACGTGCTCGAATGTCATCACGTCACCGGCGCCTGGAACTACCTGCTGAAAGTCCGGGTGAAAACGACGGGTGATCTGGAAAAGCTTCTCAGCGAAACCATCAAGTCGGTGGAAGGGGTCGAGCGCACCGAAACCCTGATCGCACTGTCTTCCGCCAAGGAGACCTGGAAGGTCAGCCTGGCCAGCCTCTAGGCTGCGGCACGCGGGACCAGGCACGTCCGACAACTTGCGCGCAAATGCCGGGCGGTTATCCTGCCGCGAGCCGTGCTATGCTGGCGGCGGCCCCAACGGCCGCCGCATTCAATCTGGCCTTGCGATCCCGTTCCAAAGCAAACGGAGTTCCCGCCATGTCGATGCACAGTGTGGCATCTCCTGCGGTCAACCTGACGCCGCCGAAGCGCAATTCCCTGAAGCACATTCCCGGCGACGAAGGCTGGCCGATCATCGGCAAGACGCTTCAGGTGCTGGCCGACCCGAAAGGCCACGTCGAACGGAACGCGGCAAAATACGGCCTCGTCTACCGCAGTCACATGTTCGGCGAGACCAGCGTCGTCCTGCTCGGGCCGGAAGCCAACGAACTCGTGATGTTCGACCAGGCCAGGCTGTTCTCTTCCGAGCACGGCTGGGGCCGGATCCTCGGCCTGCTGTTTCCGCGCGGCCTGATGCTGCGCGACTTCGACGATCACCGTCAGCAGCGCAAGGCGTTGTCGGTCGCCTTCAAGTCGGGACCGATGAAGTCGTACCTGACGGAGCTCGACAAAGGCATTGCGGCGCGGGTCGCGCAATGGAAGACCCGGCCCGGCCCGATGCTGGTTTATCCGGCGATGAAGCAGCTCACGTTGGATCTTGCCGCGACGTCGTTTCTCGGCGCGGGCATCGGACCGGAAGTCGACGAGATCAATCGCGCCTTTGTCGACATGGTGGCGGCCGCCGTCGCCGTGATCCGCAGGCCATTGCCCGGCACGCAAATGGCGCGCGGGGTGAACGGCCGCAGGCGTATCGTGGCCTATTTCAAGGAGCAGATTCCGATCCGCCGCGCCAGGGGCGGCGGCGACGATCTGTTTTCGCAGCTCTGCCAGGCAATCGACGACGACGGCGCGCTGCTCTCCGAGCAGGACATCATCGATCACATGAGCTTCCTGATGATGGCGGCGCACGACACGCTGACTTCGTCGCTCACCGGCTTCATCGGGGAACTCGCCGCTCATCCCCAATGGCAGCAGCGATTGCGCGACGAAATCTCGATGCTCGGACTTGCCTCGGACGAACCCACCGCTTCGGAGCACCTTGACAGGATGCAGCTGTCGGAGATGGCGTTCAAGGAAGCGCTGCGCATCAGGCCGCCGGTACCTTCGATGCCGCGCCGGGCCGTTCGCGATTTCACCTTCAGGGGCTTTGCGATTCCCGGCGGCACCCAGGTCGGCGTCAATCCGCTGTTCACCCATCATATGAAAGACATCTGGCCCGAGCCCGAGGCCTTCGAGCCGATGCGCTTCACCGACGAGGCGCAGCGCAATCGCCATCGCTTCGCCTGGGTTCCCTTCGGCGGCGGCGCGCATATGTGCCTCGGCCTGCATTTCGCCTACATGCAGGCGAAATGCTTCGCGCGACACTTCCTGCAGAATCTCTCGGTGTCGCTGGAGCCGGGCTACAAGGCCGACTGGCAGATGTGGCCGATCCCCAAACCGAAAGACGGCTTGCGGGTCATCGTGAGGCCGGTATGAACGGCAGATTTGCACCGCCCCTCCGGTTCACATTTTCGTTTGCCTGGCGGCTTTGAACCCTTTTCGACCGCTTCTCTCGAACCGGTCTCGGTTTGGCACCGTCAAAGTGCCGTGCGGGCCTTCCGATTTCGCCCGAGCCGATGGACGGAGAAGTCAGGTGTCAATGAAATCAAGGTTATCTGCGACGGCTTTGGTCACTCTCGTTGCTGCGAGCGCCATGGCAACCAACGCCAGCGCGTACGATCCGCGCATTCCGCCTTGCGAGCTGTCTCAGAGGCGGGGCTGCGGCGACCAACTCATTATCATTCCGCAGACAATCATTCCGCCGATACGGCATGGCCGGGGCGACATTTCTCCGCTGTACATTCAGCAGTCCGATTCGCGCTACAATCAAGGAATGCTCGACGCAGGCGGTGGGGGTGGTGGCGGCGGCGGCGGTGGCGGTGGCGGCGGTCGGTAGCAGCGCGAGCGGCAAGCCCACCGACCGATCGGGTGTCGCCACGAAACCAACCTTCGTCCTTAAGCGGGATCGCGAGAGAATCGCTGCAGTCGAAACCTCGCGCCACCTCGATCCAATTTTCAGATCGAAACGATGATGGGCACGGCGCTCAGGCGCCTTTGCCCACCCCGACAGATCCGGTTTTGACGGCTACCCAGCGTTCTGATCGAAAGCCTGGCGCAAGGCGACGTAGCCTTGCTGCTGCTGGGTCCAGTTGCGGCCGCCGGTGATGGCGCCATCGACGACGAGATCGTGGCCGTTGACGAAGCTGGATTCATCGCTCGCCAGGAAGACTGCGGCGTAGGCGATGTCGTCCGGCAGTCCCGCACGCGGAATCGGCTGCGCGGTCTTGTAGACCTCGCGCATCACGGCCGGCGTCTTCTCCGCGGCATCCGTCGACAGTCCGAGCGCCTTGCCGAAGATGCCGGTCGCGATGGCGCCCGGCGAGATCGAGTTGACGCGAACGCCGGATTCTCCAAGTTCCATTGCCACGCACTTGGTGAGGTGAATGACCGCCGCCTTCGCCGCGCCGTAGACGATCGAGGACGAGAAGCCGGCGAGCCGTCCGGCAATGCTGCCATTGTTGATGATGCTGCCGGAGCCCTGCTTCTTCATGTAGGGGGCGGCGTGCTTCATGCCGAGCATGACGCTGCGCACCAGCGTTGCCATGGCGGCATCGAAGCGGGCGACCTCGAGGCCTTCGATGCCGCCGGTCTGCGCCGGGCCGCCGGCATTGTTAAAGAGACAATCGATCCTGCCGAACTTCTCGACCGCGAGCTCGATCAACGAGCGCATCTGTTCCTCGATCGTGACGTCCGTCTGGCGGAAGATGCAGGACCCACCGAGCTTGTTGGCCAGCGCCTCGCCTTCCGGCACACGGCGGCCGGCGATCACAATTTTGGCGCCTTCCGCAACGAAGATCTCCGCGGTACGCAATCCGATGCCGCTGGTCGCTCCGGTGATCACCGCGACCTTGCCGTCCAGCCTTCCCATGGCGTGTCCCTGTTTTTGTAAGTATTGAACCAAAATCGACGGGCGCCGATCGACGCCTCGTTTCCAGGCACTATTCCCGGCTGCTCGCGACAACGCAAGCCGTGCCTGCGATGGCGCCATGTGCATTTTTGCCTTGTTTCCGATTCGTTGATCGGCTGAACTGAACCGGGTGAAGATCATCGACGAATTCCGGCGGAGCTGGCAGGCCGTCTCCCAACCGTCGTTGTTGTTGAGCACCGGCTTCGCGGCTTCGTGCCTTGCACTGGCCACGGTCGTACGCTGGGGCCTCGCCCAGTTGCGGCCTGACGTATTCTTCACGCCCTATTTTCCTGCCGTGTTCTTCGCCGCAGCGTTCGGCGGCATCAGGATCGGCGTGGCGACCGCGCTGGTCGGCGGCGCGCTCGGCGTCCTGATCAATTTCGACCAGTCCCCGGTCGATGGCACGCGGCTTCTTCTCTTGCTGATGTACCTGGTCGTGTGCGCCCTCACGATCTGGGGCGTCGAGCACTACCGCGCGCTCCTCGCCGAACAACGCAGGATTTCCAAGCGGCTGACCGAGGAAGAAGAGTATCGCAAGGTTCTGGTCGACGAACTGCAGCACCGGCTGAAGAACAAGCTCTCGACCATCCACGCGGTCCTGCACCAGGTGCTCCACAACCAGCCGGAGGTCTGGGCGAGGATTGATTCCCGCCTGCGGGCGCTGTCGGCGACTGACGACCTGATCGCGAAGGTCGATGGCACCGGATGCGACATCAGGGATCTGCTGGTGTCCGAACTCGAACCCTACGGCCACGTCCGCTTCACGCTGAATGGGGACCGGCTGTTTCTTCCGGCAAGGCTCGCGGTGAGCCTGGCGCTGATGTTTCACGAACTGGCGACCAATGCCAGCAAGTACGGCGCGTTCTCTTCGCCCCGCGGTTTCCTGCAGGTATCGTGGACCGTGACCGACGATCGACTCACAATCACCTGGGACGAAACGGAAGGCCCGACGGTGGAGAATGTCGCTCCGGCCGGTTTCGGCACGAAATTGCTGAACTCCGCGCTGCTGCCCTTCGATGGCAAGACCGAGATCTCGTATCTGAAGACCGGCGTTCACTGCGTCATGCAGTGCCGGATTCCACGGAGCGACGCTCCTGCCTGACACGGAAGCGGCGCATGTTCCCGCGCCCGCTCTTTGGCCGCGGAGGTTGACAGTGTGTTAATGACAGCGCGCAGCACCGGGACCGACAGACCATCCCCGTCGGGCGCGCCGGAGATTCTGCATCGCCCTTAACCAAAACTAAGAGGGAACTGAGCAAGATTGCGCCGACGCAACCTCGCGCCGAATAAGAAGATCTGTGGGTTCATGACCAAGGGCAAACGCGAAGGCGCGACCGAAGCCGAGCTCGGTTTTCTCAAGGAAATCATTAGAATGCTCCCGGCGGCCGTGACCGTCCTGGACGAGGCCGGCGATTTCCTGCTGGTCAACGATACGGCCGCCGCCCAGCTCGGCATGCAGGGGGAGCAGCTGGCACCCGATCTTAACCAGCGCCGAGCGGCCTGCCTGCAGGCGCTTCAGGACGGGCGTCCCGTCGTGGCCGAGGAATTCCTGAATGACGGTGATGCACGGCAGGTTCTGCTGACGACGCACCGACCGGTGCGCATCGCTGACCGCAATCTCCTGATCTCGGCTTCCACCGACATTACCGGGCAAAAGACCTTCGAGGATCAGCTTTTCCGCTCCGCCTACTACGACGAACTGACCGGCCTGCCCTCACGGCGCGTGATCGAGCACCGCGCCAATGCGCTGCTCAAGAACGACGGCGCCGGACGGTTCGCCCTCGCCTTTCTCGACATCGACAATTTCAAGCACATCAACGACTATTACGGCCATTCGGTCGGGGACGCGCTGCTGGTCGAAATCGCCAAAAGGCTCAGCCGCGACTTGCGCGAATCCGACATACTGTCGCGGATCTCCGGAGACGAATTCCTGCTCCTGCTGCATCCGGTGGTGAGCGATCTGGAGGTGGCCGAATTCATGCAGGCGGCGCTGAAGCGGCTCAGCGCGCCGTTCTTCATCGACGGCTCGGAGGTCTTCGCGTCCGTGTCGGCCGGCGTCAGCCTGTATCCCGATCACGGCCGAAGCTTCGAGCTGCTGCGCCAGAACGCCGACATCGCCATGTACCGCGTCAAGAACGAAGGCAAGGGCGCGGCGGCAATCTTCGATGCCGGCATGGAACGAGAGGCCACGGCGCGCATGAAGATCGAGCAGTCGCTGCGCCTTGCCATTCTCGAGAAGCGCTTCTGCTGCGCCTTCCAGGCGAAGGTCGACATCCGCACCCAGGCGGTGCAGGGCATCGAGGCCCTGGTGCGCCTGCGTGACAACGACGGCGTCATCCAGGCGCCCGGCTCGTTCGTCAACCTTGCGGTCGAGCTCGGGCTGATCGACGATCTCACTCATCTCGTCCTGGCCGAGATCGTGAGATCGATCGACGCCATCAACGAGATGTTTGGCCCGGAAGCCTCCATCAGCATCAATGTGGCGGCGTCTCAGGCCGGCAACCCCGAATTCATGCGATCCTTCGCCCAGGCACTGGAGGAAACCGGCTTTCCCAAACGCTTCATGATCGAAGTCACAGAAGATGCTTTCGTGACAAAGACCCGTTTCCAGAGCGAGATCGTGCCGATGCTTCGCAGGATCGGGGTCGGCATTTCGATCGACGATTTCGGCATCGGCTATTCCTCCTTGTCGGCGCTGGCCGACATCACCGCCGACGAGATCAAGATCGATCGCTCCTTCATCACCGACATCCATAAGCGGCCCCGCAGCCAAGGCATCCTGCGCGCCATCGAGTCCTTGAGCGAAGCGCTCGGCATGACCGTCATCGCCGAGGGGCTGGAAACGTTCGAGGAGCTCGCCTACCTGCAGGCGGCCACCAGGATTCGCTACGCGCAGGGCTACTACTTCTCTCGTCCGGTCTTCCTCGAAGAGCTGAGGTCGGCGGCCCCGCGCACCAGCGAGAGCCGGGTCAGCATTGCCGGCCGCCTGCCGCAGCAGACCCGGCCGACCTATTCACGGGCCCAAGGCTACCGGCGCTGAGCCGGACCGGGCCAGGAGCCCGGCGCATTTCGCCGATCAGCCCTATGAAATCTCAGGAGTTTTGATATGAAGCGTTGAGCCTCGGCAAACGCTTACGTTTTCCGATCCGGCCTGTATCGAGGGAGGGTGGCGCGCCATGTCCGATCGCCAGCCTGTTGGCAGTGCTCCCGACCTCATCCGCGCGCGGGCGATGGAAACGCTGTTCGAGCGGCTGGAGAGCCTTTGCGAGGGCGCGATTGCGATCGATCGCGGCGGACGCGTCGTCTATGTCAACGAGAAGTACCTGCCCTCACTTCGACTGCGCCACTCTTCCGAAGCGATCGGCCGGTCGATCGAGGAGATCATCCCCAACAGCCTGATGCGGAAGGTCGCGGAGACGGGCGAGCCCATCCTTCTCGACATCATGGAGCTCGGCGGCGAGCAGCTGGTCGTGACGCGCATGCCGATCGAAGACGAGCAAGGCAAGGTGATCGGCGCCATCGGTTTTGTGCTCTACCACCGCCTCGACAGCCTCAAGCCGCTGCTCGCGCGTCTGACGCAGCTTGAAAACGATCTGCGCTCGGCAAGGCGCCAGCTCTCGCATCCGCGCACCGCCCGCTTCACTTTCGACGATTTTGTCGGACGCTCCGCCGGGATCGCCCGTGCCAAGGAGCTTGCACGCCGTGCGGCGCGGCAAAGCGTCACCGTGCTGCTCACCGGAGAAACCGGAACCGGCAAGGAGATGCTGGCGCAGGCGATCCACAACGCTTCGTCCCGCGCCGAGCGGCCGTTCGTCAGCGTCAATGTCGCCGCCATTCCCGATACCCTGATCGAGTCCGAGTTTTTCGGCACCGCGCCCGGCGCCTATACCGGCGCGGACCGCAAGGGACGGGAAGGCAAGTTCAGGATCGCCGATGGCGGGACCCTGTTTCTGGACGAGATCGGCGAAATGCCCCTACAGCTCCAGGCCAAGCTGCTGCGCGTGTTGCAGGAACGCGAGATCGAGCCGCTCGGATCGGACAAGGTCACGCCGGTCGACGTCCGCGTGATCGCCGCGACCAACGTAGACCTTGCGAAGCGCGTCAGCGAAGGGGCCTTCCGGGCCGATCTGTACTACCGGCTGAACGTGCTCTCGATCCATTTGCCGCCGCTGCGCGACTGCCTTGACGACCTTCCCGAGATATCCGGCCGGCTGCTCGACGACATCCGCCTGTCGGGCGATTATGTCAATGCGCGGCTCACCCCATCGGGCTTGACGGCCCTCGCCCAGTACGGCTGGCCGGGGAATGTGAGGGAGCTCCGCAACGTGCTGGAGCGCGCGCTGATCCTGAGCGATTCCGGGCGGCTGACCGCCGACGACTTCGCCCGCATGCTGACGCTCGGGCCACAGGTCGACCTGGAAAGCGAGACGAGGCCGGCAGGCACGGTTATCCCCTACGCACAGGCGGAAGCCGCGTTCGAGCGGCAGATGCTTGAACAGGCGCTCGCAGCCAGCAACGGCCAGATTTCGGAAGCGGCCAGGATGCTGCGCATTTCGCGCGCCACGCTCTACAAGAAGCTTTCGAAGTTCGGGCTAACCCCGTCGGGCTCGCCAGCCGTCTGAACTGCGAGACTCCGACCGTCTTGAGTCTCAGAAAGTGACAGCGCCGGAGGCCGCCCAGATCGCCGGGGTCGCCGCAAAACGCCCGCCTTTCAATCGATTTGCACAACCGCCTCGCGTCTGGCGCGGGCCTTGCTCTGCCGCATCAGCGATGCACGAGAAGTGCGCACCAAGGACAGGGAGGATGAATCGGGCGATGACGATCCTGTACGAGCACACGCCCAGCGCCGCCCACCACCGGCTCCACCTGGCAACCTCGCGAACAGGCTCTTCCTCCAAGATCCCGTCGAATCGGCCGTCATGATCGCGCTCGCCTTCAGCTGCAGCAGCGGATAAAACCATGGGAGGAAGAAGCAATACCGGCATACGGTTGAAGACGCACCGGGGAGGTACGCCGTGAGCCAGCATCCCGCCTTGCCTTACCTGCGCAATTCGGAGAAGGGCAAGATCGTCACGGCGGCCGAAGCCGTCATGCTGATCCGCGACGGCGATACGGTCGCTACCGGCGGCTTTGTCGGCATCGGATTCGCCGAGGAGATCGCCGTTGCCCTGGAAGCACTTTATCTCTCCAGCGAGGGCGAGCCCCCCTATTCCCAGGGCAAGCCGCGCAACCTGACCCTGGTCTATGCCGCGGGACAGGGCGACGGCAAGGATCGTGGCCTCAACCATTTCGCGCATGACGGACTGGTGAAGCGCGTGATCGGCGGTCATTGGGGCCTGGCGCCCAAATTGCAGCAGCTCGCGATCGCCAACCAGATCGAGGCCTACAATCTGCCGCAGGGCGTGATCACGCACCTGTTCCGCGACATCGCTGCGCGCCGCCCGGGTCATATCTCGCGTGTCGGGATCGGCACCTTCGTCGACCCGCGCAATGGGGGCGGCAAGCTGAACGTGCGCACGGCGGAGGACCTGGTGGAGATCGTCTCCCTGGGCGGTCAGGAATGCCTGTTCTACAAGGCGTTCCCGATCAACGTCGGCATCATCCGGGCCACCACCGGCGATCCCGACGGCAATCTCACCATGGAGAAGGAAGCACTGACGCTGGAGGCGCTGGCCATCGCCATGGCGGCCCATAATTCCGGCGGCATCGTCATTGCGCAGGTCGAGCGGGTGGCCGAGAGCGGAAGCCTCAACCCGCGCCAGGTCAAGATACCCGGCATTCTCGTCGATTGCGTGGTCGTGGCGAGGCCCGAAAACCACTGGCAGACCTTCGGCACGCAATATAACCCGGCTTACAGCGCCGAGATCAGGGTGCGCGCCACGTCTTTGCCGCCGATGCCGATGAGCGAGCGCAAAATCATTGCCCGGCGCGCCGCCTTCGAGCTGAAGGCCAACAGCGTCGTCAATCTCGGCATCGGCATGCCCGAGGGGATCGCAGCCGTCGCCAACGAGGAACGGATCATCGATCTCATCACGCTGACGGCGGAGCCCGGCGTCATCGGTGGCATTCCCGCCAGCGGCATCGACTTCGGCGCGGCGATCAATACCCAGGCAATCATCGACCAGCCCTATCAGTTCGATTTCTATGACGGCGGCGGACTTGACGCGGCGTTCCTCGGCCTTGCCCAGGTCGACCGCGCCGGCAACCTCAATGTCAGCAAGTTCGGTCCCAAGCTCGCCGGCGCCGGCGGCTTCATCAATATCAGCCAGAACGCGAAGAAAGTAGTCTTCGTCGGCACTTTCGGCGCCGGTCGGCTGCGGATCGTTCTTTCCGACGGCAAGCTCTCCATTGTCGAGGAGGCGAAGGAACGCAAATTCGTCCAGGCCGTCGAGCATGTCACCTTCAGCGGCGCCTTCGCGGCGGCACGCGGACAGAACGTGCTTTACGTCACCGAACGCTGCGTCTTCGCCTTGCGACCTGACGGGCTTCAGCTCATCGAGGTTGCACCCGGCATCGATATCGAACGCGATATCCTGAGCCTGATGGATTTCAAGCCGCTGATCCCCCACGATCCGGTGCTGATGGATACGCGCATCTTCCGTGAAGAAGTGATGGATCTGCGCGAAGACCTGCTGTCGATCCCGCTCGACCAGCGCTTCACCCTGGACGAGCAGCAGAACCTGTTCTTCGTCAATCTCGAGCGCTATCCGGTGCGCAGCAAGGCCGATATCGACGCCATCGCCAGGACCGTCGAGGCCAAGCTGACCCCTCTGAACCGGCGCGTCTATGCGATCGTCAACTACGACAACTTTTCGATCGTGCCTGAGCTGCTCGACGACTACTCCGCCATGGTGCGCAGTGTGGTCGATCGTTTTTATTCCGGCGTGTCGCGTTACACGACTTCAGGCTTCCTCCGGATCAAGCTCGGTGAAGCACTCGAGCAGCGCGGCCTCGCCCCGCATATTTTTGAAAGCGCGGAGGAAGCGCAGTCGGATTGGCGAAACGTCGAGGGTATCGCCGCGCAAGCTGGCGAAAGCCGTCAAGAAAAGGTGGTAGGATAGTGCAAATTTCGTATCGGCAACATCGCCCGCGACAGGAAGATCGAATTGCAATGTTCCCCGGCCTGTGCGAATCGCTGTTGCCACTCAAGGGAACCTAAACCAGGAGGGATATCCGTGCGTCTAACTCTCTTTGCTGCTGCCGCCATTCTTGGCCTCGCCGCGAGTACCTCCTCGCAAGCAGATGACCTGAAGATCGCGCTGATCTACGGGAAGACCGGACCGCTTGAGGCCTATGCCAAGCAGACCGAAACCGGCCTGCAGTTGGGCTTCGAATATGCGACCAAGGGCAGCATGACCCTCGACGGTCGCAAGATCGTCATCATCACCAAGGACGACCAGGGTAAGCCGGACCTTGCCAAGGCCGCGCTCGCCGAAGCCTATCAGGACGACAAGGCCGACATCGCCATTGGCACGACCTCGTCAGCCGCGGCGCTCGCCATCCTGCCCGTCGCCGAGGAGAACAAGAAGATCCTGATTGTCGAGCCTGCGGTCGCGGATCAAATCACCGGAGAAAAGTGGAACCGCTACATCTTCCGCACCGGCCGCAACTCGTCGCAGGACGCGATCTCGAACGCGGTCGCGATCGGCAAGCCGGGCGTCACGGTCGCGACGCTGGCGCAGGACTACGCCTTCGGTCGCGACGGCGTTGCCGCCTTCAAGGAAGCGCTGGCCAAGACCGGCGCAACGCTTGCCGCGGAGGAATATGCTCCGACCAACACCCCCGACCTCACCGCTGTCGGCCAGCGCCTGTCCGACGCCCTGAAGGACAAGCCGGGCCGCAAGATCATCTGGGTGATCTGGGCCGGCGCTGGCAATCCGCTGGCCAAGCTGCAGGACATGGATCCGAAGCGCTATGCCATTGAGCTGTCGACCGGGGGCAATATCCTCCCCGCGCTCGCCGCTTACAAGGCGCTGCCGGGCATGGAGGGCGCGACCTATTACTACTATGACATCCCGAAGAACCCGGTGAACGATTGGCTGCTTGCCGAGCACAAGAAGCGCTTCAATGCCCCGCCGGACTTCTTCACTGCGGGCGGATTCGCCGCCGCCATGGCGGTCGTCACCGCGGTCACCAAGGCCAAGTCGACCGACACCGAGAAGCTGATCACGGCCATGGAAGGCATGGAGTTCGACACGCCCAAGGGCAAGATGGTGTTCCGCAAGGACGACCATCAGGCGCTCCAGAGCATGTATCACTTCAAGGTCAAGGTCGATCCGAACGTCGCCTGGGCCGTGCTGGAGCCGGTTCGCGAGCTGAAGATCGAGGACATGAACGTTCCTATCCGCAACAAGCGCTGATGCTTCCTTCCTCTCCCCGCATCTGGCGGGGAGAGGCTCTCTTGTGAACGAGCCCAGAGTTCATCGATGGCCCTGACGCTTGAAACGCGTGACCTGACCATTCGCTTCGGCGGCCATGTCGCCGTCAACGGCGTCAGCTGCACTTTCAAACCGGGTGAGCTCACGGCGATCGTCGGGCCGAACGGCGCCGGCAAGACCACCTATTTCAACCTCATCTCGGGCCAGCTCCGGCCGACGGCCGGCACCATCTTTTTCGACGGCGCCGACATCACCCAATTATCCGCGCCCCTGCGCACCCGCGCCGGCCTTGGCCGCGCCTTCCAGCTCACCAACCTTTTTCCGAACCTGAGCGTGGAAGAGAACGTTCGTCTCGCGGTGCAGGCGGCGAACGGCACCCACTATGACATGTTGCGGCCGTGGATGGTACGGCGTGACCTGATTGCCCGCGCCGATGAGATCCTCGACCGGGTCGCGCTGGGCAACCGCCGGCAGGTGACGGCGACCGCATTGTCGCATGGCGACCAGCGCAAGCTGGAGGTCGCCCTGATGATCGCGCTCGAGCCGAAGGTATTCATGTTCGACGAGCCGACCGCTGGCATGAGCATCGACGAGGTCCCGGTCGTCCTGAATCTGATCGCACAATTGAAACAGGATGCGAGCAAGATCATCCTTCTGGTCGAGCACAAGATGGACGTGGTCCGCTCGCTGGCCGACCGCATCATCGTCCTGCACAACGGCCAGCTGGTCGCCGACGGCAAGCCCGCCGAGGTGATCGCTTCCCCGATCGTGCAGGAGGCCTATCTCGGCGTCGCACCCGGCAGGAGCGCGGCATGAGCGAACTCCTGACGCTTTCCGGCGTGCACACCCATATCGGGCGCTATCATATCCTGCAGGGCATCGATCTCGTCATCCCCGAAGGACGGACCACGATGCTGCTCGGGCGCAACGGCGCCGGCAAGACCACGACGCTGCGTACCATCATGGGGCTGTGGCAGGCATCCTCCGGTCAGATCAGGCTGGCCGGCGAGCGCATCGATCAGCGTTCAACGCCGGAGATCGCGCGGTTGGGAGTCGGCTACGTGCCGGAAACCATGGCCGTGTTTTCCGACCTCACCGTGAGAGAGAACCTCGTGCTGGCGGCGCGCGACGGGCCGCTCGACGACAAGCAGCTCGACTGGGTTTTCGGCTTCTTCCCGGCGCTGCGCCGCTTCTGGCTGTCGCGCGCGGGCAGCCTGTCCGGCGGCCAGAAGCAGATGCTATCGATCGCGCGCGCCATCATCGAGCCACGCAAGCTGCTCCTGATCGACGAGCCAACCAAGGGGCTGGCGCCGGCGATCGTGATGGCGCTGATCGAGTGCCTGAGGGAGATCAAGCGCAAGGGCGCGACCATCCTCATGGTCGAACAGAATTTCTTCGCCGCCCGCGAACTCGGCGACAACGTGCTGGTCATGGACAACGGCACGATCGTGCATCGCGGCGAGATGGAGCTACTTGCCGCCGACGTAGCGCTGCAGGAGCGGCTGTTGGGATTGAGCCTGGAGGCGCATCAGTGACCGATCTGGCTGCCAGCGATCCGCTACCGAAGCCGAAGCGCGACGTCGCACCGGTCCTGTTGCCGGTCGCGCTGGCGCTTGTGATGATCCCCTTTGTCGGCTCGACCAGCTCCTGGGTGACGCTCACGATCGCAAGCCTTGCCATGGGCATGATGATCTTCATCATGGCCTCCGGGCTGACGTTGGTGTTCGGCCTGATGGACGTTCTGAATTTCGGCCACGGCGCCTTCATCGCAGTTGGCGCCTATATCGCAACCCTGATCCTGCTGCCGCTTGCGGGTTCATTGCAGGCCGATTCGCTCTGGCTCAATCTCGCCGTGCTGGCGCCTGCGGCGCTGCTGGCGATGGCTGCGTCGGGCGTGCTCGGCCTCGTGGTCGAGCGCGTGCTGGTCCTTCCCGTCTACGGCCAGCATCTCAAGCAGATCCTGATGACCACCGGCGGCCTGATCGTCGCTGAGCAGATGCTCTATGCGCTGTGGGGACCGCAGATCATTCCCCTTCCGCTGCCGGCTTCGCTGCGCGGCTCCGTGATCATCGGCGACATAGCGATTGCAAAATACCGCCTGCTCGCGATGCTGGTCGGCCTTGTCGTCTATGTCGCGATCGAACTCACCCTCAACCGCACCAAGATCGGACTTTTGATCCGCGCCGGCGTGGAAAATCGCGAAATGGTCGAAGCGCTTGGCTATCGCATCCGCCGCCTCTTTCTCGGCGTGTTCATGACCGGCTCGGCGCTCGCCGGCCTCGGCGGGGTGATGTGGGCGCTCTATCGCGAGCAGGTGCACGCTTCCATGGGAGGCGATCTCACCGTGCTGATCTTCATCGTCATCATTATCGGCGGGCTGGGCTCGATCAGCGGCTGCTTCATCGGCGCGCTTCTGGTCGCCATGGTCGCCAACTACGGCGGCTTTCTCGTGCCCAAGCTCGCACTCGTCTCCAACATCCTGTTGATGGTCGCCATTCTGATGTGGCGGCCGCGCGGGCTCTATGCGGTGACCAGCCGATGATGATCCTTTCCGGCGATCCGCCGCGCAGCCGCGTTCTCAGCATCCTGCTCGTCGTTATCATCCTGGCGCTCGCGGCCACGCCCTTCCTCTTTCCGGGCGCAAAGGCGATGAACGTCGCGGCGC
The DNA here is from genome assembly GCF_016213215.1 of Bradyrhizobium sp. Taxonomy (GTDB): domain Bacteria; phylum Pseudomonadota; class Alphaproteobacteria; order Rhizobiales; family Xanthobacteraceae; genus Bradyrhizobium. The sequence continues at coordinate 41,345 of NZ_JACRAW010000007.1, read as the reverse complement.
AGATCTGCATTTTCGCGGCATTGGTGGCCTCCTACGATCTGTTGCTCGGGTATACCGGCTCGGTCTCGTTCGCCCACACCATGTTCTACGGCATCGGCAGCTACGCCATCGCGATCGCTCTTTATTCGATGGGACCCGTCTGGGCCGCCGTGGCAACCGGAATTGCGGTCGGATTGCCGCTTGCGGCGCTGCTGGCGCTTGCGATCGGCCTGTTCTCGTTGCGCGTCGCGGCGATTTTTTTCGCGATGGTCACACTCGCAGTCGCCTCGGCCTTCCAGGTGCTTGCCTCGCAGCTGTCCTGGCTCACCGGCGGCGAGGACGGCCGCAGTTTCCAACTGCCGGAACTCCTGCGGCCGGGAACCGTGCTGATCTCGAAGAGCCTGATCGGATTCGAGCTCAACGGGCGCGTGCTGACGTATTATCTGGTGCTCATTGCGGCGGCGACGATGATCCTCTGCCTCCTCCGGGTCGTGAACTCGCCGTTCGGACGGGTGCTGCAAGCGATTCGCGAAAACCGTTTCCGTGCCGAAGCGCTCGGCTTCCGCACCGTCTTCCACCTCACCTACGCCAATTGCATCGCTGCCCTGGTGGCAGCCGGCGCCGGCATGCTCAACGCCCTCTGGCTGCGCTACGCCGGTCCGGATACGTCGCTCAGCTTTACCATCATGCTCGATATTCTCCTGATGGTGGTGATCGGCGGCATGGGCACGATCTATGGCGCGATCATCGGCGCATCGATTTTCATCCTCGCCCAGAACTACCTGCAGGCGCTAATGGGCGCGGCATCGAAAGCGGCAGCGGATGCCGGCCTGCCGCTGCTGCCCGGACTATTGCATCCGGATCGCTGGCTGCTGTGGCTCGGCCTGTTGTTTATCGCAAGTGTGTATTTCTTCCCGACCGGCGTGGTCGGACGGCTGCGCGGAGCCGGAAGCGCGAAGCACTGAGCTTCCAGCCGCAAGGCGGTGCGTCAAGCCCAAGTTTACGGTATTATGGGAAGCCGCTCGTCCGAGGCGGCCCTGCAAGAATTCGTAGCACTCTGCAGAGCTCTCGATTTTGACAGAACGGTTAAGCGTCAGGTAACCGGCTTTCCTAAGGTTTAAGCCACCTGTCTGTCGTATTCAGGCCCCGCTGGAGAGTGGGAAATGCGGGGTTGGATTTCCGCCATAGCGAGCACTGTGTCCCAGGCTGCGACGTCCGCGCGAGAAGCCGCGTCGCGGCGCAGCCCGGTGTTCTGGCTGACAGCGTGCGGCGGCGTTCTTGTCACAGGCATTCTCATCGGCACGATCGTGATTATCAACGGTTTCCGCGAGCGCGCGCTCAGCAACAGTGAGCGCGAGCTTGAAAATACCGTGCTGCTCGTGACTCGCCATTTCGATCAGCAGATCGAGGAGTCCGAAACGCTCGCCGAGGACCTGATCTCCCAGATGGAGCTTTCGGAGATGGCCTCCGCCGAGGAGTTCCGCGAGCGCATGTCGCGCCCGGAGGTCTATTATGCGCTGAAGAGCAAGGCGGGCCCGACATCCTATCTGGGGAATATCGCGATCTACGATGCGAACGGAGACCTGATCAACTGGTCAGGCCCCTCGCCTCTGCCGAAGATCAGCATCACGGACCGGGTCTATTACCAAAGGTTCAAATCAGACCCGCACGTCGAACCGGTGCTGACCGAGAGCGCGCTAAGTCACCTTTCGAAGAAATGGACCACGATCATCGCGCGGCGGCTCAGCGGACGTGACGGCGTGTTGCTCGGCGTGATGACGCGGCGAATCGAACCCGAGAGCTTCGAACGCTATTTTGCCTCGGTAGCCCTTCCCGGAGCCACCTCCATTTCGCTGCAAGACCATAGCGGCAAACTGATTGCGCGTTACCCACATGCGCCAGAGCTGGTTGGACGGCCGCCCAGGAACATCAAGGATATGCCGCTGCTGCAGCAGATCATCGCCGATGGACGTCGGCATACGCTGCGGATCAACAGCCCGATCGACCACCAGGATCGGCTGATCTCGGGGGCGCCGCTGGGCGCCGTGCCCATCGTGGTCATTGCCACCAACACGGAATCCGCCGCGCTCGCCGATTGGCGCGAGCAGACCCGATCTTTGGTCGTGATCGCCGTCCTCTCCGCTGCGGGGGTCGCTCTGATCCTGTATCTGGTCATCCGGCAGATCAACCGGCAGAATCTCGAGGCGCAGCGGCGGCTGGAAGCGGAAAGACTGAGGCTCGATACCGCGCTCAACAACATGACGCACGGGCTTATCTTCTACGATGCCTCGGGGCGAATGGTCACCTGCAACCGGCGTTACATCGACATGTACAATCTGTCGGCCGACGTCGTGAAGCCGGGCTGCCGCTTCCAGGACGTCATGCAGCACCGCAAGGATCGAGGTTCCTTCAACGGAAACGTCGAGGAATTCTGTTCGCTCGTCATGAAGGGCGTGGCGTCGGGCAAACCCGCACAAAGAGTCCTGGAATCACGCGACGGGCGTTCGTTCCAGGTCCTGAACAAGCCCCTTGGTCAAGGTGGATGGATTGCCACCATCGAGGACATCACCGAACGGCGCCACCTGGAGCAGGAACGCGATCGCAATTACGCTTTCCTGCGCAACATTCTCGATCACATCCCATCACAGATCTCCGTGAAGGATGTCCGCGATCGCCGCTACCTCGTGGTCAACCGCGTCGCCGAGGAGCACTGGGGCCGCTCACGCGATGCCATTATCGGCAAGACGCCGTTCGAGATATTCTCGAAGGACTCCGCCGATGTCATCACCGACTACGACAACAGAACCTTGCAGTCTGCAGACGGATTGTTCCTGGACGAGCACGAGTGGCATTTCAACGGGGGACGTCGCTACATCACCTCACGCCGAATCACGATCCCGGACGAAGTCGGCGACCCCCGCTACATCATCAACGTGGTGGACGACGTCACGGAACGCCGGCGCGCGGACGAAAAGATCGCGCGCCTTGCCCATTACGACGCCCTTACCGACCTGCCCAACCGGGTGCTCTTCCGGCAGCAGATCGAACTCGAGCTCGAGAAGGTTCGTCGCGGCGACAAGTTCGCTGTGCTCTACATCGATGTCGACGAATTCAAGGGCATCAACGACTCGCTCGGCCATCATGTCGGCGATGAGCTCCTGAAATCGGTGGCCAGCCGAATCAGAAGCTGCCTCAACGAAGGCGACTTGATCGCCCGGCTCGGCGGTGACGAATTCGCTGTCATTCGCACGGGCATCGAAAGCAGCCAGGAAGTCGCCGCATTCGTCGGACGGGTGCAGGAGTCAATCCGACAGCCCTACGAGTGCCTCGGCCATCGCCTCGCCACGGATGCCAGCATCGGCGTCGCGCTGGCGCCACAGGACGGCTCGGACCTCGATCAGCTCATCAAGAACGCGGACCTTGCCATGTATGCTGCAAAGGCCGGCGGGCGGCGGACCTGTCGCTTCTTCGAGCCCGGCATGGACGCCAGCGCCAAGGCGCGGCTCGCCATGGAACAGGATCTGCGTCACGCCCTGAGCAACGGCGGCTTCGAAATTCATTACCAGCCGCTGGTCGACCTCCACAGCAATGAGGTGTCGTGCTGCGAGGCGCTGCTGCGCTGGCGTCATCCCGAGCGCGGCGCCGTGTCGCCGGCCGAATTCATTCCGATTGCGGAAGATACCGGCCTGATCGTCGAGCTCGGCGAATGGGTGCTGCGGACCGCGTGCATGGAAGCCGCAAGCTGGCCGGACCACGTGCGTCTGGCCGTCAACGTCTCGCCGGTGCAGCTCAAATGCGGATCGGTGGCGCTGAAGATCGCCAGCGCGCTGGCGGGCTCCGGGCTCGATCCGCGGCGGCTGGAGCTCGAGATCACCGAGGCGGTACTGATCCGGGACGACGAAGCGGCGCTCGCCATCCTGCATCAGCTTCGCACCATCGGCGTGCGCATTGCGCTCGACGATTTCGGCACCGGCTATTCATCGCTGAGCTACCTGAAGCGCTTCCCCTTCGACAAGATCAAGATCGACCGCTGCTTCGTCGCCGATATCGCCGAACCCGGCGGCACGCCAGCCATCGTTCAAGCGGTGGTGAACATCGCAACGGCGAGCAACATGACCACGGTCGCCGAAGGCGTCGAAACCGAGCAGCAGCGCGAACTCCTGAAGTCGTTGGGCTGCACCGAAATGCAGGGCTACCTGTTCAGTGCTCCGAGGCCTGCCCACGAGGTGAAGCGGCTGCTCGGAATGGCCCAGGATGATGATGCCGCTGTCGCCTGACGCGCGCACGGCCGCGCCCCCGCCCGCGGCTTGAAGCGTGGATGAGCTGGCCGCCCTGACGATGCTTCCTCGGGGGGCAGCTTCGCTGGGGCGCTTTACGGCATCAGGTCTACCCCCCCGGCGGCCCGGAGCAATCGACCTGGAGCCGACCGAGGGCCTCCGCTCCTCGGATTGTCGACCGTCCTGCCGTTGCCGAGTTCTCTCCAATCGGCTAAGGAAGTCCGCAAGCACCCGTAGCTCAGCTGGATAGAGCGTTGCCCTCCGAAGGCAAAGGTCACACGTTCGAATCGTGTCGGGTGCGCCAGAACTGGCTAATCGGGCTGCCTGCCATTCCTTGCCCCAAGAACACGCCTAAAATCTGCCGTCCGTGCCGGGACTGGAGGATGAATGAGGCAATCTCGGGAGGCCGCCCCGCTTTGGGTGGCGGTTTTCCGAAGGGATCGTGCTCAAACAACAAGCTAACGCGCGATGATGTCTCACCCTGAAGCCGCCGCGCTTTAGGGAGATTGAAGTTCGCCGGGCCGGCACCGTAACCGGACAGAGCTTGCCGCATCGTAGTCTGCCCGGCGGCAGCTGAGCTCACGCGCAATCGGCTGCTTCAACCAACCCGAGCGGCTCCGCCGTTCGGCACGCCGACGGCCAACATACGCGTGGCATGTCGGCCAGCTCTCGTAAACGCAGGCTTACGCGGCGAGGCTGTGCGCCGGATTGTCATTGGCCCCAAAATAGGCCTCCAGCTCTGCCAGCGCACGATGCTCCCACTCCCTGGCTTGCTCCAGCAAGGACCAGCTTTGACGCGGCCGGAACACCGCAGTTTGGCGATACAGCGAAGCGATCCCGCGGTAGCGGCGCACGTTTTCCATGACGGCCAGCCCATTCATAGGCTTATCTCCCCTCAATGTTCCCGTGCCGGCCATATTTCCCGTCAGGATTTTCAACTTCGTTAGCGTGCCGGACAGAAAGCTCGGGTGGTTTCCGAACGGTTGAAAGGGGTTCAACACCTCCCCTGCGCAACCGGGGCCATGCTTGTGCATCTCAACATTTGAGTAACAATCGAAACGCGCGGCGAGCTGTGCCCTGTCTGGTGCCGCGGGCAGGGCCGAAGCGAGTTCGCGGTGAAGACGGCGAGGATCTGCTGGACAGAGTTCGGACCCTTTAACTTGGATTAGCCAGATCAACGTTCCCGCTCTGGAACACGATGTTCCTTCTAGTCAGGAGCTTCGAGCGGAGTCTAAGCTCTGCCCGCACCGGGGGACGGACTTTGAAGCTCGGATGTATTTTGATCCGGTCAGGCATTTTTACTTACGTACGCGTTAGACCAGCGCAACCAAACTTACCGCCTTCGGGCGGTTTTTTCTGTGCATGGACCGCTGGCTCCATCTGCTGAAGGGCAGTTGCGTTGTCGGGATCCATAGTAGCGCGACAACCGGCATTCACGACGGCTCGTTTTAGTTGCTCTGCTGGTAGATCTCAGCCCTTGAAACGCTGCGCATCTCAACTTGCGAGTGGAATTCGCTTTACCTGCCCTTTGCCGAACAGCGATGACGTCGAGTTTCACAAAAAACGTTCTTACCCCGGAACGGCCGTTACCCGACCACGTTCTCTAGGCAGGATGGCTTTGCGCTCGTTGCATCCCATACCAACCTCACACCAATCAGAAATCGAGGAGCAAGAATAATGGCAAATCCACGCCAGGAGGATAAGTCTACTCAGGCCGCCGAAGACGCAATTCGCCGCACCACCGAGAAGGCTGCGGAGGAAACGAGGCGCGTCGGAGAGACTGCGGCTCAGGCCGGCGAAGAGATAGCTCGGGTCGGCGCCAAGCTGTTCCAGCAGAACACGGAAACACTGCAGAACACTTGGCGCTTCGGTCTGGACATGGCGACGACGATGGTAGGTCGCTCTACCGAGCAGCTTGGCCGAACGCTGGGCCTGTCGGGAAACGACGCGCAACGGACGGCTGAACAGTCCGCTCGCAATGCGGAGAATATTCTCTACTCGACCACGGCCGCTTCCAAGGGAATGAGCATGATGTCGCAGGAGTACTTCGAGCTCGCTCGACACCAGATCGAGAAGAACATCGACCGCATGAACGAGCTGTGGCGTTGCCGTACTCCTCACGAGGTAGCGGTGGTCCAGAGTGAGGTCGTGCGTGAAACCGTGGAGAGCATGCTCGAGAGCAGCCGCCGGATGGCAGACCTGTCGATCAAGCTGGCCGACGACACCGCCAAGCACGTGACGCAGAATATCGAACGGATGCAGCGCGCCGCCTAGCGCGTCAGCTGCCCACGCACAAGCACGACCAAGAGGAGCGGCTGACTTCGGTCCGGCCGCTCCTTTTGTCGCCGGTGGTCTAAACGTCTGACGATTGAACTTGCTGCGGACCATTGGCTCTAGCGAGGCTCTCGGACCTATCCACCCTGTGCGGTGACGCTTTTCTCCCGCACCTTCACAAGCTCGGCGCCGGTTCTAGCGGCAGCGCCTGCAGGCCGCCGAAGCGACGTTCGCGTCGATGGAAACAGGTCAGCGCATCCGCGAGATCGGAGGCGTCGAATTCGGGCCACATGCGCTCGGTGAAGTGCAGCTCGGCATAGGCGCCTTCCCACAACAAAAAATCCGACAGCCGCCTTTCGCCGCTGGTGCGAATGATGAGATCGACGTCGCGCAGGCCTGGCTCGCCGGTGACAAGCTGGGAAAAGGCTTCACGGGTAAGCGAGGTCAGAGCCGCGGCCTTTGCGGCCGCATTGAGGATGGCGTCGCGCGCCGAGTAGTCGACGGCAATGCGCAGGTGCAGCACCTCGCCGGCCGCCGTCTCCTGTTCCGCCCGCGCGATCGCGGCGGCGATGCCCGCGGGCAGGCGATCACGGCGACCGATCACGGTCAGCCGGACACCGTTGCGCACCAGGCTTGCGACTTCATTGGCGAGATAGAACCGCAACAATCCCATCAGGGCGGCGACTTCCGCCTTGGGTCGGCGCCAATTGTCGGTGGAGAACGCGTAGAGCGTCAGCGTGCCGACGCCGTGCCTGGGCGCGGCCTCCACTACCCGGCGGATGGCTTCGACGCCGGCCTCATGGCCGCGCTTGCGCGACAGTCCGCGTCGTGTCGCCCAGCGCCCATTGCCGTCCATGATGATGCCGACATGCAGCTTGTCGTTAAGTTGGGAAGCAACGTCACTTTGCATTGCAAAGTCTCCGGTTAAAAAAGGGAGATCAGGTCGGCAGCATGCCGAGACGGCCGAGCGCCGTGTGCTCCCGGCCCGCGGCTTTCGCGGCGTCGCGCACCAGGCGCTCCAGCACGGCGAGATAATCGAGAAAGCGACGGCGGCCGGCCTTGGTGAGGTGACAAGTCGTATGGGGCCGGTTGCCCTCATGACCCTTGATCACCTCGACGAGGCCGGCTTCCTGCAGCACCTGGAGGTGGCGGCTGAGATTGCCGTCGGTCAGGCCGCAAAGCTGCTTGAGGTCGGCAAACGCCAGCCCCTTGGGATGCGTCATGAGCGAGGTCAGCAACCCGAGCCGCGCCTTCTCGTGAATGACGCGGTCGAGGCCCTCGTAGGCGAACGGTGCGCTATCCGACTTCGGCATCCTTGTCTCCGGAAGCAAAATAGAGAATGCCCGCCATCACCGACTGACCGATCACGAACGGCAGCCCCATCGTCCAGGGTGAGAGCGTGTGGCTCTGGCTCGCCAGCAGCACCACGGCAAAGCCCGACACGAAGTACCAGGCGCCGGCCAGCGCGACGGTTCGCGGCAGTGAATGGACCGAGGCGAAGATGCCCAGCGACGTCAGCACCTGCCACAGCCCCGGCAGCAACCACAGCTCTTCCGGCGCGAACTTCCACAGCAGCGCGGCCAGCACCACGCCGGCCGCGCCGGCCGGCAGGAACTGCTCGATCGCCTGGTGAATCATCGCATCGGCAAGACCGGAATGATGGCGGCGCGAGCGCGCCCGCATCTCGATCCAGATCATGATCACGGACAGCGCCGCCGCCGCGGCCCAGCCGAGGAAGAACGGCAGCGGGTTGGCGGTCGGATTGTCGAGCCAGAAGGATTGCAGGACCGCCGTGATCAGGGCAATGGCGCCGGTCATCGCCATCGTCGCCGGTCCATAACCGCGGAACGCAGTACCCGCAGCAATCTGGCTGCGAATGGCCACGATATCGGCCAACGCCTTGTCGAGGTCGCGCATCTGCACGTGAACCGGCTCCGCCCCAGTTAACTTTGCGATACAAAGCATATCGTGTGGCAAAGTAAAGGCAAGCCTGTGCATTCTCGCAGCAGTTTTGCCCGAGTTTTCGTTCGGCTCCCGCCCTCCTTCAATGAAGAGGGCGCAGGAAGACCGGGTGCCCGCTGCACCCGCGGTCCCGTGTGCAAATTGCGTAAAGAAGCTGCACACGAGCATACAGGTACAGCCGACGACACCCGGCGTTCCCTCGGCGTTCCCTGCGCGGTCGCCGGCCGCGGCCCGCATCAAGCGGTTGGTCAGAGGGGCCACAGGTGGAAGTGAAGGCAGGCCAGGACGCTCTTGAGCGAACATCCGGCGCCTTACAGATCAGGTTCATCGCAGTACCGATCGGCACAAGCATCGCGCGCCTGTCGCGGCAGCTGGTGTACCGAATCACCGAAGCGCAGCACTAGAGCTCAAGCAATTCCGCGATGAGTGCCTTGGCGGCAACGAGGTCAGAGGTTTCGAAACCTTCCGCGAACCATCCGTAAATTGGGGCCAGAAGAGCCCGCGCTTCGGCACCCCTCCCTTCATCGCGCCAAAGCCGAGCCAGACTGGTGGCCGCACGCAACTCCAACGACTTTGCGCTTTGACCACGCGCAACGTTCAGTGCATTCTGCAGATAAGCCTCGACCTCGCGCGGTGGAGCACCACAAAGCCGGCGCAGTTGGCCTTCGATGCATGCAAGTTCTGACAGCCACATTTGTTCATCGTTACGCGCGGCGAGTTCTTTTGCTTCCGTGAGCGCAGCGAGGCCCTTTTCGCCATCACCAAGCTGCAAATACGTCGACGCCAGCATGCACAAGTATCGCACCTGGTACCAGCTGGCACCGAGCCGATCCCGCGCGTTCAGACTTTGCCGCATCAGTGTCAGGCCATTCTCCGCGTCACCCTCCTGGACCGTGGCCCAGCCCCTCAGGATGAGGCCGCTCAGGCGCCAGTAATTCAAGCTGTGTTGATCGGCGAGATCGACAACGGCATCCGCGTGCGCATGGGTCGCCGCCACATCCCCCATCAGCTCCGCAGTTCCCGCTCCGCCATAGATCGCGACATGGGCGGTGAGGTTTGTCTGATTCAGCTCGGCAGCATACTCAAACGCGGCGCGGCTCGCCTTGTTGGCCTGCTCGGGGTAGCCGAGTATCCAAAGCACAATCGCCAAGTAGGGTAGGGCAGAAGCCTTCGGGTCATGAACATAGTGCACAGGGGGCGGCCGATGTACGCCCGGGTCGTAACGAGCCAATATCAGCTCGAACTTGGAGTGCGCCGTAAGGAAGTCGCCGGCGTGCATAGCCGTGAGCGCTGCCAAACGATGGGCACCCAGTTCAAGGGCCATGTCATTGGTGCTCTCGGCGGCGCGTTGCGCCTCGGCAAGCAAACTCTGCATGGCGCCGTAGTCGCCTCTTACGAAATGGAAAATGAACTTGCCGCTGAGAGTGGCGAACAAGGCATCCGTGTCATCTAGCTCTCTGCAGAGAGCGTGAGCCCTAGTGAACGCATTGCCGAGCTGGGGAGCTGTGTATCCGTGAATGGCTATCAGCGGGCCTCCAATTGCCGTTTGGAGCGCGAGTTCCTGGCGATCCCGCTCAGGCCCTTCAGGACAGGCTTTGAGTGCTTCCAGTCCGTTTGTGAGATGAGTGATTGCTTCAAGATTGGCGGAGCGCCCAGCGGCATTTCTGCCGGCCTGCAGCCAGTAGCCGACCGCTTTGGCTGCCAGCCCGGCCTCGGTGAGATGCAAAGCTATCGTCTCTGGCTCCATCTCCGCACGAGCCGGATAACGTTCTTGGAGAGCTGCGGCGATACGAGTGTGGATCTGTTGTCGCTTGCTCTTTAGGAGGCTTTCGTGCGCGATATCCTGCACCAGGGCATGTTTGAAGCTGTAGCCAAGATCCGGGGGTACTCCGCGTCGGAAGATGAGTTCCGCCTCCAGGAGTTCATTGAGAGCATGCTGGAGGGCATCTTCACCGAGCGGCGTTACGGCTCTCAAGAGATTGTGTGCAAACTCACGCCCAATGCAGGCTGCGATCTGGGCGACCTCCTTGACTGGCGCGAGCCGGTCAAGACGGGCCATTAGCGAATCCTGGAGCGTCGTCGGGATCGCCAGCGGGGGTAAGGGACCGATCAGCTCATAGCAGCTTCCCCGTTCCTTTAGCAGCCCCGATTCAAGGACGGTCTTGGTAAGCTCTTCGACGAACAACGGAACGCCGTCCGTCTTGGCCAAGATCTGCTCGAGCACCTCCTGTGGAAGCAGCTTGCCGCCGGTGATCCGATCGATTACGGCAGCGCCTTGCCTGCGCCCCAGCCGGCTCAAAAAGAGCGCTGATACGTGCCCATGCCCGGTCCAGCGCGGAACGAATTCCGATCGGAAGGTAACAATCATCAGGATCGGGAGCCGCTGCACCTCGTCAACAACGCGGTCAAGGAATTCGAGCGAGGTTGGATCGGCCCAGTGGACGTCCTCGTAGATGGCAAGAACCGGCTGCTTTACCGCTAAACCTCGTATCTGCTCCAACAGAGCCTGAAACGTTCGTTCCTTCTTTTGGTGGGGACTGAGCTCCATTGGCGGGTAGCGCCCGCCTGCCGGGATGGCCAACAGATCCGCGAGAACCGGGGCGCTCTCGTGCACGGTGTCTGTCGCAAGAGCAAGCATCGCCTCAAGCTTGTCGAGCTGCTCTTCGGGAGGGTCTTCCCTCCGTATACCCGCCGCCCGTTCAAGGAGCCCAATGACAGGGTATAACGCGCTGTTCTTATGGAAAGGCGAACAGAAATGGCTCAGCGGTATGTGTGACTCGCCCGCAAGTAAGTCGCGGAGGGCACGCACGAGGCGCGATTTGCCGATGCCTGGTTCGCCGCCAAGCAAGACGATTTGCCCCTCTCGCTCTTTTGCTTGCTCCCACCGGTTCAAGAGAAGTGCCAGTTCCTGGTCTCGCCCGACCAGCGCCGTGGTCGACACTCCGTGCTGTGCGTCGAATCGACTCTCGGCGGCGCCTTCGCCGATGACGAGCCATGCTCGTACCGGGTCAGGGAACCCCTTTAGAGGCACCGCGCCCAGGTCCTGATATATGAAGGCTGCTCCAAGGAGGCGGCGCGTTGACTCCGCGATCACCACGCCGCCAGGTTCGGCGAGTGCTTGCAGTCGGGCAGCCAGGTTCGGGGTCTCTCCGACAACGGACCGCTCGCGAGCTTCTCCCGCGCCAGTCAGTTCGCCGACGACGACCAGGCCGGTTGCCATGCCAACACGAGCGGCAAGTGCTGAACCACTCGGCTCGGTAAGAGCGGCAACCGCCTTGCTTATCCGAAGCCCTGCGCGAACTGCGCGCTCCGCCTCATCTTCATGTGCCCGCGGCCAGCCGAAGTACGCCAGAACGCCGTCGCCCAGGAACTTGGCGACGTGGCCCTCAAACCGGGTGATCTCGCTCGCTACTGTGCTATGGTAGGCCTGCATCAAGTCACGCAGCTCCTCGAGATCACGTCCCGAGGCGAGCTGAGTCGAACCGACCAGATCGACGAACATGACCGTGAGCTGCCGCCGGTCTGCCTCCGATGGCAGGAGCAGGCCGGGCTGTTCAGCCGAGGCGCGAGCCACAGGTGCCGGACTGACCGAGGAAGCGAGCGCGTGGATTGCCTTCAGCACCGTCTTGCGCGGGCCGAGTGGCAAGCCGAGTTCCCGCAGATCGGCTTCGGTCAACTCTGGCAGGACCTCGGGCGTGACTTCCGCGTCTTGAAAGGCCTGTGAGTAGCGCTCCAGCCCAAGACCATGAAGCCATTCCGCAATATTCACGCAACGCCTCCTCGATCGGGTCAGCGAGGCGTACGGTCGGCTTAGTTGAAGGTGTGCAACCTCAGCTTCAGCGAGCCGTCCGCCTGACGCTCAAACACGTGCGTGGCGATGCCGCCGAAGGCTTGGCGGGACCCATCCGCCCCCTTGCCGCGAGCGCTCCATTTGGCCGTGCTGTAGGCGACCTTCTCGTCACCACCCGCATCTATGATCGTCAGGGCGTGATCAGTGAATCCGCTCGAAAAAAGCCCAGCAAAGAACTTCTCGATCTCAGCCGGACCAGATATGACTTCGTGGGTCGGCGGCAGCACTTTGGCATTGGAGACGTACGCTGCGGCAACAGCCTTTGTGTCAGCTTTGTTGAACGCCAAATCCCACTCGGCATAACTCGCGGCAATTTCGGCTGTGACGTCGGGGGCTAGGTTCGTCATAGGCCATCCCTCAGGTTAGCCTGGGTAACGGCCGCATCATACTACTGCTGACCTGTGCGGGAAATCAGGAACTCGCGGGAACAAACCGGATCATTAACTTTGCGCGTAAAGCCGATCGCGCAAGCTTCCGGCAGAAGAAGACGGGACGACCGGTCGAACGGTCCGCGCGCCAAGCCATCGACGACCATCTGAGGGCGACCAGCAAGAAGCCGGCGAATATCTGTTCACCGGCTGGCGTAGGCCAATTGCAGCCACCTCCTTAGACACAAGAGTGCCATTTCTGTGTCATATGTGCAGCCCGAATGGTGCCATGCTGAGCCGAGCAATCCCCTTGGGAACGTGGGAGCGGCGAACAACGGCCGTTCCTTTGACAACCATGCTCGCGCCTCATTCGCAATGACGGCTGAGCAGGACCGGGAGAGCATCTGCATGGTCATTGCGGCGCGATGCGAAGCATCGAGCCCGGAATGACGTCGAGGTTGCGGGGAAATTCCATGCCGTCATTGCACGCGACGACAATGAGGGAGCGTCAGTGCTCGAGACGCATCGAGCTTTCCCCGCTGCGATCAATGGTGGCCCGGTTCCAGACACAGGCACGTCAAGCGGCTCGTCGGAGAGGGCAAGGAGCTCACCTTCTCATGCCTTCGGTGCGCTGACATTTCGCAGGTCTTCTTCCCTGGTTTGGGCTAGGCTGGATAATCCGATGCTCTCTTGAAGAACTGAGCCAGGAGGCGCCATGAACGTTGCGGCATGGCTGCACGGTCTGGGGCTAGGGCAATACGAGCAATCGTTCCGCGAGAACGACATTGACGCCGAGCTCCTCACCCAACTCACGTCCGACGATCTGATTGCGATCGGCGTCACCTCGCTCGGCCACCGCCGCAAGCTGCTTGCCGCGATCACGGCCTTGCACGATGGAGCAGCGCCGGGGTCCATTTCTGTCCCTGGCGCAGCCTCCATATCTCGGACGATTTCGTCGCTGCCGGAGGCCGAGCGGCGGCAAGTGACGGTGTTGTTTGCCGACCTCGCCGGCTACACAAAGCTCGCCGACGAACTCGACTCTGAGGAAATTCACGCCCTCCTCGAAAGGTTCTTCAACCTCGCCGACGCCAGCGTCGTTGATCACGGCGGGAGCGTGGACAAGCACATCGGCGATTGCGTGATGGCGGTTTTCGGGGCCCCACTGGCCTATGGGAATGATCCCGAGCGATGCGTCCGGGCTGCCCTCGACATTGGGCGGCGTATGCCCATGCTCGCAGCCGAGCTTGGGCGCCCAATTGGCGTTCACATCGGCATTGCCAGTGGCGAAGTTGTGGCAAGCGGCACCGGCAGCGCGCGCCACCTTGAGTACACGGTCACGGGGGAGTCAGTGAATCTTGCCTCGCGCTTGACGGATCAGGCGCACACGGGAGAGATCCTCATTTCGGATTCAGTCCACCGTGCACTCGCCGAACGGATCGACTGCTCCGAAGTCGGCGACCTCCCCATCCAGGGGCTTGCGAAGCCGGTCAGGGCATGGCGACTGCGTGGCTTTCGCGAACCGGCCCGCTCGGGTGGTCGAGCCTTCGTTGGACGGCTCGGCGAACTGCGTCAGCTCGAAGCGGCCTTAGCGCGGTGTCGAAACACGAGGCGCGGCACTGTTATATACATCAGGGGTGAGGCCGGGATAGGCAAGACCCGCCTGCTCGAGCAGTTCCAGGCGAAGGCAGAGGAAGAAGATTTCACCTGCCACAGTGGACTAGTGCTCGACTTTGGAATGGGCTCCGGTCAGGACGCGATTCGCTCACTCGTCCGCAGCCTGCTCGGGCTGTCGGCCGAAAGCAGCCGGGGAGAGATCGAGGCAGCGGCCGAGATGGCCATCGCGGATGGCCTGCTTGCCAACGAGCGACGGGTGTACCTGAACGACCTCTTGAACGTGCCGCAACCGACCGAACTGCGCACGCTCTACGATGCGATGGACAACGCGGCCCGTGACCGTGGCAAGGGAGCGACCATCGCCGAGCTTGTGACGCGCGCGAGCAGCCGTCGCCCTCGCCTGCTGGCAATTGAGGACCTGCACTGGGCTGACCGAACAACTCTCGATCATCTAGCGAACCTTGCCGAGACAGTCCCTGGATGTCCGGCGCTGCTGGTGATGACCTCGCGGATTGAGCGCGATCCGCTCAACGAGGACTGGCGTCCCGCGACTGCCAGCCAGCCCACTCTGACGATCGACCTCGGCCCGCTCCAGCCGAGCGAAGCCAACCGGCTCGCTGCAGCGTATCTTGAGGCACTGGGTGAGCTTGCCCAGCGCTGCATAGAACGGGCCGCCGGCAATCCACTGTTTCTGGAGCAACTGTTGCGGCACGCCGAAGAGAGCGCCAATGGTGGTGTCCCAGGGTCAATTCGGAGCTTGGTACAGGCGCGCCTGGATCGGCTCGCGTTCCCGGACAAGCGGGCGGTGCAAGCCGCCTCGGTCCTCGGTCAGCGCTTTACCGCGGAAGCAGTGGAGGCTCTTCTCGATCAACCCCGGTCGAATTGCAACAACTTGGTGCGGCATCTGCTGGTGCGCCCGCACGGCGATCACTTCCTCTTCGCCCACGCGCTGATCCAGGAAGGCATTTACGATACGCTCCTCAGGAGCCGGCGCCGCGACTTGCACCGGCGAGCGGCAGATTGGTTCAGGAACCGCGACCTGACGTTGTGCGCACAGCATCTCGACCGGGCCGAGGATCAAAGCGCCCCACGAGCCTACCTGGAGGCAGCACGCGCGGAAGCGGCTGAATATCGGACCGAACGGGCACTACGTCTTGTCGAGCGCGGGCTTGCCTTGGCCGAGAGCCGAAGCGACGTGAGTGCTCTGTTCCTCCTCCGCGGTGAGATCCTGCATGACCTCGGTTCAATATCGGAATCGATAGCTGCTTTCGAGCAGGCACTGGCTGTTGCCGATTTCGACATCGAGCGGTGTCGCGCCCGGATCGGGCTCGCCGCCGGGCTTCGCGTGACGGATCGTTTCGACGAGGCCTTTGCGATGCTGGACAAGGCTGCGGCCGCGGCGGGTGTAGATGACCTCGCGTCGCGCGCGCGCATCCACCACCTGCGCGGCAATCTCTGTTTCCCGCTTGGAAGGCTCGTCGAGTGTCTGCAGGAGCATGAGCGGGCACTAAACTGCGCCCGAACAGCCAATTGGCCAGAGATGGAGGCGCGTGCGCTTGGCGGCTTGGGCGATGCCGAATACGCACGCGGCCGGATGGCCAGCGCGTATCGACACTTCAGCCGATGCGCGGAGCTGTCGCGAGCATCCGGTGCCGGCCGCATCGAAGTCGCCAACCTCAGCATGGTCGCGCATACCCAGGTGTATCTCAATGATTTTTCGGGCGCGCTCGCGACGACCCAGGCTGCGGTCGAGTTGGCGGCGCGGGTCGGGCACCACCGGGCGGAAATCATCGCCCATAACGCGGCGTGCAACGTATTTCGCACGAGCGGCGAGTTTAGACGTGCGAAGCTGCATGCCGAGCGGGCGCTGACCCTGGCTCGGCGGCTTGGCGCCAAGAGGTTCGAGGCGGTGAGCCTAAACGATCTGGCCATGGTCGCTCGTGCAGAGGCGAGCAGCGCAGCGGCAATGGACCTGCTGTACCGCGCCTTGGCGATCAGCCGCCAGACCGGGTCGAGCTTCGTGGGCCCGTGGATTCTCGGCCACCTTGCGCTCACGACTGAGAACCCGATTGAACGTGTTGCAGCCCTCATGGAAGGTGAGGAGATCCTTCGCAAAGGCGCGGTGAGCCACAATCACCTATGGTTCTTCAGGTACGCGATCGATGCATCGCTAAGCTCTCGGGATTGGGACGGCGCGGAGCGCTTCAGCGCTGCACTCGAGGAATACACGCAACCAGAACGGTTGCCCTGGGCCGACTTTTTCGTCCGATATGGACGCGCCGCTGGTGCACATGGTCGGTGCCCTGGACAGGAGACGGCATGCGAACTTGGCAATCTGCTGGACGAGGCGGAGCGGCTCAGCATCGGTTCACCGCTTGGGCCTTTGACGACCGCGCCAACCTTCCGGCAGGGCCGTCGGGCGGATTAGCCAAAAAATGTTTTCCGCTCTCCGGCGGATCACAAGCTAGAGTGTTCACTCGGACATCCGAGCAGCCGCCCTACCCGCCGCGACCAACTCAAGATTGCGTCTGGGGAGGCATGTTGGATTGCTTCGCACCGCTCGCAATGACGGGCCTAACGACTTGCAAGACCGTAGGGCGGATTAGCCGAAGGCGTAATCCGCTACTCGTTCGCGACAAGGCGGCGGGTTACGCTTCGCTAACCCGCCCTACGCACTGACGGACACTAACCCAACGTTCACGCCGATAGCGCAATCTGTTGCTCTAAAGCCGTTGACCATCGTTATTGAATTCAGAGGCGTGGGCAGGCGCATGAGGGTCGCGAAGAAGCTGGCATTGATAGCCGCGGGTTATGGTCTCTCCGTCGGCGGCGGTATCGTCGCTGTCGCCGTCAATGAGCTGCTCATCCCGGACGACATCAAGCAGAGTTCGGGCGGTATGATTGCGTTCGGCGACATGATCCTGTTCGTGCTGGTCATGGGGGTCTTGAGCCTGGCTCCGACCTGGTTCCTGCTGAAGCTGTGCGTCGAGAAGGCCCCGCGCACGCTGCTCGCCGCCGAACTCCTGATCGCCGCGATTGGACCGGCAAGCTGGCTTGCGGTCAGGGGCATGGCGGCCGGTGCCGGCCCACCCAACCTGCCTCAGGCCTTCAGTGGAGTGCTCGGCCTTGTCATCGCCTTCGTCGCGATCCCACGCATGGTCTTTGGGCCGGTCCTGCTGATGATAGAGGGAGCGACCTTCTTCCTGGCCCGCGAGCGCCTGACACGCACGCTCGTGGCTGCGGCGATGCTGATGGACCTGATCCCGCTAAGCATGTTCGCGCTGCAGTTGGCGGCCGCGACCCATCGATAGACGCCCGCGACCATCCTCCAATCGTGGCCCGGCAACAATTGCAGAAGCATCAGCCAAAGCGTTTGAAAAGCAAAGGACCGTAGGACGGATTAACCGAAGGCGTAATCCGCCACCCGCTCGCGACAAGGCGGCGCGGGTTACGCTTCGCTAACCCGCCCTACGCGCTATTTCTTCCTTCCTGGCGTGAAGCTCGGCTGCCAGGTCGCGGCCTTTTGGCTGGGTGCCGCGGCGATGACCTTGACCTTGTCTTTCTTGGGCTTCTTGGCTTCGCGGTTGCGTCGTTGCTGGCTCTTGGCCATGGCAGACTCTTCCTGTTTTTCAAGATGATTGAATTCGTCTGACAACAGGACCTGCCCGCGCGGAGTGCAGATCCTCACGTCGATGTAGCCTTCTTGCACGAGCTGTCTGGCCTTCTTCAGCGCGGCTGACACCGTGATGCGGCCGAGATTTTCGCGAGCCCCTTCATGGTTGCCACTGACCAGGTATTTCAATTTAGGCATGGAGGACGGCCACCACGACCGCCAGCAGCAGCGGGACGATGACGGGCGATACGATCCACTCGGCCACGCAAAATCGCCGCAAGGGAATGTTCCTGCGCTTTGCGGCGGGAGCGCGCGCGGCCCTCAGTCACCGGGCGATGCCGTGGGAAATGCGGTGATGGCTCGAGCCTACGCCAATGTTCCAGCAATAGCGAGCGCCAAGATGCTTCGCGCCGGCCGTGGCAACAACGCGCAGGAAGGGAGAAGGAACCGCCCCCTCCATTCGCGGCGCGGCAAGAAAGCGGTGGCTATTGGGGCGGAGGGAGCGCATGCTGCTCTTGGGCGCAGCGCCGGCGCCGGCCCTTTCCCGAAAGGCAGGCGCGTATGACCATCCGTTCCCGACGTGAAGTCGTCACCTTCGAACATCCGTTCCGGATCAGGGGCATCGATCGCCTGTTGCCCGCCGGCGCCTACGAGGTCGTCACCGATGAGGAGACGATCGAGGGCCTTTCGTTCGCGGCGTTCCGCCGCGTCGCCACCATGATCAAGGTGCCTGCGGAAGGCTCGCGCGGGTTGGCGATGGAGGTGGTCTCGATCGGCTCGGTCGATTTGTCGGACGCGCAGCGCATCGACGCGCGCATATCCGATGGCTGACGAACCGCTCGACCTCGACAGCCATCGCGGCATGGCGGCGCAGAGAGCGACCGACATCCGCCGCGCGCTGGCGGAAGTCGAGACCCATGCGCGGGAGTTGCGCGAACGGCGGACCGAGATCGAAGATCACCTGCTGGCGTTTCCCGCCGCGTCGTGGCCGGATGCGGCCGCCAAGGCGAGCTACGTCCTGAAGCTGTATGTCGCAGGACTGGCGCCGGAAGACACAAGGCATCGCGACCTCATCGCGGCCATCCTTGAGGACTTTGCCCGGCTCACTGAGCAGGGCTGAGGTAAACGACGGCTGCGATCGCGGCGCCGCGTCTAAGGAGTAGGACATGACGCTCACGCACGGACGCTTCATCAGTTACGAATACGACAGGATGGTGGTCCTGTTCTCGATGCTCGACGGCAACAAGGAGATTCCTTGCGCGGTCTCGACCTCCGCCATGGATGAAATGGAAGGTGCGGTGCGAGCGAAAGCGAGCCAGCGCGAGGCCCAGTTCATGCGGTTGCGCGAGCGCATCGAAGCCTGCGCCAACGGCAAGTATCATGCGACCGAGTTCGAGGGCACGCCGCCCGGAATCGTCCTGCGCAGCATCGATTTCGGAAAGCTGCGATAGAACCGCGCGGCTCGCCGCGGCACATTGGAAGTGCTGCCGTCGGGGTTAGCGACCGCTCTATGTGCTCGGCAGCCGCAAACGAACGCCCGCTGGCAGATCCGCTGGAGGCGGTTCATCTCGCTCGCGACACCGCGGCGGGTTACGCTTCGCTGACCGCCCTACGCGCTACGCCAGAGTGGGGACAGAGGCAGCACCCACTTCGACGCCAATCGAAGCAGGAGGCCAACATAATCGCGGTTTCCAAGTCTAGCCAATCCCCTGGATGATGATCCCTGTCCCATCGCAGCGTTCGCAAGCGCTCTGCTTGCCTGTCTCCTGGTCGACCTGCTTCCCGGTTCCCGCGCACTCAGGACAGATGTCATCGCTGGTACCTGGCGTTCCGGGCTCTGGATCATCATCGGGTGTATGATGCTTTCTCGGGTCCTTTGATTGCATGGTGCGCATCCTGTCTTGTTTACTGCTGAACTGCCGTCAGAAATGGATGCCCACCCAGCAAGATGAATAGTGCGGGGGGCAAGCGGTCGCTGCCGCGGCGGCAATTTTGCAAGCAAGATCACGCCACACGCGACGAGTGAGCCGTCCGCGTTTGATCTCAACTGACCACGCTCCTAACGTCGTCCAATCGTTGAGGGTGCAGCGAGCTGTAGCGATTCGTCAGCGTCTGCCGGCGCGATTAACCGGACCACCGCGATTCATTGGCGTTCCAGGCCGGACCGCTTCTCTCGCCGCAGCTCGCGCGACCGGCCGCGGTCGCAACACCACGCCGGGCCTCACAACACAACCGGCGGGATATTCCACGTATTGGCAGTACACAACGGCGCTGGCCTCCTTGGTGCTTGCGACTATGAACCCGGCCATCAGCAGAGCAGCTGCGAACGCGATTGAGAGCTTCATTTGGGCCTCCTCCGCAACACTCTTCAGCCAATCTCAAGAGCCGATCTGGTGTTGAGTCAGATCAATTGGTCAATTCGGTGCCAGATAGTGGAACTCTTGGTATTGTTTGAGTCTCGCGTACGTCCGCAATGGTCAGAGTCTGCCGAACCGCTCCAATGTCCGGAATCGGACCGGAACCGGCTGCCGCGGAGCACGCTTTATGAGTTTTCACCCTAATCATGGCAGCATGACGCTCGCCGGCGGGGATTCATACCGGAGGCGCAGGCGCACCCAGTCCATCGGATAGGGCAGGCCCTCTTCATGACGGCCGAGCGGCGTCAGGTCGAGATAGGGATAGGTGGCGAGACCGCGTGCGTAGCACGACGGTATGGCACGCGTTGCCGGCCTCGTCGCGATAACCACACTGGCGCCTGGTGCTTCCTCGACATGGAAGCCGGCAGGCAGCGGGCCAGGTAGCCGCATTTCCTTAGACAACTTGCAGTTGCCATGCGATGCACCCCCCTAATAAGATGCGCGCCGTCATGGCCTTGCGGGGGCAGCGATGCGAAGACTTTGGGTAATTGCGTGTGTGTTGCAAGCTTCTCTCATCGGAGCGGCCCAGGCAGCGGGGCCCTTCGGCTCCATCCGCATCGGCAACTGGATCGGCGGCGCCTTCAGCAACGACCAGACCGGGGCTTTCTCCCATTGCGCGGCTACCGCCCCATTCACCAGCGGTATCAGCCTCGTGGTTGGCCAGAATGCCGAAGGCTCCTGGTTGCTGAGCTTTGCCAGTCCCGCGTTCCATTTCAACAAGGGCGATAGCGCGCCGATCGATGTGATCTTTGATGGGCAGTCGGAAGCGAGGCTGTTTGCCACCGCCCATGCATCGAACATGGTCACGGCCATCATGCCTCCCAACGTCGCGCGCACCTTCCAGAAGGCGAGCCTGATGGTGGCGACGACCGGCGGCGCTCCCCTTCAGTTCAACCTGACCTCGACGGGACCTGTGCTTGCAGCGATCGCGAATTGCGTCGCCAAGGTCAAAGCTGACGGACTGGAGAAGGCGGGCGACTTTGCCAGGGTCGCCGCCAAACCGGCACCTGCTACGGGAGACAAACCTGCAACGCCGCCTTCGGGCAAATCCTCCAAGTCCGGCAGCTGGAGCGGCACGGGCTTCGTCGTCAGCGCCAACGGGCACATTGTTACAAACCATCACGTCATTGACGGATGCAGCGGCGACATCCGCGGCAATCTCACCGGCGAGGCGGCGATGGTGCTGCGCGTCGTCTCAAGCGACGAGACCAACGATCTGGCGTTGCTGCAAGCGCCGGCCGCGACATCCTTCAAGGACTTCGCCAGGATCCGCGATCGCCCGATCAGGTCCGGAGATTCCGTCGTCGCAATCGGCTTTCCCTTCCACGGACTGTTGACCTCCGATTTCACCGTCACCACGGGAATTGTAAGCTCGCTCAGCGGCATCCTGAACGACACGCGTTTCCTGCAGATCAGCGCCGCCATTCAGCCCGGCAACAGCGGCGGTCCGTTGTTCGATACCAACGGCCAGATTGTCGGTGTGGTGGCGGCAAAGCTGGATCCGATCAGGATGGCCCGGGCCACGGGCAAGCTCCCGGAGAATATCAACTTCGCGATCAAGACCGGCGCGCTGCGCGACTTCCTGGACAACAGCGTGGTCCCCTACCAGACCGCAGAGCCGAAAGGCGAGCTCAAGACGACCGATATTGCCGGGGCTGCAAGAGCCTACACGCTGTTGATCTCCTGCACCGGCACCGAGCAGGCCACCGCGAAACGATAGGACCGTAGGGCGGATTAGCCGAAGGCGTAATCCGCCACTCGCTTGCGACAAGGCGGCGGGTTACGCTTCCCTACCCCGCCCTACGCATTGCTCGCCGCGACCAAATCGTCTTCAACTGCAACAGCTTGCTGACGGGGACGCGGATTCATACCGATCGCGCAGGCGCACCCAGTCCATCGGATAGGGCAGGCCCTCTTCGTGACGGCCGAGCGGCGTCAGGTCGAGATAGTGATAGGCGGCGTTCATCATGTCGAGACCGCGCGCGTAGCACGAATAGGTGTGGAACACGTTGCCCGCCTCGTCGCGATAGAACACGCTGATGCCGGGCGCCTCCTCGATGTGGAAGGCCGACGTGCCGAAGTTGTAGATGTTGGCGCCCGACTTGACCTGGTCCGGCGTGAACGAAACCGCGAAGTCGTAATTGAAGTCGCTGCCAGCCGAGCTCAGCCAGTCGAAAGTCCAGCCCATCCGCTTCTTGAAGGCCAGCAGCTTTTCAAGCGGCGCGCGCGAGATCGCAACCAGCGTGGTATCCCGCGCGGCCAGGTGCGGCACCATGCGCTCGAATCCGTCGGCCCAGAACGAGCAGCTCTTGCAAGCCTCGTCCCAATCGGGATCGAACATGAAATGCTGCACCACGAGCTGCGGGCGACCCTTGAACAGATCGGCCAGCGTTTGCTGTCCGTTCGGTCCATCGAACGTATAGGTCTTGTCCACCTTGACCCAGGGCAGCGACCGGCGCTCCTCGTTCAATCGCTCACGGGCATGGGTGAACTCCTTCTCATGCGCTAGGTGAGACTTGCGTGCTTTGAGCCATTCCTCGCGCGAGACGATCTTGTGCGGCTGCATGGAATCCTCCTGTGTGGGGTTCAGGCGACGACGTTTTCCAGCTTGTCGAAAAATTCGGTCCATCCGCGCTTGTGGTTGTCGCGCGCGACCGCGTCGAAGAACTGTTCGTGATTGAAGATGAGCAGCGTGCCGCCGCCCTCACGCTTGAGCGATATCGTCACCTGCGACTCGCGCTCGGGCGTCGAATGCCAGGCCCAGCTGAAAACCAGCCGCTCGCTCGGCACGACTTCGCGATAGATGCCGCCGACCTCGAAATATTCACCGGCGTCATCCTCGAAGCTGATGCGATAGCGCCCGCCGACACGGACATCGAGATCGGCGCGCAGCGAACCGGGCTTGACGCTTGCCGGCCCGAACCACGCGATCAGCTTTTCCGGCTCGGTCCACGCGGCGTAGACTTTCTCCGGCCGCGCGCGGAGACGGCGCGTGAGGGTGAGGCCTGGACGGGCGGCGAGAGAGGGGTCGGCTTTGACGGGGTTGATGGCCATGGGTCTTCCTCCACAAGGGCAGCAAGGCGATCGAGGCTTTCGGACCAGAAGCGCGTGTAGTGATTGAGCCAGTTCATCGCCTGTTCCATCGGCCTGGCGGTGAGCCGGCAGGATACCGTGCGGCCGGTCTTCTCTCGCGCGATCAGGCCTGCATCCGACAACACGTCGAGATGCTTCATGATCGCGGGCAGCGACATCGGAAACGGCTGCGCCAGTTCGCTCACCGAGAGGCTCTCGTTCCCCTCAAGCCGCGCCAGGAGGGCGCGCCGTGTCGGATCGGAAAGTGCCGCAAAGGTGCGATCCAGCGTTTCGTCGTTATACTTAACCATATGGTTTAGTATAAACGCGAGCCGAGCCACGTCAATCCGGTTCCTTCAACCTCGAGATCACGAGCTCGTGGGTTGGATTGGCCGACGCCGCCGGCGCCGTGACAAGGTCAGGATTACACATGACAAAGCCCCGTCTCGCGGCGGGGCTTGTCGTCGTGTCCTGCACCGGAAGCTAGTACGGATGAACGTGCCTATAGCGCCGCGAAGGTGCCGGCTGGGGCTGACCGTAGGCAAGGCGCGGATTGACGCCACAGTAAAGGTACCGTCCGGAAACGCTTGCCATGCATTGCTGATAGGTGGCGTAGGCGCATTCGCCGGGATAGCCGTAGCTCGGCCCCTGCGCGCACCACGGATAATCATAGGCTGCTGCCGGTGTGGCCCCGGCGATACCAGCGAAAATCGCCGCACCAACCATCGTCATCATCATTGTCGAATTACGCATCAGTCTCTCCTCTGCGGGAGAGTAGAGCATCCGCGCGTCGCGTACAACGACAGCCGTGTCACAACGGCGCTACTCTACCTTCAAGCCCGCGAACTCGACGACCTTCTTCCACTTCTCGGTTTCCGCCTTGATCATCTCGCCGAACGCTTCCGGCGACTGGATGAGAGGCGCACCGCCGAGCTCGACCAGGCGCTTCCTGATTTCAGGCTCGGCCAGAATCGCATTGACCTCCTGGTTGAGCTTCATGACGATTTCCCTGGGCGTGCTCTTGGGCGCACCTACTCCGAACAGCGCGCTGGCCTCATACCCGGGTACGGCCTCGGCGACCGTCTGCACGTCCGGCAACAACGGCGATCGCTCGGTGCTCGTTACACCCAGCGCACGCAACGAACCCGAGCGGATGTGCTGGATCACCGACGGCATGTTGTCGAAGATCACCTGGACCTGACCGCCGATAAGGTCCGTGAGCGCGGGCGCGGAACCTCGATAGGGCACATGCTGCATCTTGATGCCCGCCATCGCCATGAACATTTCACCGGAAAGATGCACCGACGTGCCGTTGCCGGAGGAGGCCAGGTTCACCTTGCCGGGATTGGCCTTCACATAGGCGATGAACTCGGCAACGTTTTTGGCCGGCACGTCCTTGTTGACAGTCATGACATTCGGCACGCGGTTAAACGCCGCGACCGGCGCGATGTCGCGGATGAAATTGAACTTCAGGTTGGCGTAGAGCGAAGCGTTGATGTAGTTCGCCGGATTGACGAGGAGGATCGTATAGCCATCCGGCGCGGCATTGGCGACGGACTCGGTGGCGATGTTGTTGCCGGCGCCCGGCTTGTTCTCGATCACGAATTGCTGGCCAAGCTTCTCCGAAAGCCGCTGGCCGATCAGCCGCGCCAGGATATCGGTCGCCCCGCCGGGCGGATAGCCGACGACCCACTTCACCGGCCGGGTCGGATACTCGAGCGCGGCGGCAGGAGAGAGGGGGACGACGCAAAGAAGGCTTGTGACCATGAGGCCGATCGTGGCGCGACGTGAGATCATTCCGTTTTCTCCCTGTTGTTGGTTATTATTGCAACGAAGAGCCTAACAAACCCGGTCCAGCGCCACCAGTGTGCCCCATACATCGCGAAAGGATAAACGCATGCCGGTCAAGGTCCACGCCCTCGATCATCTTGTCATCAACGTCTCCGACGTGGCGCGTTCGGTCGAATGGTATCGCACCATCCTCGGCATGGAAGTCAAAGTGTTCGAGCCGGGCGGCGGCAAGGCGTCGCGCGTCTCACTCGTATTCGGCCACCAGAAGATCAACGTGCGGCCGCGCGATGCCGACAAGGTGGAATGGTTCACCGCCGACCATCAGACGGCCGGCAGCGAGGACCTGTGCTTCCTCACATCGAGCACGCCGGAGGAAGTGATCGCGCATCTCAGGGCGAACGGCGTTGCCATCGAGGAAGGCCCGGTGGCGAAGCAAGGCGCCCGCGGCACGCTGCGCTCGGTCTATTGCCGTGATCCCGACGCCAGCCTGATCGAGATTTCATCCTGCGAGGACGGCATGGACTGATCGCGTCTCCAGGCTGCCGTGCTCGATCGCGGAGGCATTCTGGATTGCATCGCTTCGCTCGCAAAGAGGGGTCATAACCCTCGGCTGCTTGACAGGGTCGGCATTGCGAGGAGCGCAAGCGACGACGCAATCCAGGCTGTCGCCATCCGCTCGCTTAGCGCGCTCACTTGACCTGAAGCGACTGTCCGCCTTTTTCCATCCGCGCAGCGATCGCCTCGTGGCTCCAGCCGGTCAGGTTTTCGAGGTTCTTCGCCCGCTCGGCAAAGCGCGCCGGAAGAGCTTTGATGTAGGCAGTCGCCGCCTCGCAGATCCCCGTCCCGCGCCAGGGATGACGCAGCACGTAGCGTCCCTGGAAATTGTTGCGGTCGGAGGTTTCGAGGAAGACGATATCCTCGGGGAAGGACACGGCATCATAGCGGACGTGCAGTCGCGTGACGTAGGCGTTAGACCCGCCCGGGCGCGAGGAGCGGAATGCCTTATCGTCATCGCTGCCGATCCAGCGCGCGCCCACTTCCACTAGTTCCTTGTTGCTCAGGGGATCGGCTGCGCAGGGGTCGCACCAGCCCATGTCCCAGGCATACTCGATGAAAACGGCGCGCATGTTCTCGCGCGCCACTGCGCGTTCGAACACGGCCTTGTAGAACGGACCGAACTCGTTCGCGACGTAAAGCGGCACATCGACGTCCGAGGGGATTTTCACGGTCTTGTAGTTCGTGCTCTCGATGCGCCCCTTCTTCGTCAGTGCGTAGATGATGAGATCCTGGGGCCCCCTGGCATTGACGGTGCCGAGCCGCAGCGGCACCATGAACTTTGCGCTCTGGTAGCGGACCTGCAATGGCCGCAGGTAGCCGTTGCCGATGTCCTTCATCCGATCGACATTCACCTTGGCGACGAAAAAGCGCATGCCCTGCTTGATGTAGCTGCCGAGTACGGACTCCGCGCCCTCGGGGATCTTGTACTTGTTGTCCACGAGCCAGTTGACAAGGCCGTCGCTTTCCCTGGCCGAAAGGATCAGCACGTCGTACTCGGCGACGTCATAACTCGCCTCGATGGTGACGCCGTAGTCGCGCTTCTGCAAGGTGCTGGTAACGTGCTGCATGCCGCCGGACGGGGGCCCCGCCATCATAGGGAGCGGCGGGGTGCACGGATCGGGGTCGTGGTATTCGACCAGGCGTGGCGCCGTGTAGCGATCGAGGTGATCGATGGTCTTGGGATCGACCACACCGATCTGCTTGCGCTCGATGAAGGTCGGAACGGGGACGACGACGGCAAATTCCTTGACGTCGCCTTCGAAGTCGCTCGCCATCGTGATCGCGGTCTGGTCGCCATCCCGCGCCAGCACGACCTTCGAGGTGTTGTTGAACAATTTCGCATCCGCCTGGGCCACGTAGAAGCCGCAGAAGGCGTGCGCCGGAGCGGTGGCAAGCTGGGAAACTATCGCCATGGCAGCCACACCGGACTTCAGAACACGCAAGGCGGAAGAGGTCATTTTGGGGCTCCTTGAGGGGCGGGATCATTCCAGGTGAACTGGGGTGCCGGGATCATGCGGTCGAGCAGGATCATCGCGGGCGACAGCGCGATCAGCGCAAAATAGAGCGCCGGTCGCATCTGCATGAAGAACGCGAGATAGTGCGCCAGCAGCGCGACCGCGATTGCGAACAGCAGGCGGCCGCACATGGAATCCGGCGTCGTTCGCGGGTCGGAGATCATGAAGAAGGTGAAGATGAGAAGCGAGCCGCTCTGCAACTGGTGCAGCGGAATTGCCATGGGATCGCCGAGCCACCAGGCGCGCACCAGCAGCAGCGCGGCATGGCTGACGAAGAAGAAGATCGCGATGTCGGCGCGGCGCGCCGCACCAAGCACCACGATGGCGAGCAATGCAGTCAGGGCGGCGAACCAGATTTCGGTGCCCCACTGGCCCGGAGATACCCAGACGTGGCTGGAGGCGAGCAGCAGGACCACGATGGCAAAGCCGGAAGGATTGAACACGTGCTTGCCCCGGTGGCGGATCAGGAATTTCGAACCGATGGCAATCACGCCGGCCGCGGCGTGCAGCCAGACCACGTCGGCGCGCAGCAGCAACCCCAGTGACATGCCGGTGAGGAAGGGCGAGCGCAGGTCGAGTTGCTGCAATCCAGCCAAGCTCGCGCAGACGATCTGGGTGAGAAGTGAAGCGCCAATGGCTGCCAGGGTCGGAGCAGGCCGGGCCCCGAAATCAATCATCCAGAAATTGACCGCAAGCAGCGAGATCAAGGCGACCATTTGCAGGTGGCGCGGGTCCGGCACGGGTCGTCGTCTCGGCGGCATTTGCTGCCCGATTGCTGCTTCGCCGCTCATCGCCGACCCTTCTCCACGGCGGGAAAAGTTACGTCGAATTGCGGCACGGCTGCGATCGTTCTGTACGGCATGATGCTTGGTCGCTCGCCGGAAGGTCTCCGGTTCACGCGCGATTTGATCGCCGGGCAATCCGATGGCAAAAGTGGGGGAATGGCCGGACGTGGATCACCTGCGACCGTTTCCGATCATCGAGCGATGCCTTCGTCGGTATCCATTGCCGCCATGGGCACCGAGAACAAACAGACGCAGCCGGGCAAGGCTGCACGGGAGGAAACATGAATTCGAAAGACGTGCCCGGAGTTGTCGGCCCATTCGCGGGTCTCGACGTGCCCTGGCTATTGAGGATGCGCGCGGAAGTGCGTCGCGACCATCCGTTCCTGATCTGGGCTCCGTTCGATGCGCCGGCACGACGCTATACTTATGGCGAATTTCACGACCGCGTCGGCGCGCTGGCCGCCGGGCTTGTAAAACGCGGCATCAAACCGGGCGACCATGTGCTGATCCATCTCGACAATTGCATCGAGGCGATACTGGCCTGGTTTGCCTGCGTCGAACTCGGCGCCATTGCCGTCACCACCAACACCCGCTCGGCGCCGGCGGAGATGGAATACTTCGCCGGCCATTGCGGCGCGGTCGCCGCGATCACGCAGCCCTCCTATGCCGAAATGATCGCGTCGCATTGTCGCAATCTGCGCTGGATGGCGGTGACCTCGCATGATGCCGGCGTGGCGCCCGCGCAACTATCTTCGCGCGGCGATCGTTTCGAGGCGCTGTTTGCCGACAGCGCCGACCGTCCTCGGCGCGCCGCCGATCCGTCGGCACCGTGCAGCGTCCAATATACGTCCGGCACCACCTCGCGCCCGAAGGCCGTGCTGTGGACTCACGCCAACGCGCTGTGGGGCGCCAAGGTGAACGCCGCGCACCAGGACCTGCACCAGACCGACGTGCACCAGACCTATTTGCCGCTGTTTCATACCAATGCGCTGGCTTATTCCATGCTGGGCAGCCTGTGGGTCGGCGCGACATGCGTGGTCCAGCCGCGTTTTTCCGCGAGCCGGTTCTGGAGCGTGGCGCTCGAGCACGGCTGCACCTGGACCTCGACGATACCCTTCTGCATGAAGGCGCTGCTCGAGCGCGAGATCCCGAAGCAGCACAAGTTCCGGCTCTGGGGCACCGCGCTCTGCGAACCGCCGGCCTTTGCCGCCTTCGGCGTCAAGATCATCGGCTGGTGGGGCATGACGGAAACCATCACCCACGGCATTGTCGGCGAGGTCGACCAGCCCAACACGCCGATGTCGATCGGCCGCGCCGCGCCCGAATACTCCATCCGTATCGTCGATGACGACGGCCGCCCGGTCGAGGTCGGCGGCACCGGCAATCTCCTCATCAAGGGCATTCCCGGGCTGTCGCTGTTCAGGGAATACCTGCACAACGAAAAAGCGACGCGCGAGAGCTTTGACGAGCACGGCTATTTCATCACCGGCGACCGTGTCACGCTGCTCGACAACGGCTTCATCAAGTTCGGCGACCGCGCCAAGGACATGCTGAAGGTCGGCGGCGAGAACGTCGCGGCTTCCGAGATCGAGCAGGTCATCGCCGTAATGCCCGGGGTGCGCGAGGTCGCCGTGGTCGGCAAGAGGCACCCGATGCTCGACGAAGTGCCGGCCGTCTTCGTCATCCCGCAAGACGGAATCGCCGGAGCGCCTTTGGACTTGCAGGACAGCATCATGACCGCGTGCCGCAGCGCGCTCGCCGACTTCAAGGTGCCGCACGAAGTCCGCTTGGTCGACGAGATGCCGCGCTCGACACTGGAGAAGGTGGCCAAGGCCGAGCTGAGGAAGATGCTGGACTGAAGCTTGGTCGTTCCGAGGCGCGGTGCGAAGTCGCAGGGTGGGTTAGCCGAAGGCGTAACCCACCTGCCTGGGGCGCAGAAAGTGCTGGGTTACGCTCCGCTAACCCACCCTACACAGTGGAGAAGGCTTCGTCAGAACGATCCCATCGCCACCGGGCGGAAGGCCTGCAGCAAGGGCTGGTCCAGCTTGCCGCCCATGGCCTCCATCATCGAGAAGGCGCGCAGGTGAGTGAAGGGCGCGCGATAGGACCGGGTCTCTATCAGAGCCGTATAGATGTCGACGACGGTGGTCAGCCGTACGATATCGCTGATCTGGTTGGCCTTGAGGTGGTTGGGATAGCCGCTGCCATCGAGCAGTTCGTGGTGATGCAGCACCACATCGAGCATTTCCGGCGGGAAGCCGCCCTGGTCGGCGAGCGCTTCGTAGCCGCGCCGTGGATGTTGGCGAATTTCCTGCATCTCCGCGTCGGTCAGCTTGCCCGTCTTGTCGAGGATTTCCAGCGGAATGAATGCCTTGCCCACATCGTGCAGCAGCGCCGCCCGGGTCAGGCGTCGTTGATCGTCATCGCGCATGCCGAGGTGCTGCGCGAAAGCAACCGCATAGCCGGTCGCGAACAGGCAGTGCCGATAGGTGCCGACGTGATGGCACGCCACCGTGGTCAGCCATTGCCGCAATGAACCATGCTTGATCGCCTTGATGACGTGGTTCTCGACCGCAACGACGTCGTCGAAGCTCAAGGGAGTGCCGGCCGGAAATTTGTCGAGCATCTTGACCAGGACCGCATGCGCGGCCTCGACGCCGCAATTGACCGCCTTGCCGCGTTCGCTGGCGTCATAGGCGCCGGTGTCCGGGAAAGCGGCTCGGATGCGTCGCAGGATGGCGTCGCGATCGAGCGGCCGCGAAATCGTGTCGGTAGCGCCAAGCGCCCAGGCCTGCATCGTTCCGTGATGGAGCGCATCGGCGAGCACGAACAGGCGCGGCATGGAGCCGTACGCCTGGTGGCGCAGCTTGTTGCGCACCCGCTGCACGCTTTCCGGCGAGCGCAGGTTGATATCGACTATGATGCCGGACAGATCGCGGGACGGGCGCTCGGGGATGTCCAAAGTCGCGACGGTGTCGACCTCGCCGACGGCCTGCAGGATATCGGCAAGTTCGTCGCTTCTGTCAGGGCGATCCGAGGCAAGCAGCAACCGGCGCTTGGACGGAGCCTCTTCGGCTAAAGCGGACGAGGACTCTTTGGCTAAGGCTGTCATGGGACCCCGACAGTAACGGCACAGGACAATTCCTGCCGAGCCTAGTGGGATTAGGTTCTCCGGGCCTTAATACGCATGCTGAACGAGGGTTTACCGCGATCGTTACAATTTGAGCGATTCTCTTTCGTCCCGCGCCCCGCCAAAGCAGCGCGGCGGATCACGGCGCAAACAAAATCCGCCGAAGGAGAACCTCCGGCGGATGGTCTTCCGGCCGCTGGATGACACCCACCGGGTTCAGCCTTGCGCGAAAGAATGATCGCGTCCTGCACAGAGGCAATTGCAATTTGGAATTGATTGAAACGAGGGCGGTCCGACTTGGCACCATGTTGCGTTGCGACAGCGGCGCTCGCACAAGCAAGAGCGGAGTCGCATCGCGCCAAAAAGCGCATGCCGAACCGTTGTTTGAGTGGCTCCCGCCGAAGCGATCACGCTAGAATGAATTTCGGAACCGGGATGGTGCGATGCCAAAGATTGATCGGAACGGCGTGAAAATTCACTACGAAGTTTATGGCAACGGTCCGCCGCTGCTCCTGACCCACGGCTATTCGGCGACGTCGGCGATGTGGCAGGGCCAGGTCGATGCGCTGTCGAAGGATCACCAGCTCATCCTGTGGGACATGCGCGGACACGGCGCGTCCGATTACCCGGACGATCCCAACGCCTACAGCGAAACACTGACGGTCGGCGACATGGCCGCGCTGCTGGACGCCGTCGGCGCCAAGCGCGCCATCGTCGGCGGACTGTCGCTTGGCGGCTACATGTCGCTTGCCTTCTATCGGGCTCATCCCGAGCGGGTCCGGGCACTTCTCATCATCGACACCGGTCCGGGCTTCAAGAAGGACGAGGCCCGCGACGCCTGGAACAAGCGCGCCTATGAGACCGCGGAGCGTCTGGAGCGGGAGGGCCTTTCAATTCTCGATTCGGCAAGCCGCGAGCGATCGAGCGCGAAACACCGCGACGCCACCGGTCTTGCGCGTGCCGCGCGCGGCATGCTGACCCAGCGCGATGCCCGTGTCATCGAGCTCTTGCCCGAGATCAAGGTGCCGTCGCTGATCGTGGTCGGCGCCGACGACACCCCATTCCTCGCTGCCTCCGATTACATGGCCGCGAAAATTCCCGGCGCGAGAAAGATCGTGATCCCCTCGGCCGGTCACGCCGTGAACATCGACCAGCCGCTGCCCTTCCTCGATGCGGTGCTCCCGTTCCTTGAGGCGCTGCCGCGCGAGCCCGGCGCGGAAAGGAGTGGCGGATGAGCGAGCCGCTCAACAGTTGCGCCCTCCTATTAACGGCGCTCTGCCTTCTGCCGCCGCCGGCCAACGCCCAGCAATTTGTCCCATCCGAACAACCTCGCCGGCCCTTCACCGCGACGCTATCGAACACCACGCCGCTGGCGTTCGGGATGGACGTCGAGGAAACTGCGCGCGCGCTCGGCCAGCCCCTGCAATATGTCAGCGGCCGTCCCGGCAATGAAATCTATCTCGCATTGCGCAATACCGGCGGCAGTGGCCTGGTCAATCACCATCACCGCCTGTTCCTGCAGTTTCGCCACGGTCGCCTTGCAGGCTGGAAGGGTGATTGGGGCGAGAACTGGATGTGGGAATAGGTCGTTTTCAGGATGCGAATCTTTTCGGTGCGCGAGGCTTTCAACCCTCATGGTGAGGAGGCGCGTTAGCGCCGTCTCGAACCATGAGGCCCGACACGGGCCTTCATCCTTCGAGACGCTTGCTTCGCAAGCTCCTCAGGATGAGGAGATACATAGAGCTCCCTTAATAATGGCGGGAGAGAACCGCCGGGACTTGAACCAGCTATGAGCGGCAAGAGGAATAACAACGTGGGAACAGACATCAAGCTGACGGCCTCGGACCATTTTCAGCTGGGCGCCTACCGCGCCGACCCGAGCGGCGCCCCGAAAGGCGCGATCGTGGTGATCCAGGAGATATTCGGCGTCAACCACCACATCCGTTCGGTCTGCGATCGTCTGGCGGCGCACGGCTACGTCGCCGTCGCACCGTCGATCTTCGATCGCACCGAGCCCAACTTCCAGTCGGGTTATTCGCCCGATGAGATCGCGGTGGCCCGCAAGTTCATCGCCAATGCCGATTGGCCGGCGATGCTGCGCGATACCCAGGCGGCGATCGACGCGGTGAAGGACACAGGCCCGGTCGGAATCATCGGCTTTTGTCTCGGGGGCAGCATCGCCTACGCCGCCGCGACCAAGCTGACCGGATTGTCCGCCGCGATCGGCTATTACGGCAGCGCCGTCGTGCGCTTTGCCGACGACAAGCCCAAGGTGCCGACCCAATTGCACTTCGGCGAGAAGGACGCCAGCATTCCCTTGAGCGACGTCGAGACCATCAGGGCCAAGCGACCCGAGGTGGAGGTCTTTGTCTATCCCGGCGCCCAGCACGGCTTCCACTGCGATGAACGAGCCAGCTACGACAAGGCCAGCGCCGAGGTTGCCTGGCCGCGCAGCATGGCTTTCTTCGCCAGGCATCTGAAGAGATAGGCCGGACGCCATTCCGGGCGCGCGTCGGCGCTAAGGGATTCCGGAAATA
Organism: Bradyrhizobium sp.; assembly: GCF_016213215.1. Lineage (GTDB taxonomy): Bacteria > Pseudomonadota > Alphaproteobacteria > Rhizobiales > Xanthobacteraceae > Bradyrhizobium. The sequence continues at coordinate 7,604 of NZ_JACRAW010000007.1, read as the reverse complement.
TGCTGCGGAAGGATCAGAACCAGCGTTCGCCGACGTGGATGGTGTCGCCGGGACCGACCGGCGTGCCGAGCGGTACCACCACGCGCATCGAACCGGAAGCATCGGTATGCGTCATCGTGACGAGATCGCGCTTTGCCCGGGGCGAGAAACCGCCGGCGATTGCGACCGCACTCTCCACCGTCATGTTCGGCACATAAGGATATTGGCCGGGCGCCGCGACCTCGCCGAGGATGAAGAAAGGCCGGTAGGTTTCGATCTCGACCGCAACCGACGGCTCGCGAATGTAGCCATTACGCAGCTTGGCGGAGATCTCCGCGGCAAGCCCGGCCGTCGTGCGGCCGCGCGCCGGCACCGCGCCGATCAAGGGCATGGTGATCGAGCCGCCCGCGTCGATGGCATAGGTGTTGGTGAGACCGTCCTGGCCGTAGATCACGACTCTCAGCTTGTCGCCGGCATCGAGCCGATAGGCTGCGTCATACCGCACCGGCTGGGACGGCGGCATCGGTGCGGCGTAGGCAACGGGCGACGGCGCGTGGCGGGGCGAGGCAGCAAAGGCGTTGCGCGCGGCGCTGATCGCGCCGCCACCGCTGGAGTCGGCGGCAACCGGCGGAGCCGTGCGCGTGGGCTGGCCATAGGCCATGTGATCGAGATCGCCGGAAGACTGCGCCACCGCGACCGGGCCTGGCGTTTGCATGCAGCCCGAGAGGACGAGCGCGGCGACAGCGGCAATCATCGATAAGTCAAACGCGCGCGCAACTCGCACCGTAGCTATCCCTTCGACGGCGATAGCTTAAGTCTTGCACCCGTTATGGTTAACAAAGCGTTTCGGCAGCCCCACGCCGACCGGGCGAGGACTGCCGTGAAGACGCGGTCAGGCGCTTACGCCGACCCCGATCGGGCAGGACACGCCGGTGCCGCCAAGCCCGCAATAGCCGGCCGGATTCTTGGCCAGATATTGCTGGTGATAGTCTTCCGCGAAATAGAACTCACCGGCCGGAACGATTTCGGTGGTGATGACGCCAAGCCTCTTCGCCGCGAGCGCCTTCTGATAGAGCGCCCTGGACTCCTCGGCTGCTTTAAGCTGCCCGTCACTGAAGGTGTAGATCGCACTTCGATATTGCGTGCCGAGATCATTGCCCTGGCGCATGCCCTGCGTGGGGTCGTGGCTCTCCCAGAACCTCTTCAACAGGCTTTGATAGGAGATTCTCTTCGGATCGAACACGACCAGCACCACCTCGGTGTGTCCCGTGAGACCCGAACAGACTTCTTCATAGGTGGGGTTCGGCGTATGGCCGCCGGCATAGCCGGCCGCCGTAACGTAGACGCGGTCACCGAGCTCCCAGAACTTGCGCTCCGCGCCCCAGAAGCAGCCAAGTCCGAATACCGCCTGCTCGAGACCCGCCGGGTAGGGCGGCTTGAGCTTGTGACCATTGATGAAGTGGCTGGCGGCGGTCGGAATCGGTTGTGCACGACCCGGCAGCGCCTCGGCGGCACTCGGCAGTGCCGTGCTCTTACGCGTGAACAGCATGGATCGATCTCCGAACAGGCAAGCCCGTCTCAACGCGAAATCGCGCCGCGGGTGCCTTCAATGCAAGGCATTATTATAAGCCAATACGCCGGAGCGGGCAGTCCTGTTACGTCGGCGCGATCCGGCGACAGCAATGCAGGGTGACGACTAGTCGCGTGAATAGCCGATCAATGGCTTGCGCGGCCGGAACAGAACCATCAGGAGGATTCCGAGGACGCCCAGCACGGCGAAGACCGGCTGGTCCAGGATCAGCTTGTCAACGGAACTCCAGAGCCAGGGGGCGTTGCTCTCGACCCAAATCCGGACGGCCTGCTGGCTGGACTGGTGAATGTCGTTCCAGAACTGGCCGAAACGGGTGAACCGCAGCGTCTGGTCGGCGACCCAGCGGGCGCCGTCATAGACCATGAAGATGAACCCGCCGGCCAGCAGCAACAGCCCCACAAGTCGGAAAAAGCCGCGGATCATGCGTCACCCTAGAAACAAGGCCGGCAGACAGGGTTCCCAGGAGCCCATCTCCCTCGGTCACCTGAAATCCCGCCAGCCAATACCCAAGCGGGCCTGGAAATTCAACCTCGTCAGTGGCTTATCACCCCACCCGACCGCCTGGCGGACCGGCAAAGAGCCTTGCAAGGCGTTGACGGTACCACGCCTGCCCTCTATAAGGGCGCCAAATGGCGGCGGGCGCAATCCCGCCGCCGCTGTTCTTTGAGCAGTGCACAGATCAGGCTAAACACTGACTGTTTCGTCTCGCTCGGAGAACGGCTTTTTCAACCAATACCGTAAAACCGAGCGTCGATCACGCGGTCAGCAGCCGGCGCCGTTGAAGCCCGATCAAACGACCGGTCACCGCCGAAGGATATTTGAGACCATGGCCAACACCACTTCCGCCAAGAAAGCGACGCGCAAGATTGCCCGCCGTACCGTGATCAACAAGTCGCGCCGCACGCAGATGCGCAGCGCGGTTCGCCTGGTCGAAGAGGCGATCAAGACCGGCGATCGCGATGCGGCGGTGAAGGCGATGGCGAGTGCCGAACCGGCATTGATGCGCGCGGCTCAGCGCAACATCGTTCACAAGAACAACGCCAGCCGCAAAGTATCGCGGCTGACGCATCAGATCGCAAAGCTTGCGAAATGAGCTGAACGAAAACGACATTCGTCAATGAGCCCGGCTTCGCCGGGCTTTTTCTTTTTTATATCGCTGTTGCTTTGCTGTCGCACCCAGTCGGAATCGCCTCAAAAACCCGTAGTTTTCTCGGCGCATCTTTTCGCTCCGCAATTCTCCGTATTCTTACGGCGGCAATGACGCGCTGAAAACCGTCGTGCAGTTGCGGGAAAGCTTGCGAACGCGACGCCGAAACCGACTCTTGGAGCGCCTGCAGTTCCTTTTGCATTGCGCCGCGGGAGTTACCCATCGAAATGAGTCCTGAAAAACGATGGCTCGGTAATCACTTATCCCCATAGCGACAACAAGCATTTCGAAAACTCGCTCACACGGCTTTCGCTTGACGCTTTTATGAAAATTTTTTGCCGCGCTGTCCTATTTGTGACACCCCAATCGGGCTTTGCGATTCTGCACGGCGATTCAAAAACTTGCTTTCCCGTTCGTGAAGGCGGCTGCGGGCAGTCCCGTGCTCCGGGCAAGTTTCCGACAGTTCGGATTTGAATCAAATCGTTGCGGGCCGCCGCGCATCGTGTATTGCTTAGATCGTTCGCAGCGCCCACGATCTTGAGACCAGCGCGGTTTTGGAAACGGGGCGAGCGTGCAAATCGGCGGCGGTGTGCACGTTGGCGGAGCTTTACCAAGCGATTGTCGTGTCGCAACCCATAGCAATATGGGTGCGGTAGTTTTGTGTCTGAATTTCTCCGGCGGGGCATGCGTGCCTCGTTAGCTCAAGAGCAGGAGAGACACTCACGGACTACTCGGCACCAACGCCAAGCAAGGCCGGCGAACGGGGTTAGTATCGATTGAGTTACGTTGCGAACGAACAGTTGTTGTTCGGATGCATCCGTTTCTGAATCACAGCAGGACCTTGTCGCGAGTGATCGCGGCGGGATGGGGAGGTTTCATGCTATACGGAATGATCGCGGTATTGGAGCAAACTCCTTTTTCGAACCTTGTTGTCATAGTTGATTTCGTCTACCGGCAGCCGCCGACGTGCAATGGCGCGCCGAGTACGCGCTGACCTCGCGACCCGTCACCTTCAAATCGCTGAGCAGCCCAACGGCGTTTTCGCCGGAGGGGTGATCTATGCCCGAAGGTGAGCTCGCTTGAGGTCGTGCCATCGCAGGAAAGCTGCGCGGCATTCACCAACACAACATTACTCACTTTAGAGAAGTTATCAGACGATGACGACACCGGAACAAGAACGCTGGTCACGCGTGAAGGGCCGCCTGCGCTCAACCGTAGGCGAAGATGTTTACACAAGCTGGTTTGCCCGCATGGATCTGGAAGGTGTGCAGGACAAAAGCGTACGGCTTTCGGTCCCCACCCGCTTCCTGAAGAGCTGGATCCAGGCGCACTACGCCGAGCGCGTACTCTCCTGCTGGCAGGCCGAACTGCCGGACGTGCATCGCATTGATCTCACCGTGCGTTCGGCGATCCGCCCGGTGGCCCCGGGGAAGGAGGCTGCGCCAGCCATCGACCCGCGGCGTGCCGACCGTGCCGATGGCAGGACTGCCGATCTGCGCGCCACGGCGACCGTGCCGGTGTCCGCCAACCACGACGCGCTCGGTGGTTCGCCGCTTGATCCGCGGCTGACATTTGCCAGCTTCGTCATCGGCCGTTCCAACACGCTGGCGCATGCGGCGGCCCGCCAGGTCGCCGAGGGGCGCCGCGGCGATCCCGTGATGTTCAACCCGCTTTACATCCATGCCGGCGTCGGGCTCGGCAAGACCCACCTGCTGCAGGCGGTGACGTGGGCGGGCAACTCCGGCAACGAACGCAAGGTGCTGTATCTGACTGCGGAGAAGTTCATGTACGGCTTCGTCGCCGCATTGAAGACCCAGACGGCCCTGGCGTTCAAGGAAGCGCTGCGCGGCATCGACGTGCTCGTGATAGACGACCTTCAGTTCCTGCAAGGCAAGTCGACGCAAGCCGAGTTCTGCCACACGCTGAACGCGCTGATCGACGCCGGCCGGCAGGTGGTGATCGCGGCGGATCGTCCGCCGTCCGATCTGGAGAGCCTCGACGATCGCGTCCGCTCGCGCCTTGCCGGCGGCCTCGTGGTCGAGATGGGATCGCTTGGTGAAGAGCTGCGGCTTGGCATTCTCAAGTCGCGCGTCGCAGCCGCTCGCGCCCATCATGCAAGCTTCGACGTGCCGGACGACGTGCTGAACTATCTTGCCCGCACCATCACTCATAACGGTCGCGACCTCGAGGGAGCGATCAATCGCCTGCTCGCCCACTCCAAACTCAATGCGCAGCCGGTGACGCTGGAAATGGCCGAGCGCGAGGTCCGCGACCTGATCCGGCCGCAGGAGCCCAAGCGTATCAAGATCGAGGACATTCAGCGCGTGGTGGCGCGCCAGTACAATGTCAGCCGGTCGGACCTGTTGTCCTCGCGCCGCACCGCCAATGTGGTTCGTCCGCGCCAGGTCGCGATGTATCTGGCGAAGACCCTGACCTTGCGGTCGCTGCCGGAGATCGGTCGTCGCTTCGGCGGACGCGACCACACCACGGTGCTCCACGCGGTGCGCAAGATCGAGGCACTGGTCGCCAAGGACACGGCGCTATCCGAAGAGGTCGAGTCGCTGAAGCGCCAGCTGCAGGAGTGAGCCTTCGGCTCCTCCTGGCCACCTCTCGTCCGCAGAAGGTCGGCTCGCGACATGCCGCGAGCCGGGTTGTGCCTTGCCCGCTCCTGATGCTGCCCTTCCACGCCAACGAGTCGCGAAAAGGCCAGCAAAACGTGGGGAACTGCGCACCTATCCCTTGAATCCGGGGCTCATCCGCGCCACCTTGCGCGACCCCCGGGGGTTTGGTCAAATCCTTAACTGATCCGGCTTTTCGGGTGTCCAGCGCCGGGGCGTGCCATCGGGCCGCCCGGCTTTTCCATCTTGGGGATCAGGTGGGTAGTGCAATGAAGGTTACGGTCGAACGCGCGCAGCTCCTGAAATCGCTGGGCCATGTCCACCGGGTGGTCGAACGCCGCAATACCATCCCGATCCTCGGCAACGTGCTGGTGCGCGCCGAGAATACTCGTTTGTCGCTCAAGGCAACCGATCTCGACCTCGAGGTGACGGAAACACTGCCGGCCGAAACCGCCACCGCGGGCGCGACCACGGTGCCCGCGCACATGTTCTACGACATCGTGCGCAAGCTGCCCGACGGTTCGCAGATCGTGCTGGAGGCCGACGGCGACCGCGCCATTCTGGCGATCCGTGCCGGCCGCTCACGCTTCACGCTGCAGACGCTGCCGGAGAACGATTTTCCGGATCTTGCCGCCGGCGACATGACGCATTCCTTCGCGCTGCCCGCCAAGGACCTCAAGCGCCTGATCGACCGCACCCAGTTCGCGATCTCCACGGAAGAGACGCGCTACTATCTTAACGGCATCTATCTGCACGCCGCCGGGACCGCCAAGGCCGCCACGCTGCGCGGGGTCGCCACCGACGGGCACCGGCTGGCGCAGTTCGACCTCGTCCAGCCTACGGGCGCCGCCGGCATGCCGGGCGTGATCGTGCCGCGCAAGACGGTCGGGGAAGTACAGCGCCTGATCGAAGACAGCGAGGCGGAGGTCACCGTCGAGCTGTCGCAGGCCAAGATCCGCCTTACCATCGGCGACGTGGTGCTGACCTCGAAGCTGATCGACGGCACGTTCCCCGATTACGGCCGGGTCATCCCGCAGAACAACGACAAGGAGCTTCTCGTCGACAAGAAGGATTTCGAAGCCGCCGTCGACCGCGTTTCCACCATCTCGAGCGAGCGCGGACGGGCGGTGAAGCTGTCCCTGTCTCCCGGCAAGCTGGTGCTGTCGGTGACCAATCCCGACTCCGGCAGCGCGACCGAAGAGATCGAGGTCGAATATGCTTCCGACCCACTCGATATCGGTTTCAATTCCCGCTATTTGCTCGACATTGCGGCCCAGATCGAAGGCGAGGTCGCGGTCTTGAGACTTGCCGATCCGGGCTCACCCACCCTGATGCAGGACCAGAAGGACAAGAGCGCGCTCTACGTGCTGATGCCGATGCGGGTGTGACAGTTCTTCGTCATTGCCGGGCTTGACCCGGCAATCCATCAAAACGAGATGACTTACTGGGTGTACATTCTCGCCAGCAAACCCGGTGGAACGCTGTAGGTGGGCGTAACCAACGATTTGGTACGGCGCGTCTATGAACACCGCGAGGGCTTTGCGGAAAGCTTCACCAAGCGCTACGGCATTAAGATGCTCGTCTATTACGAGCCGCACGAAACGATCGCCGCCGCGCTCCAGCGCGAGAAAAACATTAAACATTGGTCTCGCGAGTGGAAAATCGACCTGATCGTTGCAAAGAACCCTGACTGGCGAGATCTTTATGATGAAATTGTCCGCTGACGCGGACGATGGATTGCCGGGTCAAGCCCGGCAATGACGAGCAAGATGACCCCGTCCCGCATCCATCGCCTGAGGCTGACGCATTTTCGTAATTACCGCGCGGCCGGCGTCGAGACGCAGGCCGACATGGTGGCTCTGGTCGGCCCTAATGGCGCCGGCAAGACCAATTGCCTTGAGGCGATCTCGTTTCTCTCGCCCGGCCGGGGCTTGCGCCGCGCCACGCTGGAGGATGTCGCCGACAATCAGGGCGATGGGTCCTGGGCCGTCTCGGCCGAGGTCGAGGGCGCCCTCGGGCTTGCCACGCTCGGCACGGGCATCGATGCACCGCAGCCCGACACCCCAACGACACGCCGCTGCCGCGTCGACCGTGAGCCAGCCTCCTCGCCGGCCGCGTTCGGCGACCACATTCGCACGGTGTGGCTCACCCCTGGCATGGACGGCCTGTTCCTTGGACCGGCCTCGGAGCGACGGCGCTTCTTCGACCGGTTGGTGCTTGCGATCGACAATGACCACTCCAGCCGCGTTTCGGCGCTCGAGCGCTCGCT
>NZ_JACRAW010000099.1 GCF_016213215.1 Bradyrhizobium sp. | reverse complement strand
TTGCCATCGTCGAGGACGTGCAAGGCAAGGTCCAGGGCGTTGAATTCATGGACTATGTGGCGCCCGGCAAGGTGATCAAGCTCGCCCCCCAGGCCACGGTCGTCCTCGGCTACATGAAATCGTGCTGGCGCGAGACGATTACCGGGGGAACGGTCATCGTGGGAGCCGAGGAGAGCATGGTCCACCTCGGCGACGTCCAGCGCGTGAAAGTGCCTTGCGATGCCGGTGCCGTCCAGCTGTCCGATCGCGAAGCCAACCAGAGCGCCGCCACCACCTTCCGCGCCATCCAGCCCGGCCGCTCCGGCCCGCCGAAAAAGCTGCCGACGCTCTACGGCGTTTCGCCCCTGGTCGAAGCGAAGAGCGGCGGCACGCTCGTCATCGAACGGATCGATGGGTCGGGCGAGCAGTTCACAGTGCCACTCAAGAGCAACCAGATGGTGCGGGGCAGGTTCTACGACTTCGCCAAGGCTGGAAAATCCCTGACGCCCGGCGGCACTTATCTGGCAACGCTGGGAAAAAAACGCTTCACCTTCCTGGTTGACCCGCAAGCCACGATGAGTCCCTCGCCGATCGTAGGTCGCCTGCTCCGGCTGCAATAGCCGGTTGCCGGCGCGACGCGCGGCCATGCGGCGCATCACCAGGCGGAACGTTGTTGCGGCTCTCTTGATAGCGCTGGTGTCCGGCGCGTCCCTGGCGTCCATTGAGCTCCTGCAGGGACTGTCGCTGGATCTGTTGACGACCCTCCGCTGGGAGCTGTTCGGCGACCGCCGCTATCCCGCCTCCTCTCCCGTCGTTGTCGTCGCGATCGATGAAGAGACCTACCACACGGCGCCCTTCGTGGGTTCGCCGACAATGACATGGAGCCGCGAGCTCGGCCGCGTCGTCTCGGCCATCGCGGATGGTGGCGCGCGGGTAATCGGCTTTGACGTCATTTTTCCGACATCGATCGAACAATCTGAAATTCCGTTTGGCGACCAACCGCTCGGCGCCCGGCTGCGCGGGTTCGACCGGGACTTTCTCCGATCGCTCAGGTCCGCGGCCTCGGCCGGCAAGCTTGTCCTCGGCGAGATCTTGAGCCGGGAACACCCTGAGCGTCCCTCACCCGGGCAACGGCTGGCCGCTCTGCCGCAAAACATTCGAGCGCTCAACGTCAACACTGATCCCGACGAGGTCATCCGCAGGTTGCCGCTGACATTCCTCATCGACGGCAAGCGCGTTCCCTCGATGGCGGTCGAGCTGGCCGCGCGCGCGCTCGACGCCAAGCCGGAGCTTTCGTCGAACGGCGAGATGACTCTTGGCGGCTACCGTATTCCAGGCGCGATGCCGAACACGATGACGCTGAACTTCCGCGGCGGCGGCCGCGACATTCCGACCTATTCCTTTGCCGACCTGCACGCCTGCCTTGAGAAGGCCGACAACGAGTTCTTCCGCCGCGAGTTTGGCGGCAAGGTCGTGATCCTCGGCACAGTGCTCAACTTCGAGGACCGCAAGCTCACCTCGATACGGCTTTCGAAGGGACTCGACGGCGCACGCGCGCCGCGCTGCGTATTCCCCGCCGTGACAGCCGCCGCGCAGACGGCGCGCAGCTCGATGGCGGGCGTCTTCGTCCATGCGACGGCGGTAAAGAACCTGATGGGACGCGATGCGGCCGTCGAGCCTGGCTTTCCGACGCGGGCCGTCATCACGGTCGCGATCGCGGCTTTTGCCGCCTTTGCCGCCTGCCTGCTGGCGCCGCTCGGCGCGACTCTCGTCTATATCGGCGTCATCGTGATGTATACAGCTGCCGCAGTCAGCGTGTTCGTCAAGTCGCTGGCGCTGCCCGTGTTCGAGCCAACATTCGCCGGCGCCGCGGCGCTCGCGATGATGGTCGGATACCGCTTCGTGATCGCCGACAAGGAAGAGCGCTTCCTGCGCAAGAGCTTCGCGTTCTATCTCGCGCCGCAGGTCATCGACACCATGCTCGCGTCGGCAAAAATGCCGGCGCTTGGCGGCGAGATGCGCAACCTGACCGTGTTCTTCTCCGACGTGGCCGGCTTTTCTTCCATCTCCGAAAAGCTCACACCGACCGAGCTCGTGGCACTGATGAATGAATATCTGTCGGCAATGACCGACATCATCGAGAATCACGGCGGCTATATCGACAAATACATCGGCGACTCCATCGTCGCGGTCTTCGGAGCTCCGGTCGACGATCCTGACCACGCACGCAACGCGGTGCGCGCCGCGCTGCAATGCCGGCATCGGCTTGAAGAGCTCAACACCGACAGTGCCGCATTTCAGGGCTACCGTCTCGCGCACCGCATCGGACTCAATTCGGGCGGAGCGCTGGTCGGCAATATCGGATCGAAGCGGCGCTTCAACTACACGGTCATGAGCGACGCCGTGAACGTCGCCTCCCGGCTCGAGGGCGCCAACAAGTATTTCGGCACTTCGATCATGGCCTCCGAAATGACGGTCGCGCAAACGGGAGGGACGTTCGCCTGGCGCGAGCTCGACGCGATCAGGGTCAAGGGACGCGCCGAGCCCGTCAACGTCTACGAGCCGCTCGCCGAAGCCGGACAGGAGAGCGAACAGCAGTCGAGGACCGCGGCGGCCTATGCCGAGGGACTTGCGCATTGGCGCGCGCGTGAGTTCGAGCGCGCGACCGCGTGCTTCGATCGTATTGCAGGTGAGGATCCACCTTCGGCGATCTTCTCCCGGCGCGCCAAGGAGCTGGCCACCCATCCCCCGCCACCCGACTGGGAGCCGGTCAATACGCTCGAGGGCAAGTAGCGTCGAAAGGTAACACCGCGCCTTGGAGAGATGCGAGCCCGCTCGGCCTGCATTCCAAAATCGCCCGCGCGAGCGTTGACGCACGTCAACACTCCGATAGCCAGATGTGCTAGCAGGCAAGCGGCCGTATAGCGGCCTTGAAATGGAGACTGAAGCATGCGTGCCCTCTCTCTCCTTCCTTTCCTTCGCAAATCATGTTCGATCACAGCGGCGCTGGTGCTTTTCCTGCTCGCCGCCTCGCAAACAGCTCAGGCGGAAAAGCGCCTGGCGCTCGTCATCGGCCAATCCGCGTATCGCTCGGTGGTGGCGTTGCCGAACCCCGCCAACGATGCCAGGAAGATGACCGAGATGCTCGGCAATGCCGGCTTCGAAGTCACCGCGACGTCCGACCTCACCCAGAACGACATGCGCGGGGCCGTCGGCGACTTCGCCGCTAAGATCGCCGCGAGCGGGCCCGATACCGTCGCGCTGATGTTCTATGCCGGCCATGGCCTGCAGATCGACGGCGAGAATTATCTCCTCCCCGTCGATGTCGATCCGAAACGCGAGACCGACATTCCGCTGCAGGCGGTCCGCCTCACCGACGTCATGAACACGCTGGGCGCGCTGCCGACGCGGATGCGCATCATCATGCTCGATGCCTGCCGCAACAATCCGTTCCCTGCCATCAACAACACGGCCGGTCACGGCCTTGCCATCGTGGATACCAAGGCCGGCGCCGCCGGCTCGTTCATCTCCTATTCGACCTCCCCGGGCGCGGTGGCCGAGGACGGCAGCGGCGAAAACAGCCCGTACACGACGGCGCTGCTCACTGTGGCGAGGGAGCCGAACGTGCCGATCGAGGAGGCCTTCAAGCGGGTGCGCGTCGCCGTCAACGATGCCACCGAAGGCCGGCAGATCCCGTGGGAAAGCTCCTCGCTGACCACCGACTTCAGGTTCTTCGGCGACCAGGCCGCGTCCGGCAGGGCACAGCAAGGCGTGACCGACCAGGCCAAGGCCGGGGCTGCGAAGCCGCAAGGCGCAACGCGCAGCGCCGACGACTGGCGCAAGGAGCTCAAGGGCAAGGACCCCAGGGTCGCCTATCAGCTGGTGATCGCCGACGATACCGTGCCGGCCTATGAGGCCTTCGTCGCCCTGTTCGCCCAGCCGCCCTACAATGTGCGCGTGCGCACCCTGCTTGAGCGCCGCTATGTGATGGAGGCGTGGGCCACCGCGGTGGCGATCAACACCGCGGCTTCCTACGCCGCGTTCCTGGGTACCTACCCGACCGGCGACCTTGCGGCGACCGCACGCAAACTGCAGGACCGCGTCCGCAACCGCTCGTTCGGCGCGCAGCCGAACACCGTCGCGATGGGACCGACCTGCCCCTGCCCGCCGACCCAGCCGCTCAAAAAGCGGGTTGAGGAGCAGCCGAGGCCCAAGCGGGTTGTCGACACTCCCAGGGTGCGCCGGCAACCCACTACCGCCGCGCCTCCGAAGGAAGAGGGTATCCCGCCCGAGGCGATCGGCGCGGCGATTGGTATCGGCATCGGTATCGGCGGCGCGATTGGCGGCCGTGGCGGCCGTGGCGGCCGCCCGTCTGGCCACCACGATTATTAGCCGCGGCCATCTGGAAACGCGACGTGCTCTTATCGCGTCGCGCGTTCGGCTGTTTCAGCTACAGCGCGGTCGTGACGGTGAGACCGGCCTGGATCGACTTGTAATGGTCGAGCCTTGCGATCGCCTCGTCGAGCTCCGCACCGACCGGAATGCCGGCGAGGCCCTCCTGCATCTCGTCAATGAGGGCCTCCAGCAGCCCGACGTCGAATTCCTCGACCGGCGTGGCGTCTTCCGCCAGCACGGTCAGGCTTTCGTCGGAGAACTCGGCCAGCCCGCCGAATACCACGAACCGTTCGCGAAAATCACCGGCGATCGCCGTGATGATCCCCGGCCGGAGCAGCGCTACCATCGGCGCATGGCCCGACAGCACGCCGAAATCGCCCTCGGCACCAGGCAGGTCGACCTGCGCGACTGCTTCCGCGAACAACAGCTTCGCGGGGGAGACGAGGCTCATCTGGAAGTTCGGCATGGGCTTTCCGCTTCTTTGCAGGGAGAATTGACGGCTTAGGGCCGCAGGATTCGGGCTTGTTGATACTGGTCAAGGTCCAGGGCGCGCGCAACCCGCAATGTAGAGGCTGCCAGCGCTTCCGTGCCAACCCGATGAAATCCGGTCCCCGATCATTGTCTCCCACCCTGTCCAACGGACTGACCACCGTCGGGCTGTTCGCGATGATTCTCGGCACCTCGCCGACTTTCAATGACCCTCTGCAGCTCTTTTTCGCCGCCATCGTTGTCGCGGCATGGATCGCGATCGCTGCCAAATTCGCCCTTCGGCTGCGCAAGCTGCGGACCTGGGCGAGGCAGCGCCTCTATCTTACCTCTGCCGAGGGCCTGATCGACGCTGCTTCGGTGCTCGCCCTGCCCTGCGGCTGGCTGATGGTGTCAGAACCGAAGGACGCCCTGCTGTTCGCCCTGGCCTGGGCGCTGCGCTACATCCGCCACACCGCGGGGCTTGCGCTGTTCTGGCGGGTGATGCAGCGCAGCCGAACGGCGCTGCTCAGCATTGCCAGCCTTTTCCTCGCGATCTTCTTCGTCGCCTCCACGCTCGCCTACATCTTCGAACGCCAGATCCAGCCGGAAGTCTTCGGCAGCGTGCCGCGCGCGATGTGGTGGGCGATCGTGACCCTGACGACGACGGGCTATGGCGACGTGACGCCGGTGACGGTATGGGGGCGACTGCTCGGAGGATGGGTAATGGTCGGCGGCGTCGTGATGTTCGCGCTTCAGGCCGGCATTATCGCCACGGCTTTTGCCGAGGAGCTGCAGCGCCGCCACTTTCTCCATACCTGGGACCTCGTCACGACGGTGCCGTTCTTTCAAGACCTCGGCGCCGCCGCGATCGCCGATATCGTGCGCCTGCTGGAGTCACGGGACGTCGCCGAAGGCACGGTGATCGTGCGCAAGGGCGAGCCGGGCGACACCATGTATTTCGTGGTCTCGGGCGAGGCCACCGTGCAGCTTTCGCCGGCTCCCGTCGTGCTCACGCCGGGAAGTTTTTTCGGCGAAATGGCGCTCCTGTTCGGTACGCCCCGCTCGGCAACCGTGGTCGCCACGAAGCCGAGCGTCCTGCTCGTGCTCGACGTTGCCGATCTTCGCCAACTGGCCGGCCGCCGGCCCGAGCTCGTCAACCTGATCGAAGCCGAGGCACGCCGCCGCCGCGAGGCAAATAGCACGACACAGGCGCTGCCGGCCCGAGCCGGGTGACCATCACCACAGGGCTCAGTTGTTTTGGCGCAGCTGGGACTCAAACCTTCGCAGCACAACGGCCTGTCGTTATGGGTCCGGGCTCACGCGGAGCCTGTCATGGGGCCGCACTTCGCGCGAACCCGTTGGCTCGGCCGGGATGTTCTTGGCGAAATACCTCGCTCGAACAAACTCGTCATTGCGCCGACGTTGCCTCGTCCACCGCATCCCAACCCGCGTTTCGTGACGACGCGTACGCCCCTCTTGTCGTGCTCGAAGACCAGGAAGGCTAAAGCGAGCCGCGTTCGGGCGGCCTTCCTGTCTGCGAGACACTCAGAAGCTTAGCGCTCAGAAAATCCTGCTTCCGCGCGACACGGTTCGCCTGAACGAAGTGCGCGTAAGGCCGTGCCTGGGGCGCCTGGGACGTTGAAGAGATGCCATGGCGAGACACAATGCCCGCCTCAAAGCCAGCAGATCGGCCATTTGCCGCTCAAGATCGGCCCTTTGCCCCTCGATATCTGCCAAGTTATCCATTTTCTGCCAAGTGAGCTCGGTCGTAAGAAACATGAATACCCCCGCTGCAGCGAGGGTACCAAACCACACGACTACGATCTCTTGTATTCACTTTTGACCACAACTTTCGGCGGAGGCCGGCCGCTGCAGAGCAGGAGGTATCAGGCGGACGCCGGCCCGATACGAAAATCTTCCAGCTTCTTCCCGGATCGAAGCTGGGCCCTCAACCATCGCGGTTGCTTGCCGCGACCGGCCCAGGTCTCCTCGCGATTTTTCGGGTTTCGATATTTCGGAAGAACCTTAGGGTACGGCCGACGTTCGCGATCAGGTCTTGCGATTGCGCCGGCCGACTGGAGCTTACGCAGGCGCTCCTCCAGTCTGATCTTTTCAGCCGCAATTTTGCGCCCCAGTTCGGCAACGACCTGCTCATGAAGATTCCATAGCTGATCTACGGACATCGATTTTAGATCGCGACTGTACATTTCCCCGACTCCCGCTGTCGTTCGTTGTTATTAGGAGTTACCTTAAAGATGGCGGCCGGAAGGCAAATACTTGCCGGCGCAGCGGCATTTATTGATCTCAGTTAAGTTACTTAAAGATCTACGCCCGACATATTCGGCTTTTCTGCCTACGCCGAAGTCGACGACCTCTGCGCGACAGGCTTCCGGGTCTTGCGGCGCCGCCGAAAGCGCCGCGCTTATGCTGCGCTCATCGCCATCTCAAAGCGTGGCGCGCTTAGGAATCGCCGAAATAGATCGGTGAAAAGGGGTTCTCTGCCGAAAACTGATACCTATATTTGTTGAGTTTTCGGCTTTGACTGTAGACGAATATTCCCGCTGGGGGATTTCGAGGCCCAGTATCTGACCAACGCCGCCGGGCGAACATATTCCGCTTCGGCGGCGTTGCGCTTTCTGGTCCCGACGTCCTGCATCGGCAGATCAGCTTCGCCAATCGGTTCCTGTAGTACTGTACTGGCAGCCGCGACGTGCTATTGGCAACGCATCCAAGAATGATTTTTCGACAGGCAGGTTTATGTTTCTGACACGAATGGTTGCACTCGCAGGCCTGGTGCTCGCTATTTTGCCGATGGCTCGCGCCGATTCCGCGCCGGCAGTGCTCAAGAGCATCGACAACGGACAGCCAGTCTATCAGACGGAAATTGGTCAGGACTGCGCCGTCTTAATCCGGCTCGAGCATCAACAACCCGACGGCAAATTCATCAGCCTGCATCGCTCGCCGTCCACCTGCCGTTCGGCCGTTGCGGATGAGACCGCTGCGATCGGAAGGTTGCTTGCATCCATGACCGGCGACAGCATCAGCATTCGCGACCTCAAGACCTTCACCCTCGGACGCGTCACGCCCGCAGCCTGGAAGCAACAGGTCGCGGATTGTTTCCTGGGAAACCGCGGCAGGAGTGACCGCCGCGCGCCACCGCCTCATCGAGCGTTTGCCGAGATGCTGAGAGGTTGCAACGTCTTCACTGAGCTGAACGGCGTGTTCGAGAAGTTCGGAGCAAGGTTGGTCATCTCGGACATCGAGAAAGTGGAGACCGTCAACCTCAAGAACACCGACTTTCTCCGGAAAGAGGGAATGTCGGAGGAATGGATCGATGCCCGCTGGAACGACCACGGCGTCGTCCCCCTTGGCGGATTCGTCTATTTCAGGATCGCGCCCTTCCCCTGAACCTTGCGCAATACATCCAGGAAAACTCTTCTCGACGGGGCTGGCTCATGTTTCTGACGAGAGCAGCAATAATTGCAGGCCTGACGCTGGCGCCTGTGGCGGCAGCTCGCGCCGATACCGCTCCGGCAGTGCTCAAAAGCGTCGACAGCGGGGAGCAGATCTACCAGACGGAGACCGGTGAGCGCTGCTCCGTCCAGATGTGGCTCAAGCAAGACTCCGATCACAGCTACTTAAGGCTGCGTCACCCTCCTCTCAGCTGCCATCCCGCGCTCAAGGATGACATGGCCGCTGCCGGCAGGTTGCTTGAGTCGATGGCGAACGACGGGGTCGTCATTGGCGATCTCAAGGGGTTCGGCCTCGGACGCATCCGACACGCTGCCTGGAAGCAGCAGATCGCGGATTGTTTCCTGCACACTCGCGATACGCGCAACCCTCGCGCGCCGGATGGGCCAGCGCTTGTCCGGATGCTGACCAGGTGCGATGTGTTCGCCGAGTTGAAAGCTGCGTTCGAGAAGTCCGGGGCAAGGTTGGTCGTCTGGAGCATCGAGAAGGTGGAAACCATCAACCTCAGAGACATAGAAACGCTCCGGCGTGAAGGGATCGCAGAGGAGTGGATCCGCGCCCACAGGAATCAGCGTGGCATCGTCCCTGTCGGCGGCCTGATCTATTTCAGGATCGCTCCCTACCCGTGAGCATGCAGCGAGCCGACCCGCTACCAACAAACGGTCGGCTAAAACAGACCCGACCCGTCACATGCTCAACCGGATCACGGGTCGCCAAATCACCTGGCTGCGAAACGCCGCTGCTCTGAAGTGTCGTCCGGCATCTTGGATGCAGCGCGCCGGAGAAGCGCATGCACCGAATCGGGTCATCCGAACTGGCGCGCCCGCCGATGTCCCGCTCGCCTCGCCTTGCATAGCTCGATGAGTTCCCGCGCGCCTTTGGAACTTTCCGCAGTGCAGCAGGTTGGTAGTGTGCCTTTCACCTCGATTTTTACGGCGCTGAACAGCTACTGACGGGGATTTTCTTGGCGACGGGTTTCGTTGTTTGGTTCAATAAGTTCAAAGGGTATGGATTCATCCGTCCTGACGGCGGCGGCAGGGACGTTTTCGTCCATGCGTCGGCGGTTCAACGGGCTGGCCTTGCCGAGCTCGTTGAGGGTCAGAGAATTAGCTACGATGTCGTCTCGAGCTCTGGTACCGCCGACAATTTGCGCGTTGCCGGTCGGACTCGCGCTGATCGAAATAATCATGAAGCCGATCGTCGTTAATCGGTCCGGCTTTTCTGAAAGTTTGTGAGCATATTGTTGTAACGTTCAATAACGTCCAAAAGGGCTCGACCGTGACAAACCAAAAAACCGGCAATTGCCGCCCCCACCATCTCGGCTGTCGTATCAATCTCACTTAACAGCTCCCTTCTGGCCCCATCATAGTGGTCTGCAAACGGACTAAGGCCGTCCGGCCAATCGCTGGCGACCCTCATCTGGGGGAATATCGCGGACTGTTCCGGTTTGGGCGCGACTTCGTACCAGCGGTCGGTCTGCCTCTCCCGACAAGTTGCGGTTTCGCCTGACACAATGCCGGCTTGGCCTGGATATGCATCCGCATCCATCGGCTCGATATCTGCGGAAAAAAGTTCGAGCGCCTCGCGATGGTATTGACCAAGTTCTGCGAGCTTATGCTCAAATGTGCTGTGCAGCCGCAAAAAGTGCGACCACACCAGCCTCAAATGCTGGTAGTGTGTGAGTTCGCCTTGCTCCCAGGGATGTCGTGCAGCGGCAATTCGGCAGACGATCATGTCGCCGTATACAGTTCGCAATTCCAGAAGGGCCCGCAGTTCCCCGCTCAACGTCTGATGCACGACGAACAGCGGACGTCGCAACTTTTCCGGCACGAATTCCAAACCGGGCTCGGCCAATCTGATGAGATATTGAGCGGCTGAATCGAGGATCGGCTTCAGCAGCTGGTCGAGGCCGCTCTCATTCACTGCAGGAATGTCCGTTGAGCTCATTTTCGCAATGTCCAGGCGCGCTCGGACGCATTCTCTCGAATTTCTGAAAATCCCCAGTGGCTAGCCTTTCAGATTCCAGGTCTTTTCAAAAGCCCAATCTATTCCCAGAATTGCCGATCAACCCTCATAATTGCGCTGCGAAGCGTGAAATGGCGCGTTCCCGAGCAGTTTCCGCCTCCTGCAGCTCAGCTGCTGCTGTTTCAGGAGGCGCTATTTGCTGCCAGAGCGATGACGTAAATTCCGGTGCCCTCCGGCGCGAGCGCTTCTTGGCTCACATTCCCCGGCCGCAAGACGACGGACGCCGGCCAAGTTGGAGTGGCGCGTCCAAGTGCGTCCCGGCGCCGGCCCGCTCCTTATTTCAAGCCGCCGCGCTGTTTGCGCAAATCGGCTGTTGCCGAGGCGGCTCAGGTGAGCGGTTTTGCCAAATTGTCGTTGACGCTGCCAACAGGATTATAATGCCCGGGCAAAGGCACGCCGGCTCCGCCTTCCTTCCTGTGTTTCCGGCCGAGCACGCCGTCGTATACTTCCAAGGTCCTCCGCGCAATGTCCGTCCAATTGTAGCGCGCCGTGCTCTCTCGACGAAGCGTTTGCCGATCCTCGGCGCTCCACTCCAGGACCGTCAACGCCGCAATCTTTGAACGCATTTCCTCGCAATCTCCGACCCGGAAGACATGTGCCCCGTCGCTGACCACCTCAAGATTGGACGGAATGTCGCTGACCAGCACCGGCAACCCGTAGCTGAGCGCTTCCAGAAGCACGATCGGAAGACCCTCGTGCGAGGACGGCAAGACGAACAGCCCGGCATGCGCATAGAGCTGACGGAGAGATTCGCCGGTCTGGAAGCCTGCCATCACCACGTTTTCGCAGCGTGCGGCCTCAGCAGCGAGCCGATCGGCATATTCATTCTTGTGATCGATCCTGCCGACGATCGCCAGCTTCCATCCCCCGAGCTTCGCAGAAGAAAAGGCACGCAAAAGATCCAATTGGCGCTTTTCCGGGACGAGTCGACCGACAGTCAGGACGTATCGTCCGGGCTCCAGTCCGAGCGCGGTGACGCGGTCGCTTTGCACCGGGACGTCGGAGAGCAGGACGCCATTCGGTATGACGTCGCACTGCTTGCCATATTTCGCCGCAACCAGTTCCGCAATGCTGCGGCTGACCGCAATGCGCCTGTTGGCGTATCGCATACCCAGCGCCTCGCCGGCGCGAAGTACGGTGCGCGCCGCCCAGCCCCATTTCTCGCGGTTATAGTCTTCGCCATGATGCGTAACCACGACCCGGAGGCCGAACGCTCGCAGAAGCGGCGTTACGATGGCGGGTCCGATCCCGTGCACGTGGACCAGCCGAGGTCTGCGGAAGGCGGCGACGATTGCGCAAACGAGCGAATGCAGCAGCGTCTCGAAGTAAGCGTTCCGAACGGTCCACAACCGCAGTATTCGCACCCCGTTCCAGACTTTCTGGATGTCTGGATCGACATACGGCGATCGCATGCAGACTGTGACCCGCGCACCAAGCTCGACAAGCCGCGGTGCAAGATTCTCCGCATGCGTCTCTATACCGCCCTGAACGCTCGGGAAGCCACGAAAGCCGAACATATAGATTCCGCGACTGGTCATTGGGCTTGCTCCGCGCTATCTAGTTGTTCATGAAAGTTCGAAGCGGGTAGTGCTCTTCAGGGGTCTTGCGCCCCTTGACGAGCCGGGCCTTGACGGTCTTGTTCAGGAACGACGTTCGCTCGACGACGGGAGACGGCTTGACGTCGCCATAGTCGATATAGCTGTCGAAGCAGATGCTCCTGCCGATCGACAGCTTCAGCTTGTTCTTGAGAACCCACATCAGGGGCTCGGCTTTCGGCAGCTGCGGAATGAGGTTTGACCGCATCGCGGTTCGCGCCGTCGTGACCATCCAGCAATTCTGGGCGCAACTCGCCACCTTCTTGCGCGTCTGCCTGGCCACTTCGCTGTTCATGATCTCATCCCAGGACTGGCGCGCGAGATTGCCCATGGGAAGGTCAGACCGGACGTTGCAGGCCCACACGTCGGACCAGGGATCGATGAAGGCAAAGTCCCTGCCGGCGCTGCAGGGTATCAGTCGGTCATGGCCCAGGATCTTTTCGATCAGACCGAGGTTGAGATAGGCTCGGAACCAGTTCTTCGGCTTCGGACTGCGCAGCATCGCCGAGATAAGCCCTTCGACTTTCCGGGCCACAGCCTTGCGATCGTAGAAATAGTTGTCGTTCTTGTAGAATTGCCACGCGTTATGCAGGGCAGATGTTGCGAGCTCAAAACCTTCCTTGCGGGCAAACTCGTAGACGCTGACGAGTTGGTCGACGTTCTCGTCCTGTATGACCATGGCAAAGCCGAGGTCAGTGCCGCCTGCCTCGCGCAGCATTCTGAGGCCAGCTACCTTGATGTTGTAGCCGTCCTTCTCGCCCCGGATCGTGTCATTGGTTACCCGGTCACCCTCGAGCGAGAAACGCACCTTGATGTTCGGATGTCTCTTGATGATCGGAACGAGGCGTTCGGGGTGCAGGCCGTTTGACGATATCTCCATAACCCGGGCTTTCGGGTGGAGCAGATCGGCAATGTCCGCAAGATCTTTCCGAAGCGTCGGTTCGCCGCCGGACACATTCAGGTTGTCGAACCCGGAAGGAAGCTTCGACAGCGTTTCAAGCGAAATCTCTTCTTTCGGCTCGGTCGGATTCTGCCAGATGTAGCACATCTGGCACTTCGAGTTGCACCGGAAGGTCGAGATAACCGTGAGGTCCATTACGATCCAGCCTTTCTTCGCCGTCTCACCGGGCGGACAATTTCATCGTACAGCGCCAGAAGCGCGGATCCGTGTGCCTGTAGTGAGTGCTCGGCTTCCACGATCTGACGCGCATTGCGGCCAAACAACTCGCGCAGGGCACGATTGCCGAGAAGGGTCCTTATGTTGTGCGAAAGCTGGGACACGTTGCCCGGTTCGAACAGCAGACCGGTCTTCCCTTCCCTGACGAGCTCCGGGATTCCGCCGATGCGCGATGCGACGATCGGCTTTCCGTACGCCATGGCCTCTAGGATCGAGATGGGACTGTTTTCGTGCCACTCTGACGGGACGACGATCAGGGCGGCGCCCCTGATCGCCGCTTCAAGCTCGATCCCGGCAAGATGCCCCCTGAACTCGGCAGACGGGAACTTCCGTTGCGCCTCCTCCAGCAATGGCCCGGTTCCGGCGATCACAAGCCGCCAGGGCGGCTCGCTTGCGGCATGTGTCGTCAAGAGCGTCTCGACGCCCTTCTCGCGCGAGAGACGCCCGAGATACAGCACATAACCCTGATCGTGGGTCGCGACCTGGATGCGCGAGGCGTCTATCCCGTTCGGAATGTGCACGACTTTGTCCGCACCAAAGCGACGGACGACAGCCTCGCGCATGAACAGGCTCGGAGCAATGAACTTGCTGACGCGGTGATAACTTCCGGCAAGTGCGTGGTAGCGCGCCTCTGCCCAGAGCAATGCACTCCGCGCGAGCGAGCCGTCCGCACAACGCTGCATCAGCAGCGATTCAAAGCGCCCGTCCGCACATTTGGTGCAGACCTTTCCGTTGCTGAGCTGCGTGTAGACGGGACACACCGGCTTGTAGTCGTGCAGCGTGAGAACGACCGGAACTCCGATCCGGGATGCTACGGTGATGATAGATGGAGTAAGCTGATGATAGATGTTGTGACAGTGCAGGACGTCAGGCTTCTCATCCTCCAGCAGCCTGCGGATCCTCGCAACGGCTTCCCGCGAATGAACCAGTGAAATCGCTGATCTTATCTTGTCGCCTCGGGAGACGTGCCGGTACGATTTCTGCGATACGAAATAGGAATGGAACCGGGACGGAAGATTTCGCTCGTCTTCCATCGAAAATTCGACCACTTCGAGCTTTCGACGTCGCAGAAGTTCCATTTCGTCGAACATGACGGCCTCGGAGCCGCCGTTGCGGAAAAAGAACTTGTTGGCAAACAGGACCTTCAGGTAGGGTTTATCGGAGGAGCCTGGATCCTCTTGCTGATCAGGCAGCTCAAATACATCGGGTCGTGCTGCCCGAACCGATGAATGCGCGTCCGCAAGCGCGGTCATTGGGCCCGGGCTGAGGCCGAACGAAGAGCCAGTCATCGCGCGCTCCCACCAGAACCGTTCTGGTCGAGGAGCCGAGGCCCGCCATTGTGCCCAAGTGACGGTGCGCGCATGGCGCTAATCCCTACGAATGCAAACATCCCACCAACGATAGGCTGCCGCATCGCGATGATATTGACGACCGTCAACTCGGCAAGGCCGTGCTAAAGCCGCACCATTCTCCAAGAGCGCCGGATTGCTGCCTCAATCGAAAGATAGCGGACTTGCGGCCGAGCAGCGGCCGCAATACCGGACGATTATCTGTGATGACGACGCGTTACTGCGACGCGCGCCGTTCAGCTGCGTGTGAGACGCGGAGAAACAATGCCCGAGCAACTGGAGCCGACCAGCGAACTTGACGATCGCGGATTCATCGCGCTGGTGATGATGCTTCGATTTCAGGGCATCGCGATAGATCCGGAGCGCATTCGCCATCAATTCGGGCGGGCCATCGGGGTTCCCGAGATGCTTCGGTGCGCCAAGGATCTCGGACTGAAGGCCCGAACGGTCAGCACCAACTGGCTTCGGCTTGCGAACCTGCCCCTGCCTGCGCTCGCTGTCCTGCGCGACGACAGATACCTGATACTGGGTAAAGCGAGCGCAGATAAGCTGATTGCTCTCGAACCTGGTCATCCTCAGCCGCGGGTGATGTCAAGGCTCGAACTTGAAGCCGTGTGGGACGGCGTAGTCGTTCTCATGACGAGGCGCGCGTCGCTTTCCGATCTCGCGCGCCGGTTCGACATCACCTGGTTCCTCGGGGCGATTCACAAATATCGGCGGCTTTTGACCGAAGTCGTGGTCGCATCATTTTGCCTGCAGCTCTTTGCCCTCGTTTCCCCGCTGTTCTTTCAGGTCGTAGTCGACAAGGTCCTGGTTCACCGAAGCATGAGCACGCTGGATGTGCTGGCGGTCGGGCTTGTAGCGATCGCCGCCTTTGAGACGGTACTTGGCATCCTTCGCACCTATCTGTTTTCCCACACCACGAACCGCATCGATGTCGAACTCGGCGCGAGGCTCTTTCGTCACCTGCTGGCGCTACCGATAGGATATTTTCAGGCAAGACGGGTCGGCGACTCGGTCGCGCGCGTTCGCGAACTCGAGAATATCCGCAACTTCCTGACCAGCTCCGCCCTGACATTGATCATCGATCTGTTCTTTACAGTCATTTTCATCGGCGTCCTGTTCTTTTACTCGGTGACCCTGACAGGGATCGTCCTCGCCTCGCTTCCGATCTATTTCGGTATTTCAGCCGCAGCCGCGCCTCTGTTTCAGCAACGGCTCGACGAGAAGTTTCAGCGGGGGGCGGAGAACCAGGCTTTCCTCGTCGAGAGCGTGACCGGAATTGAGACCATCAAGGCAATGGCCGTCGAGCCTCAGATGCAGCGCCGCTGGGAGCAGCAGCTGGCCGGATATGTCGCAGCGAGTTTCCGCGTCATCAGCCTGGGAAACGTCGCCAGCCAATCGGTGCAATTCGTCAGCAAACTGGCCAGCGCCGCTATTCTCTATTTCGGAGCCAGACTGGTCATGAGCGGCGACCTCACTGTCGGTGAGCTGGTCGCGTTCAATCTGCTCGCGGGTCGGGTGAGCGCGCCTGTTCTCAGGCTGGCGCAGACCTGGCAGGATTTCCATCAGGCCAGGCTGTCAATCGCCCGTCTCGGCGACATCCTGAACACGGAAACCGAACCCGTATACAGTCCCAGCAAGATGACGCTAGGTACAATCAGGGGCGACATCAGTTTCGAGCACGTGACGTTTCGGTACCGCATTGATGGACCCGAGATCCTGGGAGACGTCCACTTTCGAATTCCGGCCAACCAGGTCATCGGGATAGTTGGTCCGTCAGGATCTGGAAAGAGCACGGTGGCCAAGCTCGTGCAGCGCCTGTACATACCAGAGCGCGGCCGCGTTCTCATAGACGGCGTGGACGTGGCGCAGGTGGATCCGGCCTGGTTGCGCCGCCAGGTTGGGGTGGTTCTCCAGGACAGCGTCCTTTTCAATTGTTCGATCAGGGACAATATCGCCTTTA
>NZ_JACRAW010000096.1 GCF_016213215.1 Bradyrhizobium sp. | reverse complement strand
TCGATGGCACTTCTGGTCTCCTCACGTGGACGCCCAGCGCCGACCAAGTGCCCAGTACAAACTCGGTAACCGTGCGGGTGACCGACAACGGCACGCCGGCCCTGAGCGACGCGCGCACCTTCACCGTGCAGGCCAAGCGCGGGTCGCCATGGAAATATGTTGCCTTCAACGGCACGGCTTCTTCCTCCACCGTTTACATCTACCTGACCACGCCGGGGGAGGTTTACCTCGATGATCTCAAACTTGTGGCGGGCAGCGTGCCGGAAGCAGGCGCCAACACCGTCGCAGGCGGTGATTTCGAAACCGCACTGACTTCGAACTGGGGTGTCTCGCCGAACCATCAAGGCTCGGAAGTCATCCCGAGCGTGAAACACTCCGGCCAAAGCGGGCTGCACGTGGTCGCGTCCGTTGGCGGCACGACGCGCGCCTCCTCGATTTACCAGGACCTCAACCCCGGCCTGGTCTCGGGGAACCCTTACACACTCAGTTTTTGGTACCTGCCCGGTCCCAAAGACACCAGCCTGACGATCGTGCCGCCGGGGGCGAGCCATGCGACGGTGAAGAAGTCTGGGACCGCAGTCCGCGTCTTCTCGAACAAGGCAGCGGATCTTGTTGCGATGGCTGTGAATGCGGGGACCTATGCGGATGGCGCGCCCGAGGTCACGCCAATTATGCCTTGGCCGGATCCGGTCGGCGGATTTCGTCTTCGGTATTATGCGATGAGCAACTTTCCGAGCCTCGACCCGAGCCCCCTCAAGATGCGGATTTTTCGGTCGACAAATCTGATGATCAACATTTTTAAACCATGGACGGAGCGCCGCGATGAGACAAAGCTGAGTCCTCATTCACACTAGGATTTCGAGCAAATTTCGCTCGCCCTTGAAGGCTCGTTTGTCCATCATCTGCGGTACCCCTGGGGGCCCGACAAGACCAAGTGGAACGAAGATGAGCACGAGCATTTCGACAGCCCGTCCGTTTTGGTTATACCTCCGCAGGTGGTTCACACCACTCAGTGTCCGT
This sequence comes from Bradyrhizobium sp., assembly GCF_016213215.1. Taxonomy (GTDB): domain Bacteria; phylum Pseudomonadota; class Alphaproteobacteria; order Rhizobiales; family Xanthobacteraceae; genus Bradyrhizobium. The sequence goes on along the minus strand of NZ_JACRAW010000096.1, from coordinate 2,584 downwards.
CCGGAAACATATTGAATCCTCTGAATCATTTGTGATTCAAGAGTGGTGGCCTGATTCGAGGAGGGTCACCGATGTGGACGGCGAAGAACCGCGGGCGCTACGACCGCAGCCGATTGCGATATCCGAGCGACCTGACCGACGAGGAGTGGGCGCATGTCGAAGCGTTGATTTCGCCGGCCAGGCGCGGCGGCAACAGGCGCCACGTCGACGTGCGCGAGGTGATGAACGGGATCATGTATATTTTGAGCACGGGATGCCAGTGGCGGGCGATCCCGAAAGACCTGCCGCCGCGCAGCACGCTGTTCGACTATCTCGATTTGTGGAGCTACGACGGCACGCTGGATCGCATCCATCATGCGCTTTATGTGGAGTGCCGGGAACAGGGCGAACGCGAAGCCAGTCCCACCGCCGCCATCATCGACAGCCAGAGCGTGAAAAGCGCGGAAAAAGATGCTATGGGGCGAGCGGCGAGGACAATGGCACCATCGTCGCTCCAGCGAATCAACGGAGCGCCCCATGCCACAGCTGAACGATTTGAGCAGATCCCTCATAATTCTCGAACGAGATGCAACACTGATCGCCGTGATCGAGATGAGCCAGTCGAGTTGGCTGGTCGCCGGTATCGTGCCTGGCGTCGAGCGCTCGCCGTTGAAGAAGCTCGCGGTCGATGAGAGCGCGTTGCTGAAACTGCTCAATCGCTGGCGGGAGGAAGCGGAGAAAGCAGGACATAGGATCGAACGGATTGCTATCGCCTTCGAGGCCGGCCGTGACGGCTTCTGGCTGGCGCGCTGGCTCGGGGCTCGCGATATCGAAGCCCATGTCATTCACGCATCCAGCGTAGCCGTATCGCGCGAGCACCGGCGCGCCAAGACCGACCGGCTTGACACGGAACTGCTCAAACGCGCGTTTCTCGGCTGGCTGTGCGGCGAGCGTGATCACTGCAAGATGGTGGCGATCCCGACGCTGGCGCAGGAGGATGCCAAGCGGCCCAATCGCGAGCGCGAAAGTCTCGTTGGCGAGCAAAGCCGGATTGTCAACAGGATGAAGGCGGCGCTGGCGCGGCTCGGCATCCGCGGCTTCAATCCCAAGCTGAAGAAGGCCGTCGAACGCCTCGACGGCTTGCGCACGCCCGAAGGCGAGCCGATCCCGCCCAACACGTTGGCTGAACTCAAGCACGACATGGAGCGCCGCCGGCTCGTCCGCAGTCAAATCCGGGACATCGAGGGGACCCGCCTGGAGCGCCTCGAGCAAGCCCCCGGTGACGGACCTCATGTCATGGTGCGCCTGCTGGCGCGCGTGATCGGGGTTGGCGTAGAGACGGCGGACATGTTGGTGCAGGAGGTGCTCAGCCGAAACTTGCGCGACCGTCGGGCGGTGGCGCGCTATGGGGGCCTCACCGGCTCGCCTGACGAGAGCGGCAAGAAGCGTCGCGAGAAAGGGCTGGCTCGATCCGGTAACGCGCGAGTCCGGCGCGGCATGATCCAACTGGCATGGCGGTTTCTTATGTTCCAGAAGGACAGCGCCTTGGCGCATTGGTTTTACGCACGCACGAAAAATGCGCCTCAGACCCGCAAGACAATGATTGTGGCGCTGGCACGCAAGCTGCTGATCGCCCTGTGGCGGCTCGTGCGGGAGGGCGCGATCCCGGAGGGTATCGTCCTGCGTCCAGCTTTATGAGCGGAGTTGCATAGAAATCTTCCGACAGTTTCGGCCCACCCCGCTTCAAGCGCGAGAGGGTGCCGATGACGGTTCGAGGTGGCGGGGTCCCGATCGCCCCCCTTGGCTTTCATGCCGGGAAAAAGAATGGGTCCGCCGCCTCGGAGCTTCGCCGCCGATGCGCATGAGTGCATCATGGTTCGGGTCCTGGACCCACCGGATACAAGGTCGTGGCGCGATTGATCCGCGCCCGGAAAGCGGGCTCCCCTCTTATCGTCAGGTTGGGGCGACGGCCAACCTTGACAGCTTCTGCGCGCGCCGGCTTTGCAATACTGCGGGTCGGGGCGAAGAAACGGGACTCCAGGTCGAACAAAGAAACCGATCAAGAAAGATGCGCCGCTCTGACGTCGCTTGACAAAAAAGGCCCCATACAAGAGGGGCCTGCATCGATCCGCATGGCTATGATGCGGGCAAGAAGATCAAGGGCAAGAAGCGCCATATCCTCGTAGACACGATGGGTTTGTTGCTCCACGCGATCGTTCATCCCGCCGACATCCAGGATCGCGACGGCGGCATTCTGCTTCTTGCGACCCTGTTCGGGATGTATCCGTTCTTGAAAAAGCTGTTTGCCGACGGTGGCTACCAGGGGCCGGAATTCCATAACGCCCTGGCGAAAGCCCTACCCCACCTCGAAACCGAGATCGTCAAGCGCTGTCCCCGCGAAGGCGGGGATCAGGCCAAAGGATTTGTGGTGCTGCCACGCCGTTGGGTCGTCGAGCGCACGATTGCTTGGCTCAACCGCTGCCGAAGGCTCGCCAAGGATTGGGAGAACCTCAATCGCAAGGCGCTCGCGTTCTTGCGCCTCGCCTCAATCCGCCTCATGCTCCGAAAACTTTGCAATCCCGCCTGATGTTCCCGGACAGACTCT
>NZ_JACRAW010000093.1 GCF_016213215.1 Bradyrhizobium sp. | reverse complement strand
GGATCATCATTCGCGGCAAGGCCCCGGACCTGGTTTATCTGTACATCAACAACGACACGGTCGAAATCCGCGACGCCACGCATCTGCGGGGCAAGGGCAGCACCGAAACCGGCGACCTGCTCAAGAAAGAACTCAACGACTACAAGGTCCAGGTCGCCGCCATCGGGCTGGCCGGCGAAAACCGGGTGTTCACGGCCTCGATCGAGCACAACCACGCCAGCGCGGCGCGCGGCGTCGGCGTCATCATGGGCGACAAGCGGCTGAAGGCGATTGCCGTACGCGGAACCAAGGACGTCAACATCGCCAAGCCGGCCGAAATGTTCGAAATCTGTCAGGACATCCACTTGAAGATGGCGGGAAGCGACGGTTGCGGCGACTGGATGGCAGTGGAGGAAGACGACAGCTTCCATCACAACCATTTCGCCTGGGGCAATTCGCGCAAGCGGATCAAGGACTACTGGAGCCCCGAATTGCAGCGGCGGTGGACCGACTGGAAATTCGATCACATGGATCGGCAGACCGGCTGTTACAACTGCCCGAAGAAGTGCCGCAATGTGATCAATTGGCCGGGACGGCCGCGCTTTGCCTACAAGTGCTTCGGCAAAGACACCTATCACATGGCAGCATTTCTCGAGCTGGATTTCACCTACGAGATCCTTGGTGTCGCCCAGGAATACGGGTTGGACTCCTATTCGACGCCACAGGTGATGGCCTTCGCGCTCGAATTGTTAGACGCCGGCATATTGAGCGACAGCGACTTCCCGGGAATGCCCGCCGACAGCAAGGGCCGCTTCTTCTATCTCATGGAGAAGATCGTCCGCCGCGAAGGCATTGGCGACATCCTGGCCGACGGCACGTCGCATGCCGCCCGCCGCATCGGCAAGGGCGCCGAGAAATACGACCACAACACGACGAAGAAGTTCGAGCAGCTGCCGATCAAGCTGGGCAAATTGAACCCGGCCTATTTCCTCATGATCGCCACCGGCGAGAAGATGAGCATCACCCAGATTGAAGGCTCGTTCCCGCAGGACCCGCTTCCCACCAAGGAGCAGCGCGAGGAATTCGTCAGCAAGTGGGAAGCCGTGCCCGACGAAAAGTTCAAGAAATATTTCCTGGAATGGGAAAAGCGCAGCGACATATCCGATGAGCGGACCTGCGACATCGTCGACTGGAACGAGGCGATGCACTACATCGACGACTCGATCGGTACCTGCGGGTTCGTGTCGTCATTCCGCGGTCAGTTCGGCGGAGGCGTTCCCTATCATATGAACAATATTCCCCAGATCCTCACGATGGCGACCGGCATCGAGATGGACAAGGAAAAATTGTGGAAGGCGTTCCAGAGGATACGCACGCTCGTGCGCGCGGTGAACGTGCGACGCGGCTTGCGCAGGAAGGACGAGCGGCCGCCCGAGGATCACTGGGCGATACGCGACGAAAAGTATGAGCAAGAGCTGCTCACCAAATATTACGAATTCAAGGGATGGAACTACGAGGGCATTCCGACCCGGGAGACTCTCGAGCGGCTCAATTTGGGTTACGTCGCCGACGATCTGGAGGAAAGAGGGATATTGACCCCCGTCGACAGCGAACCGGCGAAAACTGCCGTGGCGGTGTGAGCACCCGGATGAGGTACATGGGAGAAACGGCCGTGAACGCACGAGCGACGAAGATCGTCAAAGAGATTAAGGTCGACATCAACAAATGCACGGGCTGCCGCGCTTGCGAAATGGCGTGCTCGGCGTTTCACGCCAAGCCGAAATACAGCAGCATCAATCCGGCGCGCTCGCGCATCCGCGTGGTGACGGACGAGTTGAACGACGAATACGTGCCGATCAGGGCCGGCGATTACACGCCATCCGAATGCAACGGCCGGCACATCTATACCATCAACGGCAAGCAATACAGCGAGTGCAGCTTCTGCGGCGCGTCCTGTCCGTCGCGCGATTATTTCATCGAACCCGATTCCGGCCTGCCGCTGAAATGCGACATGTGCGAGAGCGTGCCGGCGCTGCCGGAACCGATGTGCGTCAAGGTATGCGGGGCCGAGGCCTTGACTTACGTCGAACGGGAAGTCGAACGGGATGAAAAGCCGCAGGAGAAGCGCGGGCAGATCGAGGTCGGGCTGGAATCGCTGATCAACCAATACGGAGTAGACGCGGTCATGGACAGCCTCAGCCGGATGTCCAAGCCGTAGCAAGGCCACCTTTCTGCTCGATGAAGCGCGCGATCTCGTCGACGCCCTTGCCCTCGCGCAGATTGGTGAACACGAAAGGACGGACCCCGCGCATTTTCCTCGCGTCGCGCTCCATCACCTCGAGTGAGGCGCCGACATAAGGCGCCCAATCGATCTTGTTGATCACCAGCAGATCCGAGCGCGTGATGCCGGGTCCGCCCTTGGACGGAATCTTGTCGCCGGCGGCGACGTCGATCACGTAAATGGTGAGATCGGCAAGCTCGGGCGAAAACGTTGCGGCCAAATTGTCGCCGCCGGATTCGATCAGCACCAGATCGAGTTCGGGAAATTTCGCGCGCATCTCGGCAACCGCCGCGAGATTGATCGAGGCGTCCTCGCGAATGGCAGTGTGCGGGCAGCCGCCGGTCTCTACGCCGGCGATGCGCTCAGGCGGAAGTGCGCCCGAGCGAACGAGATATTCGGCGTCCCACTTGGTGTAGATGTCGTTGGTGATGGCAGCAATCTGGTAGCGCTCGCGCAAGCGCTTGCACAGCGCATCCATCAGCGCGGTCTTGCCGGAGCCGACCGGACCGCCGACGCCGACGCGCAAGGGGCCGTTGGGGTTTTTCATTCTCAACTCCTGAATAGCCTGGTGTACTGGGTCTCGTGCCGCGCGCTGGCCAGGTCGGCGCGCACGGCCGCGCTGCCGATGTCGTTGAGCGCGGTCGTGAGCGCGCGCTGGGCGGTCGCGGTAACGACCGGCTCCAGGGCCGCTAGCACGCGCTGGCCGTCGCTCTGGCCGAGCGGAATGAGCCGCACGCCGGCGGATACGAGATTGGCGGCAACCGCCTGCAGATAAGCGGCGAGTGCCGGCTCGACGGCGATGCCGTGGCCACTGGCAGCGACCGCGACGGCCACCGGATAGGCCACCGCGCCGTCCCAGACCTGCTTCAGCCGCTCGATGGCGTCGCAGCCCCAGGCCGCGCGCGTCGCCTCAACAAAGGCGTTGCCTTGCGCGGTGGTCTCCAGATGGCGCTCCTTCGACGGCGCGAAGGCTGCTGCCAGTTCGGCCACCGCGCGCAGCGCCTCGTCGTCGTTCGCGGCCACCGCGCGGTGCGCGTGGGCGAAAAGCATGGCATCGCAAAATCCGCCGCCCTCGCCCACCACCACAGCGAGCCAGCGCAAGAGTGTGTCGGCACTCTTGATGTCACCCGCCTCGACCGCCCATTCGATCCCGCTGGAATATGAGAACGCGCCAATTGGATAGGCGGGCGACAGCCAGGCCATCAGCCGGTAGAGCGCGGGGAAATCCATATGCGCGTCGAGATCGCCCGTCTCCGGGAGCCGAACCTTCCGGTCACGATCCATGATTGTGCCCATGGCTATGGGCGTGATCGAGGTCTCCGTGATCGTAGGCACCGGCTTCGAGGTCGAATGGCGCCTCGATATACGTGAGCTCGGCGCCGAGCCCACGCAGCATGTCTTCCAGCACATGGTCGCGGCGGATGCGCAATCGGTCCCCGACGATCTGCACATCGGTGTGACGGTTGCCGATGTGCCAGGCCAGCCGCGCCAGCTCGCGCGCATTGGCCGCGGAAATCTCGACCAGTGGTTCGGGCTTTCCGGTCACCCGCACAATCGAGCCGTCCTCAAGCAGGAGTCCGTCGCCATCGCGCAGCTGCGCGGGCCTGGGCAGGTCAAGCAAGTAGATGGCACCCCGTTCTCCGACCAATACGACGCGGCGCCGATGGCGGTCCTGCGCATCGAGAACGACGAAGTCGATAGCTCCGTCGGCACTCCAATCTCCGGCAGGCTTTATCTCAGCGACGCGCTTCATCAGACCATGTCCGATCAGTAATCAGAACAAGAAATACCGCTGCGCCATCGGCAGCACCTCGGCCGGCGCGCAGGTGAGCAGTTCGCCATCGGCGCGCACCTCGTAGGTCTCGGGGTCCACTTCGATTTTCGGCGTAGCGTCGTTGTGGATCATACTCTTCTTGGAAATCTTGCGCGTGCCCTCGACCGCGACAAACTGCTTGTCGACGCCGAGCTTGGCTCGCAGGTTGCTCTTGGCCGCCGCTTTGGAGACGAACACCAGCGAGCAGGCGGTGAGCGCCTTGCCGAAGGCGCAGAACATCGGCCGATAGTGCACCGGCTGCGGGGTCGGGATCGAGGCGTTGGGATCGCCCATCTGCGCGGCGACAATCGAGCCGCCTTTGATCACGATCTCAGGCTTCACGCCGAAGAAGGCCGGCGCCCACAGCACCAGGTCGGCGAGTTTGCCCTTCTCGATTGACCCTATGTGCCTCGACACACCGTGCGCGATCGCCGGATTGATGGTGTATTTGGCGATGTAGCGCTTGACCCGCGCATTGTCGTTGTCGC
>NZ_JACRAW010000091.1 GCF_016213215.1 Bradyrhizobium sp. | reverse complement strand
GTCGAACTGCATGCCCTCGACGATGTCGAGCTCGGTTTCCAGCGACTTGGCTTCCTCGACCGTGATGACGCCCTCGTTGCCGACCTTCTTCATGGCGTCGGACAGGAACTTGCCGATCTCCGCATCGCCGTTGGCCGAAATCGTACCGACCTGGGCGATCTCCTCGTTCGAGGTGACCTTCTTGGAGTTCTTCTCGAGGTCAGCAACGACGGCATCGACCGCGAGGTCGATGCCCCGCTTCAGGTCCATCGGGTTCATGCCGGCGGCAACCGCCTTGGCGCCTTCGCGGACGATCGCGGCGGCGAGCACGGTCGCGGTCGTGGTGCCGTCGCCGGCCGCGTCAGCGGACTTGGAGGCGACTTCGCGCACCATCTGCGCGCCCATGTTCTCGAACTTGTCTTCGAGCTCGATCTCCTTGGCGACGGTGACGCCGTCCTTGGTGATGCGCGGAGCGCCGAACGACTTGTCGAGGACGACGTTGCGGCCCTTCGGACCCAGCGTGACCTTCACGGCGTTGTTGAGGATGTCGACGCCGCGCAGCATGCGGTCGCGAGCGTCTACACCGAATTTGACTTCTTTGGCTGACATATCTGGTTTCCCTGAGTTTTGACCTGTCACCCATCGTGAGCCGCCCGGCAGGCGCTCCTCAGGGTGAGAGTGTGCGAGCGATGGATTAGGCGGCCTTCTTCTTGGAGGCGGCGTCGGTGATGACGCCCATGATGTCGCTCTCCTTCATGATCAACAGCTCCTCGCCGTCGATCTTGACCTCGGTGCCCGACCATTTGCCGAACAGGACCCGGTCACCGACCTGGATGTCGATCGGAATGAGCTTGCCATTCTGGTCACGACCACCGGGTCCGACGGCGATGACCTCGCCCTGGGAGGGCTTTTCCTTGGCAGTGTCGGGAATGATAATGCCGCCAGCGGTCTTCTCTTCTGCGTCGATGCGCTTAACCACGACGCGGTCGTGAAGCGGACGGAATTTCATGCAGTCCTCCTAAACGTTTGCAGACGCTTTTGAAATCTAGATTGTTAGCAGTCCGCGTCGACGAGTGCCAAACGCGGACTAAGAGGAGATAAGACAGAGCTTTTAGGGGAGCAAGGGTCTGTAGCAGAAAAATTGGCACTCGGTCGGGGGCCCTGCCAAATTCATTCATCATTATTAATGGCGCCCGAGTTAAGGCGCCCCGGCAGGATTTGCTAGCAGCTTCGCCAAGGTGCTGCTAACGCATTGGAATTACACAGCTTGTTAAACATTTGGGCTTGAGATCAGTTGGTAGTGTGCGTCACATTCATTCCTGTGAGCGCATCTCCACCGGGTGGCTCCGGCAGTAGGCCGCCCCCTGAATATGCGCTCCTTCGATGGAGAATGGCATGAACTCGCGGGTAGGGGTGGTTTCGGAAGATTTCAAGAAGCAGGTGCTTGGGTACGGGCTGACGACGGCGCAGATTCTCTATCGGATGCCGGATCACCCCTCGCTGCTGCAGACCTATATCTGGCAGAACTACGACCTCTTTCCGAAATTCCCGGCGCTGCAGGATTTCCTCGCCTTCTGGCAGGAAAAGCTCGACGGGCCGCTTCATTCGGTGACCGTGGCGCACTCCCGGCTGATCAAACCGGCCGAGTTGCGGTCGGTGGACGGCCTGTTCCTGTTGCACTGAAGATCGGCAGGGCGGACCAGGCCATCGGGTCGTGCGAACACGCACCCATGACCGGCTTTGCGCGCCCTACGCTTTCCGTGTAGCTGGTTCGCACGGCGCTGGGCGCTTCGCCCATTCCAGGAATGAGATTCCGTGTTAGCCTGCCTTCAAACAAAAACGAAGGGAGGTACGCCATGGCCAAGAAGCCGACGGCGACAAGGACGGCACTGTCCGCGGTACGGAAGAAATGGACCGGTCGCAAGTCCTCCGCGCGATCATCATCCCGCAAGCCGGTGACAGCCAAGGCGAACGACGTGGCGGCGAAACAATCGTCGCGGAAGCAGCGCGTCGCGATCAGCCATCATCGCGATGAGGATTTCAAGGCCGACGGCTTGCGCGCCTATGCGATGTACCGGGATCTCGGGATTACGGAGGCGACTGATGGGCTGGCGCGGGCGCACGTGATCCGGCTGCTGCCTCCCTGCAACCCGGAGGAAGTGGCCAAGCTGCACTATCACGACGTCGAATTTCAGATGGTTTATGTGCTGAAGGGGTGGGTGAGGAGCTATCTCCAAGGGGTCGGCGAGACGCTGATGACCCAGGGCAGCGCCTGGACGCAGCCGCCGAACATCAGGCACATGATCCTGGATTATTCCGACGACGTCGAATTGCTCGAAGTGATCCTGCCGGCGGATTTCAAGACGGTGGAGTTGGGGCCGTAACCACCATTCATCCGTGTGCCGTCATTGCGATGAGCAACGCGACGAAGCAATCCAGACTGTATCCGCGGAAACACACTGGATTGCTTCGCTTCGCTCGCAATGACGGTGCTTTCATGTCAACACCCCAACGATCGCGCCCATCAGGCACGTCGCCAGCGTGCCCGAGACAATCGACTTCAGCCCCAGTGTATTGATCTCCTGGCGACGCTCCGGCGCCATGGTGCCGAGGCCGCCGACCATGATGCCAAGGCTGGCGAAATTGGCAAATCCGCACATCGCATACAGCACGATCAGGCGCGAGCGCGCATCGAGCGCATCAGGGCCGAGCTTCGAAAAATCGACATAGGCGATCAGTTCGTTGAGCACGGTCTTGGTGCCCATCAGGCTGCCGGCGGTCACCGCTTGCGGCCAGGGCAGTCCCATCAGCCAGCACACCGGCGCCATGATCAGCCCGAGCGCGCGCTGCAGGGAGATGGCGGTACCGCCGATATGGGGTAGCAGCGACAGAATCGCATTGACGAGATGAACCAGCGCCACCAGCACGATCAGCATGGCGATGATATACAGCAGGAGCTCGAGCCCGGCGGAGGTGCCCTTGACGATGGCGTCCATGGTGCCGGAGGCGTGCATTTCGGGCTCTTCGAGCGAGCCGCCGGTCAGCCTGTCGCTGGTTTCAGGCACCATGATCAGGCTGATCAGGATCGCGGCGGGCGCGCCCATCACGGAAGCGATGACGAAATGCGCTGCGGCATCCGGAATCAGCGGCGCCAGCAGCGTGGCGTAGAGCACAAGCACCGTGCCGGCGATTCCGGCCATGCCGCCGGTCATGACCATGAACAATTCGCTGCGCGTCATCTGCGACAGATAAGGCCGGATGAACAGCGGCGCTTCCACCATGCCGAGAAAGATGTTGGCGGCAGTCGAAAGCCCGACCGCGCCGCCGACGCCGAGCGTGCGCTCCAGAAGCCACGCCATGCCGCGCACGATCAGCGGCAATATGCGCCAGTAGAACAAGAGCGTCGTCAACACGCTCATCACCAGCACGATCGGCAGGGCCTGGAAGGCGAAGACGAAATCCGCGCCCGGAGCCTTGAGGTCGAAGGGCAGGGGACCGCCGCCGAGGTAGCCGAACACGAAGGCGGTACCGGCGCGCGAGGCGGCCGAGATCGCGCCGACGGCGTCATTAATCGTGCCGAAGGCGTGCGCGATGAAGGGCAGCTTGAGCAGCACCACGGCGGTGACGAAAGTCACGGCAAGGCCGATCACCGCCTGCCGCAGCGACACTGCGTTGCGGTTTTCGGCGAGTATCCAGGCGATCGCCAGCAATACGAAAACGCCGAACGCCGATTGCAGCCGCAGCATGATGCTCCCCAAAACCCCGAGGAGTATGGCAGGCGGCCGGCTGTCTGCGCAATGCCGTCTCGCTCAGCCCCGTCCGACGAACGGCATCTTGGTCGCCATGACCGTCATGAACAGCACGTTGGCATCGAGCGGCAGCATCGCCATGTAGGCAACCGCGTCGCCGACCGCTTTGGCATCCATGCGGGGCTCCGGCATCTTGCGGCCGTCCGGCTGTAGCACGCCCTCGACCATGCGGTCGGTCATCGGGGTCGCCGCGTTGCCGATGTCGATCTGGCCGACCGCGATATCATAGGCGCGGCCGTCGAGATTGCTCGCTTTCGTCAGGCCGGTGATGGCGTGCTTGGTCGAGGTGTAGGCGGAAGAGAACGGCCGCGGCGCATGCGCCGAGATCGAACCGTTATTGATGATGCGGCCGCCGCGCGGCGTCTGGTCCTTCATGATCCGGAAGGCGTGCTGGGTGCACAGGAACGGCGCGGTGAGGTTGGTGTCGATTACCGCCTGCCACTGCGCAAGGCTCAGGTCCTCGAACGGCACGGGCGGCGCGCCCATGCCGGCATTGTTGAACAGGAGGTCGAGCCGGCCATAGACCTCCATCACCTTGGCGAACAGCGCGGCGATCGAGCCGGGGTCGGCCATGTCCGCCGGAACGCAAAGGCTCTTGCCGATGCTTTCGCCGAGCTTCTGGGTTTCCTGCAGCTTGTCCAGGCGGCGGCCGGCGAGCACGACGGTGAAGCCGACCTTCATCAACGCCAGCGACGCTGCGCGTCCGACACCGGTGCCCGCGCCGGTTACTACGGCGATCTTGTTCAAAGCCTCGCTCATTGTTTCCTGCCTTGTTTGTTGTTGAGTTTTGATCGTTCAGGTCTTCGATTCCTTTTCGTTCTTGTAGGGCGGTCTCGGGATGTTCTGGTGGGCGGCGCGCAATGCCGCCGACCAGCGCGACCTGAGGTCGTGGAAATAGGGCTCGCCGGCCTCGATCCGGTGATTGAGGTCGGCCTCGCAGGCGTCGGTGCGCACGACCAGGACGTCGATCGGAAGTCCGACGCCGAGATTGGACCGCATGGTCGAATCCATCGAGATCAGGCCGGTCTTGAGCGCATCATAGAGCTCGACCTCGTAATGCATGGCGCGGTCGAGCACCGGCTTGCCGTATTTGTGCTCGCCGATCTGCAGGTAGGGCGTATCGACGGTGCATTCGATGAAGTTGCCGGCCGGATAGATCATGAAAAGGCGCATCCGTTCGCCCTTGATCTGGCCACCGAACAGTAACGAGACGTCGAAACTGATGTCTTCGGCTTTCAGCGCTGCTCCTTCAGTGGCATGCACGGCACGGATCGCGCGGCCGATGCGCTGCGTCGCCTGGAACATGGTCGGCGCGTTCATCAGCGTCTCGATCTCGCCCGTGGCCGGGTTTTCCAGGCCCTCGGTCAGCGTCGACAGCACCGACTGGCTGATGGCGAGATTGCCGGAACTCGCGATCGCCATGATCCGGTCGCCGGGATTGGTGAAGATGTGGAGCTTGCGGAAGGTCGAGACATTGTCGAGCCCGGCATTGGTTCGGGTGTCCGCGATCATGACCAGTCCGTCCCGGACCAGAATTCCGCAGCAATAGGTCATTTCCAACGTCCCCGAATGCAATCCAGATGCGCGGAATTACTAGCCAATTTCGACAGCCGCTCCAAGGCTATTTCCCGTGGCGCAGCATGCGCCGACGGTTAGAGTCCAGCGTAGGGAAGCGTGCCGGGACGAATGTGAAGAAGTTGTTGATGATCGGCTGCCTGATGGCGGCTGCGCTCGTTGCGGGCGGTGAGGCGTCGGCCGGTCCCTTAAGAGGGCGGCATGGCCGCTTACAACCGCGGCGACTACGTGCCGGCGATCCAGATCTTCCGGCCGCTCGCACGCGCAGGCAATGCCAAGGCGCAAGCCCTGCTCGGCAGGATGTATCACCGGGGCCAGGGGCTGGCGAAGAGTTCGGCGCACGCCTTCAGTGGCTCAGCCTTGCCGCCGCGCGTGGCGACAGCACCGCGAAGTCGGAGCTGAAGACGGTATCGGGTGCGGAGTTGTCGCGAGCGCGCGAAATGATGCAGCCTGCAACGCCTCCGATTACCACAATTGCGAGTATTGATTCGGACGCGTGTATCCGGCAGGTTGTCGTCCAAAGACAACAAGCAAGACAACAGAAATGCCGGGAGGGGACATGCCGTCCTTACTATGCTCGCGGATCGCCGCGCTGCTCGCGTTGTGCCTCGCCTTGCTGCTGGCGGCAACACCAGCGGCAGCGCAGAAGCGGGGCGGCACGCTCCGTCTCTATCATAACGACACGCCACCTTCGACGTCGCTGCATGAGGAATCCACCATTGCCTCGGCGACGCCGTTTGCAGCGATCTTCAATAATCTCGTGGTGTTCGATCCGGCCAAGCCGCATGAAAGCCTGGATACGGTGATCGGCGACCTCGCCGAAAGCTGGTCGTGGGATGCGGGCAATACGAGGCTCACCTTCAAGCTCAGGCAGGGCGTGAAGTGGCACGACGGCCAACCGTTCACCGCGAAAGACGTGCAATGCACCTGGCGCATGCTGATCGGCAGGGACCAGACCGCCGACTTCCGTCGCAACCCGCGGAAGATCTGGTACGCCAATCTTCAGGATGTTTCCATCAACGGCGACTACGAAGCCACCTTTGAGCTATCCGAGCCGCAGCCGAGCCTTCCGGTCCTGCTCGCGAGCGCCTTTTCGCCGGTCTATCCCTGTCACGTGCCGCAGCAACTGATGCGCACGAAGCCGGTCGGCACCGGGCCGTTCAAGTTCGTCGAATACAAGCGCGGCGATTCAATTCGCCTCGTTCGCAATCCCGACTATTTCAAGACCGATCGGCCTTATCTCGATGAGATTACCTTCCGGGTGATCGACAGCCGCGCGACCCGGGTCCTTGCGTTCTCGACCGGCGAGTTCGATATCACCTTTCCGTCCGATCTCACTGTCGCGCTCACCAGGGACGTGAAAGCGCGCACGCCGAATGCGGTTTGCGAGCTGACGAAGACGGGAACGCAGGTCAATCTGCTGGTGAACCGCGTCAACCCGCCGTTCGATAATCCCGATATTCGAAAGGCGATGTCGCTCGTGCTCGACCGCAGTGCGTTCAACACCCTGCTGATCGAGGGGCAGGGGCTCGTGGGCGGCGCGATGCTGCCCAGACCGGCGGGCGAGTGGGGCATGCCGCAGGAGATGGTTGCGCAACTGACGGGAGGTGACGCCGAAAAGAAGGTCGCTGAAGCACGAGCGATCATGGAAAAGCTCGGCTATAGCGACGCCAAGCCGCTACCAATCAAGATTCAGACCCGCAATCTCCAGAGCTATCGCGACCCCGCGGTGATCCTCATCGATCAGCTCAAGAAGATCCATATCAGCGGAGAGTTGGACATTCTGGAAACGCCGCGCTGGTACACCAGGCTAGCCAAGAAGGACTACACCATCGGGCTGAACATCACCGGCGTGTCCGTTGACGATCCCGATGCCAAT
>NZ_JACRAW010000095.1 GCF_016213215.1 Bradyrhizobium sp. | reverse complement strand
GCGGTGTTCGACACCGAGTAGTTCATGTTGGCGATGCCGCCTTCGTAGATCAGGTCGACGATCAGCTTCATCTCGTGGATGCATTCGAAATAGGCCATCTCCGGCGCGTAGCCGGCCTCGCACAGAGTGTCGAAACCGGCCTTCATCAGTTCGACCACGCCGCCGCACAGCACGGCCTGCTCGCCGAACAGGTCGGTCTCGCATTCCTCCTTGAAGGTGGTCTCGATGATGCCGGCGCGGCCGCCGCCGATCGCCGAGGCATAGGACAGGCCGAGATCGTGGGCGTTGCCGGAGGCGTCCTTGTGGATCGCCAGCAGGCAGGGTACGCCGGCGCCGCGCTGGTATTCCGAGCGCACGGTGTGACCGGGGCCTTTCGGCGCCACCATCAGCACGTCGAGGTCGGGACGCGGCTCGATCAGGTTGAAATGCACGTTGAGGCCGTGCGCGAACATGATGGCCGCGCCCTGCTTCATGTTGGCGTGCAGGTGGTCGCGATAGATATCGCCCTGCAATTCGTCGGGGGTGAGCATCATCATGACGTCGGCCCATTTGGCGGCTTCCGCCACTTCCATCACCTTGAATTTCTCGCCCTCGGCCTTCTTCACGCCGGCCGAGCCCTTGCGCAGCGCCACCGCCACCTCTTTCACGCCGGAATCGCGCAGATTGAGCGCGTGGGCGTGGCCCTGGCTGCCATAGCCGATGATGGCGACCTTTTTGCCCTTGATCAGGTTCAGGTCGGCGTCGCGGTCGTAGTAAATACGCATGATTTCTTACCCCTAGTCGGGCCGATGATGAGGCCACTCGCTATCGAACGTCATGGCCGGGCTCGTCCCGGCCATCCACGGCTTTATGTGCGGCAGTCGATAGCAAGACGTGGATGCCCGGCACAAGGGCCTGTGCTCGGGCCGGCGAAGCCGGACCCGAGTGCCGGGCATGACGAAATTTATCGATAGCGACGCATTTCCCTATTTCCCGTCCCGCTTGCGCTGGATCTGCCGCCGGCCGGCATAAAGCAGCAGAAAACTGGCCGCCACCAGCCCGTATTTGATGGTCTCCGGCATCTGCGAGCCGGCTTCGAAGCAGGTGCCGCCCTGTTTGGCGAAGCCGACGTTGAAGCAGCGCTGGCCTTCCGGCGTCGTATAGGGCGAGGTCAGCACGCCCATGACCAGCAGCGGGATGGCCAGAATGGTCAGCGCCATCGGCTACATCCCCGCCGGGCCGCGCACGATGACGGCGATGCCGGTGCGGGCCACCTCGACCAGGCCGAGGGGCATATCACGCAGCCTTGGCCACATAGCGTTTAACCTTGATGTTTTTCGCCCGCTTGCGGATTTGCGCCGCATCGTAGGCCGCCTGGATGCGCAACAGGTGATCGACCTCGGGGCCAAATGCCTTTTCGACCCGTAGTGCAAGTTCGGGCGACAATGATGCCTTGCCGTTCACCACGGCCGACAAGGTTGCACGGCGCACGCCAAGGATTTCGGCCGCCTTAGTAATGCTGATCCCCAGCGGTTCCAGCACGCCCCAGTAAATGACATCGCCTGCATGCGAAGGATTCTTCATCGGCATGGTGCGCTACTTTCCGTGGTAATCTTCAAGATCGATCTCTGCGACGTTCTTCTCTATGAGCTTGAATGTAAGCCGGTAGTTACGCGTTACGACCATGGCCCATGTGCCTCGACGGTCGCCTTTCAGTTGATGCAGACGCCACCCGGAATATCGTTCGATCTCGACGAGCTTTTCAGCCTCGCTCACTGCCGTCAGCATAGCGCGAATCTTTTCGACCTGCTTTGGCGGCAATCCGCGGATATCGTCATCCCGCCAAAATCGCTCCAACGCCTTATGACGGAAGCCGATGATCCGCATAATCAACTGTACGGTATAACCGTACGATTGTCAAACCTCGGTTCACATCCCCGCCGGGCCGCGCACGATGGCCGCGATGCCGGTGCGCGCCACCTCGACCAGGCCGAGGGGAAGCATCAGCGCCACGAACTGCTCGATCTTGTCGCTGTTGCCGGTGATCTCGAACACGAAGCTCTCGGTGGTGGCGTCGATCACGCGGGCACGGAAGGCGTCGGCCAGTCGCAGCGCCTCGACCCGGCTCTCGCCCTTGCCCTTCACCTTGACCATGGCCAGCTCGCGCTCGATGGCGCGGCCGGTCAGCGTCATGTCGACCACGCGGTGCACCGGCACCAGGCGGTCGAGCTGGTTCTTGATCTGCTCGATCACCATCGGCGTGCCCGT
>NZ_JACRAW010000090.1 GCF_016213215.1 Bradyrhizobium sp. | reverse complement strand
TTCCGCTCCTCGACTCCTGCCATCCGGCGGGCCGGCGGCCCAACATCATCCTGATCCATGACGAATCCAGCTTCGACATCCGCGCTGCGAAGGGCATCAAGGTTCCGCCGAGCTATGGCAGCCACTTCAATTCCTTCGACGGCAAGCAGCGGACCTTCCTCGCCGAAAGCAGTGGCGGGCCGAGTTGGTTCACCGAGTACAACGTGCTGGCGGGCCTGTCGTCGCGCTCGTTCGGCCGCTTCGCCTATTTCGTGACCCGCATCGCCTCCGGCCGGGTCGAGCGCGGGCTGCCGCTGGCCCTGCGCCGCTGCGGCTATGAGACGATCTCGCTATATCCGGCCCATGGCGGGTTCATGAGCGCGCGCAGCTTCCAGACCACGACCGGCATCGAGCGGTTCTACGATGCGCACGATCTCGGCGCCAAGGACGTCGAGCCGGACAGCTTCTTCTACGACAAGGCGGTTCAGTTGATGGCACAGAAGGCGCCGAACAAGCCGCTGTTCACCTTCATCTATCTCGCCGCAAATCATTTCCCGTGGGAGACGCGTTTTCGTCCCGACCTGATGCCGTCCTGGCGCGCACCCGGCAACGTGCCCTCAGTCGACGAATATCTGCGCCGGCAGGCGATGAGCGCCGAGCAGTACAAGGCGTTTCTTGCCGCGCTGAAGAGGAAGTTCCCGGCCGAGCCGTTCCTGATCGTGCGCTACGGCGATCACCAGCCGGAATTCGCCCCCCAGATCCTCGAACCGGGGCTTGACGAGGCTGGTCTCGGCAAGAAGCTCGAGAACTACGACCCGAGCTACTACGCGACCTACTACGCGATCGATGCCGTCAATTTCCAGCCGGTGCGGAGCGAGGCCGTGATGGATACCATCGATGGACCCTATCTGCCGCTGGTGGTCCAGGAAGCGGCCGGCATCCCGCTCGATCCGTCCTTCGCCGAGCAGAAGCAGATCATGCTGCGCTGCAAGGGGGTTTTCTATGCCTGCAAGGACGGCGCCGAGGCGCGCCGCTTCAACCGCCTGCTGATCAGCGCCGGCCTCATCCACGGCCTGTAACGCGCCGGCACCGGTTCCCGGGAGCCTTGGCCCGTTGCTCGTGGACACGCTTCGCTTGGCCCATCGTACGGTCTACAATCTCAAACGACGACTGACCTATCGGGAGTTGCGACCATGGCCCTTACCGTCAAGCAGATGCTCGAAGCCGCGAACGCGGCGGTACCCAAGATCACGCCGGCCCAAGCCCAGGAGATGATCGCGAAGGGCAACGCGCTGGTCCTTGACGTGCGCGATGCGCCCGAGATCGAGAAGAGCGGCAAGGCCGCCGGCGCCGTGCATGTCTCCCGCGGCATGCTGGAGTTTCGCGCCGATCCGGAATCGCCCTATCACGACAAGAATTTTTCCAAGGACAAGACCGTGATCCTCTATTGCGCCTCGGGGGGACGCTCCGCGCTCGCCGGCAAGGTGCTCAAGGACATGGGCTATGCCAACGTCTACAATATCGGCGGCTTCAAGGATTGGGCGGACAGCGGTGCGCCGGTCGAGAAGCCGATCGAGCCGGGCATGTGACGGGGAACAGCGCGCCGTTGTATGCAGCTCGCTTAGCGCTTTCCGATCCTCTCCCAAAGCCAGCGCGCCACCGCATCGGGCGACGACGTCGCATCATTGCCGCTGGCGCGCAGGTTGGCTTCGCGCATGGTGGCGATGTCGATCCTGCCGAGCAGCGGCTCTAACGCAGCCTTGAGCCGCTCGTCGTCCTTGCGCCTGGGCGCAAGCAACAGGACCGCATCGTAAGGCGGGATCGCGTGCCTCGGATCGTCCAGCACGACCAGATCGTATTTCGCGATCAAGCCGTCGCTGGTGTAGCCCGCGATCACGTCGACCTCGCCGGAGGCGACCGCCGCATACATGAAGTCTGGCTGCATCTGCCGCTGGGCGCGGAACGAAAGGCCATAGGCCTGCCTGAGACCGATCCATTCGGGCCGCGAAAAGAACTCGTAATCGCCGGCGATCGACAGGCCGGGTGCGCGCGCCGCGAGGTCGGCGATCGAACGGATGCCGAGCGCCTCGGCGCGCTTGCGCGGCATTACCAGCGCATAGGCGTTTTCGAAGCCGATCTCGCCGAGCAGGGTGATGTCCTGCTTCGCCAGCAGCCTCTGCAGCTCCTTGAGGAGTTCTTCCCGCGGCCTGACGTCGCTGTGGTGAAACTGGTTGGCCCACAGCGTGCCGGAATAATCGACATAGACGTCGACATCGCTGGCTGCGAGCGCCTCGAAGATGACGCTGGAGCCGAGGCCCGCCCGCGTCGTCGCCGCAAGGCCGGAATCGCGCAGGCGATCGCTGATCAGCGCCGACAGCACATATTGCTCGGTGAACGTCTTGGCGCCGACGGCATAGCTGGAGACGGGTCGCGCCATCGAGGGCACAAGCGTCGCCGCGAGCAGGGCCGCGAGGCCGATGCCGCCGAGCGCGGTGCGAACGCGGCTGCGCCGGCGCAAGCCGTTCTCGATCAGGCCGAGCAGCTGGTCGACCGCGAGCGCCAGCACCGCCGACGCGACGCAGCCGAACAGCACGAACACCCAGTTCTGGGTCTGCAGGCCGGCGAAGATGTAGTTGCCGAGGCTGGTCTGTCCGATCGGCGTCGACAGCGTCGCGGTGCCGATCACCCAGACCGCCGCGGTGCGGATGCCGGCCATGATCACTGGCAGCGCCAGCGGAAGCTCGATCATGAACAGCGATTGCCGCTCGGTCATGCCGACGCCTTGTGCCGCTTCCTTCAGGCCGGCGTCGATGCCGTTCAGGGCGGTGATGCTGTTGCGCAGGACCGGGAGCATGGAATAGAGCGCCAGCGCCAGCATCGCCGGCAGGAAGCCGAACGCCGAGAAGGAAAAGCCTAACCAGGCAAGCGTCAGCGCGGAGGCCGCGAGCAGCAGCGGGTAGAACAGCGCCAGCAGCGCCAGTCCCGGCACGGTCTGCACCACGCTGGCGAAGGCGAGCAGGGCGCCGCGCATCAGCGGGTGCCTGCGGGTGAGGATTGCGAGCGGCAGGCTGACGATCAGCCCAAGCAATAGCGCCGCGAGAGAAACGCGCACGTGGTTGCCGAGATAATCGGGCAGATGGCCCAGCGCTTCGGGAACGCGCGGATCGCCAAACGGGCTCATGCCGCACCGTCAGGGCCCGACAGCGAGCTAAGCCGCTCGGCCTGGCGCCGCGGGGTGCGGAGAAGCTCGGTCACGTAAGCGTCATCGCTGCCCGCGAGCTCCGCCGGCGTGCCCTGCGCCAGCAGCTTTCCCCCGCCCATTACCGCGATCCGGTCGGCAAGCAGGATCGCTTCGGTCATGTCATGGGTGATCATGACCGTGGTCAGCCCGAGCTTGGAGTGCAGCGCGCGATAGTCCTCGCCGAGACCATCCCGGGTGAGTGGGTCGAGCGCGCCGAACGGCTCGTCCATCAGCACGATGTGCGGGCTGGCTGCCAGCGCCCGCGCCACCCCGACGCGCTGGCGTTGGCCGCCGGAGAGCTCGTGCGGCAGGCGATGGCGATGCTCAGTGGGATCGAGCCGCACCAATTCGAGCAGTTCGTCGACGCGCGAGGAAATCTGTTGCGGCGGCGTGCCCAGCAATCTGGGTGTGATGCCGATATTGTCGGCGACGCTCATATGCGGAAACAACCCGCCGCTCTGGAAGACGTAGCCCATGCGGCGGCGCAACATGACCGGGTCGCTGTCGCCGACATCTTTCCCCTCGATGGTGATCTTGCCGCTGTCCGCCTCGATCAGGCGGTTGGTGAGCCGGAGCAGGGTGGATTTGCCGGAGCCTGAGCTGCCGACGATGGCGAGAAACTCGGCCGGCGCAATATCGAGCGAAACACCGTCGACTGCTCTCACGCGCGCTCCATCGCTCCCCGGGAAACTCTTGGCGACGTGCGCATAGCCGATCATGGTCCCGCTGGGCATCTGGCTCGCTGCCTCAATGAGTGCGTCTCACTCGCTCCCTTTTCAGGGGAGGACGAAGTTCTTCATCTTCAACCATCACGTCAACTAGCACGTCCCGGCCCTTCGTTGAACTTGGCGCGACAAGACGCTAAGGCATCAAGCCAGGACGGAAGGAACTGATTTTGCACATGGCAATGCCGACAGCAGTCGCGCTCGACGACACCACGGTAGCTTTCCGGGTAGCGGATGGGCGCCTCTATACCGCGGTGGAGAAGGCCCATCTTTCGGTCGCACAGGGCGAGTTCGTCGCCATCGTCGGCCCTACGGGATGCGGGAAGTCGACCTTGCTCAACGTCGCGGCCGGCTTGCTCAAGCCCGCATCCGGCAGCGTCAAAGTGTTCGATCAGCCGCTCGAAGGGCTGAACCGGGAGGCCGGCTATCTGTTCCAGGCCGATGCCTTGTTTCCGTGGAAGACGGCGCTCGACAACGTCGCGATCGGGCTCGAGGTCAAGGGCACGCCCCGTGCAGAGGCGCTCAAGCGCGCACAGGACTGGCTCGCTTCCGTCGGTCTGGGCGCGTTCGCCGGCCGCTATCCGCACATGCTCTCCGGGGGGCAGCGCAAGCGCGTGGCCTTGGCGCAGGTCCTGATCCGCGATCCCAAGATCCTGCTGATGGACGAGCCGTTCGGTCCGCTGGATGCCCAGACGCGCCAGGTGATGGGCAATCTCCTGCTTGAGCTCTGGAGTGCGGATCGCAAGGCCGTGCTCTTTGTCACCCATGACCTCGAAGAAGCGATCGCGCTGGCCGACCGCGTCGTGATCATGTCGGCGGGACCGTCCTCGCACATCATCGGCAACTGGCAGGTGGGGCTGCCCCGTCCGCGCGACATTTTCGAGGTGCGCCTGGACAGGGATTTTCACGCGCTGCACCGCGAGATCTGGGGCGTGCTCAAGGCCGAGGTGATGAAGAGCTATGCGCACGGCTCGCCAAGCGCGGAGGCGATTTGATGTCGCGTATGACCCTGCTTGCCCTGCAGTTGCTGGTTGCCGTGGTCGGCATCATCATGTGGCAGTTCTTCGCCTCCGTCCCGGTGTTCGGCCGTATCCTGCTGCCGCCGTTCTTCTTCTCCAACCCCATCGACGTCGCGGCCCAGATCATAAAATGGTTCTCGACCGGGGTGATCTGGAAGCACCTCTGGATCACGCTGTGGGAGTCGCTCCTGGCTTTCGCCATCGGTTCGCTCGGCGGGGTGATGGTCGGCTTCTGGTTCGCCCGCCAGCCGCGCGTTGCCGCGGTGTTCGACCCTTATGTGAAGATGGTCAACGCGCTGCCGCGCGTGGTGCTGGCGCCGATCTTCACTCTGTGGCTCGGCCTTGGCATCTGGTCCAAGGTCGCGCTCGGCGTCACGCTGGTGTTCTTCATCGTCTTCTTCAACGTCTACCAGGGCGTGAAGGAGGTGAGCCGCACCGTGCTCGACAACGGCAGGATGCTGGGCATGAGCGAGGGGCAATTGATGCGCCACGTCTATTGGCCCTCGGCCCTGTCGTGGATGTTCTCTTCGCTGCACACCTCGGTCGGCTTCGCCGTGGTCGGCGCCGTCGTTGGTGAATATCTCGGCTCGGCCGCTGGGCTGGGCTATCTGATCCAGCAGGCCGAAGGCATCTTCGACGTCGCCGGCGTCTTCGCCGGCATGTTCGTGCTGTCCGCCTTCGTCATCCTGATCGACATGGGCGTGACGCTGGTCGAGCGCAGGCTCCTGGTCTGGCGTCCGACCGCGACCGAGGAGAGAGGGTAACGCGGCGTCATTTGCGAGAAGCGAAGCGACGAAGCAATCCAGCCTGCATCCGCGGGCGCAATCTGGATTGCTTCGCTTCGTTCGCAATGACGGAAATGGAGGTGCTGGCGCCTCAATTGCGATCGCGCGCGCGCTGCTCTATTGTCCGCCGCCTAACGGAGGAAACCAATGAAGAACCTGTTTGCCCGGGTTGCCGCGACGCTGCTCGCGCTGGTCCTGACCTCGAGCCTTGCCGCGGCCCAGAGCAAGGTCACCATCGCGGTCGGCGGCGGCGCCTGCCTGTGCTATCTGCCGACGGTGCTCGCCAGGCAGCTCGGCGAATACGAAAAGGCGGGTCTGGCGGTCGAGCTCGTCGATCTGAAGGGCGGCTCGGATGCGCTCAAGGCCGTGCTCGGCGGCAGCGCCGACGTGGTGTCCGGCTATTTCGACCACTGCGTCAACCTCGCCGCCAAGAAGCAGGAGATGCAGGCCTTCGTGGTCTATGACCGTTATCCCGGTCTCGTGCTGGTGGTTTCGCCCTCGCACACCAGCGAGATCAAGTCGATCAAGGATCTCGCCGGCAAGAAGGTCGGCGTCAGCGCGCCCGGCTCCTCGACCGATTTCTTCCTCAAGTTCCTGTTGAAGAAGAACGGGCTCGATCCGGCGGGCACCGCCGTCATCGGCGTCGGCTTAGGTGCGACCGCCGTGGCCGCGATGCAGCAGGGACAGATCGACGCCGCCGTGATGCTCGATCCCGCCGTCACCGTGCTGCAGGGCAACCACAAGGACCTGCGCATTCTGAGCGACACCCGCACCCAGAAGGACACGCTCGAGACCTTCGGTGGCGAATATCCCGGCGGCTCGCTCTACAGCACCGCGGCCTGGGTCAATTCGCATGAGAAGGAGGCGCAGGCGCTGACCAATGCGATCGTGGCGACGATTGACTGGATTCACTCGCATTCTCCCGAAGAGATCATGGCGAAGATGCCCGAGGAAATCGTCGGCAAGGACAAGAACCTCTATCTCGCCGCCCTGAAGAACACGATCCCGATGTATTCGCAGACCGGCAAAATGGATCCGAAGGGCGCCGAAGCCGTGCTTTCGGTATTCAGCGTCGGTTCGCCCGAAGTGGCAAACGCGCGTATCGACGTCAGCAAGACCTTCACCAACAAGTTCGTCGATCAGGCCAGGAAGACCACGGGACTGAATGCCAAGTAGGCCAAGGAGGAGATGAAGTCGAGCGTCATGACGCCTCCCGCCATTCATCGCGTCACGACGCTCGATCTGGTGGTGCATCCCTTTGCCTGGCCCTTCGCGCAACAGCGGCGCGCCGAGATCGATGCGCACTTTGCCGCCAGGCAGCGCGAGCGGCCAAAACTCTGGAACGGCCGGGTGCTGCTCGGACGCGATGCGCGCTTCTCCGGCGGCCGTCTTGCTGCAAGCTTTTTCGAGACCGACTTCGCAAGCTTTCTCGCCTGGCGTGACTGGGGCTTTCCGGATCATTCCGTGTTCAACGGTTTCGGCATGGGCGCGTTGCGCGCCTCCGACGGCGCCTTCGTGCTCGGCGAGATGGGCGAGCACACGGCCAATGCCGGGCGCGTCTATTTCCCTTCCGGGACGCCCGACCTCGACGACATCAACGGCGACGTTCTGGATATCCCCGGCAGCGTCGCCCGCGAACTCGAGGAGGAGACCGGTTTGACGCCGGCCGATTACAGGTGCGATCCGCACTGGCACTGCGTCGTCACAGGCCCCGCGATCGCGATGATCCGCATTCTCGATGCGGACATGCCGGGCGAAGCGGTGCGGTCGCGCATCGAGGCCAATCTTAAGCAGCAGGTACATCCGGAACTCGCTGCGATCCATCTCGTGCGCGACAGCAGCGATTTCAGGCCGAGCATGCCGCGCTTCGTCACCGCATTCCTCGAGCAGCAGCTCGCCTCGGCCTGAGACGTTTGGCGCAGCGTCCAACCCTGCTGGGCGGCGCTATTCAGCTTGACATCGCTCGCGTCAGCCCATGTGATGGGAAAAAACAAGAATTATAATGCAATGCAAAATCGTCCAGGGAGGTTTTGATGCGCGTGCGCAAGGCTGCCCGCTTGTTCTGTGGGCTGATCGTCGCGATGGCGGCGACGGGCTTGGCGGTTTCCGCCCAGGCCCAGGAGAAGAAGATCAAGATCGGCGTGATCTACGACCTGACCGGGCCGCTCGCGGGAGGCGGTTCGGAGCTGCAGTACACCGGCGCCAGAATCATGCTGGACCAGTTCAGCAAGAAGGACGTCGAGGGTTACAAGATCGAGGCGATCTATGCCGATGCCCAAAGCAAGCCGGACGTCGCCATCAATGAAGCGATCCGCCTCATCGAGCAGGAAAAGGTCGACATGCTGCTCGGCTTCTTCTCATCGGCGCAGTGCGTGCCGGTGGCGGCGCGCGTCGAGCAGCTGAAGAAGTTCATGTGGATCACCACCTGCATTTCCTCGGCCGTGCTCGAGAACAAGAACTACAAATATGTGTTCCGTCCGCAGGCCAGCGGCGACCAGTTCGGCATGATGACGATGGACTTCATTGCCCAGAACGCCAAGCAGAAGTTCGGCAAGGATCCAAAGGACCTCCGGGTTGCCATCATCCACGAGGACGGTGCCTATGGCGTCGATGTCGCGAAGGGCAACGAGGCTGGCGCCAAGAAGGCCGGCTTCAACATCGTGCTGAGAGAAGGCTATTCGGCGACTGCTCCGGATTTGTCCGCCCTGGTAACGAAGCTGAAGCGCGCCCGGCCCGATGTGATCTTCCACACCGGCTACAATCCCGACATCACACTGTTGCTGCGGCAGGCGCGCGAGCAGGGGCTGAAGTTCGGTGCGCTGATGGGCCACGGCGCGGGTTATGGGGTCTATGAGAAGTTGAAGGAAGGCCTGGGCACCGACGTCAACTACGTCTTCAACGCCGATCCGATCTCGATCTGGCTTGCCAACCAGAAGGCCATGGATCCGAAGCTGCCTCCGATGATCCAGATGGTCGGTGAAGAATTCGACAAGCGGAAGCCGGGCGTCGCCATCCGTTCCGCCCATGTCGGCATGGCGGCGTCGAACACCTATGTGTTCCTGACCGAGGTGTTGCCGCGCGCGATCAAGAAATATGGCGGCGTCGATCCGGATGCCCTGCGCAAGGCGGCGCTCGAGGTCGATCTGCCGGAGGGCGGAACCATGCTTGGCTTCGGCGTGAAGTTCCACGGCGAAGGCACGCCGATGGCAGGCCAGAACGAGCGCTCGTTCCCGGTCGTCATCCAGTATATCGACGACAAGTCCTATGTGGTGTGGCCCAAGAGCCAGGCGCAGCGCGAGGCTGTGCTGCCGCTGCCGAAGGGTACCACCTACAGCAATCAGTAGCGCGGGCGTCGAAACGGCGGAGCATTGCGGTGCTGGAGGTTCGTGGGCTGGTGAAGCGCTTCGGCGGCTTCAGGGCAGTCAACAATGTGTCGTTCAGCGTCGATCAGGGCGAAATTCTGGGCCTGATCGGACCCAACGGCTCGGGCAAGAGCACGATCTTCAACATGCTCTCCGGCACGCTGACGCCTACCGCCGGGTCGATCGTCTTCGACGGCCACGAGATCGCCGGACTCGCGCCGCATCGGATCATCAATCGCGGCATCGGGCGCACCTTCCAGATCCCGCGCCCGTTTCGGCGCCTGAGCCGGTTCGAGAATGTGGCCCTGGCCGGCTTCTACGGCCAGGGCCGCCACAGCCGTGCAAAAGCGGAGGAGGCCGCGGAGCGAGCACTCGCCATGGTCGGCCTGCCGACGGATCGCCGGGCGACCGTCGACGGGCTTGGCGCGGCCGGTCTGAAGAAGCTTGAGCTTGCAAAGGCGCTCGCGACCGGACCGAAGCTCCTGCTCGCCGACGAGAGCCTCGGCGGCCTGGACGAGACCGAGATGGAGCAGGCAGCCGACATGCTGCGCCGGATCCGAGACGATCTCGGCATCACCATCATCTGGGTCGAGCATATCATGGGCGTATTGATGCGCGTGGTCGACCGCGTGATGGTGCTCGACCACGGCGAGAAGATTTCGGAAGGTCTGCCAAGCGCGGTGGCCGCCGACCCGCGCGTGATCGAGGTCTATCTCGGCACCGATGCGGAAACGACGCAGGCCGCGGCCGCCGAAGCGCGGCGGCGGGCGGGAGGCTGAGTCATGCTCGAACTGCGGTCGGTTGATGCAGGTTATGCCAGCTTCCGGGCGCTGTTCGATGTCAATCTCGACGTGAAGGCGGGCGAGGCGGTCGGCGTCATCGGTCCGAACGGCGCCGGCAAGACTACGCTCATGCGCGCAATCTCCGGGTTGATCCGGCCCACGCGCGGATCGATCCGTATGGAGGGCGTGGACGTGGCCAGAACCCCGACACATCGCATTGTCGGTCTCGGTATTGCCCACGTGCCGGAAAACCGGCGGCTCTTTCCACGGCTTTCCGTAGAGGACAATCTCAAGATGGGCGCCTTCATGCCGGGGGCTCGCGCCAGCTATGCCGAGCGGCTGAGATTTGTGTTCGATCTGTTTCCGCGCCTCAGGGAGCGCCGCCATCAGATGGCCGGCACCTTGTCGGGAGGCGAGCAGCAGATGTGCGCGATCGGGCGCGCGCTGATGTCGAAGCCGAAGCTCCTGCTCCTGGACGAGCCCTCCGCCGGGCTTGCCCCGGTCGTGGTGCAGCAGGTGTTCGAACTGGTCAAACGCATTCGCGCAAGCGGGCTGACGGTTCTGATCGTCGAGCAGAACGTGCAGCAGGTGCTGCGCGTGGTCGATCGCGCCTACCTGATCGAGGCGGGGAAGATCCGGACGTCGGGAACCTCCGCCGAGATGCTGGCGAGCGATACCGTCAAGGAAGCTTATCTCGGGGTGTAGGAACGGCGGGGAGCATGCAGGGATTTCTTGAATTCTTCGACATCTATCTGGTCGAGGCCGTGATCAACGGCATCCTGCTCGGCGGGGTGCTGGCGCTGCTCGCGCTCGGGCTGAACCTGATCTTCGGCGTCATCGATGTGACCTGGATCTGCTATGCCGAGCTCGTGATGATCGGCATGTACGCCATGTATTTCATCGTTCAGTATTACGGCATCAGCTACTTCATCGCGGCACCCATCACCATTCTGCTGGTGGCCGTCCTCGGCGCGCTGCTGCATTACCTCGTGATTGCGCCGCTGCTCACCGCGCCGCCGATCAACCAGCTGCTCGCCACCGGCGGCGTGCTGTTCGTGCTGCAGAGCTTTGCCACGGTGGCGTTCGGGGTCGACTTCCGCAATCTCGGCATCCGCCTGCCGGTGCTGGCACTCGGCGACATGAACTTCAGTTACGCGCGGCTGCTGTCGTTTGCGGCGGCGCTGATCGCCATGGTGGCGGTTTATCTCTTCATGACGCGAACGTTTACCGGCACCGCCATCCGCGCCATCTCCCAGGACCGGCAGATCATGGCGCTCATGGGCGTCGACGCCAGGCGGATTTATCTCGTCACCTCGGCGTTGGGAGGCGCACTCGCCGGGCTCGCTGCCTGCCTGTTGGTGCTGCAGTACGACGTGCATCCCTTTGTCGGTCTGTCGTTCGGGCCGATCACCTTCCTGATCTGCGTGCTCGGAGGGCTCGGCAACTTCATCGGCGGATTCATCGCCTCGTTCGTCTTTGCCGAGATCATCTCGCTCGGCGGACTGTACTCGGATCTCGAGTGGGGCTATGTGCTCGCCTTTGCCTTCTTCATCGTGATGATGTTCATCCGGCCCGCAGGGCTGCTCGCGAGGCGCTCATGAAGGGACGGCTTGCCGCAGGGATCGCCGGGCTCGCGGCGCTGATTGCGCTGCCGTTCGTCTATCGGGATCCCTATCACCTTCACATCCTGGTGCTGATCCTGATCTGGTCGTTCGCCTACACCTCGTGGTCGATCATGGGACGGTTCGGCCTGGTGTCGCTCGGACATGGCGGATTCATGGGGATCGGTGCCTATGTCACGGCGCTGTTGTGGAATCACCTCGGCCTGTCGCCCTGGATCGGCATCCCCTTGAGCATGGCGGCGGCGGGCGCGCTGGCGCTTGTCGTCGGCTACCCCTGTTTCCGCTTCCGCATCACCGGGCACTATTTCGTGTTGGTGACGCTGGCGCTCTCGGGCATCGTGCTGCAGGTGGTTACGGCGACGCGCGACTACACCGGCGGCTCGCTTGGCTACACTCCGAACCGCACACGCGGCAGCGGCCTGCTTGCCCTGCAGTTCGACGACAAGACGACGTGGTATCTGATCGCGCTTGCGGTCTGGGTCGGCGGCCTTCTGATCTGGCACTGGATCGATCGCAGCATGAGCCGGTATGCGCTGGAGGCGATCTCGGAGGACGAAGACGCGGCGGCTGCCGCCGGCATCAACGTCACGGCGGAGAAACTGAAGATCACGCTGATCAGTGCGCTGATGACGGCACTCGCCGGTGCAATCTATTGTCAATATCAGATGTTCATAGCGCCTGACGTGGTCAGCGGTATCGCGGTGTCGCTGCAGATGGTGTTTGCCGCGATCGTCGGCGGCCTCTATGTCTCCTTCGGGCCCACGGTCGGCGCCATCATCACGATCCTGCTCGCTGAAACGCTGCGCATCGGCTTCGGCACCCAGGCGGTCGGTTGGGACAATCTCGTGTATGGCGTGCTTCTCGTTCTCTTCATCATATTCCTTCCCAAGGGCATCCTTGGTAGCTTGCTTGAACGAGTGAAGCTGCAACGCAAACCCTCTCCGGCCGCATGAACAGGAATTCTTCCCGATCGCTTGTCACCGAGCTGGATCGGTTCATCTCGCCTTTCCGTGTCGACGGCTCCGGAAAATTTCACCTCAAGGCCCACAAGACCGACGCCAGAGGCGGGCTCGACAAGGAGGAAGGCGAGAGGATCATCGATGCCAACCGCAAGCGGCTGAGCGACTTCCAGGAAAAGCTCTACGCGCAGGATCGCTGGTCGCTGCTCCTGATCTTCCAGGGCATGGACGCCTCGGGCAAGGACAGCGCGATCAAGGCCATCTTCGAGGGCGTCAACCCGCAGGGCTGTCAGGTCTACTCGTTCAAGCAGCCGACCAGCCACGAGCTCGATCATGATTTCCTGTGGCGCTGCATGATCGCGCTGCCGGAGCGCGGCCGCATCGGCATCTTCAACCGGTCCTATTACGAAGAGTGCCTGGTGACGCGGGTGCATCCGCATCTCCTCGAACTGGAGAAGATCCCGCACAAGCTAGTGACGAAGAACATCTGGCGTGAGCGGTTCGAGGATATTTCCGCCGTCGAGCGTTACCTGTCACGCAACGGCACCGTGATCCTGAAGTTCTTTCTCAACCTCTCCCGGGAAGAGCAGCGCCAGCGCTTTCTCGATCGGCTGGAAGATCCTTCCAGGCAGTGGAAGTTCTCCATGAACGACGTCTCCGAGCGGGCGTTGTGGCCGCGCTACCAGGCGGTGTACCAGGACATCGTCAGGCACACCTCGACGCCGGCGGCGCCCTGGTACGTCGTGCCCGCCGACCACAAGTGGTTCGCGCGCGTCGTCATCGGCTCGGTGATCGTCTCGACGCTCGACGGCCTCAATCTGCAATACCCGCGCGCCGACAAGGCCTCGCTGCGCGAATTCAAGACGGTGCGCAAGGCGCTGGAGCATGAACGCAAGGGCCGCGCCAGGGCCGGCTGATGCTTGATAAACCGGATCCGATCGAACTGGAATTCCCTCTCCCCCGCAATGCGCTGCGGGGTAAACTGGGCGCGCCGACAGGTTGATTCAACCAAGGCCATGCGACCAAAATTTGTGAAGGAGGTTCCGATGCGCTTACTGGCTTGCACGATCCTTGCGCTGGGTACGGTCCTTGCCGCCGCGCCGGCGCACGCCCAGACCTACGACCCGAGCTACCCGGTTTGCCTGCAGATCTTCACCGGCTTCAACGACTCGTACTACGAATGCAGGTATTCGAATATCAACCAGTGTCGGGCATCGGCCTCGGGACGTCACGCCATGTGCGTGGTGAATCCCTACTACCAGGGCCCAAGGGCGCGCCGGTCACGGGCTTATCGGCCGTACTACTAGGCGCGGTGAGGATCGGCCGGCGTCAGGGCCCGTGTCAGAAGCCGACCTGCTCGTTCATGTAGAAGGTATTGAGCAGGGTGATGCGCGGCTGGTTTGTCTTGATGGTCGGACGGCCGTGCCAGCTCATCCTGGTGAGCGAGTGATAGGCCTTCAGCACCACGAAGGCATATCCCGTGTTAGGCAGGAACGGGATGGTCTTCACCGGCTCGAGGCAATACGAGCCGACGTGAAACAGGCCCTTGAGAGAGGCGCGATACAGCGTCGTACCGAGCGCTTGCTGGCCGTCGTCGGTCGGACAATAGAGCTGCATCGTCACCACCTTCTTGCGCGTGTCCGGATGCGGCTTGATCTGGTAGCCGTCC
>NZ_JACRAW010000094.1 GCF_016213215.1 Bradyrhizobium sp. | reverse complement strand
GGGCCTCCGCCCTGATTCTTCCATGGCATCGACAGTCTCCTCGGCAGCCGGAGGATCCGGCCAGAATGTCCGCCCGGCTTTATAGGGGACCGCCACGGCCCTTACAACGCAAGCTTGACGCCTCCGAGCTATGCCTGAGCACGGAAATGTCAATTACCTAACGCAGTTAACGGGAGGCCCGCCGACGATATGTCACATAGGAGAAGTCGGTACTGTCATCTGGACCAGCCGAATGGCGCTCCCGCGCGACCTCCTGCCACTGCCCAGCTTCGATCACGAAACAGGTATCGCCCTCGGGCCGAGCGTGCACTTCCGTGACTTCCAGCCGGTTCGCGATATCCGTCCATTGCGCGTAAATCTCGGCGCCGCCAATCACGACTATCTCAGCGACCGAACGCCGCAGGGCATCGCCCGCTGCGATCGCCCGGGCATGCGCAAACGAGTTGGTCACGACCGCCCCTTCCGCACGGAAGTCCGCATCGCGGCTGACGACGATGTTGGTTCGTCCGGGAAGAGGCCTCTTCAACGAGACGAAGGTCTTGCGGCCCATCACCACCGGCTTGCCGATGGTCAGCGCCTTGAAGCGCTGCATGTCGGATTTCAGTCGCCACGGGATCGCACCGCGCGCGCCGATGACGCCGTTCTCCGCGACCGCGACGATCAGGACGACTTCCATCAGGAAGCCCCCTGCGCCAGTCGCGCCAGGGCCGCGCCGGTGACCCGGCAAACGGTCCATTCGTCCATCAGCACCGCGCCGAGCGATTTGTAGAACTCGATCGACGGCGTGTTCCAGTCCAGCACCGCCCATTGCAGCCGCGACCAGCCGTTGGCGACGCACTCCTTCGCGAGATGGTTCAGGAGCGCCTTGCCGATGCCGTTGCGGCGGAACGCGGGCCGGACGAACAGGTCCTCCAGGTAGATGCCGTGCCGGCCGCTGAAGGTCGAAAAGTTGATGAACCAGACCGCAAAGCCCGCGGGCTCGCCGCCCCACTCCGCGATGTCGCAGAACAAGCGCGGATTTTCGCCGAACAGCGCTTGCGCGATCATCTGTTCGGTCACCTCGAGCTCGTGACTGAGATTTTCGTATTCGGCAAGCTCGCGGACGAAGGACAGGACGAGGCCAGCTTCCTCGGGGCGCGCGCGACGAATGAGAAGCGACATCGGTTGGCTCACACCGCGACTTCCGCCTTGATGTGCGGGTGCGGATCGTACCCTTCGAGCGCAAAGTCCTCGTAGCGGAAGCCGAAGATGTCCTTGACGTCGGGATTGATCTTCATGACCGGCAACGCGCGCGGCGCCCGCGCCAATTGAAGTCGGGCCTGTTCCAGATGGTTGGAATACAGATGTGCATCGCCGAAGCTGTGCACGAACTCGCCCGCCTTCAGCCCCGTCACCTGCGCCGTCATCATGGTCAGGAGCGCGTAGGAGGCGATGTTGAAAGGCACGCCGAGAAAGACGTCCGCCGAACGCTGATAGAGCTGGCAGGACAGTTTGCCGTTCGCGACGTAGAACTGGAACAGGCAGTGGCACGGCGGCAGCGCCATCTTGTCGACCTCGGCCGGATTCCACGCGGTGACGATCAGGCGCCGCGAATCCGGATTGCGCCTGATCATGTCGACGACATTGGCGATCTGGTCGATGCTGCGCCCGTCGGGCGCGGGCCAGGAGCGCCACTGATGGCCGTACACCGGGCCGAGATCGCCGTTCGCATCGGCCCATTCGTCCCAGATGGTGACGCCGTGCTCGTGCAGATACTTGATGTTGGTGTCGCCCTTGAGGAACCACAGCAGCTCATGCACGATCGATTTGAGCGGCAGCCGCTTGGTGGTCAGCATCGGAAAGCCGGCCGACAGGTTGAAGCGCATCTGATGGCCGAAGATCGACAGCGTTCCTGTGCCGGTGCGGTCGCGCTTCTCCACGCCGTCTGAGAGAATCCGCTCGAGCAGATCGTGGTATTGATGCATGGCTGTCTATCGGGCTTTCGAAGGGGCCGAACTTAGCGGCCGCGCATGGCCTGCGACAGCGGCGGACGGCCGATTCGGCAATTATACCCGGAAAAATGCGCACGTCCGGCCCGAACGACAAGGGCGGAACCCGCGTTCCGCCCTGCCAGCCACCACGCCGATTTGACCTGCTGGCCTGTTCAACCCGCCGGCTTCAACACCGCCGTCCATTTGGTGATCTCGTTCTTGACGAGGGTTGCGAGCGCCTCCGGCGTGCGATCGGCCGGCTGCGGGATGACGCTGCCGAGCTCGAGCAGGCGCTTGCGAACGTTCTCATCGTCAAGCGCTTTTGCCGCCGCCGCGTTCAGTTTGGCAATGATCGGGGCCGGCGTGCCCTTTGGCGCGAAGATCGCGTTCCAGGCCTGGGCCTGGAAGGCCGGCAATCCGGCCTCTGCCGTGGTCGGCACGTTCGGCAGCGACGGGTTGCGCTGCGGTGTCGCCACTGCATAGGCCTTGATGGTGCCGGCGTTGATCTGCGGCACGGCATTGACGATCTGGTCGCACATGTAGTCGACCTGTCCGGCCACAAGCGCGTTCATCGCGGGTCCCGTGCCGTTGAAGGGAACGCTGATGGGCTGAACGCCCAGGATCGAGTGCAGAAGCTGACAAGAGACGTTCGATACCGAACCGATGCCGGCATGCGCCGCGTTGACCTTTTCGGCATTGGCTTTCACGTAAGTGACGAAATCCTTCAGATCCTTCGGCGCAAAGTCCTTCCGCGCGAGGATCAGGATCGGCGTGCCGGCCAGCAGTCCAACCGGCTCAAAGTTCTTCTCGGGGTGATAGGCGAGATTGGGATAGAGCGGCACCGAGGCCGCATGCGTGCCCATGTGACCGGTGATCAGCGTATAACCGTCATTGGCCGCGCGCGACGCCCGGGCGGTTGCCGTGGTGCCACCAGCGCCGACGACGTTTTCGATGATGATGCTTTGGCCCAGCGTCTGCGCCATATGAGCGGTGACGATGCGCGCGATGACATCGGTCGGGCCGCCGGCGGCAAACGGCACGATCATGGTGATACTGCGCGTTGGATAGTCTTGGGCCCGGGCCGGCGCGACCGCGGCACTGAGCAACGTGGTCAGCGCCAGACAAACGCCCGCAAGCGAGCGACTGTAGCTGTTCATCTCTTTCCTCCAGAAAGCCGATGCCGGCCAAAATGGCCGACATTCCCTTGTCACCTTGAAGTTCTTGAAGTGCACCACTTCCGCCTGCGACATGCCGACGCAGATCAGCCCTCTGACTCCACGAACACCTCGTCGCGCTTCGCCCGCAAGGCCGGCAAGACCGCGAGCACCAGGAGCGCGGCTGCGATCGCCAGCAGCACCGCCGAGAGCGGCCGGGTTACGAACACCGACCAGTCGCCCCGCGCGATCAGAAGCGCCCGGCGCAGGTTCTCCTCCATCAGCGGCCCAAGCACCATGCCGAGCAGAAGCGGAGCCGGCTCGAAATCGTGCTTGATCAGCCAGTAGCCGACCAGGCCGAACACGCCGGCAAGAATGACGTCCGTCGGCGCGTTGTTGACCGAGTAGATGCCGATCGCACAGAAGATCACGATCGAGGGGAACATCAGCCGGTACGGCACGCGCAACAGGCGAACCCAGATGCCGACCAGCGGCAGGTTGATGATGATCAGCATCAAATTGCCGATCCACATCGAGGCGATCATGCCCCAGACAAGGTCCGGCTGCTTCTGCATGACCTGCGGCCCCGGCACGATGCCGTGAATGGTCATTGCGCCGACCATCAGCGCCATCACCGCGTTCGGCGGAATGCCCAGCGTCAGCAGCGGAATGAACGAGGTCTGCGCCGCCGCGTTGTTGGCGCTCTCCGGTGCTGCCACGCCCTCGATCGCGCCGCGGCCGAACCGTGACGGAGTCTTGGAAAGCTTCTTCTCCAGCGTATAGGCGGCAAAGGAGGCGATGACCGCGCCGCCGCCCGGCAGGATGCCGAGGATCGATCCGAGCACCGTGCCGCGTCCGATCGCAGGCGCCGCATCGGACAAGTCCTTCCTCGTCGGCATCAAGCCCGTGATCTTCTGTTGCACGAGCGTGCGGTCCAGCTCGGCGCCGGCGTCCAGATTGCGAATGATTTCCGCAAAACCGAATAGGCCCATGGCGACCGTTGCGAAGCCGAGGCCGTCGGCAAGCTCGGGGATGTTGAAGGCCATGCGGGACGCGCCGGTCTCGATGTCGGAACCGACCATCGAGAGCAACAGTCCCAACACGATCATCGCGATCGCCTTCAGCACCGAGCCCTTCGCGAGCACCACCGCAAAGATCAGGCCGAGCACCATCAGCGAGAAGTATTCGGCCGGCCCGAACGCCAGCGCGAGCTTTGTCAGGGGAGCACCGAGGGCCGCGATCAAGACCGTGGCCACACAGCCGGCGAAGAACGAGCCGATTGCGGCGATCGCCAGTGCCGGTCCCGCGCGGCCCTGTTTTGCCATCTGGTGGCCGTCGAGGGCGGTGACGACGGAGCCCGCCTCACCGGGAATATTGACCAGAATAGACGTGGTCGAGCCGCCGTATTGGGCGCCGTAATAGATGCCGGCGAGCATGATCAGCGCACCGACCGGCGGCAGGCCGAACGTGATCGGCAGCAGCATCGCCACGGTTGCGATGGTCCCGATGCCCGGCAGCACGCCAACCAACGTACCGACCAGGGCGCCGATCAGGCACATCAGAAGGTTGATCGGCGTGAACGCAACCGCAAAGCCGAGGGTGAGGTTAGCAAAGAGATCGACCATTACGCCCTCACCGGATCAGGAAACGCGGGAACAGCGGCATCGGCAGACCGAGCACGTAAGGAAAGAGCACGGCGCAGCCGATGGTGAGGCAAATGCCCACGATGATTGCTTCCATCCACCGCGTTTCCGACGAGCCGAGCGCGGAGATCAGAAAGCTGGCCAGGCCGGAAATCACGAGCCCGAGCGGGCGAATGGAAATCGCGAAGGTCAGGATGGCGAGCGAAATGAACAGCGGCCCTCGCCAGTGATAGGCCGCAAGATGCGGCCCCCCCGTGACCAGACCGACGACCATGATGGCGAAGCCGAGCCCGAGCAAAAGGATCCCAAACATGCGCGGGGCGGTTCCTGCGCCAAAGGAGAATCCGTGCATACCCGGCAGGTCGCTCGAGGCCCAAAGCGCCAACGCTGCGATCGCCATCAGCGCGATGCCGCCGACAAAGTCCTGTGGGCCACGGACCCATCTCGGCAGGACGGACCTGCCGGGTTCATCGTTCGGCCTGTGAGTCATCGCGTTAATCTCCCCCGCTTTCCGGGCTTCCTGCCCCATTTTGTCGTCGCATGGCGTTGAGCTCGCCTCGCTTTTGCCTAGCGACTTTCGCCGGACAACGCCAGAAGAACCCAAAAGGCCTCAGGCAAGCAAGGAGTTGACTCAAAGGAGCTGACCCACAGGGCAACGCAGCCACGGCCGCCCCCAGAATCGCAGCCCCTGCAAGGGGCTGGTTTGCGCCGGAAATCGAACTGCTTGCGGCCATTCGCAAGCGGAACCGGCGTCAGGCCGGATGACGACCTGGCGAGCGCGAACCGGCTGGAACCCAGCGCGCCGCCGGCGCGGTCACGATCCGCGTGGGCCGCGCTCTGCGCACCGGCCTAAAGGCCAGTCCCGAACCCATAACCAGCCGTCGAAGTAGGTTCCGGCAGCCAATGGCCGCGCAATACGCCGCCAGGACCCTATTTTTCTCAGGGTTTCCACCCTATATTGAGACCGCCGGTTCGCCGGCTATGGAAATAAATGGCCGTCGCAATAAACCTTTCGGACCCGGGGGCGGTACCCGGCGCCTCCACCAAAGCCCGCTTCGATCGGGTTTCGGCGGGGGCGAAATAGGATCGACGAGGGCGTAAAGGGCGTGTTTTTTCCCGGTATTGTTCCGCCGTTATCGGGCTACTGCAATAGTTGCCAACGACAACTATGCTCCGGTTGCTCAGGCTGCGTAACGCAGTTTGAAAGACCACTCTAAAGTCCTAGCGGGTTAAGCTCCGCTAGGCGGGGTTCGGAGGCACCTGGCAACAGAAGCCTCCACTTCTCTTTTAATCTTTGGCTTTCGTGCCGCTCGCGGCGAAACCTGCAGGACAGGCGCCTGGGAACGCCCTGCTGACCTTGGCGTCCCGCCGGGGTACCATCGTAGAAATGAGCGAGTCGGGCCGGCGTAGCCGCCGTCACGCTCCAGCCGGACCAACGCGACAGGACTGAAAATGGCGACCGATCATATCCGATACGACGTGCTGGCACGCGACGCGCTGCGAGGGGTGCTGCGCAAGGTGCTGAGCGACACGGCCGCGCACGGATTGCCCGGAGAGCACCATTTCTTCATCACGTTCGTCTCGAAGGGCGAAGGCGTGAAGCTGTCGCCTCGGCTGCTCGCGCAATATCCGGAAGAAATGACGATTATCCTGCAGCACCAGTTCTGGGATCTGGTCGTGCATGAGGACCGCTTCGAGGTCGGCCTTTCATTCGGCGGCGTTGCGGAGCGGCTGGTGGTCCCGTTCAGCGCCATCAAGAGCTTCCTCGACCCTTCGGTGAAATTCGGCCTGCAGTTCGACACTTCGGACGTCGCCGAGACACCGCCGGCCAGGCTGCCGGCGAGCCCCGCGCCTTCGGCGGTGTCGGCTCCGGTGCCCGAGGCGGAGAAGCCGGCAGAGGCGGAAGAACCCGCCAAGCCGAGCGAGGGCGCCGAAGTGGTGCGGCTGGATCGTTTCCGGAAGAAATGATCCGCACCTCAAGCGCGACCATAGCGGCTATATAAGTGGGCATGTGCCACCCGCCGCGGCCGGGCCGCACGACCAATGGACATGCCCATGGCCAGACCGAGCAGACCAGCACCAGGAAAGTCCACCCGCGTTGAGACCGACAGCTTCGGTCCGATCGACGTTCCCTCCGATCGCTACTGGGGCGCGCAGACCGAGCGGTCCCGACGTAATTTCCGCATCTCGCAAGACCGTATGCCGATCGAAATCGTGCGCGCGCTCGCGATCGTCAAGCTCGCCGCCGCCCAGACCAACCGCGAACTCGGCCTGCTCGATAACCGCCGCGCCAACGCCATCATGCGCGCCGCGCGCGAGGTGATCGACGGCAAGCTGGACGAACACTTCCCGCTTGTCGTCTGGCAGACCGGTTCAGGCACGCAGACCAACATGAACCTGAACGAGGTCATCGCCAACCGAGCCAACGAATTGCTGGGCGGGGAGCTCGGCGCGAAGAAGCCGGTGCATCCCAACGACCACGTCAATATGAGTCAGTCGTCGAACGACTCGTTCCCTACCGCGATGCATCTCGCGGCGGCTATCCGCATCACCTCCGACCTGATCCCTGCGCTCAACGTGCTCCTGCGTAGCCTTCGGAAGAAAGAGAAACAGTTCGCCCGCATCGTGAAGATCGGGCGCACCCACACCCAGGATGCGACCCCGCTGACGCTCGGTCAGGAATTCTCCGGCTACGCCGCCCAGGTCGAAAGCGGCATCGCGCGGCTGCGAACGGCGGTGCGCGAGCTCTATCCCCTGGCGCAGGGCGGCACCGCCGTCGGCACCGGGCTCAACTCGAAGCCGCGCTTTGCGAAGCTGTTTGCCAAGCACGTCGCCCGCATCACCGGCCTGCCTTTCACCAGCGCCACCAATAAATTCGAGGCGCTGGCATCCAATGATGCCTATGTGTCCGCACACGGCGCGATCAATTCAGTGGCGACGGCACTGTTCAAGATCGCCAACGATATCCGCCTTTTGGGGTCAGGCCCGCGCTCCGGACTGGGCGAACTGATCCTGCCGGAAAACGAGCCCGGCTCCTCGATCATGCCCGGCAAGGTGAACCCGACCCAGAGCGAAGCCGTGACGATGGTGTGCTGCCAGGTATTCGGAAATCACACGACGATCACCGTCGCCGGCAGCCAGGGGCATTTCGAACTCAACGTCTACAAGCCCGTTCTGGCATATTGCATGATTCACTCGGTCACGCTGCTGGCTGGCGCCGCGCGCTCGTTTACCGAGAATTGCGTCGATGGCATCCGCGCCGATGAAAAACGCATCCGCGAGTTGATGGAGCGGTCGTTGATGCTGGTAACCGCGCTTGCTCCCAGGATTGGCTATGACAACGCCGCGACAGTTGCAAAAGCTGCGCATTTGCATGGGACGACATTGAAGGAAGAGGCGGTCCGGAACGGCTTTGTCTCGGCCGCGGAGTTCGATCGGCTCGTGCAGCCGGAAAGGATGACGCGCCCAGGCTAGAAAGCGACGCTCGCCTCCGTAATCATACGGAGATTGAACATTAGTGGATCATAGCTCCAAAAGAATGACTTTGATGATTGTCAATTGTCGCTGCGTCGGCCCGTGCTAGATAAAAAAGAATCTCCTGTTCGTTGATAGGAATTCATCCTTCATGCGACTAAGAGAGAGGCGACAGGCGAGGACGACCAAATGGCAATCAACTCAATCGGAAAATGGCACGGCGTTTCGAACGCTTCGACCGGTGCCGTGATGGAGGTCAGATGACGGAGACTGGGCATGGTGAACGTCATCAATCTGCGGCGCTTCAGGAAACGCGCGGAGCGCGAATCCTCGGCGAAGCAGGCGGAAGCAAACCGGTTGCTGTTCGGTCGCACGACGGCCGAGCGCAAGCTGGAAAAGACTCGCAAGACGCGCGCGAGGATGCTTCTGGACCAGCATCGGATCGAGCGCGGGGAGACAACATGAAGTCGCCAGTCGTCAAACGTTCGATCGTGGTCGCCGGTCACAAGACCAGCGTCAGCCTCGAGGAAGCGTTCTGGAACGGGATGAAAGAAATTTCCGGCCTGCGAAACATGACCTTGTCGGAGCTGGTCGGGGAGATCGACAACAACCGTCAGCAAGGCAACCTGTCTTCCGCAATCCGCCTGTTCGTTCTCGATTACTTCAAGAACCGGATCGCAGCGGCCCAGGAGCCGAGGCCGCAAACCTGATCGACCGCTCGGGCGCCTTGATGAGGCGCCCGGAAGCGTGTCTCACCCGCATGACTCCTTCCTGCAACTTATAATCCCTCTAAGGTAACCCTCTTCTTGGTCAGCACACTTGACCTGCCCGCCTGCGATTGAAAATACAGGTCATGATCGAAGAGAATGACACTCGCTTGCAAATTCCCTTGGGGACGGCCAACCGAGGGTACTCAGGGATAATCCAGCATCTCTCCGCGCAAACCGCCGGGTCTGCGTTATCCGATCATGAGCTCGAGAGCCGGCTGATCGAGCTCGGCTTTGTTGAAGGCGCCAGAGTCGAGATCCTGCACGAAGGCATCGTGGGCCGCGATCCGATCGCGGTGCGCGTCGACAACGTCACCATTGCAGTACGCCGTCGCGAGGCCATGGCGATCATTGTCGCCTGAGGCGGCCGGACCAGAGCAATGGAAGCTCCGTTGATGCATCTCGCGCTGGTAGGCACCCCGAACTGCGGCAAGACCTCCTTATTCAACGCACTCACCGGCAGCCGACAGAAGGTCGCGAACTACCCGGGCGTCACCGTCGAACGCAAGGAAGGCTTCTTCGTCACCCCTCACGGCCGGCAGGTGTCCCTGGTCGATTTGCCCGGTACCTACTCGCTGCGCGGGCGCAGCCCGGACGAGGAGATCACGCGTGATTTCGTGTTGGGCAAGGCCGACGGCGAAGCAGCCCCCGATCTTGTGCTCTGCGTCGCCGACGCCACCAACCTCCGGCTCACGATCCGCCTGCTGCTCGAGCTCAAGCGCACCGGCAGGCCGCTGGCACTGGTGCTCAATATGTTCGACATCGCGACCAGGCGCGGCGTCGACGTCGACGTGGAGCGGCTGTCAAAGGAGCTCGGCGTTCCGGTCGTCACCTCGATCGCGGTGCGCAAGGGCGGCACGGCCGACCTCCTGCGCCTGACCGACGAGATCTCGGAGCACGCCAAGGCACAATCGTCACTGGCGCAGGACCGCTGGGAGCCGCTCACCCTTTCTCAGCTGCGCGCGAAGCAACGCGAGGCCGACCGGATCATTGCGGCGAGCGTCAGCCTGCCCACCCGGCCCGACACCTGGACGGCGCGGATCGATGCCGTGGCGCTGCATCCGGTCGGCGGGCTTCTGGTGCTGGGCCTGATCCTGTTCGTGATGTTTCAGGCGGTGTTCGCCGGGGCACAGCCGCTGATGGAGCTTCTGAGCGAGGCCTTAACCGCCGCCGGGCAGTTCGTGCATGAACACGTGTCCGCCGGCCTGCTGCAGAGCTTCCTGGCGCACGGGGTGATCTCCGGCGTGGGCAGCGTGATCGTGTTCCTGCCGCAGATCGTGATCATCTTCCTGTTCATCCTGCTGCTGGAAGATTTCGGCTACATGGCGCGCGCGGCCTTCCTGATGGATCGCATCATGGGCGGCGCCGGCCTGCACGGCCGAGCCTTCATTCCGCTGCTGTCGAGCTTTGCCTGCGCTATCCCCGGCATCATGGCAACGCGGGTGATCGACGACCGCCGCGACCGGCT
This sequence comes from Bradyrhizobium sp., assembly GCF_016213215.1. GTDB lineage: Bacteria > Pseudomonadota > Alphaproteobacteria > Rhizobiales > Xanthobacteraceae > Bradyrhizobium. Next base: position 6,046 of record NZ_JACRAW010000094.1, on the reverse strand, counting down.
GACCACGATCCTGATCGCGCCCCTGATGACCTGCTCGGCGCGCATTCCGGTCTACACGCTGATCATCTCCGCCTTCATTCCGGCGCGGCAGGTGTGGGGCTGGATCAGCCTGCAGGGGCTGGTGATGTTCGGGCTCTACGCCATCGGCATCCTCAGCGCGCTTCTCGTGTCGTTTCTGATCAAGTTCTTCATGTGGCGCGACAACGCGCCGGCGCCGTTCATGCTGGAATTGCCCGACTACAAGATACCGCGCGTGGGCAGCATCGCGATCGGCGTCTACACGCGGGCGAAGATGTTCCTGCAGCGCGCCGGCACTACCATCTTTGCGATCATGGTTTTGATCTGGTTTCTCGCCTCGTTTCCGCAGCCGCCGGCGGGCGCGGAGGAGGCTGCCATCAACTACAGTCTGGCGGCGATGATCGGCAAGGCCGTCGCTCCCCTGCTGGCGCCGGTCGGCTTCAACTGGCAGATCGCGGTGGCGCTGATCCCCGGCATGGCGGCGCGCGAAGTCGCGGTCGCGGCGCTCGGCACCGTCTATGCGATCGAGGGCGGCAAGGAGGCGGCCGAGCAAATCGGCCAGGCACTGGCGACGAAATGGAGCCTGGCGACGGCGCTTGCGCTGCTTGCCTGGTACATCTTCGCGCCGCAATGTGCCTCGACCCTCGCGGTGATCCGCCGCGAGACCGGAAGCTGGAAATGGATGGCGATCACCTTCGCCTACATGCTCGCGCTCGCCTATGCCGCGAGTTTTGCAATCTACAACATGGCCGTTGCACTCGGCGCCGGCTAGCGCAAACTATCGCGCTCTAGCTTTTGCTTTAAGCATGATCTGGCGGCAGATGCTCCGCGTTCGCCGCAGAGAAATCACTGCTCACCCGGTGCTGACCCGGACTCCGCGTCCGGATCATGCTCCAAACGGTCACCTGAAATACTCGAGCACCAGGTGCATATCCGAGGGGGCTGCGATCGTCCCATTCAGATTGGCATCGATGACCCTGCGGCATGCATCGACCGCGGCCTGGTCGCCAAGGTCGTTGGCGGCTTCGAGGACCAGCCATGCCGCATCCGTCGGGTTCTCGGCTCGCGGCGCCATGGCGTTCGCGGCGAAGTGCTTCTTCGCACCAGTTTGGAATTGGATGGTGTTCATTGCCAAACTCCCCTGCGAAATCTGAAAATCGGCATCTCAGTGCACCTGCAGTTCCGGCTGCCGGTTAACGCCGTGATCGGCCGATCCGACGTGCCTGCGCGACCGATAGAACTCCAGGATGGTGCGCGAGGTGTCGATGTTGAGGCGGGCAAACTCTTGTTCGAGACTGTGAAGATCGCCCGCAGTAATGCAGTGATCCTTGGCCCCCAGGAACAGCAGCGACATGGTCGTACCCCACGAGAAGTCGAGGGCCTTGGCCAAGACCAGCAGCATGTCGCGGTTGCGGTCCATCAGCGCGCGCTCGATCACGTCGCCCGGTAGCGTGGACAGCAGGGACAACCCGATCGTAACCTCGTCGAGGCGGTGAGCCCGCGCATATCCGGAAATGCTCTCCTCGTTGAGGTTGCCGAGCCGGTGCTGTGTCGTCACGACGCGCTTGGCGACGAAGTAGCTGCGGGATCCAGGACCGAACTTCGATTGCAGCGTGCCTGTTACGTCGGTGACGGAATTGTGGATCTGCTCCACCATCTCCGGTCGCTCGCTCTCCAGGCGCTTCCTCACGTCGTCCGACGCCTTTGCAATCAGTTGCTGGAAGACATGCCGGGAAATGTCCTTGCGCAGCCCGAGTTGCTCGGCAAGGATGGAGTCGCCGTCGGCCCGCTTGATCATGTGCAGAAGGCCCCAGCCGGAAATGCGCGCGCCTTGGTTCTTCGCGACCGACGTCACGACTTCCTGATCGCCCCGTTTCACCAGCACATCCGTTACGGCCTCGGCGATCGACACGCGCTGCGAGATCGCCAGCAGGTGCGGCTGGCCCTTGGTCATCGCGTTCGCGACGAGTGTTTCTTGGTCGATCCGGAGGGATTCGCGCAGCACGGGTCCCGCGACGACGATCTCGTCGTCAAAGGCAAGCTGGCGGATGACATCGAACGGGGCATGGTTGCAGGCGGCGAGCAGTTCGGCGAGCTGCGCACGGGCGGCAATTTCGATCTCGTCCGCCAGCCGTCCGATGACTTCACCGAATACGCTGATCTCGTCCTCGCTGTACCGACCGGTAATCAGCAGATCGGTCGCATGCCACAGTGCCCGCGACCGGCTCTCGTCCGTACCGCGTGCGATGGCGTCGTCCAGATCCTGCAGAAGCGACTTCGCTTCAATCATCGCAGCACCAGCCCCATTTCACAGAAACCGAGGTTTCAATGGGGCCGAATCTACACGCCAAACACGAGCGTCAGGTAAAATCAGCGAATAGGTTTTGCTGGCCAAAATTCGCTAAAATGCCGGGCACTTTCTTCGTCAGCACGCAACGTGCCAGCCTTTGCGTCACGGATTTGCCGGCGGCGTCAGGACGAGCGGCGGCCGCAGCTTCGGCCTGACCGGAACAGGACCCGGCGGCGGCTTGACCTCGATCGGTGGCGGCAGCGGAGCGGCGTGCTGGGCCTCCACCGGGGGATTGGGTGTGGAGGGCGTGACGGCGGCCGGCGGCCGCGGCGTCGGCGCGGCTCTTGGCTTCAACTGGAATCGCCGCGGATCGGTGCCGGGAAGCGGCGCATCTGACGGCGGCTGGTTATGGAGGCCGGCACCAGGCGCGGCCGGGGACGGCAGCGCGGCCGTGGCCGGCGGTGGCGCCTCGCCACGTTCGATCGCGTCGAGCCGCCGCGTCTCGCGATCGATCGCCCGCACCGCAAGCCATGACGACAACGAGGTGACGTCGACCGTGCGGCTCAACCTGTCCGGAGGGCCGGCGGCGAAGAGCTGGATTTCCGGGCGGCTGTTGCTGTTGCCGATCGTGGTCGATGTCAGGCTGGCACGGATATCGGCCTGATCCGCAGGGATATCATAGCCGCCCGAAACGATGGCACGCGCATTCTTGCCATCCAGCGTGGTCGCGCCGACGCGCAGGCGCCCGTCCCGGATGGTAAAGGGAATCTGGGCGGCGCCGACCGCCAACGAGCCGGACGAAAGCGCCGGCTCGACGATTTGTCGCAACCTGGTGTCATCGGTCGCCTGGCCACTGTCGCTGGCACGGACCGCAAGTTCAAACGCGCGCGGATCGAGCCCAACGATCTCAGCGGAATCCAGGTTTACCGTTCCGTTGCCGGAAAGCGTGCCGGTCAGCGCCGCGATACTTCGTCCTTGGGTCGAAAGCGCCATCTGCAGCGAAAGGCGGCCCTTGGGCAGGTTGAGCTCGTGGTACTGCAGCGCGGCCGAGTCGACACCGGACAGCTGGACACGCGCATTCAGCGCCATGCCGTGGTCGCCCTCCCTCAGGTCGATGCTCGCTTTCACCTCGCCGCCGCCGACCACGCCCTCGATTTGATCGAGTGTCATCGACTGGCCATCGGTCTTGAGCGTTCCGCTGATCGGGCGCATTTCGGCGCCGCCGGGGAGCACGCCGCGCAATGCCTGGAAGGCGATCCGGCCGCGCCAGCCCTTCAACAATCCAGGCGCGAGCGGCTCCGCCGCATCATGGCCGGCGGCCCCGATCGCGACCGCGAGCGCAGGCGCGAGATGGAGGGTATCAAGGCCGACTTCGCCGTCGATGCTTCTGTCCTGGTCGAGCATCATGACGAGGTGACCGCGCAGGCGCGAGCCTGAGACGGAACTATCGAGGTCGTGGAAGGTCAGCCGTTTGCCCGCAAGCGTGACACGCGAGGACAGGCTGACGTTCTGCGCCACCTTGTCCGGGGCATCGATGCCGAATAACGGTGCGAGATTGGCGCTTCGGACGCGCAAGTCGACGCTGGCCTTGGGCTCATCCGCGAACGGCTCGGCGCTGCCCTGCGCATCCGCATCCAGTCCATTGCCGGAAATCCTGGCGTTCAGTTGCAGCGGCTTGCGCCATGCACCGGTCACAGACGCCTCGAATCTGGCCGGCCCCTCGCCTGCGACAGCCGCACGGTCTAGACCCAGCAGCGCCAGCAATGCCACTCCTCGCTGGGATGACAGCCTTGCCTGCACACTCATGTCGCTGCGCGAGAGCGCGTCAAGGTCCATGCCGCGGAGCGCGGACAGGGCAGGCGCCCCCGACGCGCGGATTTGTCCTCTGAGTTGGGGCGTTTCGAAGTCGAATTGAGCCAGCGCAGCGCGGCTGCCCGCCACCCCTTTGTTGTCGCCAATGTCGAGTACCAGGCTTGCGCTTGCCGGACCCGAACCGGAATCCGTCGCAGCAAGACGCGCAGCCACTGTCGGTGCAAGCGGTGTGACAAGACTGGCGATCCGCCCGAGCGAGGCCGCGGTTGAATTGAGCACCAGCCTTCCCTGCAAATTGACACGATCGAAATTTCCGCCGCCGTCCAGCGTCACGCCGCCGGCCGACCCGAATTTCAGCTGGTCGAGCACGAAGCTGTTCTGATCATAAGCAAGTTTTGCTGAAAACGGCTGCAGTTCCTGGCCGGCCGAAATGGCGCGTCCGATATCGAGCGACAGCCTGGCCTCGTCCGGCCACTCGTTCTGCGGGCCGGCCAACGATCGCACGAAACCCGAGGCGGCATCGAGATCGAGACGATCGCCCTTCAGCTCCGCCTCGATATGCGACCCCTTGTTGACCGCGGCCTGCGAGAACGCCACACGTCCTTCCACCGCGCCGCCGTCGATGTCGGCCTGGAGCGATTCGATCGAAAGATGGTTGGCGGCGATGGTCACGGTGCCCTTCAAGCGCAGCGGCTTCTGGTTGCGCAAGCCGACCTCGCTGCGACCCTGCAGCCATGCGATCAGCGTATCCGGGTCGGAGGATTCGATGGCGAGCCTGCCGCTCAGGCTATCGGTTGCGCCCGGCCGCGCCGCGGCACCGTTCAAAGCGATCTGGGTCGCGCCGGGCGCGCGCAGGTCAAGGCGGTGGAAAATCCAGGTGTTGCCGTCGGTGCGCAATTCGGCGGCGATGTTCGTCAATGGACGACCGCCAAGCGTGACCTGTTCGCAACTGAACTCGATCTGCGCCGCAATCGGCATTTGCGGTATCGCCGCCAGCGCCGTGCGCAGCATCGGCAGGAGCCCTGCCGGCCCGCCATTGTCCCTGCCCATGAACCGGTCGGCATCGAGCTGGCGCGCCGAGAGCGCGGCGCGCAGCAGCGGCGAGGCGCCGAACGCGATATCGCCGGCTCCGGCGAGCTTGAGCGCCGTTTCCTCCGCGCCATAGCTCGCCTCGACCTGGTCGAGCCTGGCGCCGGCCGGATCGGCCTTCACCTTCGCGGCAATCTTCCAGGGCGTCGGCGCCGCCTCGCCCGCGCGCTGCTTGGTCTGAGGTACGGCCAGTGTAACCGCCCCCTCGAAACGCGGCACGCGCGTCTCGAAGGCGAGCAACCCATCGAGATCGACCGACAACGGCCGATCGCCGGGATCTACGCTGAAGTGAACGCGCAGGCCGTTGCCATCAGGAGTTTGGCCCGAGGAGACCCGAAACGGGTAGCGGGTGTCGTAGACGGTGAAGCTGCCATCGCCGCGCACCGATCCTGCGAGGGAGCGTACGTCGCCGCTAAAGGCGATGTCGTTGAGCTCGAGCGTCGAGCGGCTTGCGGCATCATGGAGGGCGATGCGGCCGGTCAGGTTCAAACGGTCGATCGAGAGCGACGCCGGGTCGAAAGTCCCGTTGGCGGCCGGCAGGTCGACCCGCCCCTTCGCATCGAGACCGAGATCGACCGCCATGCCGTTGACGGTCAGTTCCGTCGCGCGCCACTCGCCGCGCATCAGGGAGCCCAGGCTGAACTCGACGTCGAGCTTCTCGGCGTGCAGCTTGCCAGGATCGTTGGCGCCCCCCACCGTCACCGAGCGCAGGCGCAGGGTCGGCGTCGGCAACAGGCGCGCGTCAAGCTCGCCGCCGACGTGCACCGGCGTGCCGATGATCCGCGTCGCTTCGGCCTCGAACTGGGGGCGGAACTGATTCCAGTCGATGAAGTACGG
>NZ_JACRAW010000087.1 GCF_016213215.1 Bradyrhizobium sp. | reverse complement strand
TGGTCACGACCTCGTAGCCTTCCATCGCCGCCTGCAGCGCGCAGATCGGGTCGACCTCGGAGACCATGACGCGGCAGCCGGCCTGGCGCAGCGAAGCCGCCGAGCCCTTGCCGACGTCGCCGAAGCCCGCGACCATCGCGACCTTGCCCGACAGCATCACGTCGGTGCCGCGGCGAATGCCGTCGACCAGCGATTCGCGACAGCCATAGAGGTTGTCGAACTTCGACTTCGTCACGCTGTCATTGACGTTGATTGCCGGAAACAGCAACGTGCCCTTGTTCGCCATTTCATAGAGGCGGTGCACGCCGGTGGTGGTCTCTTCCGAAACGCCCTTGATGTTCTTTGCGATCTCGGCGAACCAGCCCTTGGGCTTTTCTTTCAGCAGGCGCTTGATCAGCGCGAAGAAGATTTCCTCTTCTTCGGAGCCTGGCTTGTCGAGGAAGGCGGTATCGCCCTGCTCGGCGCGGTAGCCGGCATGCACGAGCATGGTGGCATCGCCGCCGTCATCCAGGATCATGTTCGGCGTGCCGCCGCCATGCCAGTCGAACAGCTTGGCGGTGTAGTCCCAGTATTCTGTGAGCGTCTCGCCCTTCACGGCGAACACGGGAATGCCGGCCGCAGCAATGGCCGCAGCCGCATGGTCCTGGGTCGAATAGATGTTGCAGGAGACCCAGCGGATATCGGCACCCAGCACCGCCAGCGTCTCGATCAGCACCGCGGTCTGGATCGTCATGTGCAGGGAGCCAGCGATGCGCGCGCCCTTCAGCGGCTGCTTCGGACCGAACTCCTCGCGAGTGGCCATCAGGCCTGGCATTTCGGTTTCGGCCAGCGAAATTTCCTTGCGGCCGAATTCGGCGAGCGAGATGTCCCTGACGATATAGTCGTTAAAGCCGGGCGTCTTGGCAGCGGTCATGCGGTTGGTCCCTTAAATGGCGAGTTCCGAAAAGCTGAGCTGCTTTCCGGAACACGCTAGACGATTGCGAAAAAGTCAGACGGCGCGCTTGAACGGCTCGACCAGGTCGGTCTTCTCCCAGGAGAAGCCGCCCTCGTTGTCCGGCGTCCGGCCGAAATGGCCGTAGGCGGAGGTGCGAGCGTAGATCGGCCGGTTGAGGTCGAGATGGGAGCGGATACCGCGCGGCGTGAGGTCCATCACCTCGGCGGCGGCCTTCTCTAGCTTGTCCTCCGGCACCTTGCCGGTGCCGTGGGTATCGATATAGATCGACAGCGGCCGCGCCACGCCGATGGCGTAGGCGAGCTGCAGGGTACAGCGCTCGGCAAGGCCCGCCGCGACGATGTTCTTGGCGAGATAGCGCGCGGCATAAGCGGCCGAGCGGTCCACCTTGGTTGGATCCTTGCCCGAGAACGCGCCGCCACCATGCGGAGCCGCGCCGCCATAGGTGTCGACGATAATCTTGCGGCCGGTAAGGCCGGTGTCGCCGTCCGGTCCGCCGATGAAGAATTTTCCGGTCGGATTGATGTGCCAGATAGTCTTGTCGGTAATCCAGCCTTTCGGCAGCGCTTCACGCACGTAAGGCTCGACGCGCTCGCGGACCTGGGCGGACGACATGTCCTCGACCAGATGCTGGTGCGAGACGACGAGCTCGCGAACGCCGACGGGTTTGCCGTTCTCGTACTGCACCGTGACCTGGCTCTTGGAGTCCGGGCCCAGCACCTTCTCGCGGCCCGAGTGGCGGGCTTCCGAGATCAGGCGCAGGATCTTGTGCGCATAGAAGATCGGAGCCGGCATAAGGTCCGGCGTCTCGTTGCAGGCGTAGCCGAACATGATGCCCTGGTCGCCCGCGCCCTCTTCCTTGTTCGCCCCGGGCTGGTGCGCATCGACGCCCTGCGCGATATCGGCCGACTGCGGGTGCAGGAGGATCTCGATGTCGCAGGTCTTCCAGTGGAAGCCTTCCTGCTCGTAGCCGATGTCCTTGATGGCTCCGCGAACCACGCTTTCGATCTGCTCGTTGTCGACCGATTTGGGCCCGCGGGTTTCGCCGGCGATCACCACCTTGTTGGTGGTGGCGAGCGTCTCGCAGGCGGCGCGGATCTGCCAGGGATCGATGCCGGCCTTCGGCCCCTCGCGATAGAACAGATCGACGATCTCATCGGAGATCCGGTCGCAGACCTTGTCCGGGTGGCCCTCGGAGACCGACTCGCTGGTGAAGAGATAAGACGCGCGCATCAAGCAACCCCTGTTTCCGCCGTCTTGGCGGTCGTTTCGAAATATGTTCTTAGAATGTCAATCGCGCCGGCGCGAGATGACGTAGGATTCATCGTAGAACCAGAGCCCGTTATACTTGCGAAGAACGTCCCTGGCAGCATCGAGAGTGCGGCCGTTTTGAGTCATATCCGTCAAGCGGTCGTCCTCAATCTGAGCGACATACACTGCCGCATTCCACGCTGCAAAGGCTGTCGAGGTTCCGATCGCCCCGGTAACCTCATTGGGCAGTGCTTCCATATCATAGCGAAAGATCGAGCGGTTATCAGCGTAGGCGTTAAAGTTAAGATCGCGGCCTGCCGATCCGAGTTCGTATTTTACCGCGCGCAATAGCTCATGGCGGCTCACCGAGAAAGGATTTTCTCCGGGCCATACCGCCTGGATCATCTCGATCCCCGGATCCTGACCATGGGAGTGAATACCGATTAGGCGGCCGCCTGCCCGCAATGCCCGTGCCAGGGGCGCGATGATGCGCTTGGCGCGGAAATTGACCGAAGATTTCGCACGATAGGGCTGGGACGCAATAATGAGGTCGAAATTCGCCTCGGTGCGGCCCGCGCGCGGGATCGCCGAATCGAGCAGGAAACGGTGGTCGTCCCGGTACAGCACGAGAACGACGGGCCGCTCATAGATTGGCATGCCGGACCGCGGGCTGACATTGGCACGCCAGTTCTGCTCCAGAAACGGCTTCAGATCGGCGATCTGGGCCTCGAACTCCCCCGAAGACGCCCCCCGCAGCGGCACCTCATGCCAGACCAGGGCCGCAGCCGCCGTCGGCGAGTTGGGTGTCAGCCAGGGAGCCTCGGCATAATACATGTTAGTAAAAACAAAAACTGTTGCCGGATGCTCAAACAGCCGATCCGGCACCTTCTCCAGTGTGAGCCGCACGTCTTCAAGGCTGAGCTCTTTGCCGGCGACGTAAAACGGCATGTTGGGAAAGCGGCCGTGCATCGCGCGCAGCACCCGCGCCAGCACCGTGCCGTCGCCGATCCCGGCATCAAACAGGCGGAGCGCCGGTGGCCGCGGATGGATGCTCGCGAGCTCGAGCGCCACGCGGTCGGCGATCACCCGCTTCTCGCTGCAGGTATGAACGAATAGCAGGTACTTCTGGCGATTTTCGAAGAAGCGAAAATTGCCGCGCGGGTCGCGCTTTTCCGGCACCAACTCGAGGCCGCGGGGCGGCATACCCCCGGGCGTGGCAGCGGCCATATAGGCCTGAATGCGCTCCAGCGTATCGATAGTGATCCGCTTGCCCTCGCGCAGACGATGCACCAGCTTGCCGTCGTTGACGGCACGCCGGCCGAAGGTCGTCTCCGCCATGTCGGCCTTGCGGCAGAACTCCGATATGTGGCGGAGGATTTCGTCGTTTTTCATCGGCAGCGCGGGAAGGATGGTGGGCAGCGGAAAGGACCACCCCTCCTACCACCATCTGCCCACCGCCGCACCTTCGCGATGGTGACGCGCCGTTGGGATCCCCCGGATAAGCATGTCAGTACGGGGCGCCGCAGCCGGATTCGGTCTTGAACCGCCAGCCTGCCGGGGACAACAAACGGCTGGACGCTAATTGGGGACATCATCTCATGCGCCGCATTCTGATCGCGCTCACCCTGCTGGCTGCGGCCCTGTGGTCGGCGCCCTGCTTCGCACAGGCGCGGTCGCAGCTCGGCCCGCTCTGCACCAGCGAAGGCACACCGGCCGACAAGCAGATCGATGCCTGCAACAAGATCATCGCGCTGAAGGTGTTCAAGGGTTCTCAGCTGGCAGACGTGTACTTCTGGCGGGGGGTCGGCTGGAACAAGAAGGGCGACTACGCCAAGGTCATCGCCGATGCCACCGAATCGATCCGGCTGGCGCCGAGCCAAGGCAACTACAACCTGCGCGGCTCGGCCTATTTCGACAAGGGCGAGTACGACATCGCGATTGCCGACTTCGATGATGCGCTCAAATCGGGGTCACCGAGCGGGACCCTCTACCACAACCGCGGCAACGCCTGGCGCTCCAAGGGCGACTACGCCAAGGCGGTCGCCGATTACACCGAGGCGATCCGCTTGAGCCCCAACACGTTCTCGTATCAAAACCGCGGTAGGGCCAAGGAGGCGCTCGGCGATCTCGACGGCGCGCTCGCCGACATCAACCAGGCGATCCGGCTCGACCCCGCTCTGCCCTCGCCGCTGACCAGCCGCACCGTGATCTGGCGCGCCAAGGGCGATTTCGATCGCGCCATCGCCGACGGCACCGAGGCGATCCGGCTTGCTAAGGCCAAGACGCCCGTCAACATCATGACCCCGCCCGGCAGCGTCTTGATCTCGGCCTATATCCATCGTGGGCTCGCCTACGAGGCCAAGGGCGACTACGAGCACGCCAAGGAGGACTTCAGGGCGACGCTGCAGGGCGTGGCGTCCGACGCGGGAAGCAGGGCCAACCAGGCGACCGCAAGGGTGCGGCTGTCGCTGCTGTCGGACGCGGCCGGTCCCTTGACGCCGCGCGATGCGCCCTCGTCGACCGCGGGACAGCAACAACAGACGCCGGCGCCCACCCCGGCTCCTTCCGGCAAGGCCAGCCCCGGCCGGCGCATGGCGCTTGTCATCGGCAATGGCGCCTACGCCCATGTCAAGGCGCTGCCGAACCCGTCCAACGATGCGCGCGCCGTCGCGAAAAGCCTGCGCAATATCGGCTTCACCGTTTCCGAAGGCGTCGATCTCGACCGCACGACCATGCAGAAGGTGACGCGCGATTTCCTGCGCGAGGCGGCGCGGGCGCAGGTCGCGGTGGTCTACTACGCGGGCCACGGCGTGCAGGTCGACGGCCGCAATTACCTCATCCCGATCGACGTGCAGCTGCGCCCCGGCGCCAGCATGACGGAAGAGATGATCGACATGGACACGATCATGGCCGGGCTCGACGACCAGGTGCGCACCAACATCCTGATCTTCGACGCCTGCCGCAACAACCCGATGGCGCCGCAGGCACCTTCCTCCGGCCCCAATCGCGGCATCCAAGCGGCCGCGGGCCTTGCGGCGCCGACGAGCCTCGGATCGGGCGCAACCTTGGGTGCCGGCACGCTGATCGCCTTCGCCACCGCGCCCGGACAGGTGGCGCTCGACGGCGAAGGCGCCAACAGCCCATTCTCGGCGGCGCTGTCGCGCCACATCGTCACGACGGGTCTCGAAGTGCAGCAGATGCTGACGCGCGTCCGCGCCGAAGTGGTCTCCACGACCCACAACAAGCAGGTGCCGTGGTCGAACTCCTCGCTGCTCGGCGAGGTCTATCTCGCCGAGAAGTGAAGGCCGCACGTGCGGCGTCATTCGGGGCCCGTCGGAGACGCGAACCCGGAATGACGGACCTGGTTACTTCCCCCAGACCTCGTTCGCGATCTCGACCGCAAGGCTGAGCTTCGCCCACTGCTCTTCCTCGGAGAGGACGTTGCCCTCTTCGGTGGAGGCGAAGCCGCATTGCGGCGAAAGCGCGAGCTGCTCGAGCGGCGCGAACCTGGCGGCTTCTTCCAGGCGCCGCTTGATGTCGGCCTTGTTTTCCAGTTCGCCGAACTTCGAGGTGATGAGGCCGACGACCACGACCTTGTTGCCCTTGGGCAGGAAGCGCAGCGGCTCGAATCCGCCGGCACGGTCGCTGTCGTATTCGAGGAAATAGCCGTCGTAATTGGTGCCGGCGAGCATGGTCTCGGCGACCGGCTCATAGCCGCCCGAGGAGATCCAGGTCGAGCGGAAATTGCCGCGGCACACATGGGTCGTGATCACCATGTCGGCCGGCCGTTCGGCGATGGCGTAGTTGATCACGCGCGAATAGATCTGCTGCAGGCCGTCGGGATTGTCGCCGCGCTCGCGGACCTTCTTGAGCTCCTCCTGCGAGCAGAGATAGGCCCAGACCGTGTCGTCGAACTGCAGATAGCGGCAGCCGGCATCGTAGAAGGCCTTCACGGCCTTGCGATAGGTCTTGCCGAGATCCTCGAAGAACGCGTCGAGTTCCGGATAGACGTCCCTGGAGATCGAATTGCGGCCACCGCGGAAATGCAGCACGGCCGGCGACGGGATCGTCATCTTCGGCACCACGTGCGCGATGTCGCAATGCTTCTTCAGGAAGCGGAAGTGGTCGAGCATCGGGTGATTGTCGGGGAAGTCGAGCTTGCCGATGACGCGCACCGCGTCATGCCGGGTCTGGACGCCCGCGAACTGGATACCTGTTTCGGGGTGAAACAGTTCGCAGCCGGTGAGCTTCGCGAGGAAATCGAAGTGCCACCACGAGCGGCGGAACTCGCCGTCGGTCGCCAGCCTGAGCCCGATCGAGGCCTGCTTGTGCACGACCTTCTCGATCTCGAGATCCTCGATTTTGCGGAGTTCTTCGGCCGAAATCTCGCCCTTCTCGAGCTTGGCGCGCGCCTCCTTGATGCGCGGCGGCCGCAACAGGCTGCCGACCTCGTCGGCACGGAATGGGGGTCTGGTTCGCTGCATGGTCTCACTCCCGAAAATTCAGTGTGCCGCAGCTCCGGCAACACCGAGATAGCGTTCGAGCGGCGCCGGATCGGCTTTCAGGGCGCTGCTCGGTGCGTCGTGGACGATTACGCCGCGTTCCAATATCACAACACGGTCGGCAAGCCCCAGAAGCTTTTGCGCGTTCTGCTCGACAATGATGGAGCAGATGCCGCCGGACCGGGCGATGGTCCCGATCGCCTTCAACAGTTCCTCGACGATGATCGGGGCCAGCCCCTCAGTCGGCTCATCGAGCAGCAGCACTTTCGGGTTCAATGTCAGCGCGCGTCCGATCGCCAGCATCTGCTGTTCACCGCCGGAAAGCTGATTGCCGTAGTTGCTGCGCCGCTCCTTCAGGCGCGGAAACATGTCGTAGACCCTTTCCACCGTCCACGGCCCGGGCTGGGCGATCGCCGTCATGTTTTCTTCCACGGTCAGCGACGCGAAGATGTTGCGCTCCTGCGGCACCCACCCCATGCCGGCGCGCGCCCGCTGGTCCGGGCGAAAGCCGGTAATATCGACGCCGCCGAGCGTAATCGTCCCGGCGAAACGGCGGGTGACGCCGACGATGGAATTGATCAGCGTGGTCTTGCCGGTTCCGTTGCGCCCGAGCAGCGCCAGGACCTGGCTTTCTTCCAGCCGCAACGACATGTTCGGCAGCACCACGGCCTCGCCGTAGCCGGCCCGCAAGCCTTCGATCGCAAGCAGATCAGGCATCAGCCGCCTCGCCGAGATAGACCGCCTTCACCTGCGGATCGCGCGCCACCTGGTCCGGCGGACCTTCGACGAGCAGCGCGCCGCTGACCAGCACCGAGATGCGGTCGGCGAAGGAAAACACCAGATCCATGTCGTGCTCGATCAGGAGCACGGTGACGTCGCGCGGCAGGCCGGCGACGGCCGCCAGGATGTCATGCCGCTCGCTTTCCGGCACGCCGGCGGCGGGCTCGTCCAGCAGCAGCACCCTCGGTTTGGCGGCAATCGCGACCGCGATCTCGAGCAGGCGCTGCTTGCCGTAGGGCAGCGTCGCCGTCGGCTCGTTCATGGCGTCGAGCAGGTGAAAGCGCGACAGCGTGTCCGCGATCTCCGTGTTGACGTCGTCGTTGGTGCCCATCCGCCGCCACCAGTCGCCGCCGCGGCCCAGCCGTTCCGAAACCGCAAGCCCGACGGTCTCCAGCGGCGTCAGGTCGGGATAGAGCTGGTTGATCTGGAACGTGCGCGACAATCCGCGCCGCACCCGATGGTGCACCGGCAGGTCGGTGATGTCCTGGCCCTCGAGCAGAATGCGCCCGCTATTCGGCCTGATGACGCCGGTCAACAGGTTGATCACGGTCGTCTTGCCGGCGCCGTTCGGCCCGATCAGCGCATGACGCGCGCCCTGCTCGACCTTCAGCGACAGTTCGCGCGTCACCCTCAGGCCGCCGAAATACTTGTCCAGTGCTCTCGTTTCCAGCGCGATCGTCATGGTCCCTCGCTCTCCGGGACCGCAACCACCGCCTTGCGGCCGCCGATGCTGCGGGCAATGAGGTTGGGCAGCCACAATACGCCGCGATGCAGGCGCTGGCGTCCGACCAGCACGATCACGACCAGCACGAGCCCGATCCAGAACTGCCAGTATTGCGGCGTGATGGTCGAGAACAGTTCCAGCAGCATCCTGAACACGACCGCGCCGATCAGTCCGCCATAGAGATAGCCGGCGCCGCCGATGACGAGCACCAGCATCAGGTCGGCGGAACGCTCGAACGAGAACACGTCAAGCGATGCGAGCGCGGTCGTCTGGGTGAACAGCGCGCCCGCAACGCCGGCGTAGAACGCGGCCAGCGTGTAGACCGCGACCAGGCGCCGGTTGACGGGAATGCCGATCGCGGCCGCGCGCAGCGGGTTGTTCTTGATGGCGCGCAGCGACAATCCGAACGGCGAATGCACGATGCGGCGGGCCAGCAGGAACAGCACAAACACGACGGCAAGGCTGTAGAAGAAGCCGGTCCTGCCGAACATATCGAAAGCGAAATGACCGAAGATCGGCTGCATGTCGATGCCCTGCAGGCCGTCGGTGCCGCCGGTGATGTTGGAATAGCGCTCGGCCAGGGCTTCCAACAGCAGCGCAATCCCGAGCGTCACCATCAGCCGCGTCAGGTCGGCGCCGCGGATCACCAGGAAGCTCGTGGCAAAGCCGAGCACCATCGCGGCAAGCCCCGCGACGATCAGCGCGAGCACGGGCTCGGTGATGATGCCGTGCAGCGACAGCAGCCCGGCGCAATACGCTCCGACGCCGAAGAAAGCCGCGTGGCCCAGCGAGACGATGCCCGCATAGCCGAGGATGAGGTCGAGGGACAGCGCGAACAGCGCCAGCCGCACGATGTCGGTCATGATCAGGTAGCGCGAGGGGAACAGGAACGCGCAGGCGAGCGCCAGCACCCAGAAGACGACTTCGCCCCAATGCCAGCGCGCGTGTCGCCTGGCGTGGTGTCCGACGTCGGCTTGCGCGCTCATCGGAGGCCTCAACGTACGGACGAGCGGCCAAACAGGCCGTTC
Organism: Bradyrhizobium sp.; assembly: GCF_016213215.1. GTDB lineage: Bacteria > Pseudomonadota > Alphaproteobacteria > Rhizobiales > Xanthobacteraceae > Bradyrhizobium. Next base: position 932 of record NZ_JACRAW010000087.1, on the reverse strand, counting down.
GGGCGCCAGATCAGGATCACGATCATGATGGTGTAGATCACGAATGGTCCCATCTTCGGGACGTAATACTTGCCGGCGACGTCGCCGATGCCGAGCAGAAGCGAGGCCAGGAAGGGACCGGTGATGCTCGAGGAGCCGCCGACCGTCACCACGATCAGGAAGTAGATCATGAACTTCAGCGGGAAGTAGGGATCGAGTCCGAGGATTTCCGCGCTCAGCGCCCCGCCGAGCCCGGCAAGGCCGCAGCCGAAGGCGAAGGTGAGGGCAAACACCTGCGGCACGTTGATCCCGAGTCCGCTCGCCGCGCGCGGATCATCGACCGCGGCGCGAAGCCGGCTGCCGAAGCGCGCGCGCGACAGCACGAGCTGCAGCGCCAGCGTGAGCAGGCCGCAGATCACGACGATCATCAGCCGGTAGCGCCCGATGCCGACGCCGAAGACGTCGAACTGGCCCTCGAGCGCCGCGGGCAATTTGATGAAGATCCGCCCCGATCCCATGATGTAGTCGACCGCAGCGACCGACATGAAGACCAGACCGACCGAGAACAGCACCTGGTCGAGGTGACTTCTGGTATAGAGATGGCGGTAGAGCAGCCGCTCCAGCCCCGCGCCGATGATCGCGCTGGAGACGAAGGCCAGCGGCAGCGCGGCGAAAAACGGCCAGCCGGACTGGTTGACCAGCACCGCGCAGATGTAGCCGCCCGCCATCGCGAACGCGCCGTGGGCGAGATTCACGAAGTTCATGAGCCCGAGCGTCACGGCAAGCCCGCAGGCGAGCACGAACAGCAGCATGCCGTAGGCGACGCCGTCGAACAGATTGGTCAGGACTGCGGTCATGCGAAGTTGGACCGTACTGAGGTCAATTCAGGCTGCGACCACCGGCGTGAGGCTCCCTCTCCCGCTTGCGGGGGAGGGCTGGGGTGGGGGTGCCTC
>NZ_JACRAW010000092.1 GCF_016213215.1 Bradyrhizobium sp. | reverse complement strand
TTGGCGAAGTTCTCGCGGCTCTGCATGGCGCGGCCGCCGGAGACGATGATCTTGGCCGAGGTCAGCTCGGGACGGTCGCTCTTGGCGACCTCCTCGCCGACGAAGCTGGAGAGGCCGGGATCGGCCGCCGCGGCGGCATTCTCGACGCTGGCGCTGCCGCCGTCGCCGGCCGCGGCGAAGGTGGAGGTCCGCACCGTGATGACCTTCTTGGCGTCCTTCGACTTCACGGTCTGGATCGCGTTGCCGGCATAGATCGGACGCTCGAAGGTATCGGGCGCGACCACCTTGATGATCTCCGAGACTTGCATCACGTCGAGCAGCGCGGCGACGCGCGGCATCACGTTCTTGAAGCGCGAGGTCGCGGGCGCAACCAGGGCGTCATAGGCCGGCGCCAGCGACACGATCAGCGCGGCGAGCGGCTCGGCGAGATCGTGGGCGTAAGGAGCGCCCTCGGCAATCAGCACCTTGGCGACTCCGCTCAGCTTGGACGCGCCATCCGCAGCCGCCTTGGCGCCCTCGCCGCCGGCGACGAGGACATGCACCTCACCGCCGAGCTGGCTTGCCGCCGTCAGCGCCTTGTTGGTCGCATCCTTCAGGGTGCCGTTTTCGTGTTCGGCGATCAAAAGCGTTGTCATCTCAGAGCACCCCGGCTTCGTTCTTGAGCTTCGACACGAGTTCAGCGACGTCCTTGACCTTGACGCCGGCCTGGCGGCCCGGTGGCTCCGATGTCTTGAGAACTTCCAGACGCGCGGCAAGGTCGACGCCGTAGTCGGACGCGCTCTTGTCCGCGATCGGCTTCTTCTTCGCCTTCATGATGTTGGGCAGCGAGGCATAGCGCGGCTCGTTCAGGCGCAGGTCCGTGGTGACGATCGCCGGCCCCTTGAGCTTGATCGTCTGCAGGCCGCCGTCGATCTCGCGCGTCACCTTGAATTCGGTTCCTTCGACCTCGAGCTTGGAGGCGAAGGTCGCCTGCGACCAGCCGAGCAGCGCGGCCAACATCTGACCGGTCTGGTTGGAGTCGTCGTCGATCGCCTGCTTACCCAGAATGATCAGGCCCGGCTGCTCTTCGTCGGCGACCTTCTTCAGGATCTTCGCCACGGCCAACGGTTCGACATTGCCTTCGGCCTTGACCAGGATGCCGCGGTCGGCGCCCATCGCAAGCCCGGTCCGGATGGTCTCGGCGGCCTGCGCCGGGCCGATCGAAACCACCACGACTTCGGTCGCCTTGCCGGCCTCCTTGAGCCGCAGCGCTTCCTCGACGGCGATCTCGTCGAACGGATTCATCGACATCTTGACATTGGTGAGTTCGACGCCCGATCCGTCGCTCTTGACGCGGACCTTGACGTTGTAATCGACCACCCGCTTTACCGGCACCAGAACCTTCATCGATCCTCTTTCGCTTGTATTTGGAGGGGTTTTGTCACTGGCCGCGGAACCTAATGGCACCGCCAAGCCCGGTCAACGCGCGAAGGCCAAAATTCGGCCCGGAGTGCTCCAATTCCGAAGTTGGCAAACCCATGCAGCACTCCGCGCGCCAAATCAAGCATTGTGAGCCTGCCGCAAGTTTATGATTCCAGGAGCGTTCTGAACTTGCCGCGGCGGCGAACCGGACCGGAGCTCGCATTCACCGCGGCCGGCATGGCTGCTCAGCGGTTCTGGCCGGGCACCCATAGTACGTCGCCGGCACCATTATGGTTCGCGGCGCGGCCGGCCACAAACAGGAAATCCGACAGACGGTTCATATAGCGGATCGCGGCCTCGCTGACCGGCTCGTCGGCCCTGGCCGCGAGTTCCACGATCATGCGTTCCGCACGGCGGCAAATCGTTCGCGCGACGTGCAGGTGGGCCGCTCCCGGCGTTCCACCCGGCAGCACGAAGGAGGTCAGGGGCGCCAGCCTGGCGTTCAGCGCGTCGATATCGCGCTCCAGCCGCTCGACCTGGCTGGAAACCACCCGCAGGCGTTCCGCCTTGCCGTCCCGCTCGGGCACCGCAAGGTCGGCGCCGAGATCGAACAGATCGTTCTGGATCAGGCCCATCATCGCATCGAGCTCGGGCAGTTCCCTGACGTGCAGCCGCGCCACGCCGATCGCGGCATTGGTCTCGTCGACGGTGCCGTAGGCGGCGATGCGCAGATCGTATTTCGGCCGGCGCTCGCCGCTGCCGAGCGCCGTCGTGCCGTCGTCGCCGGTTCGCGTGTAGATGCGGTTGAGGATCACCATGTCTCTTCCTCAGTGTCCCATCGACCATATTGCCATCATGGCGACGATGATGGCGACAAATTGCAGTGCCACGCGCCACCGCATCAGCCTTTGTGAGCGATTGGGCGAGCCGCCGCGCATCATGTTGACGAGGCCCAGGATCAGTACCAGCGCGACGGCGCCGAGCGCGATGGGCAGGGCGAAAGCACTCAGAAAAGATGTCATCCGCATGTAGATAACACCCTGCGCCGCGATCCGCCATCGCGTCGCAGCGTCCTGCCGCATCTGGCTTTTGGTCCAATTATGTCAGAAGCTGGCCGCAATGATTGTTGATTTGACCCAGTCGTCCGCATGCTTCACCTCGCCCCGCTTGCGGAGAGAGAGCGGAATTCAAGCGCAGCTTGAAATTCCGGGTGAGGGGGACTTTCCGCACGGACAAATATCACTTTCTTCGTGGAGACTCCCCCTCACCCCGACCCTCTCCCCGCAAGCGGGGAGAGGGGGCATCGGCAGGCCCCTAGGTGGAATGTGAAGCAGGTTCGCTACGTCTATCTGGTCGTGATCGACGCGTTCTATACCTTCCTGGCCGACGACGGCTGGGCGATCGCGAGCCACATTGCGCTTTCGACCCTCATGGCGCTGTTTCCCTTCCTGATCGTGCTGACCTCGCTGGCCGGCTTTTTCGGCTCCAAGGAGCTGGCCGACCAGGCCGCCACGATGATGCTGCAGGTGTGGCCGAAGCAGGTCGCCGACACGATCTCGGAGGAAGTGCACGACGTGCTAACGACGACCCGCGGCGACGTGCTGACGATCGGTGCGCTGCTGGCGGTCTATTTCGCCTCCAACGGCGTCGAGGCGCTGCGGGTGGCGCTCAACCGCGCCTACGCGGTCGTCGAGCCGCGCAGCTGGTACTGGCTGCGGCTGGAATCGATCGGCTACACGCTGGTCGCGGCCTTCACCGCGCTGGCGATGGCCTTCCTGATCGTGCTCGGCCCGTTGATCATCGAGGCGGCGCGGCGCCACATTCCGCTGATCGTCGAATCCAACGAAACTATCCTCAACTTTTCCCGCTACGGCATCAGCATCACGGCGATGACGGTCGCGCTGTTCATCCTGCATGCCTGGCTGCCGGCGGGACGGCGCAGCTTCATGCAGATCCTGCCGGGAATCGCCTTCACCATCATTGGATCGCTGATCTCGGGCATCGTGTTCGGACAGTATCTGGCGCGCTTTGCCAACAACTACGTGACGATGTATGCGGGCCTTGCGTCCGTCATCATCGCGCTGGTTTTTCTGTATTTCATCGCCACGATCTTCGTTTACGGAGGCGAACTGAACGCCGCGATCATCAAGTCGCGACTGCCGCACGGGGTCTCGCTTCAAGCAGCGCAGTCGCTAGAGCCCGCGGACTCACAGGCTTGAGCAGGAAGGCATCGGCACCTGCCGCGCGGGAGGCCACCTCGTCCTCGCCGCGGCCGGACACGCCGATGATCGGAATGCGTCCGAACGGCGGGCGCAATTTGCGAATGCGCCCGATGGCCTCGATACCGTCGATACCCGGCAGCACCATGTCCATCAGCACAGCGTCGAAACTGCCGTTACTGACGCGGTCGACGGCGTCCTCGCCGCGTCCGACAAATTCAGCCTGATGACCGAGTTCCGTCAGGATCGTATTGAGAACGACACGGCCGAATGGATTGTCCTCGACGCTTAGAACGCGCAACGCAGTCACCGCATCCGACGTCTCCTCGTCCGCCGCACCGCAAGCGGCAGGATTCGCCGTTGCAGGATTGAGGCAAACGGTGAGCGTGAAGGTGGTGCCGCCACCCGGGCGCGGCGTCACCTTGACGTCCCCGCCCATCGCGCGCGCGAGCTGTTTGACGGACGACAGCCCAAGCCCGGCACCGCCGAAGCGCGTTGCGATAGTAACGTTGGCCTGGGTGAACGGGTGGAACAGCCGCCTGACTTCGTTCAGCGTCAGCCCGATCCCGCTGTCGGAGACCGCAAACGAGACCCCCGTTCTGCCCTTGCCTCCACTCTTCGGCACTCGCCATGGGGCCACCGTCAGGGCTACGGCGCCATGCTCAGTAAACTTCACCGCATTGTCGATCAGGTTTTCCAGGGCCGCCCGCAGACGAACGGGGTCACCCACCATCAGCGCCGGAATCTTCCCGGAAATATCGACCTCGGACTGCAGGCCCTTGGCCGCAGCCCTGCCGGCGAGTGAGTCACCGGCATGGCGGGCCAGCACCCGCAGATCGAACATGTCCTGCCGCAACCCCGTGGCGCCCTTGCCGGCCTTGGCCGCATCGACGAACAGCGTCGCAAGCCTCGCCAGGTGCTCCGCGCCGGCCTTGATGGTCTCGACCCAGCGCCGCTCGCGCTCACCCAGATCGGAAGTTGCGAGCAGGTCGCTGATGGCAAGGATTCCAGTCAGCGGCGTGCGGACCTCATGGGCAAAGGCCGCAAGCGCCACCTGGACCACGTCCGGCGGCGTCGCCTTCGCACCGCGCTTGCGTGGCTTGCTGGCCTTCAGTGGCGCGCTCTTCCGTAACGGCCTGCGCTTCGCTGGCCGCTTGGTGCGCTGTAGGCGCGATTTTTTCGCCATGATTCCCCTTGACCCGGCGCCATCACCAGCATGGCACGGTCGGCCCCCGCGAGTCACTGAGGCGTTTCGAAGGCTCCCAAGGAAAGTGCCGGAAGACTGAACGCATGATTAGCAGAAGCCAACCATGCGACGAATATCGGCCGGCCTCGCGCCCGCGCTGCGCAACTCGCGCAAGCCCGTCGCCTTGGTCGACTTGGACAGCTTCCGCCCCGTCTCGTCGAGGATCAGGCGATGGTGCCGATACACCGGCTCCGGTAGCCCGAGCAGGTGCTGTAACAGCCGATGCACGCTCGTAGCATGAAACAGGTCCTGTCCCCGGACCACCTCAGTTACCCCCTGCAGGGCGTCGTCGACGACGACCGACAGGTGGTAGCTGGTCGGCGTCTCCTTGCGCGCCAAGACGACGTCGCCCCAGGCCTGTGGCCGCGCGGCGAGGCAACCCTGCTCTCCTCCGGGCCCTTCGCCGCACTCGGTCCAGGTGAGATCCGAAACCGAAGCGCACGCAGCGGCCATATCGAGCCGCAGGGCGTAAGGCGCCCCCGACTGCTCCAGGCGCTTGCGCTCCTCCGGCGCCAGCGTTTTCGCCGTGCCGGAATAAAGCGGGGCGCCATCGGGATCGCGCGCCCATGGCCCATGCGTCTCGTGCTCGGCGGTGAGCCTTGCAATCTCGGCGCGGCTTTCGAAGGAAGGATAAACGAGGCCCAGCCTATCCAGCCTGTCCAGCGCGGCGCGATAGTCCGACAGGTGCTCCGATTGCCGCCGAACTGCCGCCTCCCAGGCAATTCCGAGCCAGGCGAGATCCTCGTAGATGGCGGCTTCGAATTCCGGCCGGCACCGCGCCGCGTCGATGTCCTCGATGCGCAGCAGGAAGCGCCCGCCACTCTCCCGGGCGAGATCGAAATTCAAGAGCGCCGAAAAGGCATGGCCGAGATGCAGATAGCCGTTCGGACTCGGCGCGAAGCGGAAAACGGGTGGCATCATGCAACAGGGCTCATGCAACAGATCTCGTCATGCCGGGCTTGTCCGGGCCATCCGCACCGTGCCCGACGGTAGGCATGAAGAGAAGAAGCGATCATCGTCTCCGCCAACGTCAACCTGTTCGTCGTTCTGCTATAATCAAATCTTCTGTCCCATCCGCAAGCCGCGAGACGTGGAGAGCCGGGACAAGCCCGGCCACGACGAAGATGGAGGGAGCCTTCCGAATCCGCCATGACCGTCCACCTCAGCAGCCAGGCCGATCTCGAAGACGCCATCCAGGACCTTGTGAAGCAGGATCCGCGGCTCAAGCCCATCCTCGAGATCGCCGGGATGCCGGCGCTCAGGCGACGCGAAGCGGGGTTTGTCGGGCTCGCCCATATCGTCTGCGGCCAGCAGCTTTCGACCGCGAGCGCGGCGGCGATCTGGGCCCGCCTTTCCGCGGCCTTCGTTCCCTTCGACCATGACGCGGTGCGCCGCGCCCGCGCCGACCGGCTGGGCCGGCTCGGACTGTCCGCCGCCAAGATCAAGACGCTGAAAAACATCGCCCGCGAACTCGCCGCGGAGCGGCTGAACCTCGACGTGCTGGCCGAGGAGGACGCCGATGCCGCGCACCACACGCTCACCGCGCTGCCGGGTATCGGACCCTGGACCGCGGACCTCTATTTGCTGTTCTGCCTCGGGCACGGGGATGCCTGGCCCGCGGGCGATCTCGCCGTGCAGGAGGCCATCCGTATGGGGCTCGGCTTGAAGGCGCGGCCGACGGAGAAGCAGATGATTCCGCTGGCCGAGCCGTGGCGCCCTTTTCGCGGCGCGGCGGCGCATCTGTGGTGGAGCTACTATCGCGCGCTCAGGAAGCGCGAGGGCGTGCTTGCGGGCAAGCAACAGGCAAACAGTGCGGACAATGCTGCCACGGCAAAGCCATCATCGACGCCGGCAAGAATCCCGGCTCCGCGGAAGCCTGCATCGAACAAATGATGCTCGGCGACGTCGCGGGCGCGCGATGTGAAGCATAGACAGCACGTTCATCCCGGCCAGCATTTCCGATGCCGGCGCATGGCGGCAGGCCCGCAGCGGTGCGGCATGCCCATTCCCCGGGAGCAAAGGCACATGCTCCTGCAGGCCAGGCAAAGCACTTTTGGCAGGCCCGGAAACGGTATAGCGTTCACCGAAGAGGAAACGCGCCGCGAAGACGGCCCCAAGAGGTCGCGCATGCTGGACAAGACCAAAGACATTTCCGTAACTGCGCAAGATTGGCTCGACCAATTCGAACATGCGCTCACAAAACCAGGCGATGAAGAGCTGCAGCAGCTGTTCCATGCCGAGAGCTTTTGGCGCGACGCGTTGGCGTTGAGCTGGAACCTGCAGACCATCGAGGGATCGGACGCCATCCTGCGCGAGCTGAGATCGGCGTCCGCTATCGCCCGGCCGCGGAACTTTCGGATCGACCCGAACCGTACACCGCCGCGCCGGGTGCTGCGCGCCGGCACCGAAACCATCGAGACGATCTTCAAGTTCGAGACCACCATCGGTCGCGGCAGCGGCATCCTCCGCCTCCTTGCCGATGGCAGTAACGGCAACCGTCAAAAGGCGTGGACCTTGTTCACCGCGCTTGACGAGTTGAAGGGGTTCGAGGAGCAACTCGGCAAGATGAGGCCGCGCGGCCAGGCCTATTCACGCGACTTCCGCGGACCGAACTGGCTCGACCAGCGCAACGCCGCGGCCGGTTACAGCGATCGCGATCCCGTGGTCATGGTGGTCGGCAGCGGCCAGGCCGGCCTCGCGACCGCGGCCCGGCTCAAGCAGCTCCAGGTCGACACGCTGATCGTGGACCGCGAGGCGCGCGTCGGCGACAACTGGCGCAAGCGCTATCATGCGCTGACGCTGCACAACCAGGTTCACGTCAATCACCTGCCCTACATGCCGTTCCCGCCGAGCTGGCCCGTCTATATTCCGAAGGACAAGCTCGCCAACTGGTTCGCGTCCTACGTCGATGCCCTGGAGCTGAATTTCTGGACCGGCACCGAATTCGAGGGCGGCACCTACGACGACGCGCAAGGGCGCTGGACGGTGACGCTGCGGCTTGCCGACGGCACAAGGCGCACCATGCATCCGCGCCATGTGGTGATGGCGACGGGCGTCAGCGGCATCCCGAGCCTGCCCGACATCCCGGGCCTCAAGGAGTTCGCCGGCACCGTGATGCATTCGAGCGCCTATGACGACGGCGAGAACTGGAAAGGAAGGAAGGCAATCGTTATCGGTACCGGCAACAGCGGCCATGACATCGCCCAGGACCTTCATTCCAGCGGCGCCGAGGTGACTCTGGTGCAGCGCTCGCCGACCCTGGTCACCAATATCGAGCCGTCCGCGCAGCTGGCTTATGCGATCTACAACGAAGGAACCCTCGAGGATAACGACCTGATCGCCACCTCGATGCCGCTGCCGCTGGCCCGCAAGACCCACGTGCTGCTGACGCAGCAGTCGAAGGAGCTCGACAGGGATTTGCTCGACGGCTTGAGGCGCGTCGGCTTCAGGCTCGATTTCGGCGAAGGCGGCACCGGCTGGCAGTTCAAATATCTCACCCGCGGCGGCGGCTACTATTTCAACGTCGGCTGTTCGGACCTTGTCGCCGGCGGCGCGGTCAGACTCAAACAGTTCGCCGACATCGAAGGCTTTGCCGCCGCCGGCGCGCGGATGAAGGACGGCACCATCATTCCGGCCGATCTCATCGTGCTTGCAACCGGCTACCAGGGCCAGGAGTATCTCGTGCGCAAACTGTTCGGCGAGGCAGTCTGCAAGCGCGTCGGCCCGATCTGGGGCTATGGCGAAGGCATGGAGCTGCGCAACATGTACACGCGCACGGCTCAGCCCGGGCTGTGGTTCATCGCCGGCAGCCTCGCCCAGTGCCGGATCAATTCGAAATATCTGGCGCTGCAGATCAAGGCGATCGAGGAAGGGCTGCTGCCGCGCGAGGTGGGACCGCGGGCGGCGCTCGCTGCGTAATCCTGCCTTTCCAGGGCGCGAGCGCCAGCGACGCGACCCCGGAATCCGATAATTGTTGCGCGCGATTCCCTCGCGCTCACGCCGCCCCGGAATTCCAACTTGAGAGGAGCAGCCACATGTCGGCCATTCTCGGTTCGGGCGAACACCGCTATCGCGTGGTGCAGAACTGGGCGAAGCTGCCGGAAGGATGGAATCTGACCGACGTCGCTTCGGTTGCGGTCGACAGCAAGGACCGCGTTTATGTCTTCAACCGCGGCCCCCATCCGATGATCGTGTTCGACCGCCACGGCAACACCATCCGCAGCTTCGGCGAAGGATTGTTCACCCGGGCCCACGGGCTTCACATCGATGCGGACGGCAATCTCTATTGCACCGATGACGGCGATCACACGGTGCGCAAGTGCTCGCCCCACGGCAAGGTGCTGCTGAGGATCGGCATTCCCGATAAGCCCGCACCGTTCATGAGCGGGGAACCGTTCAACCGCTGCACCCATACGGCGCTCTCGCCCAAGGGCGAGATCTACGTCTCCGACGGCTACGGTAACGCCCGCGTCCACAAGTTCACGCCCGACGGCAAATTGATCATGAGCTGGGGCGAGCCGGGCTCCGATCCCGGCCAGTTCAACATCGTGCACAACATCGCAACCGATGCCGACGGCTGGGTTTATGTCGCCGACCGCGAGAACCATCGGGTGCAGGTGTTCGACGGCAACGGCCGATACGAGACGCAGTGGAACAACCTGCATCGTCCCTGCGCGCTGTGCTGCGGCGGCGGCAGCCATCCGAACTTCGTCATCGGCGAGCTGGGCCCCGGCATGGCCGTCAACCGCAAGGTTCCCAATCTCGGCCCGCGCCTTTCCATCGTAGACAGCGAGGGCAAGCGCATCGCGCGCCTCGGCGGCGAAGAGGGTCCGGGCATCGAGAGCGGAAAATTTCTCGCTCCGCACGGCATCGCGATCGATTCCCATGGCGACATCTATGTCGGCGAAGTCGGCGTCACCGACTGGAAAACCAGCTTTCCCGACAGCCCGATGCCGCCCGAGGTCGGGGTCAGCCGCTGCCTGCAGAAGCTGGAGAGGGTCGGAGCATGATCCGGACCGGCAGGGCGCGTTGAGCCGATCATCGAGGCACCGCCGCCCGCCGATCCAGGCAGGTTCTGGGCCGAACTCACCGGCTTTTGATGGACGTACAACGGTTGGAGCGATTGTTGCGCCGGCAACCGAACCGGCACGAAAAGGCCGATCATCGTGGTCGGCGCGAGGTCTCATTTTCCGCCACGGCGGCACCCGGCAGGGCCAAGCAGATCGTCGCGAGTGCTACTGCCAGAAGTTGACCGCTATTTCCTTCTGATCGTGGCACTTTTTTGGACCCGCGCACCATGCTGGCCGGGCCGACTGGGCCGGCGGATAAGCCCCTCAACGCTCTTCACAATCCCGTCACGCTGCATGTAGTATGTCCCTACATGCTGCTTCGCAGCGTAGATGGAGGCCAGGAGCGTTACTTGAACGCACATGTCTCGCAAGGCAGTTGGCCGGTGTTGGTGCTGAACGCGGACTTCCGGCCGCTGAGCTATTATCCGCTGTCGCTTTGGTCCTGGCAGGACGCGATCAAGGCGGTGTTTCTCGACCGCGTGAACATTGTCGCCCACTACGACCGGGCGGTGCACAGCCCGTCCTTCGAAATGCAGCTCCCGAGCGTGGTCTCGCTCAAATCCTTCGTCAAACCGAGCACGCATCCCGCCTTCACCCGGTTCAACGTTTTCCTCCGCGACCGCTTCAACTGCCAATATTGCAGCTCGCCCGAGGACCTCACCTTCGATCACATCATCCCGCGCAGCAAGGGCGGCCAGACCACCTGGGAGAACGTGGTCGCGGCGTGCTCGCCGTGCAACCTGCGCAAGGGCAACCTGACGCCGCAACAGGCGAAGATGTTCCCGAGGCAGACGCCCTACGCGCCGACCGTGCATCAGCTGCACCGAAACGGCCGCCTGTTCCCGCCGAACTACCTGCACGACAGCTGGCTCGACTATCTCTATTGGGACACCGAGCTGGATCCGTAAGGTCGCGGGTGGCCGGTGTTGTGCTGGGACTTAATGCGTCAAAAGACACATCAAGTGTCGCGCTTGTTGTGATCTTCGCTTCGGCCCGCGGTCTACCTACAACTCAAGAGAGGCCGCCCGCCGGCATCGTCGCGCCGGCTCCATGCGAAGCGCGGAGCAGCGGGTCGGCGAAATCAGCGCCTGCTCAAAGCGGCGCGACCGGCCGCGGTGATCCTGTACTCGATGTCACCTGAAGCGAGTGGCTCCGTTTCTACCAGCCCGAGTTCAACAAGGCGGGCGACGAGCTCATGGTCGAATAGGGGCGTGCTGGTCCAGGACTCGGAAGCGAGCCGTTCGAGGAAATCGCGCTCGATCTCGGTGAGGTTCATTGGCAAACGCTCGACATGCCTGTGAAGACAAAGGCGGCTGCGCTCGCGCAGTTCCAGCTTGAGGTGCTCCAGGTTGCAGTCCTTGTCGTGGCGGCCGTGGTTCTGCCTGCTCCCGCCTGCCTTCACCCGCCCTCATGCCGTGCCCCACTTCGGACGGCAAAACCGCCGGACTGTCGGCCTGGTTTGGGCAAGGTGAGGTCGCGCACACGGCTCACCGTAGTCGTCTATCGAACGCCCTCGTCCGCCATTTCAACCGAAATGCCTGAACCTCATTCTACGCGCTTCCCGGAGCGAATCGGGGCTATATTTCGGATGAAGACGGAGAAAATGCCGTGCTTACCTTTGAGGACTGATCATTGCTCGCGTGAATTGGCGCCATGACCCTTTCGTCCGTGAAAAAGAGCATCCGGCGCCTCTATGAGGGCGAAACTCCCGCTGGCGTCCGTTTTCGCTATGCCCTGCTCGCGCTCGATATCCTCACGGTGCTGTTCATTGTCGCGACGTCGTTCGTTCACCCCAGCGCAGCGATTGAAACGCTCGACGTCATATTCGGCCTGGTGATTCTGGCCGATTTCTCAGCCCGACTGCTTGTCAGCCGACAGCGGCTGCGCGATTTGAGCCGCTTCTCAACATGGGCCGATATGGTCGCGATCGTTGCGTTCCTGGCGCCCCTCGCTGGAGAGCCAGGCGGCTTTCTCCGCATCCTGAGGACATTGCGGCTGTTGCGCGACTATCAGATGCTTGTGCGGCTGCGCATTGACAGCCCGTTCTTCCGGCGGAATGAAGAAGTCATCTTCGCCGTCACCAACCTCGCCGTATTCATATTCGTGATGACCGCGATCGTCTACGAGACCCAGAAATTTCGCAATGAGCAGATCACGAACTATGTCGACGCACTGTATTTCACCGTTACGGCGCTGACCACGACCGGCTTTGGCGACATCACGCTGCCGGGAACAGTCGGCCGCCTGATCTCAGTCATCATCATGATCTTCGGCGTGACTCTGTTTTTCAATCTTGCCCGAGCGCTATTGAGCCCCAACAAGGTAAGGTATCCTTGTCCGACCTGCGGCCTGCAGCGCCACGATAGCGATGCGGTGCACTGCAAGGCGTGCGGCACGGTCCTGAACATTCCCGACGAAGGCCTGACGTAGCCGAACGGGCGAAAGGCTGACGCTTGATCGGATCCCGGGACAACGACGCCGTTTGCCGGGCGGCTCGATAGCTGAAGCGGAAAACGGGCATGCTGACCCAAATCTATGAAATTTCCACCCCGGACGAAGCGCGGGCGGTCTCGGAAATCGGAATTGACCACGTCGGCGTCCTGGTCGGCGACGGCGAGTTTCCGCGCGAACAGCCCCTGGCTCGAGCGGCCGAGATTGCCGCGGCGATGATAGCTCCGGGGAAGTTTTCCGCGCTCTTTCTCACGGAGAGAGCGGAGGCCATCGTCGCATGGGCGCGGACGTTGAAGCCCGCGATCGTCCACCTTGGCGCGGCGCCTGAGCTGCTCGGTCCTGCCGAGTTCGCCATGATCAGGGCTGCGCTGCCCGGCAGCTTGATGATGCGGAGCGTGCCGGTTTACGGGGAAGAGAGCGTCCGCATCGCCCAAAGCTATGAGGGCCTTGCGGACTACCTTCTGCTGGACAGTCATCGCCCTTCGGACAGGCAAATCGGCGCGCTCGGCGTGCCGCACGACTGGAGCATCAGCCGGCGGATCGTCGGATCGGTCACCACCCCCGTCATCCTGGCCGGAGGCCTAGGCCCCGACAACGTCGCGCAGGCGATCAGCGTGGTCCGGCCGGCAGGCGTGGATTCGAAGACGAAGACGGATAGAGAAGGCTCTCACAACAAGGATCTGGAGCGCGTGAGGCGCTTCAACGAAGCTGCGCGCGCCGCTGCAAGATGGTTGGACTTTCCCGGCTGATGTCACAGCGACGTCCGGGACTTAGAGAGACTCTTGTGCCGCGCCGGTTTGGTTGTCATGCGCTTCCATCCAGCGCTCCGCGTGGCGTTGGTCTGATCCCGTGGCTCGGCGCGGTCCCATCGGCTGCGACTGTTCGGGCTCCAGCTTTCTTCGGGCTGCACGCCGTCCCAAGGGCTCGGCGCCGTCCCTTATCCTTTGCTGCGCTGCGAACGTCGTCTGAGAATTGGGCTGCGGGTAGGGAAAAGGGCAATCAATCCGCCCGAAAAAAGCTCGCGCTGACCTAAAAGCGACATCGCGAGACTTGAAGGATGCCGACGATGCGTCCAAACTATGATCAACGCCGCTGGAATACGGCATTCGTCCGGCGGTTAATGAAAAAGCGCACATAAGTGCCAATCGAACAACAACGCCTAGGGAGGATCTTCGTGACCGCAAAATCTGAAAAGGGAAAGGCAACTCGCCGCAAGTTTCTGCTGGCGGCCGGCGCTACCGGCGCCGGAGTCATCGCGATGCCGCAGGTGTCACGCGCGCAGACCGTGACCCTGAAGATGCAGGGCTCGTGGGGCAAGGCCGACGTCTTCAACGAGATGGCGGAAGATTATGTGAAGCGCGTCAACGAGATGGCCGGGGCCCGGCTGCGCATCGACTATCTGGTCGGCGGCTCGGTCGTGCATCCGTTCCAGGTATTCGACGGCGTGCATGGCGGCCAGATCGACGCGGCACACACGGTGACCGTCTACTGGTACGGCAAGCACAAGGCCGCATCGCTGTTCGGCACAGGTCCCGTGTTCGGCTTCAACGCCAATGAAGGTCTTGGCTGGATCCATAACGGCGGCGGTCGCGAGCTGTTCGAAGAGCTTCAGACCCAGATCATGAAGGTCAACATCAAGAGCTTCTTCGCCATGCCGATGCCCACCCAACCGCTCGGCTGGTTCAAGAAGCCCATCACCAGCGAGGCTGATCTCAAAGGCCTGAAGTATCGCACAGTGGGCCTTGCCGCCGATCTCTTCCAGGCGATGGGTGCATCGGTCGCGCAGCTTCCCGGCGGCGAGATCGTGCCTGCCATGGAGCGCGGCGTCATCGACGGGTTCGAGTTCAACAATCCGACGTCGGACCGGCGCTTCGGCGCGCAGGACGTGGCCAAGAACTACATGATGGGCAGTCACCATCAGGCGACGGAATACTTCGAGATCATGTTCAACAAGACCAAGTTCGACGCGCTGCCCGCCGAGCACAAGGCCATTCTGCAATATGCAGCGGAGGCCGCCTCATCGGCCAACGAATGGAAGGGCATGGATTACTACTCCAAGGACCTGCAGGAACTGATCAACAAGGACAAGGTCAGCGTCCTGCGGACGCCGAAGTCGGTGTTCGATGCGCAGATCAAGGCATGGGACGGCCTGATCGCCCAGCTCGGTTCCGATCCGTTCATGAAGAAGGTGATGGACTCTCAGAAGGCATGGGTGCGCCGCGTGGTTTACTACAACATGTACAACGCGACGGACTACCGCGGCGCCTTCGAGCATCACTTCCCGGGCGTGCTCAAGATCTGACGACTTCGTAGACGCTGCATCAAGGAAGGGCGACGCAGTTGAGGCGCCGCCCTTTCACGAATAGTGTGGGGGACATCCTGATGTGCGACTCGCTGCGGGTTCAGCTCGCATGACGAAATTTCTCTTCTTCATTGATGAACTCAGCACCTGGGTCGGCAAGGCGTTCGCCTGGCTGATTCTCGTCCTGACGCTCGGTGTCAGCTACGAGGTGTTCGTGCGCTACGTCCTGCGCGCGCCAACCACCTGGGCTTTCGACATCAGCTACATCACCTATGGCGCGATGTTCCTGATGGCCGGCGCCTATACGCTCTCGCGCAACGGCCACGTGCGCGCCGACGTGGTCTACCGCCTGTGGTCGCCGCGCACCCAGGCGTCGATGGATCTCGTTCTCTATATTCTGTTCTTCCTGCCGGCGATCGCGGCGCTGATGTATTCGGGCTGGAACTATGCCCAGATGTCGGTGCGCTTCCGCGAAGTCAGCATCTTCAGTCCGGCCGGCGTGCCGGTGTTTCCGCTGAAAGCGCTGATCCCGGCGACCGGTGTGCTTCTGTTCCTGCAAGGGCTTGCTGAAGTCATCCGCTGCGTACTGTGCATCCGCACCGGCCGATGGCCGCAGCGTCTGCACGACGTGGAGGAGACCGAGAGCCTCGTCATCCGCGAACATCAACAGCATGCGGTTGAGCAGCGGGGCGAGGCTGCGCAGCAGAGCGAGAAAGGAGCAGGCGCATGACCGATCCTCAACTCGGCATGCTGATGCTGGGCCTGTTCATCTTCATCATCATGCTCGGTTTCCCGATCGCCTTCACGCTGATGGCTATGGGCGTCTCGTTCGGGTACTATGCCTACTACACTGCCGGTCAGGACTTCTTCCAGAACCGAATCTTCACGCTTCTGGTGCAGAAGACGTTCGAGGTCACATCCAGCGACGTGCTGGTCGCGGTTCCGCTGTTCCTGTTCATGGGCTATTTGATCGAGCGCGCGAACATTCTCGACCGACTGTTCTACTCGCTGCAGCTGTCGATGAAGAACGTGCCGGGCGCGCTTGCGGTGGCGACGCTGATCACCTGCGCGATGTTCGCGACCGCCACCGGCATTGTCGGCGCCGTTGTCACGCTGATGGGTCTGCTGGCTCTGCCCGCGATGCTGCGAGCCGGATACGACACCAAGCTGTCGGCAGGCGTCGTCTGCGCCGGCGGCTGCCTCGGCATCCTGATTCCGCCGAGCATTCTCCTGATCGTCTATGCGGCTACCGCCGGCGTTTCGGCGGTCAAGCTCTATGCGGCCGCGTTCTTTCCGGGGTTCATGCTGGCTGGGTTCTACGTCCTCTATGCGATGGCGCGCGCGATCATCAATCCCGCGCTCGCGCCGAAGCTGCCGCCCGAGCAGACCAACGTGCCGATCAGCACCGTAATCTGGGCGCTCGCCACGTCATTCCTGCCGCTTGCGTTGCTCATCGTTTCGGTGCTCGGCGCGATCCTGTTTGGCTTGGCGACGCCGTCCGAGGCGGCCGCAGTAGGCGCCTCCATGAGCATCGTTCTGGCGGCCGCCTATCGTTCGCTCAACTACGAGATGATACGCGAATCGGTGTATCTGACCGTGCGCGCCACCGCGATGGTCTGCTACCTGTTCATCGGGTCGTGGACGTTTTCGGCGGTGTTTGCCGTCCTTGGCGGACAGACGGTGGTCGAGCAGTTCTTCCACTCGCTGAATCTGACGCCAGTCGAGTTCCTGCTGCTGACCCAGTTGATCATCTTTCTGCTCGGCTGGCCGCTGGAATGGACCGAGATCATCATCATCTTCGTGCCGATCTTCCTGCCGCTGCTTCCCAACTACGGCATCGATCCGGTCTTCTTCGGCATCCTGGTAGCACTGAACACCCAGACGGCGTTCAATACGCCGCCGGTCGCGATGGCCGCCTTCTATCTGAAGGGCGTGGCGCCGCCGCAGGTGAAGCTCACCGACATCTTCTCCGGCGCACTTCCCTTTGTCGGCCTGGTCTTCCTCACCATGGCACTGGTCTACATCTTCCCGGGAATTGCATTGTGGTTGCCGAGCTATCTCTATGGATCGCGGTGAGTGGGCCCGGCAAACCGCTGAAAGCGCGCGCATGAATCTCAGTGCGCTCGGCCTCATGGAAGCTGCGGCCGCCATCCGCGACGGCCGGCTCAGTTCGGCGGAACTGGTCGGCGACTGCCTCCAGCGCATCGATGAGGTCGATCGCGACATCGATGCATGGGCGTTCCTCGATCGCGACCACGCGATGCGGCAGGCCGAGGCGGCTGACGATCATCGCAAGCTTGGCAAGCCTATAGGCCCCCTGCATGGCGTGCCCGTCGGCATCAAGGATATCTTCGACACCGGCGACATGCCGACGGAATTCGGCTCGAAGCTGTGGGCCGGACGCACGCCGCGCCGCGACGCCGCGGCTGTGGCGCTCCTGCGGGCGGCAGGCGCCGTGATCCTCGGCAAGACGGTCACGACCGAGTACGCGTATTATCAGCCGGGCAAGACCCGAAATCCGCACAACCCGGATCACACGCCGGGCGGATCGTCCTCGGGTTCCGCCGCGGCCGTTGCGGCGCTGATGGTGCCAGGTGCCATCGGCTCGCAGACCAACGGCTCGGTGATACGCCCTGCGGCATTCTGCGGTGTGGTCGGCTTCAAGCCCACGCATGGCCTCATTCCGCGCAGCGGCGCGCTGCTTCTGTCACGCGCGCTCGACCACGTCGGCGTGTTCGCACGCTCGGTCGACGATGCGGCGCTGCTTGCCGAGGTGCTTGCGGGCTTCGATGAGGAGGATCCCGACACGAGACCCGTTGCGCGGCCACCGTTTGTCGACGTGGCACGAACCGAGCCGCCACTGCCGCCGCGTTTCGCTTTCGTCCGTTCGCCCGCCTGGAAGCAGGCCGAGAAGGTGACCACGGAGGCGTTCGCCGAACTGGTGGAAGCGCTGGGCGAGCACGTTTCCGAGGTCGAGATCGGCCAGAGTTTCGACCGCGCCATCGACATGCACCGCACCGTCATGGAAGTAGAGATGGCGCACAACCTTCATCGCGATTTCGAACAGGGCGGCGACTCCCTGAGCAAGGTGCTGCGCGCATTGATCGAGCGGGGGCGCAAGGTCCTGGCCGTCGACTACACGCGTGCGCTGGCCGGCGGTGCGACGCTCAACGCCGCGCTCGACGGCGTGTTCGACGAATACGACGCGATCCTGACCCCGGCGGCGCCGGGGCCGGCGCCGCGCAGCCTCGACAGTACTGGAAGCCCGGCGTTCTGCTCACTGTGGACCTATCTCGGGACGCCGGCAGTGACGCTGCCGCTGCTGCAATCGGAAAGCGGCATGCCGATCGGCGTGCAGCTGGTCGGACGCCGCGGCAACGATGCGCGGCTCTTGCGCACGGCCAACTGGCTTGTCAGAACTCTCGATAAATCTCCTGGACGGAGCAAACGCAGTCACGCCACGCCTGCGAAGACCCTTGCGCGTCGCGCCAAGACGAGGAACGGCAGATGACGAATCTTGTCACCGGAATCATCGGCATCGCTGGAATGCTCGTATTTCTCGGCATCCTGCTCTGGTGGATCAAGGCGGTGCCGCTGATCATCATCTGTGTGCTGGTGCTGGCGTTGTTGATCTACGATTTCTTCCAATCGCTGCGGACGACGAACGGCGGGGGTCTCTGAGGCCGGCCTTTGAACGAGCGAGACGCCGACTCGCGGGTCCCTGCGCGGGATCCACTGCTCCAGCTCGGGCGCGCCAGCGCGCCAAGAATTTCGGAGAGGCTACGAACATCTTCTAATCCGACTGCCGGAGGAAGAACCGGATAGGCATGCTCGTCGGTTTCGAAAGTGGCATCCCAAACCGCGGATCCACCTTCATGGGTGGCCGTCCTGCCATCTTCACCTTGCGCAAGCTGGTTGCCGAACTCGCCTGTTGAGCGGCAAAATGGCCGTCATCCGGCCTGCCGAGGCAATGCAGCTTCGCTATCTTACGGGCCTGCAAAAATATCGCCAGCGAGCGATCGTCGACCATCGTTTTCCCGCTCCCAATTGACTTCTTGAGCAGATTGAGGAGCCCATGACCGAGTGCTGGCGAGACGACGCGGCCAAATATTGGCCTTGGCGCAGGTGCGGATTAGATTGTCGGCAGGAGGAACGATTTCGACTGGCCCAACATACAACGGAGGTTCGCCATGCCCGTCGCAACTGAGGGAAACCATGTTTACAAGATCCTCGAACTCGTAGGGTCTTCCGAAAGAAGCGTCGAAGATGCGATTCAGAACGCCATAGGGCGCGCAGCAAAGACCATTCGCGAGATGAAATGGTTCGAAGTCGTGCAGACGCGAGGCCACATCGAGAATGGGTCTGTTCGCCACTATCAGGTCACGTTGCGGGTTGGCTTTACGTTGGAGGAGTGATTTCAGGACTCTCATTCAGCAAAAGCGTTACACCGAACCGCCCGCCGTGTCGTCGGCCGCAATCCGGAGCATTGAAAGCGGAGCGCAGCCAAAGATAGTTCACACTCGTCCGCGTCGCGAGACTCCTTTATGAGCTGATGGAGCCCGCCGGAGGGATCGTGGCCATTTCGCCTTTGAGCTTCTGGAGCGGACGAGAGGTGTGGCATCAGAACGATCAACGATTGGCTCGGCGAGAAACGCCGGGCCGGCGCGGGAGTATTCGAGCCTGCGCCTTTGCATCAGGAGTGCCTTGCACAGACGCCCTTCGCCGAGATCAGGCTGATCGAATTCCGCAAAGCGCACACCTGGACCACCGACAGCATCGTCGGCTACCGGTACTCGACGTCCTTTGCCTCGCCAGCGGTATTGGGAGATCTGCAACAATCATTTGAAGACGATCTTCGCGAACGACTGCGACGCCTTTCCGCCGAAGATAGCTTTACCGAGGAAATCACATATTCGATCGTTTCCGCTCGCTCAGGGATTTGAGACCGGTTCGCCGGGGCCGGCAAACGCCTGTCGGAAACGACGGCCGCTTCAGCGTCCCTCTGGTGAACGACACCTGGAGTACAGGGACTGATCCTTTCGCCAGGGCACGAAAGATTTTACTTCTCTGCCCCTGCGATCGATGCATCCCCACTCGCCACCCTCATACCAGCTATGCTCGCCATCCGACACGGGCGAGCATCGCAGGCAGACGACCGCGTGTCCGCCCTCAAATGGATAGGCTCCATCGTACCTGGCCGGGATCACCTGCGTCAGGCCCCGATCGATGTACCCGATCTTCTGGCCGACACGCGATCGTGCAAGGCCATCCCGAAAGGCATCCGGACTGTTGTCGAATGGCTCGACGGGCGCCATCCGACCACCTCGTCCAACGTAGAACCATTGACCTCGCCGAGCATCCGTCGGTCCGAGGACTAAGACGGCTGCCAGATTATCCCGGCCATAGTGCAGCCGGGAGATATAGGATTGCTTCAGACGCAGCTGGCCATCTGGTCCTCGCAGAGCACACTCCCTGACGCGAAACTCTGGTTCCTCAGACTCGAGCACGCACTGTACGACCCTGTCACTCGCTGATGCGGACTCGAACCAAAGCAAGGCCAGAGCTGCAAAGGTGATCATCCTGAGAAGGTCGGCGGTCACGACTTACTCCCTGGGCCACGGGCGCCAAGCGATACTCTCGCGATCTCTATCCCATTCAAGCCCAAGCTGATCCTCACCCCTTCACACCAGGTGACACGCGACGAAGTGGCCGCCGGCGCCTTGCTTCAGTTCGGGCGCGCTTTGCGAGCAGCGCGGCTCGGCCTTGGAGCACCGGGTGTGGAAGTGGCAGCCCGTCGGCGGGTTCATCGGGCTCGGCACGTCGCCCTGCAGGCGGATGCGGTTGCGCTTGACCCTTGGATCCGGCACCGGCACCGCGGACAACAGCGCCTGCGTGTAGGGGTGCCGGGGATTGCGGTAGAGGTCGGACGCTTTCGCGAGTTCGACGATGCGGCCGAGATACATCACCGCGACGCGGTCGGAAATGTGCTCCACCACGGAAAGGTCGTGCGCGACGAAGAGATAGGTGAGGTTCAGCTCGGCCTGGAGGTCTTCCAGGAGGTTGATCACCTGCGCCTGGATCGACACGTCGAGCGCCGAGACCGGCTCGTCGCAGACGATGAGCTTGGGCTCGACCGCGAGCGCACGGGCAATGACGATGCGCTGGCGCTGGCCGCCGGAAAATTCGTGCGGGTAGCGTCGCATATGCTCGGCCTTGAGGCCGACCTTGACGAGCAGGCTTGCCACGCGCTCCTCCCGCTCCCTGGCCGAGGCGGCGAGCTTGTGGATGATCAGGGCTTCGCCGAGGATTGCCCCGATGGTCATACGCGGATTGAGCGAGGCGAAGGGATCCTGGAAGACGATCTGCATGTCGCGGCGCATGGCCTGCAAGTCGGCGCCGCTGAGCTTGCGCACATCCTTGCCGTCAAAGACAATCTCGCCGTCGCTGGGCTCGAGGAGGCGCAGGACGCAGCGGCCCGTGGTCGACTTGCCGCAGCCGGATTCGCCGACCAGCCCCAGCGTCTCTCCGCGATTGACCGAAAAGGACACGCCGTCCACCGCATAGACCCGCCCGACTTCGCGCGACAACAGCCCGCCCGTCACGGGAAAGTGCTTCTTGAGATCGGTGACGCGGAGCAGCGGTTCGCTCATGGCGCCTCTCCCAGATGGCAGGCCATGCGATGGCCGGTGGCAATCTTCCGCAGCACCGGCTCCCGCTCGATGCAGATGCTCATGACATGGCGGCAGCGCGGCGCGAAGCGGCAGCCGGGGGCGGGATTGATCAGGGTCGGCACGGTGCCGCCGATGGTCTCGAGGCGGATCTTGTGCTCGGCATCGAGGTCGATGCGCGGAATGGAGCGGATCAAGCCCTGGGTGTAGGGATGACGCGGGTTTCCGAAAAGTTCGTCGACGGGCGCCTCTTCCACCACTTTGCCGGCATACATCACCACCACGCGCTGAGCGGTTTCGGCCACGACGCCCATGGCATGGGTGATCAGCATCACCGCCATGCCGAAGCGCTCCTTCATGTCCTGCAACAGGTCGAGGATCTGCGCCTGGATGGTCACGTCGAGCGCGGTGGTCGGCTCGTCGGCGATGACGAGCTTGGGTTTGCAGGCCAGCGCCATGGCGATCATCACGCGCTGGCGCATGCCGCCGGAGAACTGATGCGGGTAATGATGCACGCGCTTCTCGGCGTTGGGGATCTGTACAAGCTTGAGCATCTCCACGGTGCGGGCGAGCGCCTGCCTCTTCGACAGCCCCTCGTGACGGCGCAGGCTCTCGGCGATCTGCTCGCCGACGGTCAGCACCGGATTAAGCGAGGTCATCGGCTCCTGGAAGATGAAGCCGATCTCCTTGGCCCGGACCTCGTCGAGCTCGTCGCTGGTCAGCGGCACGAGATCGCGGCCCTCGAACATGATCTGGCCTTCGACGATGCGGTCCGGCGGCATCGCGATCAGCTTCAGGATCGACAT
>NZ_JACRAW010000089.1 GCF_016213215.1 Bradyrhizobium sp. | reverse complement strand
GTCAATTCCGAGGGCGAGCGCTTCATGGAGCGCTATGCGCCCTCCGCCAAGGATCTCGCCTCGCGCGACGTCGTCTCCCGCGCGATGACGGTCGAGATCCGCGAGGGCCGCGGCGTAGGCAAGAAGAGGGACCACATCTTCCTGCACCTTGATCATCTCGATCCGAAGATCCTGCAGGAGCGCCTGCCGGGCATCTCGGAATCGGCGCGGATCTTCGCCAATGTCGACGTCACGCGCGAGCCGATCCCGATCGTGCCGACCGCGCACTACAACATGGGCGGCATCCCGACCAACTACCATGGCGAGGCGCTCACCAAGAAGAACGGCGACGAGAATTGCGTCGTGCCGGGCCTGATGGCGGTGGGCGAAGCGGCCTGCGTCTCGGTGCATGGCGCCAACCGGCTCGGCTCCAATTCGCTGATCGACCTGGTGGTGTTCGGCCGCGCCGCCGCGCTGCGCTGCGCCGAGAAGCTGACGCCGAACGGCAAGCAGCCGGACCTGCCCTCGGATTCGGCCGACAAGGCGCTCGGCCGACTCGATCGCTACCGGCACGCCTCTGGCGGCACGCCGACGGCGAAGCTGCGCGACAGCATGCAGCACGTCATGCAGAACAACTGCGCGGTGTTCCGCACCGGCGAGGTGCTGCACGAAGGATCGAATCTCATTCACAAGGTGCACAGCGGCATTTCCGACATCGGTGTGTCCGACCGCTCCCTGGTGTGGAATTCGGACCTGATCGAAACGCTCGAGTTCGACAATCTGATCGTGCAGGCGGTGGTGACGATGGACTCCGCCGCCAACCGCAGCGAAAGCCGTGGCGCGCATGCGCGCGAGGATTTCCCCGAGCGCAACGACAAGGATTGGTTGAAGCACACGCTGGCGTGGATCGATGGTGGGGGCAAGACCTTGATCGATTACCGTCCGGTGCACAGCTACACCATGACCAATGACGTGCAGTACATCGCGCCGAAGGCGCGGGTGTACTGAGCCGTGCCCCGCGCATCCGTCCCTAGCAGGGATGGATTGCCGGGTTGTTAGGGGTGAAGACGCGCTTCGTGCTTAAGCCCGGCACATGACGCGGAGAACCAGAGGCGAGACAGATGGTTGAATTCGCACTTCCGAAGAACTCGAAGATCACGACCGGCAAGACCTGGCCGAAGCCCGCCGGTGCCACGGAGGTGCGCGAATTCCGCGTCTATCGCTGGAATCCCGACGACGGCAAGAACCCGAGCATCGATACCTACTACGTCGACGTGAAGGACTGCGGACCGATGGTGCTCGACGGGCTGATCTGGATCAAGAACCACATCGATCCGTCGCTGACCTTCCGGCGCTCCTGCCGTGAAGGCGTCTGCGGCTCCTGCGCCATGAATATCGACGGCCAGAACACGCTGGCCTGCACCAAATCGATGCACGACGTGAAGGACGACGCCGTCACGGTCAACCCGCTGCCGCACCAGCCGGTGGTGAAAGACCTGGTGCCGGATCTCACCAATTTCTACGCGCAATATGCCTCCATCGAGCCCTGGCTCAAGACGTACACGCCGACGCCGCAGAAGGAATGGCGGCAGAGCCACGAGGATCGCGAGAAGCTCGACGGCCTGTACGAGTGCATCCTGTGCGCCTGCTGCTCGACCTCGTGCCCGAGCTACTGGTGGAACAGCCAGCGTTATCTCGGCCCGGCGGCATTGCTGCAGGCCAACCGCTGGGTCACGGATTCGCGCGACGAGGCCACCGGCGAACGGCTGGATGATCTCGAGGATCCGTTCCGCCTCTATCGCTGCCACACGATCATGAACTGTGCCAAGGCGTGTCCGAAGGGCCTCAATCCCGCCGAAGCGATCGCCGAGCTCAAGCTGAAGCTGGTCGAACGACAGATCTGACCTGCGACCGCTTGCCCTCTCCCTTATCGCGGAGAGGGGCACCTTCGGCGCAGCTCGCATCCGCCTCAAGCACCACGCGTCCTCATTGGAGTTGCGCCTGAAACCGGCTATCCATGCCTCGCTTGATGAGGACGCCCGGCCTTGACTTCCAACAACGATCCATCACCCGCTCCGTTCGGAACCTTTGCGCCGAATGCGGCGCAATCGGCAATCATTTCGCTCGCCCATCGCTCGCGGCTGAAGCGCGGCGCATTCCGTCCCATGCTGTCGCGCCTGGTCAACCTGATGCGCGCGGGTCCTGTCGACGTGCAGTATCAGGGCGCCTCGTTCCGCTTCCATCATCAGGCCAGCGCCACCGAGCGCGGAGCGCTGTTCAATCCCGCCTACAATCTCGAAGAGCTCGACTTCCTGCGCAGGCACACGCCTCAAGGCGGCGTCTTCGTCGATGTCGGCGCCAATGTCGGCACCTATGCACTGGTGCTGGCGCGTCATGTCGGCGCAAACGGAAAGGTGATCGCGATCGAGCCGCACCCGGTCACCTTTGCGCGTCTTGCGTTCAACACGGCGGCGTCCGCCGTGCCTCAGGTCCGTCTGGTGGCCGCCGCTGCGGGACCCGAGGACGGCGAAGTCCTGATCGAGACCGACGACGACAATCTCGGCCACAGCCATGTCGTGACCGGCCGAGCGAGCGGTCAAGCCATCAAGGTGCCGTCATTGCGGCTTACGCGCATTCTCGAAGAAGCCGGCGCCGCGAAGGTCGATTCCTTGAAGATCGACGTCGAAGGTTTCGAGGATCGGGTGCTCACGGGTTTCTTCAAGGAGGCTCCGCCTCCGCTGTGGCCCGGCGTCGTGGTGATCGAACACCTGTCTTGGGGCGAATGGCAAAACGACTGCATCGCCGACATGGTCGGGCGGGGCTATGGCATCGTCGGCAAGACGCGGAGCAACACGCTGCTGAAGCGGGCGTGATGCGAGACGGATCACATGGGCTTTCCGGTTTCAGACTATGAACGGGCCAGGTCCTTCTACACCAAGGCGCTGGCGCCGCTTGGCTACAGCCTGGTCATGGAAGTCACTCAGGAGCAAACCGGCCACGATCCGGCGGCAGGCTTCGGCATCGACGGCAAGCCGGATTTCTGGATCGGCGGCGAAGGCGGATTGAACAAGCCGGTCCACGTCGCGATCCTCGCCAAGGATCGCGCTGCCGTGGATGCCTTCTACAAGGCGGCCATTGCGGCGGGCGGGCGCGACAACGGGCCGCCCGGCATTCGCGCGCACTATCATCCCAATTACTACGGCGCCTTCGTGCTCGATTCGGACGGTCATAACATTGAGGCGGTCTGTCACGCGCCGGCGTAGAGTTCCTTTTCAACTTCGGAACATCGCTCAGATCCTGCCGTTATCGCTCCAGCAGCAAGGGAGCGAGATATGGCGAGTGACAATGCGCGCGACGTGGAGCGCGTCTGGGATCTGATGAAGAAGATCGGCTTCGCCATGCTGGTGACGCGCGATGGCGACAAGCTTCGCGCCCGCCCGATGGCCGCCTATGTCGAACGTGACGAGAATGCGGTCTATTTCCTCACCGATGCGCGGCGCCACAAGGACGAGGAGATCGCACGCGATCCGTCCGTCAATCTTTCCTTCGCCGACACCGGCGGCCAGAAATACGTGTCGCTCACCGGAACGGCGGTCGTCTCCAACGACCGCGCCAAGATCGAGCAGTTGTTCTCGACGCCGGCAAAGGCGTGGTGGGACAGCGCCGAGGATCCCAACATCCGGGTGCTGAAGGTCACGCCCGATGATGCCGAGTTCTGGGATTCACCAGGCTCGGTGATCTCGTATGTGAAGATGGCAACGGCCGCGGTGACGGGCACGCGTCCCGATCTTGGCGACAACCGCAAGGTGGCAATGTAGTGCCGATCGAGCCTCCGGAGATTCAGCCACCTACGCCCGGACATCCGACCGAGCCGCCGCCTGAAGCGCCGCCGGGCAATCCGCGGCCGGATATTCCAGCGCCGGTGCGCGAGCCTGGCGAATCACCGAAGCCCGACGAGTTGCCGGGCAGGACGCCGGACGAATTTCCGGTGCGCGGCCCCAACGGTCCACGCACGCCCTATCCCGAGACCGATGCGGGATTCGAAGACCAACCGGGCTCGGAGCCCGACGTAATTCCAGGCTCGCCCGATTCTCCCGAAGGCACCATGTGAGGCGATTGCCACGCGCTCCTGAATGCGCAATGAACGGTGCTGCCACCGCGTGCTTGGCGTGCAGAAATAAATGGAACTGCAGCTTTGCTGGCCGCCACAATCCGGCCTAACGCTTACTTGTTGATCGAACGGCCTATCACACAGAGGCTTTCCAAGAACCTTTCGGGGATCGAATCATCATGACCCACCTCCGTATCGTGCTGCTTGCCACGACCGCTCTCACCGCGATGCAATTCGCAGGCACGTCATCGCACGCACAGACGCCACCTATGGTCGTGGCGCAGGCGCAGGGCGAAGTCGGGCCCGACGGAAAGCCGAAGCAGCCGCCCGCGGGCCGCCAGGCGCCGCCACCCGCTGCCGCACCCGCGCGCCCAACGCCGCCTCCTCCGGCGGCCGCGCCGCCACGCCCAACCCCTCCGCCGCCGCCCGCGGCTGCGCCCCCACGCCCGGCCCCTCCGCCGCCGCCTCCG
>NZ_JACRAW010000088.1 GCF_016213215.1 Bradyrhizobium sp. | reverse complement strand
TGCGTCAGGAGCAGGCTGCCCGCGAGCCTAAGCTCGCCGAAAGCTGGTTGCGGGCGAGCAACGCGCTTGTGGATGCCATTGGCGAGGTGACCGCGCAGGTGGATGGCGCCATGACGCTGATCGATCCGCTGGTGGATCGGCTGCTGCAGGTCAAGCAATCCTCATGGCAGGCGCGCGACGCTGTCGGTCAGACGATTCTGCGCCAGTTCAGCTCCATGCTTGCGGGCCGCAGCTGGAGCGCCGCCGACGGACTGGATTTCGGCGATCTGCGTGGCCGGACGACGCAATCCTGGAAGGTCGTTCGCGATCTCAGCAGTAACGCCGGCTCGCCCGCGCTTCTGCAGGCTATCCGGGATGCGGAGTCCGTCGTGTCCGGACCGCTGAAGGAGGAACGCAACACCATTGCAACCCGTCTCATGCAGGGCGAGCCTGCCGGCGTTGACGGTCTCGACTACCGCAACCGGCAACTCGCCGGCGCCGACAAGATCGTGATGACGACGCAGTCCGCCCTCGGCGACATGATCGCGCGGGCCGAAGTAGTTGCAGCCCAAGCTCGCATGGGGCTGTTGCTCTATGGGCTGCTGCTGCCGGCATCGCTCGTTCTGACGTTGGGCGGCATGATGTTGATACGCTGGCGGGTGACCCAGCCGCTGACCGCCATCACCGCCGCTATGACCAGATTTGCCGATCGCGATTTCACCAGGCAGGTGCCGGGGCTTGATCGTAACGACGAGATCGGTCGCATCGCCGCTGCGCTGCAGGTCTTCAAGGACGCGATGATCAATGCCGAGCGGCTGTCCGGCGATCAGGCTGCCGAGCGCGCAGCAAAGGAGCGGCGCGCGGCAGATCTGGCCGAGTTGGTGGTGCAGTTCGAAAGCCGGGCCGGTCAGATGGTGCAGACGCTCGCCGACGCATCGCAGGCGTTGGAGACGACCGCGCGTTCGATGTCCGGCACCGCGAATGAAGCGCAGCAACAGGCCGGATCCGCCTCAACGCTCGCCGAGCAGGTCGGGGGCGGAGTGCAGACGGTAGCCGCTGCGGCCGAGGAGCTGAACGTTTCGATCCGCGAAATCAACCGCCAGGTCGAGCAGGCGACGCGAGCGACCGAACAGGCAGTACATACGGTCAAGCAGACCGACACCACCGTTCGGGCGCTGGCCGAAGGGGCGGACCGCATCGGCGAGGTAATCGGGCTTATCAGTTCCATCGCGGCT
This sequence comes from Bradyrhizobium sp., assembly GCF_016213215.1. Taxonomy (GTDB): domain Bacteria; phylum Pseudomonadota; class Alphaproteobacteria; order Rhizobiales; family Xanthobacteraceae; genus Bradyrhizobium. Next base: position 71,123 of record NZ_JACRAW010000088.1, on the reverse strand, counting down.
CAGACCAATCTCCTGGCCCTCAACGCAACGATCGAAGCCGCCCGGGCCGGCGAATCCGGCAGGGGATTTGCGGTGGTTGCAAGCGAAGTGAAGAATCTCGCCTCCCAAACCGCTAAAGCGACGGAGGAGATCAGCAACCAGATCACGGAGATCCAGCAGGCAACCCAAGGTGCGGTCGCCGCGATCGACGGCATCGTCAAGAGCATCGAAGAGGTTTCGAGCATCAACCGGACGATCAAATCGGCGGTGGAGGAGCAGAACAAGGCGACCGGGGAGATCGCGAGCACCGTGCAGCAGACGGCGGACGCGACGGCGACCGTGACGCGCAACATCGGTAATGTGAGTAGCGCGGCCAGCCAGACCGGCCGTTCCGCAGCCGGGGTGCTGAAGGCCGCGGCCAACCTGTCGGAGCAATCGACGTCACTGACGAGCGAAGTTGACAGCTTCATCAGCCGCGTGCGCCAGGTGGCGTAATCGACGAGGACAGGCGTTTCGGGCGACAGCGGACGCACGACTTCTCTGCGCCGCAGCCACGACAGGCTCCAGCGCAACAATGCTTGGCTGCTCTTCTAGAATCGAACTGCAAAGGAATTCACGCGAGCGGAACGAATTGCCCCGGCTGATTTCTCGGAAGCCCAGGCGCGGCTGCAAGGAAAGTCGCGGCTCGACTGGACTATCCGATGTCTCAATTGGGCCTGGACCGGAAGACCACAGCTGGACGATTACTGGAACAGGTAAGCCTGGACCGACGAACTTGGCCTTGGCGGAAGATCTAGCCGCGCCCACGATAGGGGGCGACGCCCTGATCCGGAATCCACAAGTCCTTCGGCACCCTGCCAGTCTGCCAGAACACGTCGATCGGAATACCGCCACGCGGATACCAATAGCCGCCGATGCGCAGCCATTTCGGTTTGATCTCCGCGGCGAACCGCTTGCCGATCATCACTGTGCAATCTTCGTGGAAGGCGCCGTGATTGCGGAAGCTGGCGAGGTAGAGCTTCAGCGACTTCGATTCCAGGAGCCACTGGCCGGGCGCGTAGTCGATCACCAGGTGCGCGAAATCCGGCTGGCCGGTGACCGGGCACAGCGAGGTGAATTCCGGGGCGGTGAAGCGCACCAGATAATCGGTGTCCTTTTGCGGGTTGGGCACGCGATCGAGTCGTGCTTCTTCCGGGCTCTTGGGCCATTCCACGGCGCGGCCGAGCTGCAGCGGTTCTTTCGCCATCAATCCTGTCCTATCGTCGGCTGACATGAACGCAAGCGGGGCCGGCGTCAACTATCGGCGCCGGGATGTTCGCGGGGGAGGTGAGGGAAACGGGTTCAGCTTGTCCTGATCAGGACCAGGCGGTCGTTGCCGGATTCGCAGCCCCAGACTTCGCCCGCCCTGCCGTCGAGCTGGCGCACATTGGCATTCGGCCGGTCGCTGGGGAAAACGTTGAACTTCTCGGTTGTGGGATCGAAACGTACGATCGCGTTGGCCGCGAAATCGGTCAGCCAGACCTTATCCTTGTCGTCGACGTAGACTGCATAGGCGTGCGGCTGATCGCCCGGCAGCTTCCAGGTCTTCCACGAACCGTCGGCGGGGTCGTGCACCGACACATGGCCGGTGTTCCACTCGCTGACCCAGATCCGGCCGCGCGAATCCGACCATACGCGCCGCGCGCCCTGATTGGCCGTGGGTGGCTGAACGACGGTGGCAGTGCCGGTCGCCAGGTCGATGCTGGCGATATGGCTGCCGGCGAGCGAGGCGTACCAGATGTCGCCTTTGGGCGTCACCGTGATGCCATATGGCCCGACGCCCTTCGGGGCCTTGAATACCGTCATGCTGCCGGACTTCGGCTCGAGCCTGCCATAGATGCCGGATTGTCCGGTGAACCAGTAGGTCGCGGCCTTGTCGAACACGCCGGTATTGAGGTTGGCGTTGGCGAATTTCTCCGGCAGGCGGAACAGTGTAACCTTGAGATCGGCCGGATCGACCCGCGCGATCGCGTTCTGTCCGGTCTCGGTGATCCAGGGGGCGCCGTCGGGTCCGATCGTTACTCCGTGGGGTGCCGCGCCCCGGCCGAGACTGACGGTCTTGAACGAGCCGTCGCGCGGATCGAGCTTGCCGAGCGCGCCCTTGCCCTGGCCGGTGAACCAGACTGTGCCGTCTGGGGCGGGCGTCACGTCATGCAGCCCAATGCCGGCGCTGACGGGATAGTATCTTGTCCGGAACGGACCCTCCTGCGCGAAGCTCGTGCGAAGCAGCGCCGGGGACACCAGGATGGCGGTGCTTGAAGCAAGAAACTGGCGGCGATTCATTGCGTTACCCCGATTGTCTCGGATTGAAGTTGGACGCACAGATCAACCGGAGCCGAGCATAATCCCGCGCTCTTGACCCGTCAGGCGAGGGCGGGCGGCAGAGCGTTCACATTTGCTTGCGCTCCGTGTAAGACGCCCCCGAACCGACCAGATCTAACGAACGGAAGCGCAAGACCATGACAGCTATTGTCGACATCATTGGCCGTGAAATTCTCGACAGCCGCGGCAATCCCACCGTCGAGGTCGATGTCATTCTGGAAGACGGCTCGATGGGCCGCGCGGCCGTGCCTTCGGGCGCCTCGACTGGTGCCCACGAGGCGGTCGAGCTGCGCGACGGTGACAAGGCCCGCTACCTCGGTAAGGGCGTGCAGAAGGCGGTCGACGCCGTCAACGGCGAGATCTTCGAAACCTTGAACGGTCTGGACGTCGAACAGCAGGTCCTGATCGACCAGAGCATGATCGATCTCGACGGCACGCCGAACAAGAGCCGGCTCGGCGCCAACGCCATTCTCGGCGTCTCGCTCGCCTGTGCCAAGGCAGCGGCGCAATCGTTCGACATGCCCCTCTATCGCTACGTCGGCGGCACCTCGGCGCGGACGCTGCCGGTGCCGATGATGAACATCGTCAATGGCGGCGTGCATGCCGACAATCCGATCGACTTCCAGGAATTCATGATCATGCCGGTCGGCGCGGCGACCTTCGCCGAAGGCTTGCGCTGCGGCTCGGAGATCTTCCACACGCTGCGCTCCGAACTGAAGAAGGCCGGTCACAACACCAATGTCGGCGACGAGGGCGGCTTCGCCCCGAACCTGCCGTCGGCGGATGCCGCGCTGGAGTTCGTCATGAGCGCGATCGGCAAGGCCGGCTACAAGGCAGGCAGCGACGTCATGCTGGCGCTCGATTGCGCGGCGACCGAGTTCTTCAAGGACGGCAAGTACGTGTATTCCGGCGAGAACAAGACCCGCTCGCGCTCCGAACAGGCCAAATACCTCGCCGATCTGGCCGCACGGTATCCTATTGTCTCGATCGAGGACGGCATGGCCGAGGACGACATGGATGGCTGGAAGGAGTTGACCGATCTGATCGGCAGCAAGTGCCAGCTCGTCGGCGACGATCTCTTCGTCACCAACGTCAAGCGTCTGTCCGAAGGCATCAAGGCCGGCCGCGCCAACTCGATCCTGGTCAAGGTCAACCAGATCGGCTCGCTGACCGAGACGCTCGCCGCCGTCGAGATGGCCTTCAAGGCGGGTTACACCGCCGTGATGTCGCACCGCTCGGGCGAGACGGAGGATTCCACCATCGCCGACCTGGCCGTCGCCACCAATTGCGGCCAGATCAAGACCGGCTCGCTCGCGCGCTCCGACCGCACCGCCAAGTACAATCAGCTGCTGCGCATCGAACAGGAACTCGGCAAGCAGGCCATATACGCAGGCAAGGCGGCGCTGAAGGCGCTGGCGTAATAGTCCCTTGTCTGCAGATAACAAGAAAATCGGGAGGATAGAATGAGCGATGCCGGGACCGGGCTGCAACTGCGTTCGCTGATCAAGGCGAGCGGCGAGCTTGAGATTTCGCTGGTGGAGGTGGCAACGCCCGAGCCGGGGCCGGACGAGGTGGTCGTCCGCGTCGAGGCGACGCCGATCAATCCCTCGGACCTCGGTCTCCTGCTCGGCGCCGCCGACCTGAAAACGGCCAAGGCATCGGGCAGCAAGGAACGTCCCGTCATCACGGCAAAGGTGCCGGAAGCTGGCATGCGGGCGATGGCCGGCCGGCTCGATCAGTCGATGCCGGTCGGCAACGAAGGCGCCGGCGTCGTCATCAAGACCGGATCGTCGGATGCCGCCAGGGCGCTGATGGGCAAGACCGTCGCCATGATCGGCGGCGCGATGTATGCGCAGTACCGCTGCCTCAAGATCAGAGAGTGTCTGCCGCTGCCCGACGGCACCTCACCGGCTGAAGGCGCATCCTGCTTCGTCAACCCGCTCACCGCGCTCGGCATGACCGAGACGATGCGGCGCGAAGGCCACAAGGCGCTGGTGCACACGGCCGCGGCCTCCAATCTCGGGCAGATGCTGAACAGGATCTGCCTGAAAGACGGCATTCCGCTCGTCAACATCGTCCGAAGCAAGGAGCAGGGAGACATCCTGCGCGGAATCGGCGCGAAATACGTCGTCGATTCCAGCGCGGCGACCTTCATGGACGACCTGACCACCGCGCTCACCGAGACCGGAGCTACGCTCGCCTTCGACGCCATCGGCGGCGGCAGGCTCGCAGGGCAAATCCTCACCTGCATGGAGGCGGCGATCAACCGGACGGCCAAGGAATACAGCCGTTATGGTTCGAACGTGCACAAGCAGGTCTATGTCTATGGCAGTCTCGACAACGGGCCGATCGAGCTGATCCGCGGGTTCGGCATGGCGTGGGGCGTCGGCGGCTGGCTGCTGTTTCCATTCCTGCAGAAGATCGGCCCTGCGGAAGCCGCCAGACTCCGGCAGCGCGTGGTCGACGAACTGAAGACGACGTTCGCCAGCCACTACACCAGGGTTGTGTCGCTGCAGGAGGCGCTCGACCCCGCCAACATCGCCGTCTACGCGAAACGTGCCACCGGCGAAAAATTCCTCATCAACCCAAACAAATCGGCATAGGCCAGCGACAACAGGCAGGCTTGCTTCAACCGAAGGCGTCGTCGCCAGGAGTAGGCTCGCCGGCAGAGCGAGACTGGTCCGTTCGCAAACGAATTTGTGAACGCAGCGTTTCCCGGAACGCATATTGATGCACTTGCATCTTTCTGTCCGTTCTGGCTTAACGGGCGCGCCGGTTTCACGCCTGGAGATTGCAATGCCCCTTCATATCGTCACAATCGTCGGCAGCCTGCGTAAGGAAAGCTTTTCGCTCAAGATCGCCAATGCCTTTGCCAGGCTGGCACCTAGCTCGCTGAAGCTCGAGATCTCGACGCTGCACGGCATCTCCTTCTTCAACCAGGACCTCGAAGCCACTCCGCCTGCCGACTGGCTGGCGTTCCGCGAAAAGCTGCAGAAGTCGAATGGGGTATTGTTCGTCACGCCCGAATACAATCGCTCGATCCCGGGCGTGTTGAAGAACGCCATCGACGTCGGCTCACGGCCCTACGGCAAAAGCTCGTTCAACGGCAAGCCCGTCGGGATCGTGTCCAATTCGCCGGGGCCGCTGGGCGGGGTCAGCGCGGCGAAGCATCTGCAGAACATCCTGCCCGGCATTTCCGGTCCCATCATGCAGCAGCCCGAGATCTACCTGAACGGCGTCGGCGATGCCTTCGATGCCGCCGGCAACCTCACGAAGGAGCCGATGCAGAAGGTGATGCAGCAATATATCGACGCCTTCGCCGCCTTCGTGGAAAGACACAACGGCTGAGGCCGGTGCACACCCTCATGGTGAGGAGGCGCAAGCGCCGTCTCGAACCATGAGGCCCAACACGGCCGCATCTTTCGAGACGCGCTCCTTCGGAGCGCTCCTCAAGATGAGGAGCAAGCACGCGATTAGCGGTCCATTAACCGCACCTGACCCATGCTCGGGCCATGGTCACCCGCGCACGTCTCAAGTCCATCCTGACCGGCCTTGCCCTCTACACGATGGCGGCGGCCATTGTCGGCTATTTCAGCGTCAATGCCTATACGGGCAAATATGGCTTGAATGCGCGGCAGGAACTCGATCAGGAGATTATTGCACTGACCGCCGAGCTGGCGCGGCTCAAGAAGGAGCGGGCCCAGGGCGAGCAGCGTGTTTCCTTGCTGCGTTCCCAGAGCGTCGATCCGGACATGCTGGATGAGCGCGCGCGCTACCAGCTCAACTATGTCCACCCGCACGATCTGGTTCGGATGAACAATCCGAACTAGGAAATTTCAAAAAGCTGCAATATCGATCTCAAAAATGTCGCTGGCGCTGCACTGCGGCAAAGCAGACGCTTGGCATTTCGACGCACTCCTTTCGCGGGCGTGTGAGTTGGGTTACAGAGGGTTACTATTTTCTCTCACCCGGAATTGCCATGGCCGCACCCAAGAAAGCCGTCGCGAAAGAAGTCGTGCAGGACAAGACCAACGGCAGCGCCCCTCCCGAATTCACAAGAGAGCAGGAACTCACGGCGCTTCGCGACATGCTCCTGATCCGGCGCTTCGAGGAGAAGGCGGGTCAGCTCTACGGCATGGGGGCGATCGGCGGCTTCTGTCATCTTTACATCGGCCAGGAAGCCGTGGTCGTCGGCATGCAGATGGCGCTGAAGGAAGGCGACCAGGTGATAACGGGCTACCGGGATCACGGGCACATGCTCGCTTGCGGGATGGACCCCAAGGGCGTGATGGCCGAGCTGACGGGACGCCGCGGCGGTTATTCCAAGGGCAAGGGCGGCTCCATGCACATGTTCAGCAAGGAGAAGAATTTTTTTGGCGGGCACGGCATCGTGGGCGCGCAGGTCTCGCTCGGCACGGGGCTCGCGTTCGCCAACCATTACCGCGGCAATGATTGCGTCAGCATCACCTATTTCGGCGACGGCGCCGCGAACCAGGGCCAGGTCTATGAGAGCTTCAACATGGCGGGGCTCTGGAAGCTGCCGGTGGTCTACGTCATCGAGAACAACCGTTACGCGATGGGCACCGCGGTGACGCGCGCGTCCGCGCAGTCCGACTTCTCCAAGCGAGGAGCCTCCTTCGACATCCCCGGCCGCCAGGTCGACGGCATGGACGTCCGTGCCGTGAACGCGGCGGGCGAAGAGGCGATCGCCTGGTGCCGTGCGGGCAAGGGGCCCTACATCCTGGAGATGCAGACCTACCGCTATCGCGGCCACTCGATGTCGGATCCGGCCAAGTATCGGACCCGCGAGGAGGTCGAGAAGGTCCGGCAGGATCAGGACCCGATCGAGCAGGTGCGCAACCGCCTGCTCGCGGGCAAGGTGAGCGAGCAGGAGCTGAAGGCGATCGATGCCGAGGTCCGTGAGATCGTCAATGCTGCGGCTGATTTCGCCCAAGCCGATCCGGAACCTGACGTCGCCGAGCTCTACACCGACGTCTATCGCTAAGCGCGCAAGCTTTCTTTCGGAGCCGATATGCCAATTCAAGTGCTGATGCCTGCGCTGTCGCCCACGATGGAGAAGGGCAACCTCGCCAAGTGGCTGAAGAAGGAGGGGGAGCCGGTCAAGTCGGGCGACGTCATCGCCGAGATCGAGACCGACAAGGCGACGATGGAGGTCGAGGCGACCGATGAGGGGACGCTCGGCCAGATCCTGATTCCGGAAGGCACCGCGGACGTCGCGGTCAACACCCCGATCGCGACCATCCTGGCCGACGGCGAAAGCGCCGCCGACCTCGCCAAGGTGGCAATGCCGGGACAACAGAAGAAGGCCGCCGAATCCGCCGCGCCCGCGCAAGCGAAGACCGAGGCCCCGGTCTCACCCGCCGCAGCAAAGGCGCCGGCGGCGCCGCAAGCCGTTGCCGAGCCCGATCCGGAAGTGCCGGAGGGGACCGAGATGGTCACCATGACCATCCGCGAGGCCTTGCGCGATGCCATGGCCGAGGAGATGCGCCGCGATCCCGACGTCTTCGTCATGGGCGAGGAGGTCGCCGAGTATCAGGGCGCCTACAAGGTGACGCAGGGCCTGTTGCAGGAGTTCGGCGCACGCCGGGTCATCGATACCCCGATCACCGAGCATGGCTTCGCCGGCATCGGTGTCGGCGCGGCGATGGCGGGCTTGAAGCCGATCATCGAATTCATGACGTTCAACTTCGCCATGCAGGCGATCGACCAGATCATCAACTCCGCGGCCAAGACGCTCTATATGTCCGGCGGGCAGATGGGCTGCTCGGTCGTGTTCCGCGGGCCCAACGGCGCCGCCGCGCGCGTCGCCGCCCAGCACAGCCAGGACTATTCGGCATGGTATGCGCACATTCCCGGCCTGAAGGTGGTCGCGCCGTATTCTGCCGCCGACGCCAAGGGGCTGCTCAAGGCCGCGATCCGCGATCGCAATCCGGTGATCTTCCTCGAGAACGAGGTCCTCTACGGCCACACCGGCGAGGTGCCGAAGCTCGATGACTACGTGATCCCGATCGGCAAGGCGCGCGTGGTGCGCAAGGGCAATCACGTGACCATCATTTCGTGGTCCAACGGCATGACCTATGCACTGAAGGCGGCCGATGAACTCGCCAAGGAAGGCATCGAGGCCGAGGTCATCGACCTGCGCACGCTGCGTCCGCTGGATACCGAGACCATCGTTGCCTCGGTGAAGAAGACAGGGCGAGCCGTCACGGTCGAGGAAGGCTGGCAGCAGAGCGGCGTCGGCGCCGAGATAGCGGCGCGGATTATGGAGCACGCTTTCGACTATCTCGACGCCCCGGTGGTGCGCGTGTCCGGCAAGGACGTACCGATGCCCTATGCCGCCAACCTGGAAAAGCTCGCATTGCCGTCGGCGGCCGAAGTGGTCGAGGCCGCCAAAGCCGTTTGCTACCGGTGATTCATGGCAGGTCCCAAGGAGCAGCCATTACCGCCTGATGTCATCGATCGCGAGGACGCAACCGAGGTGCTGCGCGTGTTCGTGCTCGATGGGGGGCTGTCGATGGCGTTTCAGCGCGCTTTCGAGGAGCCCGACATGTGGGGCCTGCTGCTCGTCGATCTCGCCCGCCACGCCGCGCGCGCCTATGCGCGAGAGAGCGAGTACACCGAGGAAGAGGCGCTGGAGCGCATCGTCGACATGTTCGAGGCCGAGCTTGAGCGCCCGACCGATCTCGGCACCACCGAGCCGCGGCGGAAGGGGCACTGACCGTGGCGATCGAACCTCATCATTACGATTTCATGCTGGAGGCCATCCGCGAGGCGGAGAACAGCATCGCGCAGGGCGGCCTGCCGATCGGCGCCGTGCTGACGCGCAACAGCAGGATCATCGCCCGCGGTCACAACCGCCGGGTTCAGGAGAAAAACGTCATCCTGCACGGCGAGATGTCCTGCCTGCGCGATGCCGGGCTGAGTTCGTTCCACGACACCGTAATGTACACGACGTTGTCGCCCTGCCCGATGTGCGCCGGCGCGCTCGGGTTGTTCAGGCTTTCGCTGGTCGTGATCGGCGAGTCCGTCACGTACCCGGGAAGCAAGGACATCCTGGACAAGTTCGGCATTCCCTACATCGACCTTGCCGACGAGCGATCGATCAACATGATGAAGTCATGGCGCGCCAATCCCGCCAACGAACGCCTGTGGCAGGGCGATATCGGTAATTGAAATCCGTCTCGTCGGCTTCCCGGGTATGGGGGCCGACGCCAAGAGAAGCTAACAAGAGAAGCTGTCTAAAGAGCTATCTTCGTGAGGTCAGCATGCCTATCAACATCCTGATGCCCGCCCTGTCGCCGACGATGGAGAAGGGCAACCTCGCCAAGTGGCTGAAGAAAGAGGGCGACAAGGTCAAGTCCGGCGACGTCATCGCCGAGATCGAGACCGACAAGGCGACCATGGAGGTCGAGGCGATCGACGAGGGCACGATCGCCAGGATACTGGTCCCGGAAGGGACGCAGGACGTTGCCGTCAACGACGTGATCGCGGTGCTGGCGGGTGAGGGCGAGGACGTCAAGGCCGCCAGCGCCGGCGGGGCAAAGCCGTCGGCCTCCAGCGCGCCGCCGAAGGCCGCCGCGGCTCCGGTTGCGGCGACACCCGCGCCGGCACCCGCTCCCGCTGCCGCCAAGCCGACCGCGCCGCCCGCCGCTCCTGCGCAGGCTGCGCCGCAGACCAATGGCCACGGCCGCGTCTTCTCCTCTCCGCTCGCCCGACGCCTGGCGACAGAGGCGGGCATCGAGATTTCCATGATATCAGGCACGGGCCCGCATGGCCGCGTCATTGCCCGTGACGTCGAAGAGGCGAAGTCGGGCAAGGGACTGAAGGCCCCCGCGGCCGCGCCGGCCGCGCCCGCGCTCGCGCCGTCGATGTCGGACAAGCAGATCCTGGCGCTGTTCGAACCGGGCTCCTACGAGGTGGTGCCGCACGACAACATGCGCCGCACCATTGCCCAGCGCCTGACCGCCTCGGTGCAGAACGTTCCGCACTTCTACCTCACCATCGACTGCGACATCGGCAAGCTGCTCGCCGCGCGCGAGGAGATCAATGCCGCCGCGCCGAAGGACAAGGAGAAGAAGCCGCTCTACAAGCTTTCGGTGAACGACTTCGTCATCAAGGCCATGGCGGTCGCGCTGCAGAAGATCCCGGACTGCAATGTGAGCTGGACCGACGGTGGGTTGCTCAAGCACAGGCATTCCGACATCGGCGTTGCGGTCGCCATGCCGGGCGGCCTGATCACGCCGATCATCCGGAAAGCGGAGACCAAGACGCTGTCGGCCATCTCGGGCGAGATGAAGGATTTCGCCGCGCGCGCCCGCGCGCGCAAGCTCAAGCCCGAGGAATACCAGGGCGGCACCACCGCCGTCTCCAATCTCGGCATGTACGGCATCAAGGACTTCACCGCGGTGATCAATCCGCCCCATGCCACGATCCTCGCGGTCGGCACCAGCGAGGAGCGCCCCGTCGTGCGAAACGGCAACATCGAGATCGCGAGCATCATGAGTGTGACGCTGTCGTGCGACCACCGCGCCATTGACGGCGCGCTCGGAGCCGAACTGATCGGCGCGTTCAGGCAGCTGATCGAGAACCCGGTCATGATGATGGTGTGATGCGCATTTCGAGGGGGCGAGGTTGAGTGTCCGGACACGCTGGCCCTGGATATCGATTCTGCTCGGGGCCATTCTCGTGCTCAATCCGATTGGCCTCGACCTGCTTCATTCCGCGTTCTTTGCCGGCGAGCAACTGGCACGAAACATCGCACAGCCAATCGTACTCGCCGCGCTTGCAATCCTGATCCTGATTGGCGTCGTCGAATGGCTGGTCAGGATGTTGATCTTCAGAGGCCGCGCCCGCGGCGCCACGACAGCTTGAGTTGAACGGGAGCCGCCATGGCCGACACGTCTTTCGATATCATCATCATCGGCTCCGGGCCGGGCGGTTACGTCACCGCGATCCGCGCCGCCCAGCTCGGCTTCAAAACCGCCATTGTCGAGAAATCGTATCTTGGCGGCGTGTGCCTGAACTGGGGCTGTATCCCGACCAAGGCGCTGCTGCGCTCGGCCGAGATCTTCCACTACATGCAGCACGCCAAGGATTACGGCCTGTCGGCGGAGAAGGTCTCGTTCGATCCCAAGGCAGTTGTGCAGCGCTCGCGTGGCGTCGCGAAACGCCTCAACGACGGCGTCGGCTTCCTGATGAAGAAGAACAAGGTCTCGGTGATCTGGGGCAGGGCGATCATCGATGCTCCCGGCAAGATCACCGTTGCCAAATCCGAGGTCGAAGGGCCAAAGGGGGCGCTCGGCGAGGGCACCTATCAGGCCAGGCACATCATCATCGCGACCGGCGCGCGCCCGCGCGTCTTGCCGGGGCTCGAGCCGGACAAGAAGCTGGTCTGGACCTATTTCGAGGCCATGGTGCCGGATCGCATCCCAAAATCGCTGCTGGTCGTCGGGTCGGGCGCCATCGGGATCGAATTCGCGTCCTTCTTCCACACCCTCGGCTCCGACGTGACCGTGGTCGAGGTGCTGCCGCAAATCCTGCCCGTCGAGGACTCCGAGATCGCGGGCCTTGCCCGCAAGCGCTTCGAGAAGCAGGGCATGAAGATACACACCTCGACCAAGGTGACCAAGCTCGAGAGGAAGAGCGACAGCGTCATTGCCACGATCGACGACGGCAAGGGCAAGCCGCAAGCGGCCGAGTTCGAGCGGGTGATCTCCGCGGTCGGTGTGGTCGGCAACATCGAGAATCTCGGGCTGGAAAGGCTCGGGGTGAAGACCGATCGCGGCACCATCGTGATCGACGGCTATGGCAAGACCAACGTACCCGGCATCTATGCCATCGGGGACGTCGCCGGTCCCCCGATGCTGGCGCACAAGGCCGAGCATGAGGGGGTGGTCTGCGTCGAGGCGATCAAGGGCCTGCACCCGCATCCCATGGACAAGAACCTCATTCCCGGCTGCACCTATTGCCATCCCCAGATCGCGTCCGTCGGCTTGACCGAGGCGAGGGCGAAGGAAGGAGGGCGCGAGATCCGCGTCGGCCGTTTCCCCTTCGTCGGCAACGGCAAGGCGATTGCGCTCGGCGAAGAGCAGGGGTTGGTCAAGGTGGTGTTTGACAAGAAGACCGGCCAGCTCCTCGGCGCGCACATGATCGGCGCAGAGGTGACCGAGCTGATCCAGGGCTACGTCGTCGCGATGAATCTCGAGACAACGGAAGAGGAACTGATGCACACGGTCTTCCCGCATCCGACGCTGTCGGAGATGATGAAGGAAGCGGTGCTCGACGCCTATGGGCGGGTGTTGAACATATAGCAGCTGGAGAGCGACGAAAATCCGAACGAGACGGCGGTCCCGTCATCCTGAGGTGCTCGCGGAGCGAGCCTCGAAGGATGTACGGCCCGGATCGAACAGCGGGGCTCGTCGCCCTTCGAGACGCTTGCTTCGCAAGCTCCTCAGGGTGACTGGTTTAATAGCGCTGAGCTCAACAAGAAAGGCACAAGCCGTGCGCGACGACGACAACCTCACGACCGAACGCCCGACCTTCGTCACCCATCTCGAATGCGCGATGGAGGGCGATCACTATCCGGCCGACCAGCTCCATAACCTCTCAAAGGCGGGCAAGCCGCTCTTGGTGCGTTATGACCTTGCCGGCGTGAAGAAGGCGCTGACCAAGGATGCGCTCGCGGAGCGTCCGGCCGACCTGTGGCGCTACCGCGAATTGCTGCCCGTGCGCAAATGTGCCGACATCGTCAGCCTCGGCGAAATCGCAACCCCGCTGATCCGGCTGCCGAAGCTTTCGCAAAAGCTCGGCGGCGGAGAGATCATCGTCAAGGACGAGGGCCGCCTGCCGACCGGCTCGTTCAAGGCGCGCGGCCTGGTGATGGCGGTGTCGATGGGCAAGGCGCTCGGCATCAGCCACATGGCGATGCCGACCAACGGCAATGCCGGAGCTGCGCTGGCGGCCTATGCCAGCCACTGCGGCATCAAGACCACGATCTTCTGTCCCGCCGATACACCCGAAGTGAATGTCAGCGAAATCGAGTTGCAGGGTGCGACCGTTTATCGCGTCAACGGCCTGATCGACGATTGCGGCAAGATCGTCGGCGAAGGCAAGGCCAAGGTCGGCTGGTTCGATACCTCCACGCTGAAGGAGCCGTATCGCATCGAGGGCAAGAAGACGATGGGGCTGGAACTGGCCGAGCAACTCGGCTGGGACCTGCCGGACGTGATCTTCTATCCGACCGGCGGCGGCACCGGCCTGATCGGCATGTGGAAGGCATTCGCCGAACTCGAGGCGATCGGCTTCATCGGCAAGAAGCGCCCGCGCATGGTGGCGGTGCAGGCGTCCGGCTGCGCGCCGATGGTGCGCGCTTTCGCAGCAGGCACCGAGCACGCCACCCGCTGGGAGGACGCCCACACCATCGCCTCAGGCATCCGCGTGCCGCAGGCGATCGGAGATTTCCTTATCCTGCGCGCCGTGCGCGAGAGCAAAGGCTTTGCCATTGCGGTCGATGACGAGCAGATTTCGTCTGCGCTGAGCGAAGTCGCGCGCGAAGAGGGGCTTCTTCTGTGCCCAGAGGGAGCGGCGACCTACGCCGCCTACAAGCAGAGTCTCTCCGACGGACGGGTCACGAGAAATGATCGCGTGATGCTGTTCAATTGCGCGACTGGCCTTAAATATCCGCTGCCGCCGGTCACCCGCACGCTCGATCGTCACAAGCCGATCGATTACGCGCAGTTCCAGGCTTAGGCGACCAGGTCGTAGCGCTGCGCCCCAAGGTACTCTCGGCCAGCCGGCGGGAACGGGCCTAACCCTGTCGATCGCCGATCGATCCCGCCGCGGGCGCTGAAGGCCACATTCGCGACAGCGTCTCGTCCTTCTTTACGAGGATGTGCCAGAACGTCGCTGCGACATGCAGGCCTACGGCGGCATACACGAGATAGGCGACAACGTCGTGCGCCGTGATGGCGAAATGCGCAAGCGCTTGATTCTTGTCGACCAGGCGCGGCCAGCTGAACGTCCAGAAATATCTTAGCGAATAACCACCGGCTGCGGAGGCCAAATATCCTGTGATGGGCATCAGGAAGAGAATGAAATAGAGGGTCCAATGGTTTAGCCTTGCTGCCGCCAGCACGAGTGGGCTGGACGAGCCCGGCTCTGGCGGCACCTTCGTAGCCGCCCGCACCCATAGTCTCAGGATCGCCAGAAAGAACAACGTCAGGCCGAGCGACTTGTGCACTTCGAGCAGTTCACGGCGAGGCGATGTTCCCGGCTGCTGCAGGCCGCAATAGAATCCGATGAGGGTTGCCGCAATGAACAGGATGGCCGTGGCCCAATGAATCCAGCGCAACAACGGATGATACGAAGTCGCAGTCTTGGTCGCAGTATTGGCCGTCGTCATGTTCGGTCAGTCGTGTCGTTTCGGCGTCAACGGGAGCGGCCGGCGCCGACAGCATTGCCGCGCGTCGTTTGCATCGCCGCTTCGCTGTTTCGAGCCGGGGATGTGCCGAGAGTATTCGGTCCCGCGCGGTATGTCGAATGCGGTGAGCTTGGCGAGCGGACGCGCGACTCGGTAGCAACACCATTCAGTTGTCCAGATAAGACCGGAAGGGAGAGGAACATGCGAAGATTGGTTGGGGCGGCGCTGATCGCGACCTTTGGCTTCCTGACGGGCGCGCTCGCAGACGATTTTCCCTCACGCAGCATTACCATTATCGTGCCGTTTTCCGCCGGCGGCCCGTCGGATGCGATGGCGCGCATTCTTGCCGAGCGCATGAAGACCTCGCTCGGCCAGTCCGTGCTGGTCGAGAACGTGACCGGTGCCGGCGGTTCGATCGGCGTAGGGCGCGCGGTCCATTCACCGGCGGACGGCTACACCATCAGCTTCGGGCACCTGGGTACCCACGTCGCGAACGGGGCGGTCTACAACCTCAACTACGATCTCGTCGCCGACCTCGAGCCGGTGGTGCTGTTGCCATCCAATCCCATGATCATCGTCAGCAAGAAGGCGGTGCCTGCGACGTCGCTGAAAGAGCTGCTGGGGTGGCTGAGGGCGAGGCCGACATCCGCCACGGCGGGCACGGCCGGCGCAGGATCCGGCAGCCACATCGCCGCCGTGTATTTCGAGAACGTCACCGGAATCAAGCTGCAGTACGTGCCTTATCGCGGCACCGGGCCTGCGCTCAACGATCTGGTCGCGGGACAGATCGATCTCATCGTCGACCAGACCTCGAACTCCATCAATCAGGTGCGCGCGGGCACCATACGGGCCTACGCCATCACCGACAGCAAGCGCGTTCAGTCGGCGCCTGAGATTCTGACCACCGATGAGGCAGGCCTGGCGGGATTCCACATGACGCTGTGGTCGGGCATGTGGGTGCCGAAAGGTACGCCGAAGGAGATCATCGGCAAGCTGAACGCCGCCGCCGTGGAGGCGCTGAACGATCCGGGCGTGAGGAAGCAGTTCGAAAATCTCGGGCTGGAGATGCCGCCCAAGGACCTGCTCACGCCTGAAGCGCTCGGGTCCAAGCAGAAAGCGGAGATCGCCAAGTGGTGGCCGATGATCAAGGCCGCCGATATCAAGGTGGATTAGGGCCAACACCGGTCGGTGTTGAAGATTGAATCCGTTGTCGATTGACCGGCGCCGGCCGCTCACGCATCCGGCAGGGTGAAGACGGCGCAGGGCGCAGCGATGCCGCGCAGCGCGTGTTCGCCCAGCGGCACCAGTGGCGCGCTCGTCTCGGCGGCGACCGCGCCCGAGATCAGCACCGAGCGCCCCAGTGGCCGGCACAGCCCCTCCAGCCGGCTGACCAGATTGACGGCGGGACCGATGGCGGTGAAGTCAAGCCGGTCGGCCGCGCCGATATTGCCCCACAATATCTCGCCCAGATGCAGCGCCGCGCCGAACGGCAGCGGCGGCAGCCCCTGCGCCTGCCTGATAGTATCGAGATGGGCCATGCCGGCGCGGGCGGCGGCGACCGCGCGCAGCGCTGCCTCGCAGGCTTCCGCCGGCGCCCCGGTGACCGGGAAGATCGCCAGCACGCCGTCACCGATGAACTTCAGTACCTCGCCTCCGAATGCGTGCACCGCCCCGGCGATGCGGTCGAACCAGGCGTCGAGCACAGCGATCACCGCCGCAGGCTCGGTCACCTCCGACAGGGCGGTGAAGTCGCGCAAATCGGCAAACAGAAGCGCGGCGCGGATGATCTCCCCAGCGCCGCGGCGTAGCGCGCCGGCCTGCACCTGGGCGGCACTGCGCCGCCCGAGATAAGCTTCGAGTAGCGCGGCCAACGCGGCCTGTGCGGCGAGGCTGGCTAATGGCGCTGCGGCGAAGCGCGCGGCTTGGCGCAGCCGGGCGGCCTCGCCGGGACCGAACGGTCGTGTGCCGGCCCAGCCCAGCACCGGAGTATCCGCAGCTGTTCCGACCGCGTCCTCCTGCACAACGCCAAGCCCGGCCAGCCAGTCGCGCTCGGCCTGGTTGAGCGGACCGCCAGTGAAGCCCAGTGCCTCGATCACCGCCCCGGTCTCCGCTCGCCACAGCCAGGTGCGTCGGGCGATGATCGGATGTGGCACCGCGAGCGTCAGGGCGGCGCCGGCGAGCGGGATGCCGTCGGCCAGCAGCCGGGCACCTAGCTCAGCCAGGAACCGGTCAGGGCCGGTCGAGGCGCTGGCCTCGTCCACCAGCCAGGCAAGGTGCGCGGGCAGATCCATGCCCCGATCATGCCGCCACGCCACCCGGCCTGTCACGCCGCGTCAGCGAGTTGGTCTATCCTTGGGACGACGGGAGCGAAAAACAGTCAGTTTTGGCCATCGCGGCCGTGCCAAGGGTCCGGGCCTGGATCGCGACCTGCTGCAACCTCGGCGAGGCGGTCGAGATAATGGGCCCAGCCTTCCGCGTGGCCGGTGCGTTGCTCGGCATTGGGCAAGCCGGTGTGGGTCAGGCGCACCAGTGTTCCGGGCGGCTGCTCGATCAGGTCGATCTCGACCAGGCTCGAACCCGGCGGCACCACCTCGCTGTCGTCCCAGCCGAAGCTGTAGGCCAGGCGATGCACCGGCACCACTTCGCGGAACGTGCCGCGGGCGAAGCGAGCGCCGGTGACATTGACGAGATAGAGCCCGCCGGGCTGCGGCTCGATCTGGGCTTCCGTTCCCATCCAGCGAAGGATCTTCTCCGGATCGGTCAGGAGAGCGAACACCGCGGCGGGCGGCGCCGCGACGTGCGTCTCGCGTTGAACGACGAGGGTCTCTTGCATCGGTCTCCTCCACTGCAGCTGCACCGCGGCTGTTCGGTGAAAGCGCTCCTTCTCCCTTCGCTTCTTCGCGCAGGAATCCGGCGAAATTCGCCCATGAGGGCCCGCTTCAGCCGCTACTTACCGCGAGCCACGCCTGGAGCATGATCCGGAAAATGGGTACCGGCTTTCCGACGCGTGTCACGCGCTTAAGGAACAAACGCTGCGGGCCAGGCTGGCGGAACCGCGCTGACCTCCTGCGTCGCCGTGCGCTGCTCGGATTCCGCGGCCGCCGTGGTGATGCTGTTGAAGCGGACGCGGTAGACCTGCACATTCTCCATCACGCGCTGGACATAATTACGCGTCTCGGAGAACGGAATGCGCTCCACCCAATCGACTGGATCAACGGTGGGATCGCGGGGATCGCCGCGCTGCTTCACCCAGTCGCGGACGCGGCCCCGGCCGGCGTTATAGCCGGCGAAGGTCATGATCTGGGAACCACTATATTCCTTCAGCAAAGCGCTCAGCTCGGCAGCTCCCATCTGCGTGTTGTAGACGGGATCGGAGACCATCCGGTCCCAGTCAAAGGTGACGCCGAACCGTTTGGCGGTATCGCGGCCGGCTTCCGGCGTGACCTGCATCAGCCCGACCGCATTGGCCGGAGACTTGTCGCGCTGGTCGAACGCGCTTTCGGTCCGAGCCACGGAAAAGACGATGCTGCGCTCGATCTCGGGACCGATCGGGCTATGCGGTGGAATCCCGATCGTCGGGAACGCATAGTGATCGAGCGCCAAGCCCCGGGCGAGCGCCGTCTTGCCGATCTCGAGCATCGTGTGGGCGTCATTGTGGTGACCCGCGAGTTCGCCAAGCGCTTCGAGCACGGCGACGTCGGAACTCTGTCCCGCGAGGTCGGCGCCATAATACAGCGCGACGTCGCGTTCGCCGACCCGGTAGAGCATGTCGGCAGCGCGCACGCGTTCGTCCTCACGTGCCGCATCGACCGTCGCGACAGGCGAGGGGGAGCGCAGCTCCGCTGCATGACGGCCGAGCTTCGCTCGCGCCAACAAGCCATAATAGGCGGTCGGATAACGCGCGGCGGCTTCATAGCTGGCATGCATGTCGTCTCGCGCGCCGAGCGCTTCAGCGGCGCGGCCTCGCCAGTAGTTTGCACGCGCCAGCACTATCGGGTTGGCCGAGCCTTGGTCGATGAAGGCGAAATGCGTCAGCGCCGTTGCGGGATCGTTGAGGTAACGCAGGGCGATCCAGCCGCACATGAAATGGAAGTCGGCCCGGTAGGTTCCCATCGCGGGCAGCGCGGCGCCGCGAACCACATCGTACGCGGTTTGGAATTTACCCTGATCGAGCAGCTTGCGCGCCAGCATGCGCCGCTCGCGCCACCATGCGTCAGTGTCCTGTAGTGCCATGGTGTCGGGAGACGCGGTCAGTATCGCGCGCGCCGCATCGTCGATCTGGTCCTTCTGCAGCAACCATTGGATGCGGCAGAGCGTGTAGCCGAGGTCTTGGCGCGCCTCGGTCGCCACATCGTCGAGCAGGTCCTTGGCTTTCGTTGTCTTCGCCTTGACCGCGGCACAAGCCTTCACAATCGCAGGCGCGTCGCCGCCAACATGTTGCGCAGCGCGTTTGGCACCTGAAAGATCCCTGGCACCCAGACGCTTGTCCATGCGCGCGCGGTGATCTTCGGAGGTGAGCAGGTCGCGGAACGCCTCGAACGCGTCGCTTTCCGCGCGCTCCGACAATTCCTCGGACCTCCAGGCGTCACGAACGAGGCGCGTGGCATGATCGCGCTCGCCTTCGGCCAGGAGCACCCGCGCGAGTGCGAACTTGCCCTTCGCGCTCATCGGCTGGTCGGAGGTAAAGCCGCGAACCAAGGCCGCCTCGCTGCGCTCCTGCCACAGCCGTGCCTCCGCCCGCCGGCGCAAGAGCGCCATGCTGGGCCAGTCCGGGTGGGCGGCAATGAAGGCCGCGTAACGGTTGAAATTCGCCGTTGTCTCGGAGTGGCGCAGGATGAACCATTCGGCGAGCTTCTGCCCAGCCGGGTCGGCGATTCTGTTCCGAGCCGCAGTCGCGTCGTCCGTTTTCGCCTTGCGGGCGAGATCCATCGCGTCCTTCAGCGCGGCGAGATCGCCGGTAAGAGGTGGCGGAGCTGGCTTGTCGGGACGAGCTTTGTCCGGTCGCTTCGACTTGCGGTGAACGTCGGCGTGTTTCGGATGCCGACCTTTCCCCAAGGCAGCGCTGCGATGGTGGCGCGCCTCCTTCGCCTCATGTGTTTTCTTGGCCTGAGATTGCTTGTGGCCTGCTTTTGCGGTCGCTTCGCTCGAGAGAAGCGCGAGCGCGGCCACGAAACACGTTAGCGAACGTAGGCACTGGTTCATTGGAACGGTCCCCCTGCAAAACCATCAGCGCCCAGCTTGGGAACGGTACCACGGCCATGATTGGTGGTTGTCACACTCGGGCAACAGTGCCGGAAAAATGCACTGTCGAATGGAACCACAAGGCGAATGGAACCCGTCAGGCGCCCGGAGGCCCGCGCAGGGCTACTCGCGATGCGGACGACAGCCCAGGAAATTTGCGACTGAGGCACGCGGCCCATCGCTGCGCGCTGAGCCAATGCTGCACCGGAAGTCAGTTATCGCCATCCAATTGGCGGCACAACGCCCCCTCGCGCAGTATATTCGCAGGGCGGCGCTGCTCCGTCCAAGAGCTGGGTGCTGAAATCCCAGCACGACAATTCTAGACGACCACGATGCAAATGAAATGATGAGAGACATCCTTTCCGCACTTCTCTGTGTATATCACGCGGAGTCTGGCGCAAAATGGCCAGCGATGGCGCGGTGCGTCCAGGCTTTCAATCCGCGCGAGGCGAAGACCTAACCGTCAGCGCATTTGCGAAAAGACGGATGACGCTCGGTCCTGCGCGTATCCCGACAGCTGGCGCAGCAGCTCAAGATGTGAGTACAGGCGCGCTCTGACTTCCTCCTTGCGGCACCGACCGATCATTTGCTCCGTATCGTTCATGGCAACGTCGAGCAGCTTGAATATCGCCTGAACTTGCTGGTCGAGCGGAACGGCCGCCGGGTGTGGCGATTGAGACCGATCCGGAAAAGAAATGATGTTCGACATGCAAGGGGCTCCATCAAAGCCACAAGTCTGACCGAGCAACATGGAAATTCGATAAACTTGGATAGCGGAATCCGGCAACGAGCTTGAGAGAGGAATAACGGTTTGCGAGCTCTGATCGACTCCGTGCCGGCATCGTGAGCGCGACGCCTCCTCGCCGAATGAACAGGCGAAAGCCTTGGTCGCGACCCTGGCATGGCAGGTGCTGGTGGAGCGGGTTGAGCGTCAGCAGTTCGCGACGATTTCGTTAATCCGAATCCGCTCGCGGTCGAGACCGTTGTGGCCCGAACTGCACAGGTAAGTCGGGGTTGGTGAACTTGCCTGGACCGTGACGGAACTGCGGCAGTTGGAGCCGGCCTCTTGGCCTTCGCCACCGTTGCGGCCGGGATCAGACCCGTCCAAGCGCGGACGGCTCCCAATCACGGAGGGCACCATCGGCAAAGGTGACCTGTTCGGGCCAAAATTTGCCCCCTGCGAGCTTTGAGAGTGATGCAAAAAGCACACACCCTTAAGTGTACTTTCCCGCCCTTCCCGCGTCGCGTTGACGCAAACGATTTCCGGTTTCAATTAGGGAACTGCAGGAGAGTCGCCTTGAAGCCAGCCGGGAATACTACTGAAGCCGCAATGAGGAAGCGTCGGCTTCGCCGGGTTGAGCTGGTGCTCTTGCCAGCGTTGATCGTGGCCCTGTTTTTGTCTGCCGAGGGTCACGCGCAGACTTGGGTGGGTATCACTAACGATTGGGGAACAGCCACTAACTGGGCCCCGGCCACCGTTCCCAACGCAGTCGACACAACGGCTACCTTCAACTCTACCGTGCCGGGCAGTAGCCAAGGGGTATTCCTCACCGGCGGACCATTCACGGTCGGCACCCTCAATCTGAACGCTTCGGCGGCCAACAGCAATTATCTGTTCCAGACCGGGACGCTGATCATGCAGACCAGCGCGGGCTCGGCAGCGATCAACGTGCAGTCTACCGGCGGTCAAACTGACTTCTTAAATTTCTCAACGCTTCAGCTCAATTCGAACACGGTGATCACGACGGCTTCGGCAAGCGCAACCTTCACGATGGGGGCGCAAAGTTTTGTCACCGGCACGGGATCCTTGACGATCGCAGGTCCCGGAACGGTCAGTTTCTACGATGCCGCCAGCTACACGGGCGGGACCACGATCAATTCCGGCTCGACCTTGCAGCTCCTTCACCTCGGTCCATTCTCGGGATCGATCGTCGGCAATGTCGTCAACAACGGCACCCTGGCCATCGACCGATCGGCCAACTACACCTTCAGCGGCAACATCTCGGGAAGCGGCGCGCTTCAGCAAAATGGCACCGGCACTCTCATCCTGACAGGCACCAACACGTATAGTGGCGGCACGACTATCAATGACGGCAAGCTGGAGGTCGGCAACAATGGGACAAGCGGATCTATTAGCGGCGACATCATCAATAACAGCCTTCTCTCCTTTGTAAGATCCGACAGCTACACCTTCGGCGGCAACATCTCAGGAAGCGGCACGCTTGTCCAAGAGGGCAGCGGCACGACTATCCTGACAGGCAACAACACCTATTCCGGTGCCACGATCCTGAGCGTCGGCACCTTCGAGGTCGATGGTTCGATTACGAATACGGCCAGTGTGACGGTGGATTCGTTCGCCACCTTGTCCGGCATCGGAACGATCGGTGGGCCGGGGGCCACGACAGCGGTCTACGGCTCGCTTGCTCCAGGCAATGCGGGGAACCCGACGGGCATGCTGACCATCACCGGCGAACTTGCCTTCCAGTCGGGCGCGCTTTACCTGCTGCAGGTGACGCCTTCGGCAGCCTCGAGCACAAGCGTTTCGGGCACCGCGACGCTGGCCGGCACGGTAAATGCGACGTTTGCGCCGGGCAGTTACGTCTCCAAGCAGTACACGATCCTTACGGCGACCGGCGGCGTCTCCGGCACGTTCGATCCGACGGTCGTCAATGCCAACCTGCCCGCGAACTTCCACACCACCCTGAGCTATGACGCCAACAACGCTTATCTGAACCTGGACCTGAACTTCAGCATTCCTGGTGGGCTGAACCGCAACCAGCAGGCGGTTGGCAATGCCCTGACCAACTACTTCAATTCCAACGGAAGCATTCCGTTTGTCTACGGGGGCCTTGCGCCCGGCGGACTTACGCAAGCCTCCGGCGAATCCGGCTCTGGCTCACAGCAGACGACGTTCAACGCCATGGGTCAGTTCATGGGTCTGCTGACCGATCCGTTCGCCGATCGCTCTGGCACATCCAATCCGAATGGCAGCGCACCTGCGTTCGCGGACGAGCATGAACCCGCGCTCGCCTACGCCGGCACGAAAGGTCGCGCGGCCGAGCGCGAGGCCTATGCGCTGTTCACCAAGGCGCCTCGCACGTCATTCGAGCGGCGCTGGAGCGTATGGGCGGCCGGCTTTGGCGGCTCGCAGTCAACCGACGGCAACGCGGCGGTCGGGTCGAACAACGTCACCAGTCGCATCTTCGGCACGGCGGTCGGCGCCGACTACCGTTTCTCGCCGAACACGCTCGCCGGTTTCGCGCTCGCCGGCGGCGGCACCAATTTCAGCGTCAATGGCCTGGGCTCCGGTCGCTCCGAGCTGTTCCAGGCCGGGGCTTATGTTCGCCACAACAATGGTCCGGCCTATATCTCCGCAGCGCTCGCTTATGGCTGGCAGGACATCACCACCGATCGCACCGTGACCATCGCCGGCACCGATCAGCTCCGCGCCCGTTTCAACGCCAATGCCTACTCAGGCCGTGTCGAAGGCGGCTATCGCTTCATTGCTCCGGCGATGAACGGCATCGGCATCTCGCCCTATGCCGCCGCCCAGTTCGCCACCTTCGATCTGCCCGCCTATGCCGAGCAGGTCCTCGCCGGCACCGGTGCCTTTGCGCTTAGTTACGGCGCCAAGAGCGTCACGGACACCCGGAGCGAACTTGGCCTGCGTACCGACAAATCCTTTGCCGTGCGGGATGGCGTGCTGACGCTGCGCAGCCGCCTGGCCTGGGCCCACGACTTCAATCCCGACCGCTCGATCGCGGCGACTTTCCAGGCGCTGCCCGGTGCCAGCTTCGTCGTCAATGGTGCGGCGCAGGCCGCCGACTCCGCGCTCACCACGGCATCTGCCGAAATGAAGTGGCTCAACGGCTGGATGGCGGCGGCCACCTTCGAAGGCGAGTTCTCGAACGTGACGCGATCGTACGCTGGGAAGGGTGTCGTCCGCTACGCGTGGTGAGAGGTGCGGCGGTTGCGCGATTGCAGTCATGCGAACGTCGAATTTCCGGATGCGCGCGTGGATTGAAATTTGACGAGTTGCTGTGGCCCGGGTGAGCAAAGCGATAGGCGGGATTGCGAAGTTGCGGACGTCGCCGCGCTCATCGGGGCTACAACTGCTTGGGCCGACTGACGGCAAATCACCCCAAGGCTCGGTCCACCGCCTGGCGCCAAAATAATTCGCTTTTTCAGAATTCGGATTTAGCGTATAGTTGATCCGTCCCGCCCCATACGAGGGGCGTACGCGTCGTCACGAAACGTGGGTTGGGATGCGGTGGTAAGAGGGTGAAGAGGACAGCAAAACTCGGGCGCAACGTGAGAAGGCGATATCGCGCCCGTGTCGGTTAAGGAAATTCCGAAAACCGCGGGTCACGCATAGCGGAAACATCTCAGGTTGCACTTCCGCTCGTGGCCGGCGGGACAAACGCCCCTGGGCAGCGAGACAAGCAGTCCATGCGTGGCCTTCGCGACACGATTGTTGCGTGCTTGCAACAGTGAGGGAAGATTTAACCTTCGTCCCAGCCAGTTCCCGCAACCGCCGCTTTTTGGCCACACCCTCTCATGAAATAAAATGTACGTAAGGCTACGGCCGCGGCGCTCGCGAAGGCGAAGGACGATCCCAAGTCCAATCAATCTTGGGATCGAATTTCCCGGATCTGGGTTGGGCCGAGGAAACAGGTTCGCGATGGACGCCAGGACCAACATCAAGAGCAGGCTCCCGAGCCGTCACGTGACGGAAGGGCCTGAGCGTGCGCCCCATCGCTCGTATCTTTATGCCATGGGTCTAACCACCGTTCAGATCCACCAGCCCCTGGTCGGCGTGGCAAGCTGCTGGAATGAAGCCGCGCCCTGCAATATAGCGCTGATGCGCCAGGCCCAGGCGGTGAAGAAGGGCGTTGCTTCCGCCGGCGGCACCCCCCGCGAGTTCTGCACCATTACGGTGACCGACGGTATCGCCATGGGCCATGACGGCATGCGCTCCTCGCTGCCGTCGCGCGAATGCATCGCCGATTCGGTCGAACTGACCATGCGCGGCCACTCCTATGACGCGCTGGTCGGGCTCGCCGGCTGCGACAAGTCGCTGCCCGGCATGATGATGGCGATGGTGCGCCTCAACGTACCGTCGATCTTCATCTATGGCGGCTCGATCCTGCCCGGGAATTTCCGCGGCCAGCAGGTAACGGTGCAGGACATGTTCGAAGCTGTCGGAAAGCACTCCGTCGGCGCGATGTCGGATGCCGATCTTGACGAAATCGAGCGGGTTGCCTGCCCATCTGCCGGTGCATGCGGCGCCCAGTTTACCGCCAACACCATGGCGACGGTATCGGAGGCCATCGGGCTTGCGCTGCCCTATTCGGCAGGAGCGCCGGCGCCTTACGAAATCCGAGATTCCTTCTGCATGACCGCCGGCGAGCAGATCATGGAGCTGATTACCTCCAACATCCGGCCGCGCGATATCGTCACCCTCAAGTCATTGGAAAACGCGGCTGCTGTGGTCGCCGCCTCCGGGGGGTCGACCAATGCGGCGCTGCACCTGCCGGCCATCGCGCACGAAGCCGGCATCAAGTTCGACCTGTTCGATGTTGGGGAAATCTTCAAAAAAACACCGTATGTCGCGGATTTGAAGCCGGGCGGCCGTTATGTCGCCAAAGACATGTATGAAGCTGGTGGAATACCGCTTCTGATGAAGACGCTGCTCGATAACGGCTATCTGCACGGTGATTGCCTCACTGTTACGGGCCGCACGATCTCCGAAAATCTCAAAAGCGTGAAATGGAATCCGCATCAGGACGTGGTGCGGCCAGCCGATAAGCCGATCACCACTACCGGCGGCGTCGTCGGCTTGAAGGGGAATCTCGCCCCGGAAGGTGCGATCGTGAAAGTCGCGGGCATGTCGAACTTGAGGTTTACCGGGCCGGCCCGTTGCTTCGACCGCGAGGAGGACGCCTTCGAGGCGGTCCAGAAGCGCACCTACAACGAGGGCGAAGTCATCGTCATCCGCTACGAGGGGCCGCGCGGCGGTCCCGGCATGCGGGAAATGCTCCAGACCACGGCGGCGCTGACCGGGCAGGGGATGGGGGGCAAGATCGCCCTGATCACCGACGGCCGGTTCTCCGGCGCGACCCGCGGCTTCTGCATCGGCCATGTCGGGCCGGAGGCGGCGGTCGGCGGGCCGATCGCGCTGTTGCAGGAAGGCGACATCATAGAGATCGACGCGGTCGCCGGTACTCTTAACGTAAAATTGAGTGACGAAGAACTCGTTCAACGCAAGACCAAGTGGCTACCCCGTGAGACTAACCACACATCGGGCGTGCTCTGGAAATATGCCCAGCAGGTCGGGCCGGCGGTGAGCGGGGCAGTGACCCATCCCGGTGGTTCAGCCGAGAAACAGTGCTATGCAGACATTTGAGCGTACCATTGTTGCGTTGGTGTTCGGGGCCTCGTTGCTGGCCGCGCCGGCGTTCGCGTTTGACGGCGCGCCGGTCAATCAGCAGGACGCGACCATTCCGGTGGTTTCGGCTCAGCCGGGCGCAGCGGCCGCGCTTCGCAAGGCGGTTCCGTCTGCTGCGAGCACGCAGCAGACGTCTTTGACTGCACTGCAATATGCCGCGGAAGGCGGCCACCCCATCGCCCAGTGGAAGCTGGGGCGGATGTATGCCGCAGGCGACGGCGTGGTCCAGGATGACGTGCGTGCCTTCGAATATTTCAGCCGGATCGCCAATGCGCATGCCGAGGACAGTCCGTCGGCGCCGCAGGCCCAGATCGTGGCCAACGCTTTCGTGGCGCTCGGCCGCTACTACCTGAGCGGCATACCGAACTCCAAGGTCAAGGCGGATCCAGACCGGGCGCGGGAGATGTTCTCCTATGCGGCCTCCTACTTCGGCAATGCGGACGCGCAGTACGATCTCGCGCGGATGTACCTGAAGACGGCGGACGCCTCGCGGGAGGATTTCCGCTACGGTGCCCGCTGGCTCGGGCTTGCCGCTCAGAAGGGCCAGCACCAGGCCCAGGCGCTGCTCGGGCAGATGCTGTTCAACGGCGATCGCGTGCCGCGCCAGGCCGCGCGCGGCCTGATGTGGCTGACGCTGGCGCGTGACAGCGCCGGTTCCGACGAGACCTGGATCAAGGAGAGCTACAACCGCGCCTTTGCCAAGGCTTCCGATGACGATCGCGCCATGGCCTTGCAGATGCTCGCGAACTGGGTGCAGGGCCGCCGCGACTGAGCGGCGGGGCGGTTGTCAGGTCGCCTCGAGATCAAGATCCGCCCAGACCGGAACGTGGTCGGACGGCTTCTCCCAAGCCCGCAAATAGCTGTCGATGCCGACATTGACGAGGCGGTCGCTGGCCTGCGGCGACAGCAGCAGGTGATCGATGCGCAGGCCGTGGTTCTTCTGCCAGGCGCCCGCCTGATAGTCCCAGAAGGTGTAGAGGTTCGGCTCGTCGGTCACTGCCCGCAAGGCGTCGGTCAAGCCGAGGCCGAGGAGGGACTGGAAGCTTTCGCGGGTCTCGGCCCGGAACAGGGCGTCGTCGGCCCAGGCCGCCGGATTGTGGACGTCCTGCGCGGCCGGAATGACGTTGAAGTCCCCCGCCAGGATCAGCGGCTCCTCCGCCTTAAGGCGCTCCTTCGAGTAGTCAAAAAGGCGAGACATCCATTTGAGTTTGTAGGGATATTTGTCGCTGCCGACCGGATTGCCGTTGGGCAGGTAAAGGCAAGCGATCCGCAGCACGCCGCGCTTCAAGGTTACCACGCCCTCAAGGAAGCGGGCATGGACGTCCTCCTGGTCGCCGGCGAGCCCCGACCTGGTCTCGTCGAATCGGTGCTTGGAAAGCAGGGCGACGCCGTTGAACGTCTTCTGGCCGTGGGTGACCACGTTGTAGCCGAGCGATTCGAGCTCCAGGCGCGGGAAGGCCTCATCGACGCATTTGGTTTCCTGGAGGCAGACGATGTCAGGCGAGCACTCCTTCAGCCACGTCAACAGGTGCTCCAGGCGTTGGCGGATCGAATTGACGTTCCAAGTCGCAATGCGCATCGGTGCCTCGGGGTGAAGCGCGTCATCGCGCTACCTGGGGTTAGAACAAACTGCAAACAGTGCCGTCAAGGACACAGGTACCTGAGGCAGTTACGCCATCCAAAGGAGAAATGGGTTGAAGTTTTTCGGCATTTCCCCGCCGAAATTAACGCCACCTAAGCGGGTGCCGGGCCATCTAGAGCAGCTCGGAGAAGGTGCTGGCGCATGCAACGGCCTGGAAGTTTCGCAACACTGGAGCGAACGCCCCGCGCGACTTGGCCCGGCACGCTCGTGCACCGGTTCGGCGGCAGTGGTGTCAAGGCGCCAGCGGAGGACCTCAGCACGCGGGAAATACGGCGCATCCGCGCCAGGCGGATCGACGCGGTGGCGCGGCTCATCCCCGTTACGATGGCCGTCAATCTGCTCAATGTGGGTATCGTCCTGATCCTGTTCTGGGGCGTGGGCTGGGACGCCTTCCTGTCCGTCTGGGCGATATCGCTGGCCATGACGGCTTCGCTGGCCTTGCGCTCGTTCCTGCGTCGACGCGGCAGGCGGCCGGAGGAGGCATCCTCGCACGCCACGCGGCAGGTGGTGTGGCAGGCTTTCCTGGTGGCGGCCATCTGGGGAACGTTGCCTCTGGCGTTGTTCAGCCGGATTCCGCCGACCAGCCAGCTCATTCTCGGCTGCCTGATGGTCGGAATGATTTCGGGCGGGGCATTCGCGTTGTCACCCTATCCGAGGGCGGGCCTGGTCTATCTGTGGACCATGACTGTTGCGACCGCGGGCGCCTTGTTCCTGGGCGGCAGCGGGTCATATCTCATCACCGCGGTGTTCCTGCTGCTGTTCGCGTTTTTCATGGCGCGCAACATCGTCTCTCAGGGCAATCTCTTTCTCGACAATCTGAAGGCGACGCTGCAGCTCGAGCGGCAAACCGAAATCATCTCGCTCCTGCTGAAGGAATTCCAGGAGAATGCCAGCGACTGGCTGTGGCAGACCGATGCCGACGGCCGCCTGGTCCAGGTTCCGGAGCGCTTCGCCGAAGTAGCGCAAATGTCGCTTCAGCTCCTGCGAGGTATGCGGTTTGCCGAGGTGATCGAGATGCTGTGCCCCAACGATGTCGCGTCGGCTTCGAACATCATCACGCTGATGGACCGTCGCGAGCCGTTGCACGAAGTAAATCTTCATGTAGCTGTTGGCGGACAGGACCGGCTGTGGTCGCTGACCGCTAGACCCGCCCAGGACCGCGACGGCCAGTTCATCGGTTATCGCGGCTTCGGCCGCGACGTGACCGAACGCTGGCGCGCGGAAAAGGCCGAGGCCGAAAACCGCGCCAAGTCGGATTTCCTCGCAGTCATGAGTCACGAAATCCGTACCCCCATGAACGGGGTGCTGGGCCTCGTCAACATGCTGTTGGAGACCAAGCTTGATCCCGAGCAGCGCGACGCCGTGATCACGATTCGCGAGTCCGGCGACAATCTGCAGCGCATTCTCAACGACGTCCTGGACCTTTCGAAGCTGGAGGCCGGCCGGATGGAATTCGAAGTGATCGAATTCTCGCCCAAGTCGCTTGTCGAGGCTGTGGGGGCGGTGATCCGAACCACTGCCAGAAACAAGGATCTGGCCGTCAATCTCGAAATCGATCCGAAACTGCCGCCGACGCTGCGGGGCGACGCCGCAAGAATACGCCAGGTGCTTTTGAATCTTGCGTCCAATGCCGTGAAGTTCACTGATCAGGGCGGGGTGACAATTACGGTGGCCTGCCGTGCCCGGCGGGATCTGTTCGCGACCGTGGAATGGACAGTGTCCGACACCGGGATCGGGATCCAGCCCGACCGCGTCGACGGCTTGTTCTCCAGTTACACGCAGGCGGATGCCTCGATCAGCCGGCGGTTCGGCGGCACTGGCCTTGGCCTTGCCATCTCCCACCGCATCATCGAGCAGATGGGCGGCACGATCGCGGTCAGCTCAAGCCCGGGCGAAGGCTCGACATTCAGCTTCACTCTGGTGCTGCCGTGGAGCGAGGTCGCGGTTTCGGCCCCACAAACCGATCGCGCTGACGCCGACGACCTCAAGGCGCGCATCGCCGAACTCGGACGTCCCCTGCGGATCCTGATCGCGGAAGACGATACGGTGAACCGGATGGTGGTCGGCAAGATGCTGGCGGAATTCGCGATGGAGAGTACGGTCGTGACCGACGGACGACAGGCGGTGGAGGCCGCCGGCGAAGGCGATTACGACTTCATGCTGATGGACGTGCGGATGCCGGAGATGGACGGCATCGCCGCCACGAAAGCAATTCGTGCCCTGGGCGGGCGTTTCGCCGCACTGCCCATCATTGCGCTAACGGCCAACGCGTTTCCCGACGACGTCAAGGTATGCCGCGAGGCGGGCATGTCGGATTTCCTCGCCAAGCCGTTGCGCAAGCCCGCACTGGTCACGGCGATCCTTCGCGCCGTCACCCACCAGCCTGCGCAGACGCTCGCTGCTGGCGAGGGAGCCACCAAAGACAAGCAGGTCGTCGACGCCTGACAGCCGGTCGTCAGATCGAGAAGCTGGTGCCACAGCCGCAAGACGCGGTGGCGTTGGGATTATTCACCCGAAACGAGGCGCCGATCAGGTCATCGACGAAATCGAGCTCCGATCCGGCCAGGAACGGCGCCGAGGCGGAGTCGACCAGGACCACGGCATCGTCGCGCGTTATCAGCATGTCGTCTTCCGTCCGGGCATGCTCGATGTCGAACTTGTACTGAAATCCCGAGCAGCCGCCGCCTTCGACGGAGATGCGCAGCATGGCCCCGCTGCCTTCGCCCTTGAGGATTTCCCCAATCCGGCGTGCGGCCCGCTCGCTGATGGTCACGGCGGCAGTGCTCATGTTCCTCTCTCCGGTCCCGGCGTCATAGCCAATTCATTTGGTATCCCGCCGCCGACATAGTTAAGTGCGCATATCCACGGAATCAAATGGATAGGGTCCAATTATACCGTGTCGGTCGGAATGGCTGCCCCTCGCGCGCCCTATGCCTGCGACCCCGATCGCAGCCGCGGACGGCTGTTCCCGGAGCCGCCGAGCAGGACCCGAAGCCCGTTCCGCCGCGACTGTGACCGGGTCATCCACTCCACCGCCTTCCGCAGGCTGAAGCACAAAACCCAGGTTTTCGTCTTCCACGAGGGCGACCATTACCGAACCCGGCTGACGCATTCGCTGGAAGTCGCGCAGATCGCCCGTGCCCTTGCCCGCCAACTCGGCCTCGACGAAGACCTCACCGAAACGCTCGCGCTGGCCCACGATCTCGGCCATCCGCCGTTCGGTCATGCCGGCGAGCGGGCGCTGGACGCCTGCCTCGATGCGCATGGCGGCTTCGACCACAATGCGCAGACCCTGCGCGTCATCACCGCGCTGGAGCACCGCTATCCGGAGTTTGACGGCCTCAATCTGACATGGGAGTCGCTGGAGGGCATTGTGAAGCATAACGGGCCGCTCATCGACCGGAGCGGCCAGCCTATTGGGGGCTACAGCGATCGCGGTGTCCCCGTCGGTATCGCCGACTACACCAGCAAGTACGATCTCGAGCTGTGGAGCTTCGCTTCCCTCGAAGCGCAGGTCGCGGCCATTGCCGACGACATCGCCTATGACGCGCATGATATCGACGACGGATTGCGTGCCGGCCTGTTCCGTATCGACGATCTGAAGGTGATGCCGCTTGCGGCCGAGATGATCGCCGAAATCGACCGGCATTATCCCGGACTTGAGGACGCCCGAAGGGGCGCCGAACTGGTCCGCGAATTGATCTCCTATCTGATCAACGCTGTGTTCACCCAGGCGCAGAAGAACATCGCGGCGCTTCAGCCGCAATCCGCCGAGGACGTGCGCAACCAGAACCACGCGCTCATCGCGTTTCCCTCCGGCGTCGCCGAGGAGGAGGCATCGATCAAGACCTTCCTGTACCAGCACATGTACCGCCATCCGCGGGTGATGCGGGTGATGGGAGACGCGGAACGGGTCCTGTTCGACCTGTTCTCCCGCTACCAGACGATGCCGGGCGATCTCCCGCCGGAATGGCTGGACGGCGCGGAGCGGGACAGCGCGGCGGAGCGCGCGCGGCGGATCGGCAATTTCATTGCCGGAATGACTGATCGCTTCGCGATGACCGAACACCAGCGGCTTTTTGACTCGACCCCGGATTTGCGTTAGGCGGCGGCCCATGGCCGAAACATCCCCATCGCTGCATCTCTTTGCCGACGTGCTGGCGCGTGTGCGCGCCGC
This sequence comes from Bradyrhizobium sp., assembly GCF_016213215.1. Lineage (GTDB taxonomy): Bacteria > Pseudomonadota > Alphaproteobacteria > Rhizobiales > Xanthobacteraceae > Bradyrhizobium. Next base: position 38,836 of record NZ_JACRAW010000088.1, on the reverse strand, counting down.
ATGCGGTGCGCTCGCGACCGAGGCCAATTGGCCTCAGGGCGTCGATTTTTCGCGCGTCGTGGTCGAGCCGCCGCGAGATCCGACCCATGGCGACATGGCGACGAACGCGGCGATGGTGCTGGCCAAGGAGGCGAAGGCGAAACCGCGCGATCTCGCCGAGCAGATCGCCTCCCGCCTGCGAGCGGACGATCTGATCGCTTCTGTCGACGTCGCAGGACCCGGGTTCATCAACATCACCCTGAAGCCCTTTGCCTGGGTGGAGGCTCTGCGCACCATCCTGCGCGAGGGAGCCGGATACGGTCGCATCGCGAGCACTGGCGGCAAGGTGAATGTCGAATACGTCTCCGCCAATCCGACCGGCCCGATGCATGTCGGCCATTGCCGCGGCGCCGTGTTCGGTGATGCCCTGTGTAACCTGCTGCAGTTCGCCGGACACGACGTCACCCGCGAGTACTACATCAACGATGCCGGCGCGCAGGTCGACGTGCTCGCGCGCTCGGCTTTCCTCAGGTATCGCGAGGCCTTGGGAGAGCATATTGGCGCGATTCCCGAAGGGCTCTATCCCGGCGACTATTTGAAGCCGGTAGGGCAGGCGCTCGCGAGAGATTACGGCGATCGGCTGCGGTCGATGGCGGAGGCTGAGTGGCTGCCGATCGCACGCAACAAGGCGATTTCTATGATGATGGACGAGATCAAGGGCGATCTCGCTGCGCTCAACATCCATCACGACGTGTTCTTTTCCGAGCGGTCGCTGATCGCAGGCGGAAACAACAGGGTCGCCGACACCATCGACTTCCTGCGCGCCAAGGGCGATGTCTATGAAGGCCGCCTGCCACCGCCGAAGGGCGCACCGGTCGAGGATTGGGAAGACCGCGAGCAGCTGTTGTTCCGGGCCACCGCTTACGGCGACGACGTCGACAGGCCGCTAATCAAGTCTGATGGTTCCTACACCTATTTCGCGTCGGACATCGCCTATCACAAGAACAAGTTCGACCGCGCCTTTCATGAGATGATTGATGTATGGGGCGCCGATCATGGCGGCTACATCAAGCGCATGCAGGCGGCGATCAAGGCCGTCACCGCCGGCAAGGCGGCGCTCGACGTCAAGATCGTCCAGCTGGTCAAGCTGTTGCGCAATGGCGAGCCGGTGAAGATGTCGAAGCGCGCAGGCGACTTCGTTACCTTGCGCGAGGTCGTCGATGAGGTCGGCCGCGATGCCGTCCGCTTCATGATGCTTTACCGCAAGAACGATGCGGTGCTGGAATTTGACCTTTCCGAGGTGATCAAGCAGTCAAAGGACAATCCCGTTTTCTACGTCCAATATGGACACGCCCGCAGCCACTCGGTGTTCCGCAACGCGAGGGCCGTGATTTCGGATCTTCCGGAGCAAGGGGAGGCTCGCGCCGCCTTTCTTCTGCAAGCGCCGATCGAGCGACTCACCGATTCGGCGGAACTCGATCTCTTGAAGCGGCTCGCCCTGTACCCCCGGATTGTCGAGGGGGCGGCGGCGGCTCATGAGCCGCACCGGATCGCATTTTACCTGTATGATGTTGCCAGCGAATTTCATTCCCTTTGGAACAAGGGAAATGATTTGCCTAATTTACGCTTCATTATGAATAATGATGGAGAGCTTACAAAGGCGCGACTGGCTATGGTTCAGGGCGTCGTCTCGGTTCTGGCATCAGGATTGGCCATACTTGGGGTCCATGCTCCAGACGAGATGCGGTAGTTCGGGGCAAACGGCTTTTGGGGATTGGGGGGAGAATCCGGGACCAGCCGGCTCGCTTTCGAATGCGACTTGTTTGAAAGCCTTTATGGGATGAAAGCTGTGTGGGTCGAAGGACTTAGTGGCTTTCCCGAAGGGACGCATCATCACGATGGCCGATCGATATCAAGACAGACCCTTTCCCGCCGATGACTATAGTCATGGCGATGATCAGCATGGGTCGGCAAGGGCGGAAAGCGACCCTTTGGCGGAGCTCGCGCGGCTGATCGGACAGACGGATCCGTTTGGCACCCCGAGTCGGGCCAGTGTGAAGGTGCCGCCGCACAGTGCGCCCGAACCGTACCAGCCGCCTGTTGAAAGCTACGAAGAACCGGAGGCGCAGCTGCCCAGCCCGCCAGCGTGGATGCGGCGCGCCAACGTGCAGGCGCAGCCGCAGCCGAGCGCACCGCCGCAGCAAGTCGAGTTCTCCGCCGGGCACCCTGTGCACCCGCTGCATCGCCACGCTCAGCCCGCAACGCCGGAGCAGGACTACCAGCAACATGCGTCCTACCCGGAAGGCGAGGACACCGAGCAACAGCACGATCCGTCGCGCTATGACGACGCGCTGTATGGCCAGCTTGAAACGGGCGAGCAGCAATACCAGAGCGAGCCTGCGTATGAGGATGATCCTTACGCCTATCAGAGCGATTATCCGGAAGACGTCGACGAAGAAGAAGCTCCGAAGCGTCGCGGCGGCATGCTGGCCGTTGCTGCGGTTCTGGCGCTTGCCGTCGTCGGCACCGGTGCCGCATTTGCCTACCGTACCTACATCGGATCGCCCCGCAGCGGTGAGCCGCCGATCATCAAGGCCGACAACAGCCCGACCAAGATCATGCCGGCGCCGTCTGACGGATCGGGCAAGCTGCTGGACCGGGTAGCGTCAGCCGATGGCACGGAGAAGATCGTGCCGCGTGAAGAGGCGCCGGTCGATATCAACGCGCGGTCCGGTGGACCCAGGGTAGTCTTTCCGCCGCTGAACCAGAATGCCAATCCTCCGCCAGTGGCGAGCGTGGCACCCAGCAATATGCCCCCGCCGAGCGCGGGGCCGGTTCCAAGCAACGGGACGCTATCGAACAACGAGCCCCGCCGGATCAGGACGCTTTCGGTCAAAGGCGATCAGATGGATGCCGCTGCAGCCCCCGCGCCAACTTCGGCCGGGACAAGGCCCGCCGCTACCCCCAAGACGACGACTGCCGCGCCAGCGCGCAATCCGCCGAGTCAGGCCAATGCGAGCGCGAATGCTCCTATGTCACTGGCGCCGCAGGCTTCCCCGCCCGAGCCTGCCCCGACCAGGGTGGCGACGGCCAACCCGACGCAAGTTGCGACGAGTGCCAACCCGGCCAGCGAAGGTACCGGTGGGTACATGGTATCGATTTCCTCGCAACCGACGGAGGCAGGGGCGAGGGATTCCTATCGTGTGCTGCAAGGCAAGTTCCAGTCCGTGCTTGGATCTCGTTCGCCAGTGATCCGGCGGGTCGATTTGAACGACAGGGTTGTGTATCGCGCGATGGTGGGTCCATACCGGACGCGGCAAGAGGCTGCGCAGTTCTGCACTGAGCTGAAGGCGGCCGGCGGTCAGTGTTTCATCCCATAGAATTCGCAGCCGTTTCCTTGACCCCCTGACGGGGTGAGGCTAATCGGCCCAGATGAGCACACGGGCTTTTATTACCGGCGTATCCGGAACGAAGCTGACCGACGCCGAGCGCGAATTCATTCGCGCCGAGCGGCCATGGGGCTTCATCCTGTTCAAACGGAACGTCGAGAACTCGGCTCAAGTGGCTTTGCTGGTTGGGGAATTGCGTGAGGCTGTTGGCGAACCAGATACGCCGGTCCTGATTGATCAGGAAGGCGGCCGGGTGCAACGGCTTGGCCCACCGCACTGGCCGATCTACCCGCCGGGCGCCGTATTCGGGTCGCTCTACGACATCGATCCGGCGCTGGGGCTGAAGGCAGCCAGCTTGAGCGCCCGCCTGATCGCGGCCGATCTCGCCGAGCTTGGCATCACGGTCGATTGTCTCCCGCTCGCCGATGTCCCGGTGGCTGGAGCGGACGCTGTCATCGGCAACCGCGCCTATGGCAACGAGCCGGCGAAAGTTGCGGCGATCGCGCGAGTGGTAGCCGAAGGCCTGGAGCGTGGAGGCGTCCTGCCCGTGCTCAAGCACATTCCCGGCCATGGCCGGGCGACGGCAGATACCCATTTCCGGCTTCCCGTGGTCGATGCCCCCCGAGATGAGCTGGAACGGACCGATTTCGCTGCGTTCAAGCCATTGGCGGACCTGCCGATGGCCATGACCGCACATGTTGTGTTTAGCGCTTTTGACCCCGTACATCCGGCCACGACTTCTGCGACAATGGTGGAGCAGGTGATTCGCGGCGTAATCGGGTTCCAGGGTTTGTTGATGAGTGATGACGTTTCCATGAACGCTCTGGCTGGATCGATCGCCGAGCGCACACGGGCCATCACCGCAGCTGGCTGCGACATGGTTCTGCACTGCAACGGCAACATCGAGGAAATGCGCGAGGTGGCCAGCCAGACGCCCGAATTGTCGGGTAGGGCGCTGGAACGCGCCCGCAGGGCGCTTTCGTTGCGGAAGGCCCCGCAGGACTTCGACCGGACGGCGGCCCGGGTCGAATTGGACGCATTGATCGAACGGGCAAACACGGCGAGCGTATGAGCGCGGAAATCCTATCCTTTGAGACCGGGCGGCCGGCCGAGCTTGCCGAGGGCGAGCCGGCGCTGGTTGTCGATGTTGAGGGCTATGAGGGCCCGCTCGACCTGTTGCTTGCGCTCGCGCGGCAGCAGAAGGTCGATCTCGCCAAGATCTCGATCCTGGCGCTCGCGGACCAGTACCTCCAGTTTATCGAGGCGGCGCGCAAGATCCGGCTGGAGCTGGCCGCGGACTATCTCGTCATGGCCGCCTGGCTCGCTTTCCTCAAGTCGCGGCTGCTCCTGCCCGAACCGCCGACGGCGGAAGGGCCCAGCGCGGAGGAGATGGCGACCGCGCTCGCCAACCGGCTGCGCCGGCTGGAAGCCATTCGCGAGGCCGCCAACCGGCTCATGAACAGGCCGCAGTTCCGGCGTGACATCTTTCCACGCGGCAATCCCGAGGTCATCGCCGAGATCAGGCATCCCAAGTACACGGCCACCCTGTACGACCTGCTGACGGCCTATGCTGTCCAGCGCCAGCAAAATGTGCTGGCCAGCGTCCATCTTGCCCGGCGCACGGTGTGGTCGCTTGTAGAGGCGCGCGCATCGCTGGAGCGCATCGTCGGCATGGTGGACACCGAACAGTGGAGCTGCCTTGACGATTACCTGCTTCGCTACGTCGTCGATCCCACGCAACGGGCAACCGTATTCGCCTCGAGCTTCGCGGCCGCGCTGGAGCTGGTGCGGGAAGGCGAGATGGAGCTGAACCAGAAAGAGGCGTTTGCGCCGATCTATTTCCGCAAGCGGTTGCCGCAGCCGGCGCCCGACGCGGTCTCCGCGCCGGACGTCCAGTAAGTACCAGAAGGAGAAGCTGCCATGGCAAGCCTGGCGGAGAAGCGCATCGAAATCGCACAGGTCGAAATCGAAGAGGTCGAGCAGGTGCAGGCGGAAGACAGTCCCCAGGCTCGCCCCGAGGAACTAAGGCTTCTCGAAGCGCTGCTGTTTGCCTCGAGCGAGCCGCTCGATACGGCGACGCTCGCCAAGCGCATGCCTGATGGCGTGGACGTCAAGGCGGCGCTCGCCCAGTTGCAGGCGGAATATGCGCCGCGCGGGGTCAATCTGGTGCGCATCGCCAACAAGTGGGCCTTCCGCACGGCCGGCGATCTTGCCTGGCTGATGACCCGGGAAAGCACGGAAACACGTCGCCTGTCACGCGCCGCCATCGAGGTACTCTCGATCATCGCCTATCACCAGCCGGTGACCAGAGCGGAGATCGAGGAGATCCGTGGCGTCGTCACGTCGAAGGGCACGCTCGACGTGCTGCTCGAGACCGGCTGGATCAAGCCGCGCGGCCGGCGCAAGACGCCCGGGCGCCCGTTGACCTTCGGCACCACCGAGGCATTCCTGTCTCAGTTCAGCCTGGAGTCGCTGAACGACCTGCCGGGCCTTGAAGAGCTGAAAGGCACGGGGCTGTTGGACACCCGCCTGCCGACCGGGTTCACCGTGCCGACGCCTTCGGACGATCCGACCCTGCGGGAGGACGAGGAGCCGCTCGATCCGGGCGATCTGGAACTCGCTTTGGCGCCGCGGGTCGAACCCGAGGGCGGCAACGAGAGCTGACGCCCCGGCCCCAGCCGGGCGTCCGGCCCTGGTTAATCCTGGCGATATTACGCAGCGCCGACAGCGAATTGGCGCCGCTTAAGTCCTTGTTTTTGACACCTGCCAAGCCTAGGTTTCGGGGTAGATCAGGCCGGATCACCGGCCGTGTACACAATTACGCGTTTGGAGGTTGCAGGATGGGTTCGCTTAGCATTTGGCACTGGATCGTGGTGATCGCAGTCGTCCTGCTGCTGTTCGGCCGCGGCAAGATTTCCGATCTGATGGGCGACGTCGCCAACGGCATCAAGGCCTTCAAGAAGGGCATGCAGGACGACGAAAAGACTGCGGAGAAGTCAGAGCCCGTCAAGACCATCGATCACAGTTCCGCGTCGTCCACCGCGACACGCTCGGACGTCGGCAGCAAGGCCTGAGCTCGCAGGCCGGAGGCAGACGCGGGGCGGTCCCGATCCTGACGGTCATGGATTGGGCCGGATCGCCCTGCGTTAACGGAAGACGTCATGTTCGACATCGGGTGGAGTGAACTGGTCGTCATCGCTGTCGTCGCGCTGATTGCCATCGGCCCGAAGGAGCTTCCGGGCGTGCTTCGCATGGTTGGTCAATGGATGGGCAAGGCCCGCAAGATGGCCAGCGAATTCCAGGGCCAGTTCCAGGAGGCGATGCGCGAGGCCGAGATGGCCGACCTCAAGAAAAGCTTTGATGAGGTCAAGGAAGCCGCCAGCGAATTTGGCAGCAACAACGTACTGACCTCGCTGCAGAAGGATGTCGACAGCGCACTCCGCATCGACGATATCGATAAGCCGTCGGAAGCCGCGGCAAGGCCAGCGATAGAGCCACCGGCGACGCCGCCCACGCCCGAATCCCCCACACCAGCAACGTTTGTCGAAGCCGAAGTCCATTCGGCGGCGAGTGAGCCGCTGGCGGTCACCCGGGAGATTGAACCAGCGGCCGTGGCGCAGGACGTTGGGCCGCACCCCGAGACCCTTAAGGACGCCAAAGCGTCATGACTGATGCCGACATTGAGGCTAGCAAGGCGCCATTGATGGATCACCTGATCGAGCTGCGTTCGCGGCTGATCAAGGCGCTCATCGGTTTCGGCGTGGCCTTCATCTTCTGCTTCTTCTTCGCCAAGCAGATCTACAACGTGCTGGTCTGGCCGTTCGTGTGGGTTGCGGGGCCGGAGAACTCCAAGTTCATCTACACGGCGCTGCTGGAATACTTCATTACGCAGCTCAAGCTCGCCCTGTTTGGCGCAGCCTTCATCTCCTTCCCGCTGGTCGCGACCCAGATCTACAAGTTCGTCGCGCCCGGCCTGTACCGGCATGAAAAGCAGGCCTTTCTGCCTTACCTGGTCGCCACGCCGTTCTTCTTCGTCCTGGGATCGCTGCTGGTCTATTTCGTGGTGCTGCCGATGTTGGTCCGCTTCTCGCTCGGCATGCAACAGGTGGCCAGCGACGAGACCGCGCAGATCGCGCTCCTGCCCAAGGTCGGCGAGTACCTCTCGCTGACGATGTCCCTCATCTTCGCCTTCGGCGTCGCCTTCCAGCTTCCGGTTATCCTGACGCTGCTCGGCCGCATCGGGATCGTCACCTCGACAATGCTGCGCGAGAAGCGCCGCTATTTCATTGTCGTCGCCTTCATCATCGCAGCGGTCCTGACGCCGCCCGACGTCCTGAGCCAGGCCTCGCTCGCGATACCTTTGCTTGTGCTCTATGAGGGTTCGATCATCGCCGTGCGCATGGTGGAAAAGAAGGCGGCTGCATCAGCTTCCAGCACCACGCCGTCCGCCGCCAAGCCGGCGGAGTAGGGCCTTCGGTCAACCCGCGTTTCTCTACGATCGCAGTTCAACTTTCGGCACGTGCCTGTGCAGCATCTCCTCGAACGCTTCCGTTGTGCCAGTTTCCTGCAGAACGCGCTTGGGAATGACGGTGAAGTCGTCACGGCTGTAGTACATCAGATAGAAATTTCCGATGCGCAACGCGCTTTGATAATAGCTCCAGTCGATGTGGGAATCGATGCCGTGGGTACGGAAATGGATGCCTCGCTCGGAGAAGGTGAGCCGGTATTCCTGCTTGAACTTCGCCTCATTGGCGACCTTTTGTCGTGCCGCCAGGCGGGCGAGCGCATAGAGTACGGGTAGCAGGAGCCCCAGTCCGATAAAGGCGAGGCCAAGCCAGCGGTAAAAAGCGCCTCCCCACCAAAAGGTCGCAAGGCCGCACACCAGCATCAGCAAGGAGAAGCCTGTGTCCACGGCCAGGAAGGTCCGGGCAAACTGATGTGCGCGAAGCGCTTGTAGATACTCTCCCGGTAGATAGCGGAAGGTAAGTTCGATATCCTTGTGTGTGTCCATGCTGGCGGGCCGGTGATGGATTGAGAGGAGCGGCATTCGAACCGACGGACGTATCGCTACATCGGCAGTCGCATGAATGCTAAGGCAGGTTCGATCCTGGGCAGATTCGCCGGCAAGCAGGTCCCTGATCGGCAGGGTCGAGCCGGGGACTTGACCGTGGGATTTCGAGTTGTTCAAAGGCGCGCGACTTAAGTGACCGGATGAGCCGGCCGCGACGGGAATTCAGCCATGCACGACATCAAGTTCATCCGCGACAATCCGCAGGCTTTCGACGCCGCACTCAGGCGGCGCGGACTGCAGCCGATGTCGGCCAGGCTGCTCGGCATCGACGAGAATCGTCGTGGGGCGATCCTCGCCTCCGAGCAGGCACAGGCGCGGCGCAACGCGGCTTCGAAAGAGATCGGCGAAGCCAAGAAGACCAAGGACGAGGCGCGCGCCGCCAAGCTGATGACCGAGGTCGCCGAGCTCAAGACCCGGATGCCCGAGCTTGAATTGACTGCCAAAGCCGCCGACGAGGATTTGGCGCGGGAATTGTCCGCGATCCCGAATCTGCCGCTCGACGAAGTGCCGGACGGCAAGGACGAGCATGACAATGTGCAGCGCCATGTGTTCGGCAACAAGCGGGCTTACGCCTTCACGCCGAAGCCGCATGACGACATCGGCGGCGCGCTCGGGTACATGGATTTCGAAGCGGCGGCAAAACTCTCCGGCGCGCGCTTTGTCGTGCTGAAGAAGGGTCTGGCGCGGCTGGAACGCTCCATCGGCCAGTTCATGCTCGACCTGCACACCACCGAACACGGCTACACCGAGATCAATCCACCGCTCCTGGTCCGCAACGAAGTGATGTTTGGTACCGGGCAATTGCCGAAATTCGAGGACGATCAGTTCTGGGCGGTGCGGGGCGAATTGCTGATCGACCCGGACTTCCGCCTTCGAACCGAGCGGCTTGGGCTCATCCCGACCGCGGAGGTTTCGCTGACCAACCTCGTGCGCGAATCCATCCTCGACGACAAGCAGCTGCCGATGCGGCTGACGGCCCTGACGCCGTGCTTCCGCGCCGAGGCCGGTGCGGCCGGTCGTGACACGCGCGGCATGATCCGGCAGCATCAGTTTTCGAAGGTCGAGCTGGTTTCGATCACCACACCCGAGAGCAGCAAGGACGAGCTCGAGCGGATGTTGTCGTGCGCCGAGGAAGTGCTGCGCCGGCTCGGGTTGCACTATCGGGTGGTGACGCTGTGCGCCGGCGACATGGGCTTCTCGGCGCAAAAGACCTATGACATCGAGGTCTGGATGCCGGGCCAGGGCGAGGGCGGCGCCTTCAGGGAGATCTCGAGCTGCTCGGTGTGCGGTGACTTCCAGGCGCGACGCATGGACGCGCGTTACCGGGGCACCGACGGCAAGCCGCGCTTCGTGCACACGCTGAACGGCTCCGGCACCGCGGTCGGCCGCGCCCTCATCGCCGTCATGGAGACCTACCAGCAGGAGGACGGCTCGATTGCCGTCCCCGAGGTGCTGCAGCCCTACATGGGCGGGCTGAAGGTGATCGCGCGCGGATAGGTCTTCCCTGTCCATCGCTGTCGCCGGATGGCAGTTGCGAAGTCCGGAGGGCCGGCTATCCTGATGTGCCCTCAGCACGAGCGACGCACATGGCCCTGCACCGCGACATCTTCCGGGTCGGCCGACAATGGGCGGTGACCGGTTTCGGGCTCCAGGCCATCGATCAGCGGCTGAAGGGCGTGATCGACATCAAGATCGCCGAACTGTGGGACGACGAACTCATCGCGCGCAGGCGTGCGATGCCCGGCCTCAATGTCCAGGATTTCGAGAAGGCCCTTGCGATCGGGCGCGAACGGTTTCCGCAATCTCCGGGCAGCATCGCTGTAACACCGGACCCGGCCCCGATGGCTGTCTCGGAAGCGACCGTCGCCACAACGTCGCAACCGACGCCGACGCTGCGCACGGAAGGAAGGCTTGCGCGGTTAGCGCCGCGCTGGCGCATTCGCCGGTAGCCTCCGCGGGCCGCTCTGCAGGGAACCAGTGTTTTGCGCGGTCTTGGCCGTTTGCCTGATCGGCAATACCCGGATAAGACGGCCCTGCACGCACTGGACATTCGAACGGGACCCCGACAACGCATGCGAATTCTCTGCACCAATGACGACGGCATCCACGCCCACGGTCTGAAGGTCGTGGAAGAGATCGCGCGTGCGCTGTCGGACGACGTCTGGATCGTGGCGCCCGAACTCGACCAGTCCGGCGTGTCGCATTCGCTGTCGCTGAACGATCCGCTGCGCCTGCGCGAGGTCGGCCCGCGTCACTTTGCGGTGCGCGGTACGCCGACCGACTGCATCATCATGGGGGCGCGACATATTCTCGGGCCGAAACTGCCGGACGTCGTGCTCTCGGGCGTCAACAAGGGCCGCAACGTTGCCGAGGACGTCGTCTATTCCGGCACAATCGCCGGCGCGCTGGAAGGCACCATTCTCGGCCTGCCATCCTTTGCCCTGTCGCAGGAATTCAGCCTGGAGACGCGCGACCGTCCGCTGTGGGACACCGCGCTGAAGTTCGGACCGGACATCCTGCGCAAGGTTTTGGCTGCCGGCGTGCCCAAGAACACGGTGATCAACGTCAATTTTCCGTCCTGCCCGCCGGAGCAGGTTGCGGGCATCCGCGTGACAAGACAGGGCAAGCGCAATCTCGGTTTCCTGAGGGTCGACGAGCGCCGCGACGGGCGAGGCAATCCCTATTTCTGGATCGGTTTCGAGCGGACCGCCATGATGGATACGCCGGCAGAAGGCTCGGACCTGGCCGCGCTTGCGGCGCGCTATGTCTCGGTGACGCCGCTGCGTCTCGACCGCACCGACGAGGCATTTTCGGAAGCGCTCGTTGACATGTTGAGGTGAAGCCTAGCCGCTGCCGTTACGCAGCGCGGAATCGATGGCCTTGGCCAGCGTTTCCAGTTGAAACGGCTTCTGCAGTGCGGGGCGATCGCGATATTCCTCCGGAAGGCCTGAGGAGCCGTACCCGGTTGCGAAAATAAAGGGCCGTCCCTTTGCCTTGATCAGGTCGGCAACCGGCGAAATCACCTTGCCATTGACGTTGACGTCGAGAATGGCGAAGTCGAAATCGGTCGTTTGGACCAGCCGGATGGCGTCGCCAATGTCGCCGGCTTCTGCTGCGACTCGGTAACCGAGTTCCTCCAGCATGTCGGCGACCATCATCCTGATCATCACCTCGTCTTCGACGAGGAACACAGAACCGCCCGGCGGTCGTGTCGTTGTCATAAAACAGTCCTTGCCCGTCTTCGGAACATTTCGCAGATAAAGCGACTCGTCGCAACGTCCGCGTAGACGAACAGCAGCGTGCGATGGCTATAGGAGAACGAGTCTCTTCAGATTTGTGTTTAGTTGTGTGAACGGCAAGCTATCATCTGCCTGTTCCAAGGACGGAACCGGGATTCGTAGCTAGGACGGGCGGGAGACGCCTCCCTTGATCCAAGGGACGTCGGCCGGAAGACAGGAAAAAGCACGAGCGAAGCAATGACCGCCAATCCGCAGCCGCCGGAGAAGATGATGTTTCAGCTTACGCTGAGACGGCGGGGGATCAGCGATCAGGCGGTGCTGCGCACCATGGAGGAGGTGCCGCGCGAGATGTTCGTCGAAGAGGGCGATCGGGAGGGCGCCTACCACGATAGCGCGTTGGCTATCTCCTGCGGTCAGACCATCAGCCAGCCCTTTGTCGTTGCCTACATGACGGAGCAGCTCAAGCTGCAGAAGCACCACCGCGTGCTCGAAATAGGAACCGGCTCGGGCTATCAGGCTGCCGTCCTGTCGCGCCTGGCCGGGCACGTCCTCACTGTCGAGCGCTACCGCAAGCTTGCCGATATCGCGCGCGCCCGCCTGGAAAAGCTTGGCTGCCACAACGTCGAGGTGATGCTCGGCGACGGATTGAACCTTCCTGCCAACATCGGGCCGTTCGACCGCATTATCGTGACGGCTGCGCTGGACAAGGTCCCCGAGCACCTGATCGAGCGGCTCGATATGGGCGGTATCTTGATCGCACCGGTCGGACCGCATCAGGGGCTGCAAATGCTGGTGCGCCTCACCAAGACCGGGGCCGGAATCGAGCGCAAGGAGCTTGTGGAAGTGCGTTTCGTGCCGGCGCTGCCCGGTGTGGCCCGGGAGCTCTGAGAAGTTCCGTATCGGCAGCACTGCCAACGCCTTATCCGAGGCTTAAGGCGTTGTTTACTGGGCCTGTGTTTACTCAAATCGTTAGTTTGTTGCGTACGAGTGAGTAACCATGTCCGGTATTGCCGAGTTGCTTTACTCGCGCCGCGTCCCGCAGGTCGTGGCGCTGGCGCTGATCTCGTTCGGTTTTGCGGGGTGCAGCGCCGACATGTCGACGCGGCTTTCGCAAAACTCGTTCTCCAACCCCTTTGCTTCCCAGCCCGAGGCCACCGCCTCGGTGCCCGCGGCACCGGTCGAGCGCCGCGAACTTCCGCAGTATTCCCGTCCGCCGTACCATTCCCCCTCGCTGCCGCCGCCGGCCGTATCCGCGCCGCAGTCCTACCCGGTCAGTGGGGGCGGCGGTGTCTCGGGCGGCGGGCGCGGGCTCGCCTCGTACGCGCCGCCGGACAAGCCGCAGCTTGAGGTCACCGGGACGGTGCCGCCGCGCTCCGTTGCGGCAAACCGGCCGGCCGGCACAACCATCATCGTCGGTACCAGCGACACGCTGGACGTGCTGGCGCGCCGTTATCACGTCACCCCTGCCGCGATCCTCGCCGCCAACGGCTATAAGGGGCCGCGGACACTGTCCCCCGGCCAGCAGCTGATCATTCCGCACCCGACCGCAACCGCGACCGCTCCTGCAGCCGCGGCGCCCATCGCGGCGGCTGGCAAGCCGGTTGCGGGCGCGGCTCCTGGTGTCCACTTCGTCAATAAGGGCGAGACCCTCGCCAGCATCGCGCGCCAAAATCACATCTCGATCGCCGAGTTGGCCAAGGCCAACAATCTCGACGCGTCGACCAAGCTCAAGCTCGGCACCAGGCTGACCGTGCCCGCAGCCAGGACGGCGGCCGCGGCCATTCCGGCAGCCCCGGCGCCGGCGGCTCAGCCGACCGCCGCTGCGGCGTTGCCCGCCACACGGGTTGCGACCGCGGCAGCCCCGCAGCAGAGCGCGCGCCTGGCTCAGGCGACCGGCAATATCGAAGAAAAGTCCACGGAAGCGCCGGCCAAGGCGAGCGAAGCCACCGGAGCACTGCCGACGTTCCGCTGGCCGGCCCGCGGCAAGGTGATCGCGAGCTACGGTGCCAAGACCAATGGCAAGTCCAACGACGGCATCAACCTCGCCGTGCCGGAGGGAACCCCGATCAAGGCGGCCGAAGACGGCGTGGTCGCCTATTCGGGCAACGAACTGAAAGGTTATGGCAATCTGATCCTGGTGCGGCACTCAAACGGCTACGTCACCGCATATGCCCATGCGAGTGAGCTGTTGGTGAAGCGCGGCGATACGATCAAGCGCGGCCAGGTGATTGCCAAATCGGGTCAGTCGGGCGAAGTGGCGTCTCCGCAGCTCCACTTCGAGATCCGCAAGGGATCTACGCCCGTCGACCCGCTACAATTCCTCAATGGGGCGTAGCGCCGCGTCGAACCGCGATTGTTTGAGGTTGTAGCACTCCCATCGCCCGCGAAAGCGGGCGATGGCGTTTTGGGGCCTGCTGAACGCGGAGGCGGGGCAGCAATCTACCGGAGTCTTCCCCCGCAATAGCGTAAGCGGTAGATCAACTGCCCGCGCAGAGTGATCTGCTCGGCGCCGTGGAAGTCCTCGATGCTTCCTTCAGTAGCATTGAGGTAACCATGATCTGCATCTTCGAAATGAGCCGGGCCTCGAAAGGGGCGCTCCTCGCTGATCGCAAGAAGCGCCTTCCGCAGGAAGGCGTAGGCCGCCAGGGCTGTTTTCCTGTCGGAAATACCAGGCCTCAGTCCGCCAGCATAGCTCATGGACCAGATGGCTTGGTCATCCTCGCAGACAACTTCCTGCCCGACGAAGAAGCTCATGCCGAAATAGATATCGCGATAGCGGAGGTTTCCGGCGCTGTATTCGAGCTGCTTCGATGCCGGGAGCAGAGGCGTTGAGACCGTGGCATCATCATCCAGACCCGCATAGGTCCGTCGCTTGGCTTCAACCAGAAAGGCAGGGAGATTTGCGGGTAGCGGACGCTCCATGCCGGCCTCCTTGTCGAACCGGAAAGGCTATTACCCGGTCAGCCTCACGCCAAGCCGTCCCGCCAACTCCTGGGTGAACTGCCAGGCGACGCGGCCGGATCGCGAGCCGCGCGTCGTCGACCATTCCAGGGCTTCACGCTCCAGGTCCTCGTCGGTCACCTTGATGCCGAAATGGCCGCAATAGCCTTTGACCATGGCGAGGTACTCGTCCTGGCTGCAGCGGTGGAAGCCGAGCCACAGTCCGAAACGGTCCGAAAGCGAGACCTTCTCCTCGACCGCTTCGCCGGGGTTGATCGCCGTCGAGCGCTCGTTCTCGATCATGTCGCGCGAGAGCAGGTGGCGGCGGTTGGATGTGGCGTAGAGGATCACGTTGTCGGGGCGTCCTTCGATGCCGCCTTCCAGCACGGCTTTCAGCGACTTGTAGGAGGCATCATTGCCGTCGAAGGAAAGATCGTCACAGAACACGATGAAGCGAAACGGCGAGCTTCGCAGGAGCTCCATGAGGGATGGCAGGCTCTCGATGTCCTCGCGATGGATCTCGATCAGCTTGAGGCGATCCGCCGCTTTGCGTTCGGAATTGATGCGGGCATGGGTCGCCTTGACCAGCGACGATTTGCCCATGCCGCGCGCGCCCCATAGCAAGGCGTTGTTGGCGGGCAGGCTATCGGCGAACCGCTCGGTATTCTCGATCAGGATGTCGCGCATCCGGTCGATGCCCTTGAGCAGGAACAGCTCGACCCGGCTGACCCGCGGCACGGCAGAGAGGCGCCCGTCAGGGTGCCAGACGAAGGCGTCGGCATGGTCAAGCGACGCGGGCGCGGCGAGGGTTGACGCATTGGCGGAGAGGTGCGCCGCAATGGTCTCGAGCGCACGCACCATCCGTTCCTCGGAAGAACCGGGGAGGGGTGTGGTGGGGCGTTTTGCCGCTGTTCTGGCAGGCCGCCTGGAGGGGGTTTTCGCGGGGGGGCGGCGCACGGTCTTGCTGGGCTTTTTCGACATGTCGGAAGTTCCTGAATGCGCAGCCTTATCGGGCCTTAAGTCCTGCCGCAAGGTGCGCAAATGAGGGACTTGGCAGCGTTGCAATTGGGACCGCGGCCGCTATAGTCCGCGCGAATTTGGCCGAACCGGTCGCCCCAAGAGGCGGTACCGGCCTTCCCCCGTTCACGAGGACTTTCCGAATGTTCATTACCCCTGCCTATGCCCAGGCCGCGGCCGGCGGCGATACCAACAGCATGTTGATGTCGCTTTTGCCCTTCGCGCTCATCTTCGTGATCATGTACTTCCTCATCCTGAGGCCGCAGCAGAAGAAGGTGCGCGAACACGCCGAAATGGTGAAGAACATCCGCCGCGGCGACACCATCGTCACCTCTGGCGGCCTCGTCGGCAAGGTCACCAAGGTCGTCGATGATGACCAGGTCGAGTTCGAGATTGCCGATGGCGTGCGGGTGCGGCAGATGCGGCAGATGATCTCCGGGGTGCGCGCCAAGGGCGAGCCCGCCAAGGACAGTGCCAAGGACGAGGCCTCCGCGAGCTGAGGCCGCCTGCGCCTCGCGTTCTCCTGATCTGACAGGTCCAGTCGATGTTATATTTCACGCGGTGGAAAGCGCTGGGTATCATCCTAACGGCGCTGATCGTGTGCCTGTGTGCGGTCCCGAATTTCTTCCCGGAGGCCACGGTCAAGAAATGGCCGCTTTGGGCGCAGCGCCACCTCGTGCTCGGCCTCGATCTGCAGGGCGGCTCCTACCTGCTGCTGGAAGTCGACGCCAACTATGTGAAGAAAGAGAAGCTCGACCAGGTCCGCGACGACGCAAGGCGCGTCCTGCGTGAGGCCAAGATCGGCTACACCGGCCTGTCGGCCAAAGGCGATGCGGTCGAAGTCCGGGTCAAGGAGACCGATCTGGCCACCGCGCTCACCAAACTTCGCGACCTGTCGCAGCCGCTGGGCGGGCTGCTCGGCTCCAGCGGTCAGCGTAGCCTGGAAATCACCGATGCCGGCGGCGGCCTGATCCGGTTGGGGGTGCCGCAGGCCGCCATCACCGAGCGGGTCCGGCAGACTATCGAACAGTCCATCCAGATCGTCGAACGCCGTGTCAACCAGCTCGGCACGGTCGAGCCGGTGATCCAGCGCCAGGGGACCGACCGCATCCTGGTCCAGGTGCCCGGTCTACAGGACCCAACGCGGCTGAAAGAGCTGCTTGGCAAGACCGCGAAGATGGAATTCCGGATGGTCGACAGCTCGGTGCCGCCCGACCAGGCGCAGCAGGGCAGGGTGCCGCCCGATTCCGAACTGCTGATGAGCGCGAGCGCGCCCAAGGTGCCTTACGTGGTCAAGAAGCAGGTGCTGGTCTCCGGCGGCGACCTCACCGATGCGCAGCCAGGATTCGACCAGCGCACCAGCGAGCCCATCGTTAGCTTCAAATTCAACTCGTCCGGCTCGCGCAAATTCGCTACCGCCACGACCGAGAATGTCGGACTGCCCTTCGCGATCGTGCTCGACAACGAGGTGATCTCGGCTCCCGTCATCCGTGAGCCGATCACCGGCGGACAGGGCCAGATCTCCGGCAATTTCACCGTGCAGTCGGCCAACGACCTCGCGATCCTGCTCCGCGCCGGCGCGCTGCCGGCGCCACTGACGGTCATCGAGGAGCGCACGGTAGGCCCCGGCCTCGGCCAGGACTCCATCGAAAAGGGTGAACTCGCCGCCTATGTCGGCTCGATCATGGTCATCGTGTTCATGCTTGTGACCTACCGGCTGTTCGGCGTGTTCGCCAACATCGCGGTTGCCATCAACGTCGCGATGATCTTCGGCTTGCTTTCGCTGCTCAATGCCACACTGACGCTGCCCGGCATCGCCGGCATCGTGCTCACGGTCGGCATCGCGGTGGACTCCAACGTGCTGATCTACGAGCGCATCCGCGAGGAGCTGCGCGGCGGGCGCAACGCGATTTCGGCGATCGACGCCGGCTTCAAGCGCGCGCTTGCCACCATCCTCGACTCCAACATCACGACGTTCATCGCCGCTGCCGTGCTGTTCTACATCGGTACCGGTCCGGTGCGCGGCTTTGCCGTGACGCTCGGCATCGGCATCATCACCACTGTTTTCACCGCCTTCACGCTGACTCGTCTGATCGTGGCCGGGTGGGTTCGGTGGAAACGGCCGCGCAGCGTGCCGATCTAGGGCATGATCGGATACCGGTTTCGGACACGATCATGCCCCCAAACGACGAAGCGACGCATATGACCGAGCATGCCAAACTTGAACTGCTGAGAATGCGGAGCGTCCCGGCGTGACCCAATACATTCTCATCGGACTTGGTATCCTCATCGCCGTCCTGACGGTCATCAGTGCGCTTGGCGTGCTGCCGGCCCTGCGCATCGTTCCCGACAACACCCATTTCGACTTCACGCGCTTCCGCCGCATCAGTTTCCCGATCTCGGCGGTCCTGTCGCTCTTCGCCATCACGCTGTTTTTCACCCATGGCCTGAATTTCGGCATCGACTTCAGGGGGGGCACGCTGCTGGAGGTCAAGTCCAAGTCCGGCACTGCCGACATTGCCGGGATGCGGGCGGCCCTGAGCAGTCTCAACCTCGGCGAGGTCCAGTTGCAGCAGTTCGGCGGACCTGCCGACGTACTGATCCGCGTCGCGGAGCAGCCGGGGGGCGATGCGGCCCAGCAGGAAGCGGTACAGAAGGTCCGGAGCGCGCTCGGGGATTCGGTGGATTATCGCCGCGTCGAGGTCGTCGGTCCGCGCGTGTCCGGCGAGCTTCTGGCCTACGGCATGCTGGGCCTGATGCTAGCGATCCTCGGGATCCTGATCTATCTCTGGTTCCGCTTCGAGTGGCAGTTCGCGCTGGGTGCCATGATCGCCAACGTGCACGACATCGTGCTCACGGTCGGTTTCATGTCGATCAGCCAGGTCGATTTCGACCTCACCAGCATCGCGGCGCTGCTGACGATCCTTGGCTACTCGCTCAATGATACGGTCGTGATCTACGACCGTATCCGCGAAATGCTGCGGCGTTACAAGAAGATGCCGATGCCGCAATTGTTGAACGAATCCATCAATTCGACATTGTCGCGCTCGATCATCACCCACGTCACCGTGACGCTGGCCTTGCTGGCGTTGCTATTGTTCGGCGGCCACGCGATCCATAGCTTCACGGCGGTCATGATGTTCGGCGTGGTGCTGGTCGGCACCTACACCTCTATCTTCATCGCAGCACCGATCCTGATCTATCTCGGCGTCGGTACCACCCGCGCCGAGGCTCCGGATACGCCAGTGAAGAAATAGGCGGGATTCGAACAGCGGTCCCGCGACCCGCCGGGGCTAGGGAGCCAGATTCGGACCAAAGCCATGCCATCGAGCAACGCTCCGCATTTTCCAAGGTCGGCGCCGATCGACGCCTACGGAAAGGGCGGTTTCGCATTTGCCGGCATGTCGCATCGCGGCTCGCTGCTCTGCCTGCCGGACTCGATCTGGGCCTGGGACATCACTAGCCCTGAGCAGATCGACAAATATTCCCTGGAAAAAGTGATCGCGGCGGCCAACAGCATCGACACGCTGCTGGTCGGTACCGGCACCGGCGTCTGGCTGGCTCCGGCGGAGTTGCGTCAGACGTTCCGGACGCTCCAAGTGACGCTGGATACCATGCAGACCGGTGCGGCGGTCCGTACCTACAACATCATGATCGGTGAGCGGCGTCGCGTGGCGGCGGCGCTGATCGCCGTGCCATGAGCGCAGGCGAGGTGCCCGCCGATGCGGCCGCGTTCTGCGCCGAGCTCGTGCGCAGCCACGATTTTGTGCGCTACACCGCCACGCTGTTTGTTCCGGCTCCCGAACGCCGCGCGCTGCTGGCGCTCTATGCTTTCAACGTCGAGATCCTGCGCGTCCGCGACCAGGTCACGCAGCCATTGCCCGGCGAAATCCGGCTGCAATGGTGGACGGACATGCTCGCCGGCCATGGCCATGGCGGTGTCGAGGGCAATCCGGTCGCGGCGGAACTGTTGCGTGCGATCCGCGACTTCGGCTTGCCGCTCGCGCCGCTGTCGCGCCTGATCGAGGAACACCAGTTCGACCTCTACAACGATCCGATGCCGACCATGGCGGCGTTAGAGGGGTATATCACCGAGACCTTCTCGGCTCTGTTCGGACTGGCGGCGGGGATTGCCGGTCCGCCATCGGAAGCCGGCGATCATCTCGCCCGGCATGCAGGACTGGCGCAGGGGATGGTGCAGGTCATCGCGAATCTGCCGCGCGATGCTTCGCGCCGTCAGCTGCTCGTGCCGCAGCAACTGCTCGAACTCCATGGCAGCGGCATGGAAGAGGTCTTCGCCGGCAGGCAGACGCCGAGGCTGCGCGCGGCACTGGATCAACTGCTCGGTGAGGCGCAGCAGCATCTGAAAACCGCATTTTCGCTTCTTGCCGGCGTGCCGCCCGAGACGCGCAAGGTGTTCCTGCCGCTTGCAATGGTGCACCGCGACCTAAGGCGGCTGTGGCGCGCGGACAATGATCCCTTTGTGCCGCAGCCCACCTCTCGGCTGCGCACGTTGTGGACGCTGTGGCGGGCGTCGCGATCGCGTGAGTTTTCTTCCCGCTAGCGGCATTGCCGCCCGCCATGCGAGAATGGAAGCAGCAATGGACCGGTCTGAACCTGACCGGCTGATTTGCGAGCGCGAGACGGCCGGATCGCTCGGATAGGTGAAGCAGATATGCCGGATCCAATTGAAAACAACTCGCGGGCAAGCCAGCGCCGGCTGGAATTCGATCCAACCGGTTTGCCGGTCGCGATGACTGACCTGCGCGCCGCGGCTGAGACCATCCGGGGCTCGATCGTCGCGACGCCTTGTCATCATAGCAGGACGCTCAGCGAGATCTGCGGTTGCGACGTTTGGCTCAAGTTTGAGAACCTTCAATTCACCTCCTCCTTCAAGGAGCGGGGCGCCTTGAATCGACTCAATGCGTTGTCACCCGACGAACGGCGCCGCGGCGTCATTGCGATGTCGGCGGGAAATCACGCTCAGGGCGTCGCCTATCACGCCAGGCGGCTCGGCATACCCGCGACCATTGTCATGCCCATCGGCACGCCGATGGTGAAGATCGAAAACACCAGGCGCCACGGCGCGGAGGTGATCGTAACGGGCGCGACCCTCGAGGAGGCCGGGGAATTTGCGCAGAACCATGGCCGGGCGCACGGGCAGATCTTCGTCCACCCCTATGACGATCCGCTGATCATCGCGGGACAGGGCACGGTTGCGCTGGAAATGCTCGAGGCCGTCCCCGAACTGGATACGCTCGTCGTGCCGATCGGGGGCGGTGGGCTGATTTCCGGCATGGCCATAGCAGGCCGGTCTCTGCAGTCTGAACTGCGTATCATCGGAGTGCAGGCCAGGCTTTACCCGTCGATGTACAACGCCATCAAAGGTACCGATCTGCCCATGCGTGGCGACACGCTCGCGGAGGGTATCGCGGTCAAGTCGCCGGGGAAAATTGCCACAGGCCTCGTCCGCAGGTTGATTGACGACATCGTTCTCGTGACGGAAGCCGAGCTTGAACGGGCGGTCGCGACGCTGATCTCGATCGAAAAGACGGTGGTTGAAGGCGCAGGCGCCGCCGGCCTTGCGGCGTTCCTGGCGAATTCGGGAAGTTTTTCCGGCCGAAAGGTCGGACTGGTGCTGACCGGAGGAAACATCGACACGCGACTGATCGCCTCCGTCCTCACCCGCGAGCTGGCGCGCGAGGGGCGCCTGACGCAGCTTGCGATCGATATCGTCGACAGGCCGGGTCAGTTGGCGGTGGTCGCGGCGCTGCTCGCCGAGGCCGGAGCCAACATCATCGAGGTCTCTCATCAGCGGACATTTTCCGACCTGCCAGCCAAGGCGACCCTGCTGCAGCTCGTGATCGAAACGCGCGATAGCGCTCACCTGGCCGCCGTCATGGCTAGACTTGCCGCGTCGGGCCTGAGTGCGCGCTGCACGTAGAGCAAGCGTGCAACATGTCGGCGCATCGAGTTGCGACGCCAGATCAGCTCGATGGCAGTTTCAGGTCGGCGGCTTCGAAATTGAAGCGGTCGCGCAGGTTCTTGCGCTGCTCGAGAATGTCCTTCAGGAACGCGCGGTCGGTCTCGCTCGTCATCATCGGCTCGATCAGGTCGACCTGGTTCATCGCCACCAATTGCAGGATCTCGGTACGTGGCTTGCCGCCGGAATCGCGCGGCAGCGCGTGCACGACCTGGATGTGTTCCGGCGGTCTGGGTCCCTTGGCGGCTGCCAATTCATTGCGGAGCTGGCCTTCGAGCGCCGCCTGGTCGGCCTCGACGAAGGCATAGAGTCCAACCCCGCTGCGCCGGTCGGCGAAAGCGACAATGGCCGTATCGCGCACGGCGGGGTTCTTGCGGATCAACTCGATCAGGACCGGCGCATCATTGACCAGCCTGCGGCCGCCGCCTTCGCGATCGGTGAAATTGAAGATGCCTCGGGTAACGGCGCGGTAGACCTTCTTGCCCGTCATGAGCCAGAGGCTTGCGGCCAGCGACTTGCGCGCGAGAATCTTGCGCTCCTTCGGCGTCAGCGTCTGCGGCGCATAGGTGCGCTTGTGCTTCAACAGGTGCCGAAGGTCCTCGTAGGCGGCGATGCGGAACAGGCGGCCGCGACGCTTGAAGCAGGCCGCCAGCTGGAAATCGGTCACGTAGGCGCGGCCGTCACGGCCCACCAGCCAGTTCTGCTCCTTGGCGAGGTCGTTGTGGCAGATGCCGGCCCGGTGCAGCTTGTGCAGGGCCGTTTTGGCTGAGCGGAAATAGGCAACGTTGCCATGCGGCTTTGCCAGGTGCAGCGCCACTCCGTCGATGAACCCGCGGACCAGCGCGCGGCGCCCGGCCCACAACAATTCCGGTCCAACCCTCAAGCCCTTGGCGAGAGTCAGCGCACGCCGCTCGCGGCCGAACAGGTGAAGCGCAAGTCCGAACGACCACCACGGCACCTGGTCGAGCCGGCGCAGCACCGCATCGACCTCTCCGGCGTCGGCGCGGAAGCGGCCGCGTTCGACAGTCGAGAAAACGTCGCGCTTGAGCAGCACGCCCTCGGT
This sequence comes from Bradyrhizobium sp., assembly GCF_016213215.1. Lineage (GTDB taxonomy): Bacteria > Pseudomonadota > Alphaproteobacteria > Rhizobiales > Xanthobacteraceae > Bradyrhizobium. The sequence continues at coordinate 16,155 of NZ_JACRAW010000088.1, read as the reverse complement.
CCAGCGTGCCGAAAGCACTTCGGTGTCTTTCCTGGGCAGGCTCATCAGATGCTCACGCCGCCGCCGCGATGCGCAGATTGTCGGCGATCCATCGGTCGAGATCAGCCAGGGCGCGGGCGCTGATCGCCTGCCGCTTCGCGATCGTCTTCTCGTTGCCGCGCAGGCGCGTGCCGTCGGGTTTCTTGGTCGGGGCGCGCTCCAGCGGCGGGAACAGCCCGAAATTGATGTTCATGGGCTGAAAGGAACGCGTGCCGGGCTCGATGGTCTCGATATGGCCGCCGGTGATATGGCCGAGCAGCGAACCGAGCGCGGTTGTCGGCGGCGGGCTGGCCAGCGTCTCGCCACGAGCATCGGCTGCGGCGTAGAGGCCGGCAATCAGCCCGACGCTGGCGGATTCGACATAGCCCTCGCAGCCGGTCATCTGGCCGGCAAAGCGCAACCGCGGCTCTGCGCGCAGCCGCAACTGGGCATCGAGCAGCTTTGGCGAATCGAGGAAGGTGTTGCGATGCAGCCCGCCGAGCCGCGCGAACTCGGCGTTCTCGAGCCCGGGGATGGTTCGGAAAATGCGTTGCTGCTCGCCGTACTTCAGCTTGGTCTGGAAGCCGACCATGTTGTAGAGCGTGCCGAGCTTATTGTCCTGGCGCAGCTGCACGATGGCGTAGGGCTTGGTAGCAGGATCATGCGGATTGGTCAGCCCGACGGGTTTCATCGGGCCGTGGCGCAGCGTTTCATGACCACGGGCGGCCATCACCTCGATCGGCAGGCAACCGTCGAAATATGGGGTGCTCGCTTCCCACTCCTTGAATTCGGTCTTCTCGCCCGCGATGAGCGAAGCCACGAAGGCGTCGTACTGCTCTTGGGTCAGCGGGCAATTGATGTAATCGGCGCCGGTGCCGCCGGGACCGATCTTGTCGTAGCGGGACTGAAACCAGGCGACCGACATGTCGATCGAGTCCCGATGCACTATCGGGGCGATCGCGTCGAAGAAGGCGAGGGCGTCCTCGGCCGTCAACTGGCGGATGGCATGCGCCAGCGACGCCGAGGTGAGGGGGCCGGTGGCGATGATCACGTTACGCCAGTCCGCCGGCGGCAGGGTGGCGACTTCTTCCCGCTGCATCTCGATGAGGGGGTGGTCATTGAGTGCCCGGGTGACGGCGGCGGAGAAGCCTTCGCGATCGACCGCCAGGGCGCCGCCCGCGGGCACCTGATTGGCATCCGCCGCGCGCATGATCAGCGAGCCCAGCCGGCGCATCTCGGCATGGAGCAGCCCGACGGCGTTGTTGGCGGCATCGTCGGAGCGGAAGGAATTGGAGCACACGAGTTCCGCGAGCCCATCCGTCCGGTGCGCCTCGGTCATCCGCCGCGGCCGCATTTCATGCAGGATCACGGGCACGCCTGCTCTCGCGACCTGCCAGGCGGCTTCGGAACCGGCCAAGCCAGCACCGATGACGTGGACTGCTTCCGAAGGGGATTGGTTACCTGTCATGGGCGCGACAGGTAGCGCTTTTCGGCCCGGAGTGGAATCACGGATCGTGCTTTTCCGAACCTGATCTCGCTTGCAGGAGAGAGTGCAAACCGGAACCAGGTTTGCAGCTGGCTTTTGCGTCTGCCCCTGCTGGGGCCGGATACGACAACGCCCGCACGAGGCGGGCGCTATCCGTTAGGACGATCGGCTGATCCGGGTGATCAGGCCTTGTACTGGCCGGAGGCTACGCGCGGAATATCCGAGCGATCAAGGCCGATGTCAGCCAGTTCACGGTCGCTGAGCTGAGACAGCTCATTGAAGTTGCGATGATACTCCCGGAGCTTCTGGATCATCCGAATAAGCGAGAGCAACATGGTATAGTCTCCTGTATCGCGATTCAGCCCTTCCGGGCCGGATCGTTGAAGTGAATATAGCCACCTTTTTGCAGTGCGGAACTTCCTATGTTGCGATGCAGCTAAGCGCAAAACGCATGGCAAAGGTAAGGACTGCTTAACCTTCGGGGAGTGTAGGGCGAACTCTCACGGATGACCTCAGATGCCTCCAGATTGCAAGAGAAACCCCGTATAATCGCGGGATTCGATCGCGTGATGGATTTCCTTGCCAGTTGAACCGACCCCATCAGGGCCTTGGCAAGGCCGCTCGAGCCGGCTTCACCACAGTGGTTTAGCATGCGCGAATCGCATGCAGTTACCGCCTCGAAAACGAATCGGAATTCATTTCTTTTGGTGTGGTTCGGGCCGGTTCCCCGGCCATCAGCTCCGCTCCTCGACCTTGCTGAGCCGGGTAGGGCGGAGGTGGAATGAGTTTGTCAGCTTCAGGGTCTATTTCAGGGGGCGCGCGCCAGCTGGCTGGCAAAATAGGCGACGGTCCGCGCATAGACCTTGCTCTTGTTCCACTGCTGCAACACCACGAAGTTGGGACTTTCCGGCTCCCAGTCCTTGCCGCGTTGCCAGCCATAGCCCGCCAGGTAGTTGGCAGTGGACGCCAGTACATCCGCCGGACTGTGCAGCAGGTTGCGGCGGCCGTTGCCGTCGAAATCGACCGCGTATTTGATCCAGGAGGACGGCATGAACTGGGTCTGGCCGATCTCGCCGGCCCAGGCACCGCGCATTTCATTGGGCGCAAGGTCGCCGCGCTCGACAATGCGTAAGGCGTCCATCAACTCGCTGCGAAACAGCTCCGCGCGCCTGCAATCATAGGCGAGGGTCGCGAGCGCGCGCAGGGTGGAAAACTTGCCCGTGTTGGCGCCGAAGTCCGTCTCCAATCCCCAGATCGCAACCAGCACCTCGCCGGGCACGCCATAGGCTTGTTCGATGCGGGAGAGGACCGACCCGTATTGCTTCATCAGGTTGGAGCCGCGCGCCAACCGGGGAGGGACCATGCGCCCGGAAAACTCTTCAAAGCTCTGGCTGAAGACCTTTTGCGATCGGTCGCGCGTCAGGACGGATTGATCCAGGGTGACGCCGGCCAGACCTGCGGCAATCGCCTGTTGCGAAATTCCCTTGGTGGCCGCCTCGGCCCTGAATTCGGCGAGCCAGGCATCGAAATTGCCTGAGCCGCAATTGGCTGCAAACGCGGAGTGGCCAGACGAAATCAGCGCTGCGCTGAGCACAAGTGCTGGGAGAAAGCGACGGCAGATCCTCTGGTTCATGATCGAGGTATTCGAATGCATGCGCTGGTGACCGGCATCGTGAATGTCGGCTGCAACAGCGGCCAAAACAAGGCCCGGCGAAGCGGGCCGATTACCGCCGGGTGGCTCAGTTGCTGCGGTTCGAAGTGTCTCATGCAATTGATGCTGCCGCCGGTCATCGACAAGGCGGCAGCGAGTGACGTTCAAGCCGTTGACTCAGCGGCGGCTGCGATCGCGCCATGGAAATAGATTGGCGGGAAAATCCGCGGCGGGCTTGCGCGGGCGACGGGGTGGCGGAGGAATAGGCCGCGCATTGGGATCAGCGACGACCAGCTTGCGATAGAGGTGCCAGGTGGCATGGCCGAGCAGGGGCATCACGATCGCAAGCCCGAGGAAGAAGGGCAGCGATCCCAGCACAAGCAACACCGCTACGATAAGGCCCCACACCGCCATTGCCATCGGATTCCTGGCGACGACGCGAAGCGAGGTGACCATCGCTTCGCCCGCGCCGGCATGCCGGTCGAGCATCAGCGGGAACGACACGACGCTGATGCACAGCGCAACCAGCGCAAACAGGAATCCGACGCCGCAGCCGACCACGATCAGCCACCAGCCTTGCGATGTTGTCAGCACGCGGCGGAGGAAGTCGGGAATTTCCGCGGCGGCTTCGTTGCCGAAAGCGGCGACGTAGATGGCCTGGGCAGTCGCAATCCAGGTAACGAACAGCGCGAGCAGGAGGGTACCAAGCCCGAGCATCGCGCCGAAGGATGGCGAGCGCAGGACTTCGAGTGCGTCCCAGGCAGCGGCCTCTTCGCCACGCTCGCGCCGGCTGCTGAGCTCATAGAGTCCGATCGCGGCAAACGGTCCGACCAGCGCGAACCCTGCCGCAAGCGGAAACAGGAGTGGCAGCACCGAGTAGCCGAGCACAATTCGCGCGAGCACCAGCCCGAGCACGGGATAGATCAGGCACAGGACGATGGCGTGACTGGGCACCGCCTCGAAGTCCTCCCAGCCGCGCCGCAGCACATCATGCAGATCGGCAAGCCGGATGGTTCGGATCGTTAATCCAGCCGCTTCGCCGGGCTGGGCCATGGAGGGGACATTGCCCTGGTACGGTGTGGCCATGGACGCTAGCTCCCTTGCTGCGCGGCCGGATTTCGCGCCGGGCGCGGCGCAGGCGGCCGCTTTGAGAAGGGTTCGCAATCCTGACCAGACGCGAGATCCTGCGTGCGGGATCGCGAGCCGGGCACCAGCCTACTCTTGAAGCCGGGATTCCGGCGCTCAATCTTGGGTGAAAGAATGATGCCGCAATGAAGGCGGAACATGTCATCCGGTCGTCATTTCGCCGCAGATCAGCTGATGCTGCGCGTCATGCTTCGCTTGCGCGAACAAAGCTGAGTGCCTTTAATCGGCGCGCAATGTATGTTGGGACTTTCATCCATACCATCCGGGAGCAGACATGAGCATTTTCGGAAAGATCATGAGCGCTATTTTCGGCAGTGACGCCGGTGCCGCCCCTGCGGGCGGAACGACTGCCGGAACCGGCAGCGGATCGGCTGCGCCGTCGTCCTCGGCCACGGCTGCACCCGGCGCTCCCGCGAAGACCGTGGACGTCGCGCCGATCCTGGACAAGGCGGTCGCCGCCAAGAAGGGCGAAAAGCTCGAGTGGCGTACCTCGATCGTCGATCTGATGAAGGCGCTGGATCTCGATTCCAGCCTTGCCGCGCGCAAGCAACTGGCCAAGGAACTCGGTTACACCGGCGATACCAACGACTCCGCCAGCATGAATGTCTGGCTGCACAAGCAGGTCATGTCCAAGCTCGCCGCCAATGGCGGCAGGTTGCCGCCGGAAATCAAGCACTGAGCCAACACCTGCATTGGTTGAAGAGGCCCGTGGCATCCACGGGCCTCTTTTGCATGGCGCGGCGGCAAGACCGCAAGTACGTCGGCGGCTCACGCCACCAGGTCGGCATATTCCGGGTGCCTGCGCAGATAGACCGCCACAAAGCTGCAGCCGGCCACGACATTGCGGCCGTCGCTCCGGATCAGATCCAGCGCGCCCTTGACCAGGTCGGACGCAATGCCGCGGCCGCGCAGATTCCGCGGCGTCTCGGTGTGGGTGATGACGACCGCCGACGGCGTCAGGCGGTAGTTTGCAAACGCCAGTTCGTCGCCGACGTCGAGTTCGAAGCGGCTTTTTTCCTTGTTGTCCCGAACACTTGCCATGATCTCGAAGCTTTTCGTTAAGGCGGAATTGAAGCTCGTCATGTAGGCGCATGAACGCGAAATTGCAAAGAGACGACCAAGGGGAGCGTCCATTGCAGGGATATCTCGCGAATGCGCATCTCGGTCTATCTTCTGGGCTCTCTGGCCGCTTTGGCGGTGGCCTTTCTGACGCCGTCGCCGGCGTCCACCCAGACTAACCAGAGCTGGGAAACCTGCATCGGCGCAACCAGCATGCCGGATCAACGGGTGAAGGCCTGTTCGGCCGTGATCGATGCCAAGAGCGAGACCGGCGACAAGCTCGCTGCCGCCTATTGCAACCGCGGCCATGGCCTCACCGAAAAGCACGAGCTCGATGCCGCGCTTGCCGATCTCGACGAGGCGATCAGGATCCACCCCAAATATCCCTGCGCCTTCAGCAATCGCGGGCGCGTCTACACCTTCAAGGGCGATTTAAACCGCGCCATCGCCGACTATGACCATGCGATCAAGCTCGATCCCTCGTTCGCGCTCGCCTACAACAACCGCGGCGATGCTCGCCGCAAAAAGGGCGACGTCAATGAAGCCCTGGCCGACTTCAGCAGCGCGATCAAGCTCGACCCCAATCTCGCAATCGCCTACAACAACCGTGGCTACGTCTATTATCGCCAGCACGAGACGGCGCGCGCGATCGCCGACTACACCAGGCAGATCGAGCTTACGCCCGACAACATGCTGGCCTACATCAGCCGCGGCAACGTCTATCGTGACAGCGAGCAGCTCGACCGCGCCGCAGCCGATTATGGCAAGGCAATCACGATCGCTCCGACCGATGCGCGCGGCTGGCGCAACCGTGGCATGATCCGCCTGTTCAAGGGCGACAGCAGAGGAGGCCTGCAGGACTACGACAAGGCCCTGCAATACGATCCCGCGGATGCTTATTCGTGGAACAACCGCGGCCAGGCCAAGGTGCGGCTGGGCGACAAGCAGGGCGCCATTGCCGATTTCAGGAAGGCGCTCGAGCTTCGCCCTGATCTCCCGACAACGCGCGAATCCCTCCGCAAGCTGGGCGCGCTGTAGCCGCTGCGTACGGCGAAGGCGGGCGTCGCGGTGTGCGGTTCGACGAACTCGGTCGGGCCGGTTTGCCGCCACCGCGATCAGCGGTCTGTCAACTTCGACTGATCGACAAACCTCGTCCGGCGCCATGTGGAAGCCGGCCTTGCGGGGCCTCGGTCGATGGCGATAAACAGGGCGGCACAAGCGGCCTGCCTGCGCGAAGTCCGCCATCGAAGAGGAAGCCCCATGCAGCCATTGCGGATGTCGCGCCGCGTCGCCAACCTCGCCTACATGCTGACCCAGAACGCCCGCCGCCACGGCGACCGGATCGGCTTCGTGTGGGGCGAGCGATCCTGGACCTGGCGCGAGATCGACGCGTCGGTCTCGGCGCTGGCGGCGGCGCTGTCCAAACGCGGGATCACCAGGGGCGACCGCATTCTCGTCCATTCCAAGAATGGCGACGAGATGTTCTTCTCGATGTTCGCGACCTTCCGCCTCGGGGCGGTGTGGGTGCCGACCAATTTCCGCCTGATGCCCGACGAGGTCGCCTATCTTGCGCAGGCGTCGGGCGCCAAGGCCTTCCTCTGTCACGGCGATTTTCCCGACCACGCCGCGGGCGTTACAGGACCTGAATTCATCTGGAGCATCGGCGAGGCCGGTTCGTTCGGCGAGAAGTCGGTGGCGGAAGCGATCGCTTCGCAGGCCGGCGCCACGGTCGAGAACGCCGCGGTCGAGTACGACGATCCGTGCTGGTTCTTCTTCACCTCGGGCACGACGGGCCGTTCCAAGGCCGCCGTGCTGACTCACGGCCAGATGACCTTCGTGGTCACCAACCATCTTGCCGACCTCACGCCGGGCACGACCGAGCAGGACGATTCGCTGGTCGTGGCGCCGCTGTCGCATGGCGCCGGCGTGCATCAATTGATGCAGACGGCGCGCGGCGCGCGCACGGTGCTGCTGCCGACCGAGAAGTTCGACATCAACGAAGCCTTCCGCCTCATCGAGACCCATCGCGTCAGCAATCTCTTCACCGTGCCGACGATCCTGAAGATGATGGTCGAGCATCCCGCGGTCGAGAAATACGATCATTCCTCGCTGCGCTACGTCATCTACGCCGGCGCGCCGATGTATCGCGAGGACCAGAAGACCGCCTTGAGGAAGCTCGGCAAGGTGCTGGTGCAGTATTTCGGCCTCGGCGAGGTCACCGGCAACATCACCGTGTTTCCGGCGGCGCTGCATGACATCGACGACGGCCCGCAGGCGCGGATCGGCACCTGCGGCTTCGAGCGCACCGGCATGCAGGTCTCGATCCAGGACGACGACGGCAACGAGCTCAAGCCGCACCAGGCCGGCGAGATCTGCGTGATCGGCCCGGCGGTTTTCGCAGGCTATTTCAATAACCCCGAGGCCAATGCGAAGGCGTTCCGCAACGGCTGGTTCCGCACCGGCGATCTCGGCCATGTCGACGAGGAGGGCTTCGTCTACATTACCGGCCGCGCCTCCGACATGTACATCTCCGGCGGCTCCAACATCTATCCGCGCGAGATCGAGGAGAAGATTTTGACGCATCCGGCCGTAGGCGAGGTCGCCGTGCTCGGCGTGCCCGATCCGACCTGGGGCGAGGTCGGCGTTGCCGTGTGCGTTCCGCGCGAGGGTGAAAAGCCGGTGAGCGAAGCCGAGATGGCTGCGTTCCTCGCGCCCAAGGTGCCGCGCTACAAGATGCCCAAGCGCTTCTTCTTCTGGGAGGCGCTGCCGAAGTCGGGCTACGGCAAGATCCCCAAGCGCATGGTCCGCGACGAACTCGAGGCGCGCGGGCTGCTCGATCTCAACAACAAGGGGTGATGGCGGACGATGCGCAACATCAAGCAGCCCGGATCGCCGACGCCAGAGCGCATCCAGTGGGTGGAGGCGAGGGGACGCGCGTTCTCCTTTACCGTGCAGGCCGGCCTGCCGCTGCTCGAAGCCGTGCGGCGGGGCTTTGCCGCCGAGGGTTTTGCAAGCGGCACGCTGAACATCACGAGCGGGACTCTCGGTCCGTTTGCCTACGTGATGCCGGCGCTGTCGAAGACCCGCGAGCACGCGGCGTTCTACAGCGAGACGTATCGGCCGGCAGGCCTCACCAAGCTGATGCTGGGCCGGATGACGCTGGGGCAGCGCGACGGCGCGCCGTTCTTCCACTGCCATGCGCTGTGGATGGAAGATGGCGTCCGGCTCCGCGGCGGCCATGTCCTGCCCGAGGGGACGGTTGTCACCGAGCCGTTCGAGGTGGAGGCGTTCGGCATCGAGGGGGCGACGTTCGTCGCGGAGCCGGACCCCGAGACCAACTTCAAGGTGTTCAGCCCCGTTGCCTCCGCCACGACCGGCGCCCGCACCACTGCGCGGGCCTTTGCCCTGCGGCTGCGACCGAACCAGGATTTTGCCGGCAGCCTCGAAGGGTTCTGCCGTGAGCGGGGCATTGCCCGCGCCACGCTTCATGGCGGCGTCGGCTCGACCATCGGCGCGCGCTTCACCGACGGCCGCACGGTCGCGCCCTTTGCCACCGAGCTCGCCGTCACCGAGGGCACCATTGCGCCCGGCGCCGCCGGAGAGCTCGAGGCTCAGCTCGATGTCGCCCTGGTCGACTACACCGGCCGCATCGCCGACGGCAGCCTGATCCGCGGCGACAATCCGGTGCTGATGACCATGGAGCTGGTGCTGGAGGTCTTGGAGTAGGTGGGCACCACCTTCGCTAGTGAAGTCCAAAGATGCACTTTGTCGGCGCAATCGTTCCTGATATGTTCCAAACCGCCGTTTGAGGTCAGGTACGGAAGTTGGGGACGGGGAATATGGCTCGGGGTCGAAGTCGCAACATCAGATTGCCCGCGCCGTATCTCCGGCGGGTGTGGCTCGATCGCTCGCGGGTCGAGGACTGGGAGGCTTATCCGTTCTGCCTGCCGTTTTTCCGGGATGAGTTCGAACTCAGCTTCGATACCGCCATCACCATTATCGTCGGCGAGAATGGGACCGGCAAATCGACCATCCTGGAGGGTGTCGCCGCGCTGGCCGGCTTTGCCAATGCCGGCGGTGGCAAGGGCTACAGGCTGCTCGAGCACGCCGAGGGCTATGAAGTGACGGGCGAGGAGCTGGCGCGCGCGCTGCGCGGCAGCTGGGTGCCGAAGATCAGCAACGGCTGGTTCTTCCGCGCCGAGACGTTTTTCTCGATTGCGCGCTATCTGGATCGGGCGGCGGTGGAAGCCCAGGTCCTGCTCGAAGAGGCGGGAGGCGAGGCGACACCGCAATTGCGCCCGGACTTTCTCTCTTTCTCACATGGCGAAGGCTTCCTGCTGTTGTTCGAGGAGCGGTGCCAGCAGCAGGGTCTCTTCATCTTCGACGAGCCGGAATCGGCGCTGTCGCCATCGCGCCAGATGCAGTTCCTCAAGCTGTTGCAGCGCATGGACCGCGCCGGCAACTGCCAGGTCATCATGGCCACTCACGCGCCGATGCTGATGGCCTATCCCAATGCGCGACTGCTGCATCTGAGCAAGTACGGGCTGGAGCCGATCGCGATCGAGCAGACCGATCACTTCAGAGTCATGCGCGAGTTCTGCGATGATCCACGGGGATTTGTCGAAGCGACGCTGATGGAGTGATAGGTCGAGCTCAAACACTGAACCCAAGGGGTATCAAGCAAGATGCGGCGCATCGGCTCATTCACTGCTGCTCTGGAAAACTGGATCGTCCGCTTTCGCGGACGATGACACTGAGCACGTGGCGCTGCGCTTCCAATGACAATGCTGCCAATTCCTCATCCTGACAGCTTGTGAAGCTTTCGGATTTCGCATTTTGCGGTCCGCAGGTGGGAGGGGCGGATTGTTGCGAAGCTGCGGCCGAGTGCTTGGTGTGGTGCTCAGGCGGTTTTGAGTCGGTGGCCCTGTAGGATGTTGTTGGTGAGAGCGTACCAGAGCACGACGGCACGGACTTTTTCGAGGCCGCACGGTGAGTTGCCGCAGGTCCCAGTTGCGCCAGCGGGCGTGGATGCACTCACAGACCGATCGGAGTCTGTACTGGGCCTTGCCAGCCTCGCTTGCCATCCGAACCCGCCAGGCCAACACGCCCGGGCCGTCGCCGCGCCGCGGCAGGGAGGGATCGGTACGGTGTTTGGATTGTGTGGGCGGACAGTAGACCTCAATCCCTTGATTGTGCGCCCACTCGATGTCCTCGGCGCTGCCAAAGCCGCCATCGACGAGATGGCAGCCTGGAAGGCGGCCGGTCTGCGCGCGCAAGCGATCCAGCATTGGCCGCATGAGGCCACGATCGGAGCCGGCATTGGTCACATCGAACCCGACGACGATCTGCTGGCCGGCCGCGCTCACCACCTGCACATTGTATCCGGGGCGGAAGCCTCCGTCGGCCATCTTCATGACGCGAGCCTGCGGGTCCGTGGTGGAGGCACGCGGCTCCTTCGGCTTCTTGCCATTGTTGCGCTTTTCTTCGCGCGCCTGGCGCTGTCGCTTGATCTCGGCGAGCGCGGCCTGCGCTGCTTTCAAGCGCTCGGTGCGCTCACGCGCCGCTCGCTCCTTGGCCGCCTTGATGCGCTGGTTGCTGGAATCGGAGCGCGCCTCGACCTCGCGCTTGAGCTCCGCCACGACCGACTGCGCGGTCGCCAGATGCCGATCGAGGGTTGCTTCGCGCCGGAACGACGCGGCCCCGGCGCTCGCCCGGATCCGCACACCATCCTGCGCCAGCTTGTTGAGATCGACCAGGCCCACTTCCGCCAACACCGCCAGATGCTCGGCAAGCAGCCGGTCGAGCAGATCGGCATATCCGACCCGGAAGTCCGCCAATGTGTGGTAGTTCACCGAGACGCCGCCACACAGCCAGCGATAGACATCGTGGCTCTCGCACAGGCGCTCCAGAGCCCGAGCGCTTCCCACCCTGTCGCTGGTCGCATAGAGCCACAGCGCCAGCAAAAGCCGCGGCGATGTTGCCGGATGACCAGGCCTGTCGCCCCGGGCCTTGATCCGATCCTCAAGCTCGCGCAGGTCAAGACCTTCGACATAGGACCAGATCACTCGCGCCGGATGGTCTTCCCCGATCAGGCTCTCGATATCAACCGCTCGCAATTCAATCTGATCCCGCCGCGGCTCGCGCAGACGCGGCGCGCCCGCCGACCCCGCATCGGTTTGTCGTTTCGCCTGTTCAGGCAGTTCTCCGAACAGCTTGTCTTCAGCCATTCTCCACCCTCTGCAAATCAATGCTTGCAGGGAATCACACCTGCACCGCACCGGCTACATTTTTCGCCCAAGCCAACAAAAATTCACACGCTCTGAGGAGCGCGAAAGCGCGTCTCGAAGGATGAAGGCCCCGCTGGTGGCCTCGCCCTTCGAGACGCGCGCCGATGGCGCGCTCCTCAGGACGAGGATCCTCTCTCGCCAGTTGGATTCGAATTTCAAACAGCCGAAGGGGACATGGGAGCGCATTCTCGCGGCATTTTCTGCCCGAGTTTTGCGTGACTTCCACACCCTCTTCAAAGACGAGGGCGCAGGGAAGACCGGGTGCCCGCTGCACCCGCGGTCTCGTGTGCGAATTGCGCAAGGAAGCTGCACACGAGCATACAGGTACAGCCGACGACACCCGGCCTTCCCTGCGCAGTGGGTTTACGGCTTATGGCGTGCTCTCCCCGGAGACGAATTCGTCTTGCCTCCGTCGCCTCGCGAATTGACGGCGAAATCGACCCGGTTGGGGCGACATCGCCTCCGCAAGGCTTGACACCAGCAACGGGTGCCAGGACCACACGGTTTTGCCGTACGCGATCCGTCTTCGCCTGACGGCTTCGCCGGACTTGCGCCCGCCATGCCGTCAAGAAAGCCGGAGAACAACGTCGTTCGTCCTGCGCGCCGGCTTCTCGCTCACGGATTTCGGCTCAATCCTCCATCCGCCCTGCGATCACCTTGCGCGCCGACGCTGTCGCGTCCACCGCATCCCAACCCACGTTTCGTGACGACGCGTACGCCCCTCGTGTCGGGTGGGACGGGAGTGATATAGGGCAATTCCGAATTCGGGAAAAGAGAATTATTTCTGCGGCCGGATCTGGACGCAGGTGTGGTGTGATTTGCCTGTCGAGGAGCGCAAGGGCTGGTAGCTCGTGGTTGCTCGCAGGTTGCATGAGCAAAGAAGCAATATGCACTTCACAGTCGCTTTCTAGATCGACTCCCGCGCTCATCCAGGGTTGAGACGGCCCGCTCAGGAGCGCTATGAATGCAGGGACTATGAGGACCCAGCAATGGTCACATTGCCGGTTCAATCGCATTGAAAGGAGGGCTGGCGTTTGGCGGACGATTTTCTTCAGTTCATGGAAAAGCGGGTTCAGGAAAAGCATCGGCCGATCATCGACGCTTTTCGAACCCTGATGCGCCGCATGGCGCCCGAAGCGGAGGAGCGGATGCGCGGCGGAACCGAAGCCTATTATTCTGTGCCTGTCTATCGCGTGAAACGTGACATCGTGGCGATCAGCCCCAACAAAGGCGGCGTCACCTTTTCATTCACAAAGGGAGCGGCGTTCGACGATCCCTTCAAGCTGCTCGGCGGAACGGGAAAGACATCCCGGAATGTGCTCGTGCGGAGCATGGATGATTTTCACGAAAAGGCTCTCACCCACTACATCCGGCAGGCCGTCAAATTGGATGGCCAGTGACTGCAGCTTTGTAGCCATGAGCGCAGCGATATTCCGGGGCCAGAGATCGGCTCACCGGGTCTGCGCAAAGCTCGGCCCGATGATGGGATCCGGCCTAACCCGCCGCTGTCCGCGGCGAAACGGCGGGTTGCGCTTCGCCTGGCGGCGCTACACCTACTATACTGTCAGGGGAGCAAAAGACCGGGAGGACGCCATGACCCATACCCTGGTTCCCAGTGATCGCGTGGAGCACGCCGCCGTCTACGGGCGCGACGGCGCAAAGCTCGGCACGATCGAGCGACTGATGCTCGACAAGTTGACCGGAACGGTTGCCTACGCGGTGATCAAGACCGGCGGGCTGCTTTCCAGCCACCACCATTATCCAGTCCAGTGGGGTGCACTCAGATATGACCCGAGGCGCGAGGCCTACGAAACCGCGCTGACGCTGGAGGACCTGCGCGCGGGGCCGTCCGAGTTCGAAGGCGAAGCCTTCGACTGGGGCGACCGATCGCGGTCCTACCCGCACCCGCACTACTGGACGATCTAATGGTCTAGTGGTGTAGCCCGCATGAGCGCATGTAGGGCGGGTTAGCGAAGCGTAACCCGCCTCTTATTGATCGATTGCGAAACGGCGGATTACGATTCGCTAATCGGCCCTACGCGCTGGCTGGACCTGCAAGGCCAGTACGACATTGGCGTGGTCGAACGCGAGAAGGGCGCGGAAATTGCTCGGCGCGTGAGGCCAGCCGATGCAGCGTGACCGCTTCGTCTTGAGCTGCGGAAAGTGGATGTCGAGATTGATGTTACTGACGCAGGTTCGTGGAGCAGCGAGCATAGTAGCCGACATGAGCGCAGCGGCATGCAGGACACCGCGGGCCTCATTCGGTCCCGAATGTCGCAAGGCTCATCCTGACTTCGCTCGCTACATCCTTCTTGTCAGGTTTTCTGCCGCGGCGGACCTGAGTTTCCGCGAACCGCGAGCGTTCGGTGCGGGCATTGGATATTGAGACATTTCTGGCAGAAGTGGAGGTAGTACGCTGGATAGTGCATCAGGGCGAAAGTGAAGTACGGGATCGCCAGGTACTCGCTCTTGAGAACCCAAAAGATCGGCATCAGCACCACTGCATACAGCACCACGTTCGTGCCAATCCTCTCTGCGCGGGTGAGCGGAGAGGTGACATTCTTGCGGATGATCCACTTGGTCAGGAACGGCGGCGCCTGGACGCAGGCGTTGTGAAACTTGATGTGCGGGCATCTCGGGCACACCCAAAGGTGCATGATGCCGTAGACGACACCGATTATCACGAAACCATAATAGCTGACCGACAGGAGCGGGCTGGTTCGCCAGATCGCGATCGCTCCCAGGATGGTGAAGCCGTGGAAGCTGGCCTGCATCCACACTTGTTCCAGCAAGCTGAATTGTCCTGTGCGGCAGCTCATGCGCATCGTTCCTGTGCAACGGCATAGATGTGTACAGTGTCAACTTTAGCCTTTACTCGGCATCGTTCACAGTGTCAACATGCTCCCATGACGCGCCCGAAGCCGAGCTATCATCACGGAAATCTCCGAAATGCCTTGTTCGAAGAGGCGGTGAAGCTGGTGGAGCAAGCGGGCGTGGAGAACTTTAGCCTACGCGAGGCGGCGCGCCTGGTGGGCGTTTCCGCAAACGCCGCCTACCGTCATTTTGCTGACAAGTCGGAATTGCTCGCGGCTGTCGCCGAATTCGGTTTTGGCCTTTTGGAGCGGCGTCTCCTCGCCGCCATCTCTGCGGTGTCAGATCAGCCCACCGCGGCCGCTGCTGCCATTGAGCGGATAAGGGCCGCGGGGCGGGCGTACGTCGATTTCGCGGTGGAGCACCCGGAACTGCTTCGGGTGATGTTTGGATCGAGCGGGCTCGCCACCCTCGAGAAGGACAGTTCTCTCCAACCGGCTCCCTTCGTGCTGCTCAGCAACGCGCTCGATGCTCTCGTGCGCGAGGAGGTGCTCCCCGCGGATCGCAGGGCGGGCGCAGAGTTGAAGGCCTGGACCGTCGTGCACGGTTTCGCCTCGCTGGTCATCCTGGCCGGCGGCGCAGATCAGAGGAGGGCGAAAAGAGCCGCAGATCTCGAAACGCTCCTCGACTTTGCGATGGTCGGCTTGTGCGGGCGGCTGGACTAGCGTCTGTACTCAAGGGATTCCTGTTCGAGCTTGGCGCGCCCAGGATGAGTGGAGCGCAGCGATACCCATCAAATTGCTGGCAGTCGGATTGAGCCGATAAGGAGGATTGGTTGCGTCTATTTAGGGCAGAGATGCCGAATCCCTGGTCCGATCGCTTCGCCGAGCGGGCCAGGAAGTGCTCAACGTGGCAGAACACGCCGCAAGCGTGCGCGATGCGGACGTCATCCAGTCGGCGTGCAACTTACGTAAGCTTCGTAGCTCTGCAGATCGGAGTTCACTCCGCCGCTTCGCTCGCGCCGCCGCTTTTCGGCTTCCTCGCCTTCTTCAGCACCGGCTCCAGGAACTTCCCCGTGTAGCTGCGTGGCGCCTTGACGATATCCTCCGGCGTGCCCCAGGCGACGATCTCGCCGCCGCCGTCGCCGCCTTCGGGGCCTAGGTCGATCACCCAGTCCGCGGTCTTGATGACTTCGAGGTTGTGCTCGATCACGACCACCGTGTTGCCCTGGGCGACCAGTTCGTGCAGCACTTCGAGAAGCTTCTTGACGTCGTGGAAGTGCAGGCCGGTGGTGGGCTCGTCCAGGATGTAGAGCGTGCGGCCGGTGGCGCGCTTTGACAGCTCCTTTGCCAGCTTGACGCGCTGGGCTTCGCCGCCGGACAGCGTGGTGGCCTGCTGGCCGACATGGATGTAGTCGAGGCCGACGCGATGCAGCGTCTTGAAGGTTTCGCGCACGCGCGGCACCGCCTTGAAGAACTCGGCGGCTTCCTCGACCGTCATGTCGAGCACGTCGGCGATCGACTTGCCCTTGAACAGCACTTCCAGCGTCTCGCGGTTGTAGCGCTTGCCCTTGCAGACGTCGCAGGTGACGTAGACGTCGGGCAGAAAGTGCATCTCGATCTTGATGACGCCGTCGCCCTGGCAGGCCTCGCAGCGGCCGCCCTTGACGTTGAAGGAGAAGCGCCCGGGCTCGTAGC
>NZ_JACRAW010000086.1 GCF_016213215.1 Bradyrhizobium sp. | reverse complement strand
GCAATTCGTCGAAGCTGATGGCGCGGAAGCCGGGATTGCTGACGTCGGGCGAGATCGAGGCGGTGCGGTTGGTCGGCCCGATCGCGCCGGCGACGAAGCGCGGCCGGCCGTCCTCGGCGGCGACGCGCTTCGCCGCATTGCGCGCGAGCCGCGCGCCTTCGCGGTTGAGCTCGTAGACAATGTCGGTGAGGTCGTAGTCGGCCTGCGCGATCGAAGTGGAGGAGAAGGTGTTGGTCGCGACGATG
This sequence comes from Bradyrhizobium sp., assembly GCF_016213215.1. Classification (GTDB taxonomy): domain Bacteria; phylum Pseudomonadota; class Alphaproteobacteria; order Rhizobiales; family Xanthobacteraceae; genus Bradyrhizobium. The sequence continues at coordinate 13,207 of NZ_JACRAW010000086.1, read as the reverse complement.
TCGGCGCCCGCGCGCAAATAGGCGGCGTGGATGTCCTCGATCGCCTGCGGCTGGGTCAGGATCAGGAGGTCGTTGTTGCCGCGGAGGTCGCGATCGAAGTTCTTGAAGCGCTCGCCGCGGAAGGCGGCTTCGTCGAACTTGAGGGCCTGGATCATCGTGCCCATGGCGCCGTCGAGCACCAGGATGCGTTCGCGGGCGGCTTTGAGCAGCGCAAGGCGCTTATCGGAGGCAGGCACGGTCATGTCGGTTCAGGCGGCTTTCTGGGCGCTTCTGGCGCGGATGCCGAGCAGGTGGCAGATCGCGAACACGAGATCGGCGCGGTTCATGGTGTAGAAATGGAAGGTGTCGACGCCATGCTTGGCGAGCTTGTGCACCTGGCCGGCGGCGACGCTCGCCGCGACCAGCCGCCGGGTGTCGGGATCGTCCTCGAGGCCCTCGAACTTTTCCGCCAGCCAGTGCGGCACGCTGGCGCCGGCGCGCTGGGCGAAGTTCGCGGCCTGCTTGAAATTCTGCACGGGGAGGATGCCCGGCACGATCGGGATCTCGATGCCGTGCGCGCGGACGCGATCGAGATAGCGGAAGTAGAGATCGTTATCGAAGAAGAACTGGGTGATTGCCCGCGACGCACCGGCGTCGACCTTGGCCTTGAGCGTGTCGAGATCGGCATCGAAGCTCGCGCTCTCGGGATGCTTTTCCGGATAGGCGGACACCGTCACCTCGATGTCGGGATAGCGGCGTTTGATGCTGGCGACGAGATCGGCGGAGGAGCGATAGCCCTGCGGGTGGGGCGTGTAGAGGCCGCCGATGCCGCTGGCCGGATCGCCGCGCAGCGCCACGATGTGGCGGACGCCGACCTGATGGTAGCGCGCCACGACATCGTCGACGTCGGCGCAGGGCGCATCGACGCAGGTGAGGTGGGCGGCCGGCGTCAGGTGGGTTTCGGCGAGGATGCGGGAGATGGTGGCGTGGGTGCGCTCCCGGGTCGAGCCGCCGGCGCCATAGGTCACCGAGACGAAATTCGGGTGGAGCGGAGCCAGCCGCTTGATCGTCTCCCACAGATTCCGCTCCATCTCCTCGGTCTTGGGCGGAAAGAACTCGAAGGAGATCGCGGGCGCCTTCAGCTCGGGATGCCCATCGGCGGCTGGGGGCGTAGGCTCGGTCATGACACCACAAACTCCACGGGACGGAACGGTCCGGATGTTACTGCTGCGGGCGCTAAGATAAGCCAAACGAGGCAAGCCAAACAGCCCATTGGGTGTGGGAAGTGGCCCAATATCGTTGAAATATATCCACGCAATGCTTCAGGTGTGGGACGGGTTTTGGCGCAGCTTAGACCTATGATATTGATACGCAAAGTAAATCTAATGGTATGGTATTGCCGTGGAGTCAAAAAGTGGTGGGAACAAGGGTCTCGTCATAATTCTGGAACCTTTCGTCCCATTCATTGCGCCATGGCCGCAGCGAATGGCTTGCACGCCTGCTCTGCGCCGCGTCCGGCTTTGTGGCGTCCGGCAGGCAGACTAGCTTACGCCCATGATCCCGCTCTCCGTCCTCGATCTTTCCGTCGTCACCACCGCCACCCGGCCGGCAGCGGCGCTCCGCAACAGCATCGACCTGGCGCGTCATGTCGATGGCCTCGGCTATCTCCGCTACTGGCTGGCGGAGCACCACAACCTCGCTTCGGTGGCGAGCCCGGCCCCCGACGTCATGATCGGGCAGATCGCCGCGGTGACCAAGCGCCTGAGGGTCGGCGCCGGCGGGGTGATGCTGCCGAACCACGCCCCGCTGGTGGTGGCCGAGCGCTTCAAGATGCTGGAAGCGCTGTTTCCCGGCCGCATCGATCTCGGCCTCGGCCGCGCCCCCGGCACCGATGCCGCGACGGCTTACGCCCTGCGCAGCCGGCTCGCCGGCCGCGATGGCGACGACTTCCTCGAGCGCCTGCACGAACTGACCCTGTGGGAGACGCGCGATTTTCCGCCGGGCCATCCCTACAACAACGTCGTGGCGATGCCCGACGACACGCCGCTGCCGCCGATCTGGCTGCTCGGGTCGAGCGACTATTCGTCCGAGCTCGCCGCCCAGGTCGGCATGGGCTTCGCGTTCGCGCATCACTTCGCAACGCACGAAGCCGTCGACGCGATGATCAACTACCGCACGCGTTTCAAGGCCTCTGGCTGGCGCTCGACACCGTATGCGATCCTGGCGGTCGCGATCATCGCGGCGGAGAGCGATGAAGAAGCGGAAAGGCTGGCCTCCTCGTTCGAGCTCAACCGGCTGCGCCGCGACCGCGGCCAGTATCTGCCGCTGCCGAGCGTGGAGGAGGCGCTGGCCTATCCCTACACCGACGCCGATCGCGCCTCGATCGCGCGCAACGGCTCGCGCCTGTTCGTCGGCAGTCCCGCGACCGTGATCCAGAAGCTCGAGCCGCTGATTGCCGCCACCAGACCCGACGAGCTGATGGTGATCACGGCCGTCTACGACCACGAGGCGCGCAAGCGCTCCTATAGCCTGCTCGCGGAAGCGTTTGGCCTGGTGAAGAAGGAAGTGGCGTGACCGCCATCTCCGTCATTCCGGGGCACGCGCGTAAGCGCGTGAACCACGATGCGCAATTGCGCATCGGGGAATCCAGAAGTTGTGTGGCGCGAGATTCCGGGTTCGGTCCTGCGGACCGTCCCGGAATGACGACTTATTCCAGGCTCTCACTGAACGTGGCGCGGAAGGGGTGGGCAGGATAGACGCCGACGATGCGCAATTCGCGCGAGAAGAATTTCAGCTCCTCCAGCGCAAAGGCCAGCCCCTTGTCATGCGGATGCCCGTCGACGTCGGCATAGAACTGGGTGGCGAAGAAATTGCCGTCGACCATGTAGCTTTCGAGCTTGGTCATGTTGACGCCGTTGGTGGCAAAGCCGCCGAGCGCCTTGTAAAGCGCCGCCGGCAGGTTGCGCACCCGGAAGACGAAGCTCGTGACCAGCGGCCCCGAGCCTTGCCCGGCCCATTTTTCTTCACGGGCCAGCACGACGAAGCGCGTGGTGTTGTGGACCTCGTCCTCGACGTCCTCGGCGAGGATGTCGAGGCCGTAGATCTCGGCGGCAAGGCGCGAGGCGATCGCGGCGACGCGCTTGTCGCCCCGCTGGGCGATATCGCGCGCGCTGCCGGCGGTGTCGGCGGCGACGATCGGCTTGACGCCGAGCCTGCGGATGATGCGCCGGCACTGGCCGAGCGCATGGACGTGGCTTTCCACGCTCCTGATGTCGGTGAGTTTCGCCCCGCGCGGCGCCATCAACTGGTGACGGATCGGCAGGAACCATTCACCGACGATGAACAGGCCGGATGCCGGCAGCAGATGGTGGATGTCGGCGACGCGTCCCGCCACCGAGTTCTCGATGGGGATCATGCCGAGATCGGCTTCCCCCAAGGCGATCGCCGACAGCGCGTCCTCGAAGGTCGGGCAGGGCATCGGCTCGGCATCGGGAAAGGCTTCGACAATGGCGATGTGGGAATTGGCCCCCGGCTCGCCCTGGAATGCGATCTTCATCTTCTGGCTCATGGCGGGCCTTGTATCACCCGCTCAGCTTTTGGAAAGTATCCGCCGCGCGGTTTCGAGGTCGGCGGGGGTGTCGACCCCGCGCGGCACGGTGTCGACGATGGTGATGTCGATGCGCATGCCCGCCTCGAGTGCCCGGAGCTGTTCGAGCTTCTCCTGCTTCTCCAGGGGCGAGGGCGGCAGCGCCACGAAGCGCTCCAGCGCGGCGCGGCGGTAGGCGTAAAGGCCGATGTGGTGATAGCGCGGCCCGTCGCCATAAGGCGCGATCGCGCGGGTGAAATAGAGCGCGCGCATCCGCCGGCCGCCGAGCGAGGTTCCGACCGCCTTGACGACGTTCGGGTTGGTGCTCTCCTCCTCGCTGTGAATCTGGGCCGCCAGGGTGGCGATATCGACCGCGGGATCGGACAGTGGAGGCAGCACGTCGCGGATATTGTCCGGCGCGATGGTCGGAAAATCACCCTGCAGGTTGACCACGATCTCAGCCTCACCCTTTGGGTCGAGCTTGCCCAACGCCTCGTGAATGCGGTCCGACCCGGAAGGGTGGTCGGGGCGGGTCATCACGACCTCGCCCCCATGCGCGGTGACAGCCCGCGCGATCTCCGGCGTGTCGGTCGCCACCGCGACCCGGCCGATGCGCGCGGCTTCCGCCCGGCGCAGCACGTGCACGATCATCGGCAGGCCGGCAATGTCGAGCAGTGGCTTGCCCGGCAGGCGGGTGGCGGCCATGCGGGCCGGAATCAGTACCAGGGTACGGGAATCGGTCATCCGGGAAAGCCTGGGAATGGGGCGAACGATATGCCGGAAGTGGATGGGGATGCGGTGAAAGTCGGGGCGTTTTAACGGGTTGCCAGAGCACGGGCAAACCGATATCTGATCGCTGCTCGGGGGAACGGTACCTGAAGGCCTATCTCTGGGCGCATCATGCGACTCAGTCGCACTCTTATTTCCTCCGCGGAGCCTGATCCGAAATGGACTCCTTCGAACTCAACAAGATCATCGGCGCCGTTCTGGCGACCTGCCTCCTTATCCTGGTGACGAACTTCACCGCCCACGCGCTGTTCACCCGCCAGGCGCCGGAAAAGCCGGGCTTTGCGATCGCTGCGAAGGAAGAGCCCAGCGCCGGGTCCAAGGAAGCCCCCGCCGCCGCGGCCGGCTCGGAGCCGATCGAAAAGCTCCTGCAGACCGCCTCGGTCGAGAAGGGCGCGGCCGCGGCCAAGAAGTGCACGGCCTGCCATACCTTCGAAAAGGGCGGCCCCAATCGCGTCGGTCCGAATCTCTTCGGCATCGTTGGCGACCATATCGGCGAGGGCCGCGGCGGGTTCAATTTCTCGGCTGCCATGAAGAGCAAGGGCGGCGCATGGGGCTTTGATGAACTGAACAAGTTCATTGCCAATCCCAAGGGCTATGTTCCGGGGACGGCGATGGCGTTCGCCGGTATTTCGAAGGACAGCGAGCGCGCTGACCTGATCGCCTATCTCAATACGTTGTCGGATAACCCCAAGCCGCTGCCGACGGCCTCGAAGTAAACTGTTCGGAAGTTTGGCGCGACCAACGGCCAGGCCCAGCCTGGCCGTTTCCGTTTAGAGGCTCCGCGTTCTCGCCGATCGGGGCGTTTCGTCGCATTCCCAGGGCCGGCCGGCTTCCAACATGAGGAAAAAGCAACACAATCGGTCGAAACCTTGCCTATATTGGGCACTTAATTGGGTAACCTCCCTCACGACAGGAACGTTCATTTGGCAATTACCCGACGCGATCTCCTGCTAACCGGCGCTGCGGCCGCGACGATCCCGGCCCTTGGTTCCGCGGCCGGTCTCCCCACCATCCGGCAAGCCGAGGCGCAGGCGGCGGGCGAAATACCGTGGCGCCATGCACTGTCGCTGTTCGGCGACGTCAAGTACCCGGCCGACTTCAAGCATTTCGACTACGTCAACCCCGATGCGCCCACGGGTGGCGTCGTTCGACAGATCGCCATCGGAACATTCGATAATTTCAACTATGTCGTTTCCGGCGTGAAAGGTGCGCTCGCGGCGCCGGTTACGCTCATCTACGAAACGCTGATCACCTCCGCCATGGATGAAGTCTCGACGGAGTACGGGCTGCTGGCCGAGGCTGTAGCTCATCCCGGCGATTTCTCGTTCGTCGTCTATCGACTGCGCCCGCAGGCAAGATGGCACGACGGCAAACCGGTGACGGTCGAGGACGTGATCTTCTCGCTGGAGGCGCTGAAGAAGAATCATCCGTTCTATTCGGCCTATTACAGGCACGTCGTGAATGCCGAGAAGATCGGTGATCGTGACGTCAAATTCACATTCGACGCGCCGGGAAATCGCGAACTTCCACAGATCCTCGGTCAGCTTGTCGTTATGCCCAAGCACTGGTGGGAGGGGACTGACGCGCAGGGGCGCAAGCGCGATGTAGCTGCGACTACGCTCGAGATTCCGCTGGGTTCGGGTGCATATCGGATCAAGGAGTTCGTCGCCGGCCGCACCCTCGTGCTGGAGCGGGTCAAGGACCATTGGGGGCGTGATCTCAACGTCAATGTAGGACGCAACAATTTCGACGAACTGCGCTACGAATATTTCCGCGACGCGACCGTCGCGATCGAGGCGTTCAAGGCCGACCATGTGGACTGGCGCTTCGAGAACAGTGCGAAGAACTGGGCGACCGCCTATGATTTTCCGGCGGTTTCCGAGAAGCGGGTGCTGCTGGAGGAGTTTCCCAATCGCAGCTCGGGAATCATGCAGGCTTTTGCACCGAACCTGCGCCGCGCCAAATTCGCCGATCCCAGGGTGCGCCGGGCGCTCAACTATGCGTTCGACTTCGAGGAAATGAACAAGCAGATTTTCTTCGGTCAATACAAGCGCATCAGCAGCTATTTCGATGGCGCCGAAGAGCTGATGGCAACCGGTCTGCCGCAGGGAAAAGAGCTCGAGATCCTTGAGGGCGTGCGTGCAGAAGTTCCGCCTGAGGTCTTTACGACTGTCTACAGCAATCCGGCCGGAGGCAGCCCGGAAGCCGTGCGCGAGAATCTGCGCGAAGCGATGCGCCTGTTGAAGGAGGCCGGCTATGAGGTGCGTGATCGAAAGCTGGTCGATACCAGGACCGGCACGCAGCTCGCTTTCGAATTGTTGAGCCAGGATCCGACCTTCGAAAGGGTGATGCTGTTCTACAAGCCGTCGCTCGAAAGGCTTGGCATCGCGGTCAGCGTGCGTACGATCGATCCAACCCAGTACGAGAACCGGCTTCGCGAATGGGATTTCGATATTGTTGTCGCCTCCTGGGCGGAGTCCTTGTCGCCCGGCAACGAGCAGCGTGAATTCTGGGGATCAAGAGCCGCCGATATGGCCGGCTCGCGCAATGTCGTGGGGATCAAGAATCCTGCGATCGACAAGCTGATCGATCGCGTAATCTACGCCAAGGACCGCGGCGAACTCGTGGCCGCGACCAAGGCGTTGGACCGCGTGCTGCTTTGGAACCATTACGTTGTGCCGCAGTGGAATTATCCGAAGCAGCGCACGGCGCGCTGGGATCGCTTTGGCCGTCCGGCGGAATTGCCCAAGTACGGCCAGTCGGCATTCCCCGCAATCTGGTGGTACGACGCGGACAAGGCGGCCCGGATCGCGAAGAAATCGTGAAGGATATCTGCCGCATGGCGCAGCTTTCCCGCCGGCACGTGCTCGCCCTCGGCGCCGGCGCCGTCAGCGTCTCTTTCTTGCGCGGGGCGGCGGCTTCCGAGCAGGAATCCGCGGCGCACGGCATGTCGGCGTTCGGCGATCTCAAATACCCGGCCGATTTCCACCATTTCGATTACGTCAATCCCGACGCCCCGAAGGGCGGCACCTTTTCCCTCATTCCGTCGACCCGGGCCTATAACCAGTCCTACCAGACCTTCAATTCGCTCAACGTCTTCATTCTGAAAGGCGACGGGGCGCAAGGCATGGACATGACCTTTGCGTCGTTGATGGCTCGGGCAAATGACGAGCCCGATGCGATGTATGGGCTTGCGGCGAAGTCGGTGCACATCTCGCCCGACGGGCTGGTCTATCGTTTCACGATGCGTCCCGAGGCTCGCTTTCACGATGGCAGCAGGCTGACGGCCCACGATGCCGCGTTCTCGCTGACGACCTTGAAGGCCAAGGGCCACCCTCTGATTCTCGTGCAGATGCGCGACATGGTCGGCGCGGAGGCGCTGGATGATACGACGCTGGTCGTGACCTTCGCGCCGAAGCGCGCGCGTGACGTGCCTCTTTATGTCGCCGGCCTGCCGATCTTCTCCAAGTCCTATTATTCCAATCGGCCGTTCGAAGAATCGACGCTGGACATTCCGCTCGGCTCCGGCCCCTACAAGGTCGGGAAATTCGAGGTCAATCGTTTCATCGAGTTCGAGCGGGTCAAGGATTGGTGGGGCGCCAACCTGCCGGTTTGCCGGGGTAGCTACAATTTCGACGTGGTGCGCTACGAGTTCTATCGCGATCGCGACGTCGCCTTCGAGGGCTTTACCGGCAAGAGCTATCTGTATCGCGAGGAATTCACCTCGCGCATCTGGGCGACGCGCTATGACTTTCCCGCAGTAAAAGATGGACGCGTCAAGCTGGAGGTCTTGCCCGATGATACGCCCTCGGGCGCCCAGGGCTGGTTCATCAACACTCGCCGGGACAAGTTCAAGGATCCACGCGTGCGCGAGGCGCTGATCCATGCCTTCGACTTCGAGTGGACCAACAAGACCATCATGTACGGTGCCTATGCGCGCACCGTCTCGCCATTCCAGAACTCGGACATGATGGTGAAGCGCGGTCCGCCCTCGCCGGAAGAATTGAAGCTCCTGGAACCGTTCCAAGGACAGGTTCCCGAAGAAGTGTTCGGGGAGCCGTTCGTGCCTCCTGTCTCGGATGGATCCGGACAGGATCGCACCATGCTTCGCAAAGCGCAACAATTGCTGAACGAGGCCGGGCTGCCCATCAAGGATGGCAAGCGTCTCCTGCCCAACGGGGAAATCTTCCGAATAGAGTTTCTTGGTGACGAGCCCTCGTTCCAGCCGCATCACGCACCGTATATCAAGAATCTCGCCACGCTTGGCATCGAAGCGACGCACCGTCTGGTAGATGCCGTGCAATACCGTGCGCGCGTCGAAGACTTCGATTTTGACATGACGGTGCAGCGCTTCAGCATGTCGGCGACGCCGGGCGACGCCATGCGTGCGTTCTTCTCGTCCCAGGTGGCATCCACCAAGGGATCATACAACCTCGCCGGCATCGCCAGTCCGGCCATCGATGTCATGATCGAAAGGATCATCGCGGCGGCTAATCGCGCTGACTTGACCGTTGCCTGCCATGCGTTCGATCGGTTATTTCGCGCCGGCCGCTATTGGGTCCCGCAATGGTATGCCAAGACACACCGGCTGGCCTATTGGGATCTGTTCAGACACCCGGCAAAGCCGCCGCGCTACGCCCAGGGCGTCGGCTCGCGGGAGAATTGGTGGTTTGATGCTGCAAGAGCGGCCAAGATCGAGCAGGCGAAATAGCCCATGAGCGTCTACATCGCCCGTCGTATCCTTCTGATGATCCCGACCCTGCTCGGGATCCTCTTCGTTTCCTTTGTCGTGGTGCAGTTCGCACCCGGCGGCCCGGTCGAGCGCGTGATCGCGCAGCTCTCGGGCGCCGATACCGGTGGCACCTCCCGCATCTCGGGCGGCGGCGACTTCGCACAGCGGGCGCCAGGGCAGGTCGGCGCCGCGGCTGATGCCGTTAGTTCGAAGTATCGCGGCGCGCAGGGGCTTGATCCGGATTTCATCAAGAGCCTGGAGAAGCAATTCGGCTTCGACAAGCCGGCGCCGGAACGCTTCCTGCTGATGGTGTGGAATTTCGCCCGCTTCGATTTCGGCAAGAGCTACTTCCGCGATGTCAGCGTGATCCAGCTCATCAAGGAGAAGCTACCGGTCTCGATGTCGCTCGGCATCTGGATGACGTTGCTGACCTATCTGATCTCGATTCCGCTCGGCATCCGCAAGGCGGTGAAGGACGGCTCAAAGTTCGATACCTGGACGTCGGCGGTGATCATCATCGGCTTCGCAATCCCCGGCTTCCTGTTCGCGATCCTCCTGATCATCCTGTTCGCCGGCGGTTCGTTCTTCAACTTGTTTCCGCTGCGCGGACTGACGTCGGACGGCTGGTCGCAGTTTCCCTGGTACTGGAAGATCATCGACTATTTCTGGCACCTCACGCTGCCGCTGGTCTCGATGGCGCTGGGCGCGTTCGCGACCATGGCGCTGCTGACCAAGAACTCGTTCCTGGACGAGATCCGCAAGCAATATGTGATGACCGCGCGCGCCAAGGGCTGCAGCGAATGGCAGGTGCTTTACGGTCATATTTTCCGCAACGCGATGCTGATCGTGATCGCCGGGTTCCCAAGCGCCTTCATCCACGCCTTCTTTTCCGGCTCGCTCCTGATCGAGACCATCTTTTCGCTCGACGGGCTCGGCCTGCTTGGTTTCGAGAGCGTGCTCAACCGCGACTATCCGGTGGTGTTCGGAACGCTCTACATCTTCTCGCTGGTCGGCCTCGTGGTGAATCTGATCTCCGACCTCACCTACATGTGGATCGATCCGCGGATCGATTTCGAGGCGCGGGAGGTCTGATGACGGTCACTGCGCCCACCCCGATCGAAACGACCACGCGTTCGCCGCTCGGCGAAGCCGTCCCGATCACGAACAAGGCATTTGTTCCGTCGCCGCTCAACAAGCGGCGCTGGCAGAACTTCAAGGCGAACCGGCGCGGCTATTGGTCGTTCTGGATCTTCATGACGCTGTTCGTCGTCTCGCTGTTTGCCGAGCTGATCGCCAACGACCGGCCGTTCTTGATCAAGTTCGACGGAAAGCTGTACTGGCCGGCCTTCGTTACCTATTCGGAAACCACTTTCGGTGGCGACTTCGAGACGGCAGCCGACTATCGCGATCCCTATTTGCAGAAACTGATCGCGGACAAGGGCGGCACCATCGTCTGGCCGCTGATCCGTTACTCCTATCATACCCATAACCTCGATCTGCCGACGCCGGCGCCGTCGCCGCCGACGTGGATGCTGACCGAGGCGCAGTGCAAGCCGGTGGTCGAGAAGAAGGGCCTGAAGAGCTGCCGCGATCTCGAATACAACTGGCTTGGGACCGACGACCAGGGTCGCGACGTGGTCGCGCGCCTGGTCTACGGCTTTCGCATCTCGGTGCTGTTCGGGCTCAGCCTGACTATCATCTCCTCGATCATCGGCATCGCCGCGGGCGGCGTGCAGGGCTATTTCGGCGGCTGGATCGACCTCGGCTTCCAGCGCTTCATCGAGATCTGGACGGCGATCCCCTATCTTTATCTGCTGCTTATCCTGTCCTCGGTGCTGGTGCCCGGATTCTTCGTCCTGCTCGGCATCCTCTTGCTGTTCTCCTGGGTTTCGCTGGTCGGACTGGTTCGCGCCGAATTCTTGCGCGGACGCAACTTCGAATACATCCAGGCGGCGCGCGCGCTCGGCGTGTCCAACGCCGTCATCATGTTCCGCCACCTGTTGCCGAACGCGATGGTCGCGACCATGACCTTCCTGCCGTTCATCGTCTCCTCCTCGGTGATGACGCTGACCGCTCTCGACTTCCTGGGCTTCGGCCTGCCGCCGGGCTCGCCGTCGCTTGGTGAATTGCTGTCGCAGGGCAAGGCCAACGTGCAGGCGCCCTGGCTCGGCTTCTCGGGCTTCTTTGCCGTGGCGATCATGCTGTCGCTACTCATCTTTATCGGCGAAGGGGTGCGCGACGCCTTCGATCCGCGCAAGACGTTCAGGTGAGGGCGGCGATGGACACGATCAACCAGCCCCTGTTGTCTGTGCGCGATCTCTCGGTGGCCTTCCACCAGCCGAGCGGCTCAACGCTCGCGGTCGACACGATCTCGTTCGAGATCAAGCGCGGCGAATGCGTGGCCCTGGTCGGCGAGTCCGGCTCCGGCAAGTCGGTCAGCGCGCTGTCGATTCTGAAGCTGCTGCCCTATCCGACGGCCTCGCACCCGTCCGGCAGCATCCGCTTCAACGGACGCGAGCTGCTCTCCCTGTCCGAACACGAGATGCGCGGAATTCGCGGCAACGACATCTCGATCATCTTCCAGGAGCCGATGACCTCGCTCAATCCGCTTCACACCATCGAGGCCCAGATCGGCGAGATCCTGCAGCTGCACAGCGGCATCAGCTCGGCAGACGCGCGCAAGCGCACATTGGAGTTGTTGACCCAGGTCGGCATTCCCGACCCGGAGACGCGGCTGAAGAGCTATCCGCACCAGTTGTCGGGCGGCCAGCGGCAGCGCGTCATGATCGCGATGGCGCTTGCCAACAAGCCGGATCTCCTTATCGCAGACGAACCCACTACTGCGCTCGAAGTCACCGTGCAGGCGCAGATCCTGGCCCTGCTGGCGCAGATCCGGGCGCGACACGGCATGAGCCTGCTCTTCATCACCCACGATCTCGGGATCGTGCGCCGCATTGCCGATACCGTCTGCGTGATGAACGGCGGCAAGATCGTCGAGCAGGGACCGGTGGAACAGGTGTTCGGTGCGCCGAAGCATCCCTATACGCGCGACCTGCTTGCGGCCGAACCGAAGCCCGACCCCGCGCCGCCGCAGCCACAGGCGCCCGTGGTGATGTCCGCGAATGATCTGAAGGTCTGGTTTCCGATCAAGCGCGGCCTGCTGCGCAAGACGGTCGGCCATATCAAGGCCGTCGACGGCGTCAGCATCGCGGTACGCAAGGGCGAGACGCTCGGCGTCGTCGGCGAATCCGGCTCCGGCAAGACCACGCTGGGACTGGCGCTGCTCAGGCTGATTTCCTCCAACGGCCCGATCGTCTTTCTGGGCAAGGACATCCAGGGGCTGCGCTTCAAGGAGATGCGCCCCTTCCGCCGCGACATGCAGATCGTGTTCCAGGATCCGTTCGGCTCGCTGAGCCCGCGCATGTCGGTCGGCGACATCGTCGGCGAGGGCCTGTCCGTGCACCAGCCCAATCTGTCGCGCGGCGAGCGCGAGACGCGCGTGGTCAAGGCGCTGCAGGACGTCGGGCTCGATCCGGACACGCGTTTCCGCTATCCGCACGAATTCTCCGGCGGCCAGCGCCAGCGCATCAGCCTCGCCCGCGCGGTGGTTCTGGAGCCGGATTTCGTGGTGCTGGACGAGCCGACCAGCGCGCTGGACATGCTGTTTCAGGCGCAGATGGTCGATCTGTTGCGCGAACTGCAGCGCAAGCGTCACCTGACCTACATGTTCATCTCGCACGACCTGCGCGTGGTGGCCTCGCTCGCCAGCCATCTCATCGTGATGCGCGGCGGCAAGGTGGTGGAGGAGGGGCCGGCCTCCGAGCTGTTCAAGAATCCGAAGAGCGACTACACGCGCGCCCTGTTTGCCGCAGCGTTCCGGCTGGAGACCGCCGGCAATGGCGCGGTGGCGACCTGAGGGCTGGTGGGCGGTCTCTTTGCGGCCCGAGACGCCCGCCTTTGGCGGGCTCCTCAGAGGGTGTGAATCTTCTGAGGTTGCGACGTTCCAACCCTCATGGTGAGGAGCGCCGAAGGCGCGTCTCGAACCATGAGGCCCGGACCCGGGCCTTCATCCTTCGAGACGCTTGCTTCGCAAGCTCCTCAGGATGAGGAGATACGGCTCG
>NZ_JACRAW010000083.1 GCF_016213215.1 Bradyrhizobium sp. | reverse complement strand
CGGACCCTTGTACTTGTCGCCCTGGCGCCAGACGGTTTCGGTCTGGGGCTCGACGCCCTGGTTGGAGTCGAGCACGCAGACGGCGCCGTCGAGCACGCGGAGCGAACGCTCGACTTCGATGGTGAAGTCGACGTGGCCCGGCGTGTCGATGATGTTCAGACGCTTGCCGTTCCAGAACGCCGTGGTCGCGGCCGACGTAATGGTGATACCGCGCTCCTGCTCCTGCTCCATCCAGTCCATCGTCGCGGCACCTTCGTGCACTTCGCCGATCTTGTGGCTCTTGCCGGTGTAATAGAGGATACGCTCGGTCGTCGTGGTCTTGCCGGCGTCGATATGCGCCATGATACCGAAGTTACGGTAGTCCTCGATGGCATGTTGGCGGGGCATAGGGTCTTCCTTAAAAGTCCGAGATTCGCCTTACCAGCGATAATGCGAGAAGGCGCGGTTGGCTTCCGCCATGCGGTGCACGTCTTCGCGCTTCTTGACGGCGTTCCCCCGATTGTTCGACGCGTCCAGGAGCTCCGCCGAGAGCCGCTCGGTCATCGTCTTCTCGTTGCGCTCGCGCGCAGCCGAGATCAGCCAGCGGATCCCCAGGGCCTGCCGGCGGACCGAGCGAACCTCGACCGGCACCTGGTAGGTCGCACCGCCGACGCGGCGGGAGCGGACCTCGATGGTCGGCATCACGTTCTCGAGCGCCTGCTCGAAGACCGTGAGCGGGTTCTGCTTGGTCTTGTTCTCGATGATGCCGAGCGCGCCGTAGACGATGCTTTCGGCGACCGACTTCTTGCCGGCATACATCACCGAGTTCATGAACTTCGTAATGACGATGTTCCCGAACTTCGGATCGGGCAAAACTTCACGCTTTTCCGCAGAATGGCGACGCGACATGGAAGAGGTTCCCGCTTACTTCGGACGCTTGGCGCCGTACTTCGAACGACGCTGCTTACGGTTCTTGACGCCCTGGGTGTCCAGCACGCCGCGGAGGATGTGGTAGCGCACGCCGGGCAAGTCCTTGACGCGGCCGCCGCGGATCATGACCACCGAGTGCTCCTGCAGGTTATGACCCTCGCCCGGGATGTAGCCGATGACCTCGAAACCGTTGGTCAGGCGCACCTTGGCGACCTTGCGAAGGGCCGAGTTCGGCTTCTTCGGCGTGGTGGTGTAGACGCGCGTGCAAACGCCGCGCTTCTGCGGCGACTGCTGCAACGCCGGCACCTTCTTGCGCGACTTCTGCACCACACGCGGTTGTGCGATCAGCTGGTTGATCGTCGGCATCCTGGCCTTCACCCTTTTTCTTCGCGCGAGACCGTCACCGGTCCGCAAATTCTTCTCTCGGACTACCCGCCCGACGGGCCGCACCGCGCAGAAAGGTCCGCGCAAAGCGAAATTGCGCCAACCGCCCCATCGCTGAGCGGAAAGCGCTTCGACGCCACAGAGGACCGCAGTCTCGCGCCGATCAGCTTGCGCCGGCCGGCCAAACACCGAGGTCATGCATCCGAGTTCGATCTCAAGAGAACAGGCTCTTAAGAACTAAAATCGTCCTGGCATTGCCTAGCTATGATCGACAGCGTTTGAGCGGCATTCGTCGAGGTTGGTGCCTGCCCGGCGACCCGAGGGTGTCAGGGAGGTGTTCCGTTCCGACGCTGGCGTTGCTCACCGCCTGTCGTTAAGTGAGGCGCCTTTTATAAGTGGTAGGTAGCCAAGTCAAGGCGAAACCACATTCGAAGAAGCACTTCTTAAGCCCTTCAGAATTGGCCGCTTCCCGGCTCCAATGCGCTCCCTTCATATGGATCCGAGGGGCAGTTCCGCCTGTGCAGGCTTCATTTTTGCCCGCATAAAAACACCTCGACGGCCGATGCCAGACCGCTCTATCGCGCCCGGCCGCGCAGACGGCACCTAAATACCCTCACGCTGCCCTATGGCAGTCGCTCATCGACGCGATTCGATCTCCGATCGGCCCCGGCTCTTGACCTTCCGAGGCGGACCGGGGCGAATCTTGATCATTCCTCGTCAGTCGTCCTCATCATCATCCGCATCGGTAGCGGCCTGGCCGTGCGGCTTGTGCACCTGATCGTCCCAGAGCTTCCGGTAAGCGCCGTTCTTGGCGAGCAGTTCCGCGTGCGAGCCGCGCTCGATCGCCTTGCCGCCGGAAATGACGATGATCTCGTCCATCTCGACCACCGACGTCAGGCGATGGGTCGACCAGATCATGGTGCGTCCCTTGGCGACTTTCAGCAAGGTGCGGTTGATGGCTGCTTCCGTGGTCTGGTCCAGCGCCGACGTCGCCTCGTCCAGCAGCAGCACCGACGGGTTGCGGATGATTGCGCGCGCAATCGCAATGCGCTGGCGCTGTCCACCGGACAGGGTGTCGCCGCGCTCGCCGACCAGGGTGTCGTATTTCAGCGGAAGGCTCATGATGTAGCGATGGATCTCGGCCTTGCGGGCCGCCTCCTCCACCTCCTTGTCCGTCGCGCCTTCCTTGCCGAGCCGGATGTTTTCGCGGATCGACATGTTGAACAGCATGTTCTCCTGGAACACCACGGCCATGCTCCGGCGCAGCGATTCGAGCGTCACCTTCCGGATGTCGACGCCATCGATGGTCACGCGCCCTTCGTCGGGCACGTAGAGCCGCAAAATCAGGTTGAGCAGCGTGCTCTTCCCCGAGCCGCTCGGCCCGACAATGGCGATCCTCTTGCCGACGTTGAGCTTGAGGCTGAGATTGTCCAGGACCGGCGTTTCGCTGCCTTCGTACCTGAAGGTGACGCGCTCGAAGCTGATGTCGTGGCTGACGCGCGGCAGGTCCGGCGCACCCGGACGATCGCCGCCGCGGGTCGGCTCATCCAGCAGATCCTGGATATGACGCACCGCCGCGGCGGACTGGATCGACACCGGGATGAAGTGCATGACGTGGGCGATGTTATAGGAGACTTCCCAGAACGCGCTCTCGAAGGTGACGAAGGTGCCGATGGTGATCTGGCCCTTGGTGGCGAGATAGGCGCCAATCGCCAGCACCACCAGGTGCAGCAGCAGAACCGAGATCGTGACCGTGCGCTCGACCATGGTCGACAGGAACGTGGCCGACGCGATCCTGTCGCGCGTGTCGTTGTTGCGAAGGCTGAAGGCGCCCAGCATCTTGCGCTGCAGGCTGAACGCCTTGATCACGGCCTGAGCTGCAATGTTTTCCTGCACCACGCCAAGCAGCGCGGATTCGTTGACCTTCTGGTCGTAATTGGCCTGCACGGCCTTCGGCGTGATGATGCGCGGCCCGATCAGGGTGATCGGAAACACCAGGAGGGCGACCACCGCCAGCTGCCAGTTCAGGAACAGCATCAGGATGATGCCGGCAACCAGCTCGAGGAACGGCAGCGCGGCGCTGTTGACGAAGGTCTTGACCGCCCCTTCGAACGCCGAGAGGTCGACGGAAAAGCGCGACAGGATCTCGCCGCGCCGGGTGCGCCCGAAATAGGCTGCCGGCAGGTTCTGGACGTGCCCGAACAGCCGCGCCCGCACATCCGATATGACGCATGCCGCCAGTCGCGCGTCCCAGCGCTCGTACCAGACCGCAACGATCGAGGTGAAGATGCCGGCTACCGCCAGCACGCCGAGGATGCGGTAGAGCGCCTGGAAGTCCTCCTCGCCCAGCGCCTCGTCGATCAGGAACTTCAGGCTGAGCGGCATGATGACGTTGAACAACGTCTCGATGGCCACGCCGAGCGAGACGAACGCGAGCATCCTCTTGTAGGAGCTCAAGTACGGCTTGACGAAGCCATAGAACGTGGCGAGCGCGCCGGCCGCTTCCTTCGCGGTATAGACGACCAGGTCCTCGTCCTCGTCGTCATCATCGAGTTCTAGCTCGAGCTCGTCCTCTTCGGATTCGCCCTCGTCCAGGGGTACGCCCGTCTTGCCCCCGCCCGGGCCAGCCGGTGCAGCCGCAGGCTTCCTCCCAACAGCCAACTCCGCCGCGGCGGCGGGCTCTTGCTTGTCGGACGAAGAACGCTTTGGCGCCATGACACCAACCGGTGCTGCACGGTCGGCATGACCGCAAGAAACAGGGGAGCAGCGCAGCCGCTGCTCCTCATTTCTATGCGAACAAAGCCGGTTCGGCAAAGCAATTGGACGATCCGGACGGCCGCGCTAGTCCTCCTCGTCCTCGACCTTGTCAAAGAACGAGTAGCGCAGGCTGTCCGCGTCGGCATACCACTGCCCCGGCCCCTTGTTGGCCTTCAGCGTCGCGGCCCAAACCGCGTCGGTACAGTCGTTGCGATGCATCGAGAGGTCGAACCCGTTGTTGAAGAACAACTCGGACCACTCCCACCAGGTGCCGAGCTTCTTCACCCCCCGCAACAGGTCATAGCGATCGATCAGCGCCGGCGACATGTCCGAGGTCACCGATCCGAACACGATGCCGGTTCCGACCACGCGGTTGAACTCGCGGATCGCGCGGGCCACCTGCCTTTCGGAGACATGGCACAGGCTGGTCTCGAACACGAAGTCGAACTCGCCATCCTTGAACGGCATGTCGACGATCGTACCCAACTTGTTGTAGGGCTGCAGCGCCTTCGGCGTCCTGGCGTGGATGACGCGGTTGTTCTCAATGCCGTACGCATCGACGCCGCGCTCGCGCAACGCACCCACAAGTTCGCCGCTCGCCGATCCGGCAACGAGAATCCTGTACCCCTTGTCCCTCCCCCACACGATCCCGATCATGTTCATCAGGTAGTCGGGATCGGTGAACTGGGTCCATGCCTGACCGTACGGACCAACGCCGCGATATTTGTCGAAATAGTCGCGGTCGATCTTGTCCGACAGCCGCTGGTCGTCCTTCTCGCGCGCGCGGCGCAGTCGGATCGTCTCGGTGAGGATGATGTCGGTTGCGGCATCGGAGGAGTCGAGCAGCCCGTTCAGGGTGGAGTCGAACAGGTAGTCGCCGACCAGCACGAGGCCGGGATGGTCCTTCGGTTCGGGCCGGTGATTGGTCATCACGTCGCGCACCGGCAGGCCACCAGGAACCGCATTGACCGAGGACAGCCAGCGGTGGATCTTGCCTTCCATGAAGTGGGCGCGCGCATCGCCCAGCTCAGCGGGCAGCGACTTCACCGCCGCATCGATCAGCTCCTGGTCGGTGAGATTGGCGTAGGCCAGCGCGTCGGAGCCCGGAATAAGCCAGTTAAGCACGCCATGCCTGCCGACGTCGTGCCGCGAGCCCTCGTTGTAGACGCAGCAGCCGCCGAACGCCTCCGACATGAACCATGAGCCTGGGATCTTGTCGCCCCAGAACGGTTCGTCGAACAGGATCGAGACGCGCAGATAATGGGCGGGACGGTCGAAATAGGCGACATGCTTGACCATCGCCTTGCGCAGCCGCTCGCCTTCCCAGCCGACCGTCGCGAGCCAGGAGTGCGGCAGGCAGACAAGGACGAGGTCGAAGTCGCGCGTCTCCGGCCCCTTCCCGTTCATCATCTTCAGCTGGTAGCGGCCGGTCGTGGCCTTGCCGACCGCCAGGATACGGTGGTTAAGCTGGATGTCGGCGCTGACCTCCGATTGCAGGCACTCGATCAGCTGCTCGTTGCCGTTCTGGATGGAATAAAGGCCGATATAGCCGTCGATATCCATCACGTAGTTCTTGAGCGCGTTCAGCCCGTTGGTGTTGTGGCTTTCGGTCGCGATGTCGGAACGCGCCATCACCTTGAAGAAGCGCTTGGCGACGGGATCGCCGACTTCCTCGTCCAGCACCTCTTCGGCGGTCTTGTAGGCCCAGGGGTGCTCGTTGTCGTGCGCGCCGATGCCTTCGTAATATTCGATCGGCGTCACCATCTCGGTGCAGCGCTTGCGGAAAGCCTCGATCGCTTGCGCGGTCCGGGGGCCGTATTTCCGGCGCATGCCCGGCACGTCGTTCAGGAGTTCGCCGTCAATGTGCACCTGCTCGGCGTCCATCGGGATGGTCTGCAGCCCGAAATGCTGGACCAATTCGCGCAGCGGATCGGGACCGCTCATCGAGTAGTCGTAGATCTCGGCAACGCCGGCTTCGTACATCGCCGGCGCCGAATCGAACTTGCTTGTGACGATCTTGCCGCCAAGTCGATCCGATGCTTCGAAAATCGTGACGCGGCAGAGATCGCCGAGTTTACGCCGCAGGTACCAGGCGCTCATCAGCCCCCCCGGGCCGCCGCCGACGATTGCAAGCTCAAGCATTATAATTCCGTGGTCTCCGGCCGCCCCCCCTCGGGACCACCGGTAAATTGCTCATTAGCAGAAGCGCCTTTCCGCCTGAAGGGACGATGAACAAAGATCCCTCTTGCACCGCAACAGTCGCGCAGTGCAGCAAAAAGGCCGGCGAAAGCCGGCCTTTTCGGGTGTTTCCGTAGTCGTATAGAGGCTTTATTCGGCGGGCGGCAGCGCCACCGGCTCTGCCTGAGGGGCCGGCGACACGATCGCCGCCTGCTTTTCGCGCTCCTCGAGGATCATCTTGTCGCGCTTGATGGCGACTTCGCGGATCCTGGCCATGGAGGCGCCGGTGCCCGCCGGGATCAGCCGGCCGACAATGACGTTCTCCTTGAGGCCCTCGAGCGGGTCGACCTTTCCGTTGACCGCCGCCTCGGTAAGCACGCGCGTTGTCTCCTGGAAGGAGGCCGCCGAGAAGAACGAGCGGGTCTGCAGGCTCGCCTTGGTGATGCCGAGCAGAACCGGCGTACCCGTGGCGGGCTTCTTGCCCTCTTCCTTCGCCTTGGCGTTGATCAGGTCGAACTCGATCTTGTCGACCTGCTCGCCGGCGATCATGTCGGTTTCGCCCTGGTCGGTGATCTCCACCTTCTGCAGCATCTGACGGACAATCACTTCGATGTGCTTGTCGTTGATGAGCACGCCCTGCAACCGGTAGACCTCCTGGATCTCGTTGACGAGATAGGCAGCGAGTTCCTCGATGCCCTTGATCGCCAGGATGTCGTGCGGCGCCGGATTGCCCTCGACGATGAAGTCGCCCTTTTCGACGACGTCGCCGTCCTGAAGGTGGATGTGCTTGCCCTTCGGGATGAGGTACTCGCGCGCCTCCTCGGTCTTGTCGAGCGGCTCGATCGAGAGGCGACGCTTGTTCTTGTAGTCGCGGCCGAAGCGGACGGTGCCGGCGATCTCGGCGATGATCGCGGCGTCCTTCGGCTTGCGCGCTTCGAACAGCTCCGCCACGCGCGGCAGACCGCCCGTGATGTCGCGCGTTTTGGCGCTTTCGGTCGAGATACGGGCAAGGATGTCGCCCGGCTTGACCTTGGAGCCGACGTCCACCGAAAGGATCGCGTCGACCGACAGCATGTAGCGGGCATCGCCGCCACGCGCGAGCTTCTGGACCTTGCCGTCCTTGCCCTTGACCACGATCGCGGGCCGCAGATCCGCCCCGCCGCGCGACGAACGCCAGTCGATGACGACGCGCTTGGCGATACCGGTCGACTCGTCGAGCGTTTCCGAGATCGACTGCCCTTCGACCAGGTCCTCGAAGCCGATCGTACCTTCGACCTCGGTGAGCACCGGCCTGGAGTAGGGATCCCACTCGGCGATGCGCTGGCCGCGCTTGACCATGTCGCCCTCGTCGACGTGCAGGCGCGAGCCGTACTGGATGCGGTGGGTCGCTCGCTCGGTGCCGTCGGCATCGACGATCGCCACCACCATGTTGCGGACCATCGCGGCCAGGTGACCTTCACTGTTGCGCGCGACCGCCCGGTTCTTGATCACGACCTTGCCTTCAAAGTTGGATTCGACGAAGGACTGCTCGTTGATCTGCGCCGCGCCGCCGATGTGGAAGGTGCGCATCGTGAGCTGGGTGCCCGGCTCGCCGATCGACTGCGCCGCGATGACGCCGACCGCCTCGCCGTGGTTGACCGGCGTGCCGCGGGCAAGATCTCGGCCGTAGCACTTGGCGCAGATGCCGTTGGTGAGCTCGCACGTCAGCGCCGAGCGGATCTTCACCTCCTGGATGCCGGCCTGCTGGATGGCATCGACGTGGCTCTCCTCCATCAGCGTGCCGCGCTTGACAACGACCTTGTTGGTCGAGGGATCGCGGACGTCGTCGCAGGCGACACGGCCGAGGATGCGCGAGCCGAGCGAGGCCACCACCGTGCCGGCATCGACGATGGCGCGCATCTTGATGCCGAGCTTGGTGCCGCAGTCATCGGACGTGATGCTGCAGTCCTGGGCGACGTCGACCAGACTCCGCGTCAGGTAGCCGGAGTTGGCGGTCTTGAGCGCGGTGTCCGCGAGACCCTTGCGGGCGCCGTGGGTCGAGTTGAAGTACTCGAGCACCGACAGACCTTCCTTGAAGTTGGAGATGATCGGCGTCTCGATGATCTCGCCCGAGGGCTTGGCCATCAGGCCGCGCATGCCGGCGAGCTGACGCATCTGCGCCGGCGAACCGCGCGCACCGGAATGCGCCATCATGTAGATCGAGTTGATGTCGGCGTCCGCGCCCTTGGCGGTCTTCTTGGTCGCGGAGATTTCCTTCATCATCTCCTTGGCGATCTCTTCGGTCGCCTTCGACCAGGCGTCGACCACCTTGTTGTACTTCTCGCCGTGGGTGATCAGGCCGTCGTTGTACTGCTGCTCGAAATCCTTGGCGAGCGTGCGCGTCGTCTCTACGATCTTCCACTTGCCCTGCGGAACGACCATATCGTCCTTGCCGAACGAGATGCCGGCCTTGAAGGCGTTGTAGAAGCCGAGCGCCATGATGCGGTCGCAGAAGATCACCGTCTCCTTCTGGCCGCAGTGGCGGTAGACCTGATCGATCACGCTGGAGATTTCGCGCTTGGTCATCAGCTTGTTGATGATGTCGTACGAAATCTTCGAGTGCTTGGGCAGCACGTTGCCGAGCATGACGCGGCCCGGCGTGGTCTCGATCCAGCGACGGGCGTGCTTGCCGTTCTCGTCGGTCCCCTCCCACCGGTACTTGATCTTGGTGTGGAGGTGGATGACCTTCGAATGCAGCGCGTGCTCGAGCTCGGACATGTCGCCGAAGAGCTTGCCCTCGCCGGGCATGCCCTCGCGCAGGATCGACAGGTAATAGAGGCCGAGCACGATGTCCTGCGAGGGAACGATGATCGGCTGACCGTTGGCCGGATGCAGGATGTTGTTGGTCGACATCATCAGGACGCGCGCTTCGAGCTGGGCTTCCAGCGACAGCGGCACGTGCACGGCCATCTGGTCGCCGTCGAAGTCGGCGTTGAACGACGGGCAGACCATCGGGTGGATCTGGATCGCCTTGCCTTCGATGAGCTTCGGCTGGAAGCCCTGGATGCCGAGGCGGTGCAGCGTCGGGGCGCGGT
>NZ_JACRAW010000006.1 GCF_016213215.1 Bradyrhizobium sp. | reverse complement strand
GATCATCGAGTACATCAAGGGCAAGCCCGTGATCCACCACGATCGCAAATACCAGGTCATGACCAATTCCCCGGTCTTCAAGGAGCAGTTGGCGCTGAACGCCTATTGGAAGGAGGTCGGCGGCATGGTGATGCTGCCCGGTACGAACCGCGCCGCGGATCGCTTCGCGCGTGCTTCCTTCTACGTCGAGGCGCTGCCAAAGAACCAGACGCCCGATCGCGCCGTAGCCAGCGTCTTCAGCGTGATCCGCAACGTGTCCGTTCCGTTCGGCATATCAACCCCGACCGCGCCGAACATCTCGTCGACGCGCTGGCGCACCGTCGCCGATCATCAGCGCAAGCTCTATTTCTTCGAATCCGTGCTGACGCCCAACACCTTCTGGGTGGACCTGAAGGCTGCCGATCTTTCTCCGGATACGGGTAAGGTGAAGAAGCTCGATCTGGGCCCCGACCAGTCGAACGCCTTCTCGGGTGAAGTGACCGGCAGATTTCGCGAGGCCGAGCCGTTCAAGTTCTTAGGGCTCCCGATGTAAGGCGGGCCGAGTGTGCAGGCTGCATTCCAGGCTTGCGCCTAATGGCCGCTCGTGAGGAACGGGAAGAAGCCGATCACGATTTCCAGAACGATCAGGATGACGATGGCGAGCTCGACCCGCAGCGAGCGGCGGGTATCGATGATGTCGGTCAGCGCGTTTGCGGTTTCCGAGATCGCCGTCAATTTGCGTTCGAGCGCATCCAGCCGCTCCTTGAGCTCGTATTCGTCCTCAAGCCGGGCGTAGAGCCGATCCAGTTCCGGCTTTTCCCACAGCACGTCCGGCTTCTCGCCGATGGCGACGCGGCCGGAGACGCGCTGCTGGACGAGCAGCGCGTTGCCGATCAATTGCAGGATCGCCTTGCGACGATACGGCGTTTTACCCTTTTCCGCCAGATCGCGTGCGAATGGTTCGATGATGTCGAACACCGCGGCGACCCTGCGCTCGTCGCGCGCCAGGGCCGTGCTCTTGGCCAGCGCGTCCGCGATCAGGAGCAGGCGATCATCGGAGAACTTGCTGATGCAGATCGGTCCGCCCGGTGGAATGGCTTCCGCAGATTCCTCGCTGCAGATCTGCGCCTGCGCCGTCTCTTCTTCGTACGGGGGGAGCTCGCCTGAGACGCGCGGCTTTATGGTTTCGATGAACGCAATCTGCTCCGAGGGCAAGAGCCCGATCAAGACCACGACGCCGTAACGGAAGATGACGGCAAGCCCGGAGTGAAGACGGAACGCGACCGGCACCGAGGATACGAGTTCACCAATCTCGAGGCCGGCTGGATTGATCCGGTCTCCCAGCATCAACGCCCGTATCGTAAGAGTTTGTGCTGCCGACTCGATCTTCCCGGGAGCGTCTGCCATCTCGCGCGCCCTGTTGCGGCTGTCTAGTCGAGTATTCTGGAGGGAACGATCGTGAGCCGATAGGCGACCTGCGTCGAACCGTCAAAGGCCTCGAGAACGAAATCGCACACGGGGCAGCGAAACTGACCCCCTGTTCCTTTGATGGACGACAGCTCCAAGCGGCGGAAGCCGGCTCCACATCGGGGGCAGATCGCGTCACCTTTCTTCATGTCGCGTGGCTTTCGCTGTTTTCAAAGCCGCCATTAGCAAGAGAACTATAGCATCCCGCACCTGCGCTAGCCAGCTCTGGAGCGGGGAATGCCCCAGCGAGATTGCGGAATTCGACCGAATTGGCGCCTTTCAGCAGCAGACTTGATACCTTGGTATGCACGAGATTCGCAGCCGGCATCCAGTCAATGCGATTGCAGTTGCCACGAGCCGATGATGCCGAACCGGCTGTCGCTGGCATCCTGGCGAAACAGCGCGATCCGGTCGATCGGGAGCGCTTCGAGGCGAAGCTGCGCGAGTTGTGTCCGCAACATCTCGAGTACCTGACCGCGGCGAGCTTCGTCAAGCCGGCCGGTCAGGGTCATGTGAAAGCGAAACTCTTCCATCACATAGGGATAGCCCCATCGATCGAGATATTCGCGTTGTCTCGCAGTAAGCAGCTCGGGACTTCGCCGTTCGCGATCGGCCGCGGTGAGCGGGCCACGAAACGCATCGAAGTCGCGCACGCAATCGGCCGCAAGCTGCTGGAGCGGCGTCGATATCCCGGCGGGGATGACGGCAAGAAAGCCACTGATCGCGTCAACGATCGGCCTGATCACCGGGATCGGTCGCGCCTTGGCGGCGAAGGCTGCGCAGGCGGCGACGAGCTCGGCCTCCGTCTTGCCGTCAGCCAGCGAGAGCGGAGCCTTCAGCGTGGCATGGAAGCCGTACTTTCGCGGATCGGCAGACAATTCCCGCCAGTCTGGTGCGGTTTGCAGGGCGTCCGCGGGGAAAGGCGCGCTGCTCGCCGTGTAGGCGTCATAGCCGAGCAAGGTGCTGCCAAAGAGCCAAAGATCGCTGGCGGGCCGAGGTGCATAATAAATCGCATAGCGGGGAAAGGCTGACATTGGCAAAGCATAGCCGCTTTATTCGGCTGCGACAGCCTTTGGCAGAGCGGTCGAAACAGTGAGGCGCTCGGCCTCGGTCAAATGCATGAGCCGGCCTCGCCCAATCGCGGCGACGACGCGCGGCCTGAGCGGCAAGGCGTCGTCGACAAGAATGAGGTCGGCGCGATGACCTTCCGCCAGCACGCCGCGGTCGAAGAGGCCGGCGGCGCGCGCCGGCCCCGCCGAGATCAGCTGCCAGGCCTCAGGCAGCGGCAGCACGTCATCCGCGGCGAGGCGAAACGCTGCGAGCAGCGGCGCCGGGTAGTAGTAGTCGGAAGCCAGCACCGTGCACAGGCCGTTGGCGATCATGTCGGCCGCTCTGACCCAGCCGGTGTGGCTGCTGCCGCGCACGACGTTGGGCGCGCCAAATACGATTGCATCACCGTTTTCTGCCGCTTCCCGCGCGGTCTCCTCGTTGATCGGAAACTCCGCGATCTCGACACCTTGCGCGCGAAACGCCTTGCGCATCGCGGGCGTCTCGTCGTCATGCGAGAGCATGCGCACACCGGCCGCGCGCGCCGCTGTTGCCAGTCGCAAGATGGAGGCGGGCACCTCCTGGGCGCGGGAAACGACGCGTGCGACCAGATCGTCGAACGCCTCACCGGAGAGCCCGGTGCGCTCGACCATGCGGGACCGCTTCTGCGGCTTTGCAAGGTTCGCCACCGTGCTGTCTATGTGGTCGTTGAAGGCGAGCAGATCGACAAGCCCCGACGAAAGCCACCGGCCGATTTCGGCCTCGGCGTCGAGATTGTAGGTCTCGTGGCGCAAATGGAAGCGCGTATCGGCGGCAAATTGCGGTCGCAGACGCTTGATCGCCTCGAGCAGCTCCTTGGTGCTGTCGCCGCTGCGCAAGCCCGGCTCCCAGGACCATGTCGCGGCGTGAAACACCGTGGTGATGCCGTTTCCAATGGCTTGGCGATCGCTTTCCACAAGCGCAACATCGATCGGGAAATGGACGCCTGGGCGCGGCATCATCTGGCGCTCGAAGGCGTCGCCGTGCAGATCGATGATGCCCGGCAGCACCAAAAGGCCCCCCGCGTCGATGGCAAGTGCCGCGCGGAAACCGGGGGCGTCCATGGTTGCGATCTCGCCGCCGGCGATGCCAAGTGAAGTCTCAACGATCTCCGTGCCGACAAGCGTCCGGCCGCCTTCAATCAGGATATCGATCACGCGACGACACTCTGCTTCTTGGCGGAGAATCGGCCAGCGGCGACCATAGGCTCGTATTTCGTAAGGAAGTCCTCGACAGAGAGCTTCCGGAAATCAGGCAGGGCGCTGCGCAGGCTGCCGTGGTCCCAGTCCCACCAGGCGAGCTCCGCAAGACGGCCGGCGATATCTTCGGAAAACCGTCGCCTGATCGGCCGCGCCGGATTTCCGGCGACGTTGGTATAGGCCGGTACGTCCTTGGTCACGATGGCGCCGGCCGCGACCAGGGCACCGGTCCCGATATTGCGGCCGGCAAGCACGACCGCGCCGTGCCCGATCCAGACGTCGTGGCCGATGTGAACGTGATAGGAGCGGCGCCAGTCGAAGAATTCGGCGTCGTCGCTCTCGCCGGGAAAATAGGCGCTGGCGCGATACGTGAAATGCGCCTGAGCCGCCCGATGCATGGGATGGTTGCCCGGATTGATGCGAGTCATCGCCGCAATCGAGCAGAATTTGCCGATGCTGGTGTAGGTGATCTGGGAGTCGTTGACGACGTACGAGTAGTCGCTCATGGAAACTTCGTGCAGGATAGTGCGGGGACCGACCTCGCAATAAGCACCCAGGCTCGTCTCGTGCAGCCTTGCACTGGGATCGACGGTCGCTTGAGCCGAAAGCACTTTTGCCGCCATGGGATTTCCGTCCGCATCAATTTCGGGAGCAAGTGATCGTCATCGACGCGGTCGATGACGATGGTGTGACGATCGTGTGACAAGCGCAGTGCATGTGGACGGTCGCCCGCTCCAGCGTGTTTGTCACACAACTGTAAAAGGCCGGCGTTAGCGATTGGCATGGCTGGGGCATGATCCGGAAAGTGCAACGCACCATCCGAAAAGCATGCTTCAGGAGAACAAGAGCGAGCCGGATGAATCTCGAAGAAGATCATCTGGCGCTGATCCGGGAGCCTCGCATGCTGGTGGTGGAAGGTCTGACGTGCCGTTTCGGCGCTAAGGCCGCGGTCGACAATGCTTCCTTCTCGATTTCGCGCGGCGGCTTTGTCGGCGTCATCGGCCGTTCGGGCGCCGGCAAGTCCACGCTGCTGCGCACGATAAATCGGCTGGTAGCCCCGGCGGAGGGACGCGTTCGGTTCGAGGGAACAGACGTCACCGCGCTGCGCGGCAAGGAGCTGAGACAGTGGCGCGCGCGGGCGGCCATGATCTTCCAGCAGTTCAACCTGGTCGGCCGGCTCGACGTCCTGACCAACGTTTTGATGGGGCGTCTAGCCGCGATGCCGGCCTGGCGCTCGCTGACGCAAGTCTGGCCCGAATCGGACAGGGCGCTTGCAATGTCGGCGCTGGAGCAATTCGACATGGCCTCGTTCGCCGCGCAACGCGCCGACCAGCTCTCGGGAGGCCAGCAGCAGCGCGTGGCAATTGCTCGTGCGCTGGTCCAGCAACCGGACCTCATTCTGGCGGACGAGCCGATCGCCTCGCTCGATCCCCGCAATACCAAGATCGTCATGGATGCGCTGCTGCGCATCAACAAGCACTTTGGCATCACCGTGATCTGCAACCTGCATTCGCTGGATCTGGCGCGCAGCTGTTGCGACCGCCTGATCGGCATGGCGGCGGGTCGCGTGGTGTTCGATGGAGCGCCATCGATGCTGACGGATCAAATCGCCCGCGAACTGTACGATCTCGAGGCAGCCGAGGTCATCGGCGGCACGGTGGCTCCCGCCCCCGAGGTCGCGGCCATTCCGGCTCTCGGCACCGCCGCGGCAGCCTGAGCTCAGCGTCTCGCACGTACCGAAATTCGGCCAACCACGCAGGACACCCTATGATCAATCGCCGCCTGATCTTCGCTGGCGCATTTGCGCTCGCCTTCACGACTTCCGCCGCATTTGCGCAGGACTGGAAAGCAAAATATCCGGAATTGGTGATGGCCCTGGTGCCAGCCGAAAATGCCACAGGTGTCTTGGCGCGTGTCGGACCGTTTGCTGAATACTTGACCAAGGAACTTGGCGTCAAAGTCACGTTGCGGGTCGCCAATGATTACACGGCGGTGATCGAGGGTCAGAAGAACCGGCAAATCCATATTGGTCAGTATGGGCCGGGTTCCTACGCGCGGGCGAACACTGTGTCCGGCGGCAACGTCATTCCGTTTGTGACCTTGCGCAACTCGGGCGGCGTCATCGGCTACTACTCGGTGATGTATGTGCGGGCCGAAAGTGAGTACAAGTCGGTCGCCGACCTCAAAGGGAAGACTCTTGGGTTCGTAGATGTCGAATCGACGTCCGGGTTCAAGGCACCCACGTTCTTCCTGGCGAACCAGGGGTTCCCAATCGAAAAACACTTCAAACTCGCGCAACCCACCGGCAGCCACGAGAACGCGATTTTCGCGCTTGCCGCTGGGACCGTCGATGCGGCGGTCAATTGGTGGAACGCGGAAGATGATTCGAATCTGAGACGCATGCTCACCAAAGGGATGCTGAAGAAGGCGGACGGCACTGCGATGACGCCATCCGATTTCCGCATCGTCTGGAAGTCGCCATTGCTTCCGGGCTCACCCTTCGCGCTTCTTGCCGACATGCCGGAGGATTTGAGAGCGGCAATTGTACAGGCGTTTCTTGACGCTCCGAAGAAGAACAAGGCTGCGTTCGACGCCCTGACCGACGGCAAGGTGGAGAACTTTGCTCGAGTCTCGAAGGAGGACTACGTCGAGTCGGTCAAGATGAACTTGTGGCTCGACGAGCAGCGAAAGCACAGGGGCAACTGACCTCGTGTCATCGCACTGTCATTCAATCCGCCGATCGTTCTCTTCAATCTCTGGAGGAAGAAAACCAATGATTACGCGCCGCAATCTCCTGGCTCTGACCATGAGCCTAGCGCTGACGGCTCCGGCCGCGGCCCAATCCTGGAAGGACAAATACCCCGAGTTGGTCCTGGCGATTGTGCCCGCCGAGAATGCGACGGGGACGCTCGAGCGCTATACGCCGTTTGTGAATTATCTGTCCAAGGAACTCGGCGTTAAAGTGACCTTGCGAGTTGCCAGCGACTACACAGCGGTGATCGAAGGCCAGAAGAACAAGCAGATCCATGTTGGCTTTTATGGACCGGGATCGTATGCCCGGGCAAATACCGTCTCGGGCGGCAATGTGGTGCCGTTTGTCACGACAAAGAACAGCGATGGTTCAATCGGCTACTACTCGGTGATGTATGTTCGGGCCGACAGCCCCTACAAGTCGATCGAGGATCTGAAAGGAAAGATCCTGGGCTTTGTCGATGTGGAGTCGACCTCCGGCTTCAAAGCCCCGAATTTCTTCCTGACGCAGCAGGGGTTTCCGATCGACAAACATTTCAAGGTTGGCCAAACGACTGGTAGCCACGAGAACGCAGTACTGGCGTTGGCTGCCGGAACGGTCGATGCCGCCGTCAACTGGTGGAACTCGGAGGACGATTCAAACCTGACGCGAATGTTGCGCAAAGGGATGGTCAAGAAGCCGGACGGGACAGCCATGAAGAAGGAAGACTTCCGTATCGCATGGAAGTCGCCGCTTCTGCCGGGTTCGCCTTTTGCCTATCTGGCCGACTTGCCGGACGACCTGAAGAAGGCGATCACGAAAGCGTTCGTGGAAGCACCGCAAAAGGACAAGGAGTCGTTTGCCAAGCTTTCGGACGGCAAGGATCGCGGCTTTGTCGAGGTAACCGCGAAAGACTACGAAGAATCGGTGAAGATGAACCTTTGGCTCGACGAACAGCGAAAGAAGAAGGCCTCCTAACGCGCATTTACTTTGCTGCGGGTGCGGCTGTTTCGGCCACCCGCAGCATTTGCTTATTGCTTGCGGCGACTTGCGGAATTTGGAATCTTGAACAGTCCTGTTTATCGCTTATCCGATCAGCAGATCGCTGTGCTGCTCGGCCACTACAGCGCCGCAGTAGCGGCGAAGCGCCGGCGCGCCCTGCTTTTCGCTCTTGCGGTTGCGCTTTGCGCTACGCTGGCGGTTTGGGGCGGAGAGGTCGACCTTCGCAAGTTTGTCGAAGGGCTTCCGAGATTGTGGAGCTATTTTCACGACATCATGCCGAAGCTACGGCTGACGCATTTCAGCGCCGACTTCGCCGAATGGTTTTGGAATTGGGACGTCTGGCTGTCGCTCCTGGCTGAAACGCTGCTCGTGGCCTATGTCGGAACCTTTCTTGGCGCGACAATCGGTTTTGCTCTTTGCTTCCTTGCGAGTGCAAATCTGGTGAAGAATGCGTTCGCACGCGCCTGTGTCCGCCGGTCTCTTGAGTTCTGTCGCACTGTGCCGGATATCGTGTTCGCGCTGCTATTTGTCTATGCGCTGGGTCTCGGGCCGGTTCCCGGAGTGGTTGCTATCGCCATCCATACGACTGGCGCGCTTGGCAAGCAACTTGCCGAGGTTGTCGAGAACATCGACATGAAACAAGTGGAGGGCGTTCGCTCAACTGGAGCGACCTGGGTAGAGCAAATCCGCTTCGCCGTGGTGCCTCAGGTCCTGTCGAACTTCGTGAGCTATACGCTCATGCGTTTCGAGATTAACGTGCGCGGGGCATCGGTGATGGGCTTTGTCGGAGCCGGCGGTATCGGCCAGGAGCTTCTGAGCTCAATCCGCCAATTCTACTATTCGGACGTCAGCGCAATTCTGTTGATGATCATCGTGACGGTGTCCGTCATTGATCTCCTCACTGAACGCCTGCGCCACCGACTGCTCGGCATTGAAGGTCGCCAATGATGTCGCGAACCGCTCGTCTCACGGATGTCGACAGAGGCCGGCTCGCGGAATCCTATCCAGACGTTTTCAGGCCATCGCCCTGGCAGCGAGTTAAAGCACTCACCGTCATCGTTGCACTTGTCGGAATGTTCCTCTTTGGCATGGTTTGGCTGGGCTTCTCGTTCGAGAAGCTGGCGACCGGCATAGGCCGTCTCGGTGTTGTTGTCGGCTTGATGTTTCCGCCAAGCTCCGGCGGGTTGCTTCATCTCTATCTCAAGGGCCTAGCAGAAACGCTGGCGATCGCCTTTCTCGGCACGATGCTGGCATCGCTCCTGGCGTTTCCGGTGGCGTTCGTCGCCGCGAAGAACGTTGTAGGTCAACGCATCCTGCATTTCCTGTCGCGCCGCTTTCTCGACACGATACGAGGGGTCGATACGCTGATCTGGGCGCTCATCTTCATCAATGTGGTCGGGCTTGGACCATTTGCCGGAATTTTGGCGGTAGCGATGTCCGACTTCGGGACGTTCGGAAAGCTCTTTTCCGAGGCGATTGAGGCGGCCGATACCGGGCCGGTCGACGGTGTGACTTCAACCGGGGGATCGGTGCTTCATGAGATACGATTTGGCATCGTTCCTCAGGTGCTGCCGATCATGCTGAGCCAGGTGCTATATTACTTCGAGTCGAATACGCGCTCCGCGACCGTCATCGGCATTGTCGGCGCAGGTGGAATCGGTCTTTACCTTTCGAACGAAATACATCAGCAGAACTGGGATCGTGTTGCATTCTTGATCGTCATCATCCTCATTACGGTTGCGGCGATCGATTATGTTTCCTCTCGTCTGCGATTCGCGCTCATTGGCCGCGCCGTTATCGCGCACGACTAGGGACAGTTCACGCATTCTCCACCAAAAACTCGACCCGCTCGGCCGCAAAGCGAGAGCGCATTGCCACCAGCGGTGTGCCGTCCGGATCGACATCGGTGGCGTCCACCACCAGGATCGGGCGCCCCAGCGCCAGATCGAGCCGCGCCGCGTCAGTCGCGTCGACGATGACCGCTGTAATCCGGGTCGAGCCGCGGCGGTAGTCGCGGATGCCGTAGTGCTTGATCAGTTTTGTCATCGAGCGGGTGGCGGCGAAGACGCGTCCTGCGTCCGGAAAACGCTCGGCCGACAGCCAGGAGGTCGAGACGCAGATTGGCGTTCGGTCGGCAAGGCGTAGCGCCTCGATCCGGATCAGCGGCGCGCCAGTCTTCAGACCCAATTCTCGCGCCAGTTCACGGCTCGCTACAGCTTCGGTCGCTTCGATCAATTGTCCGCGCGGCTCGCGGCCGCCGGCGCCGACGATCTCGGAGAACCGTGTCCGCGCGCGCAGGGGATAGGCGAGGCGCTGCGCCTCGACATAGGTACCGCTGCCGCGCTCGGCGCGGACCAGACCGCGCTCGGCGAGTGCCGCGAGGGCGCGCCGCACCGTGTGACGATTGACGCGATAAATTTCGGCGATTTCGGTTTCGCCGGGCAATCGCTCGCCGGCCGGAAACTTGCCGTCGGCGATACCGCGCTCGATGCTGTCGGCGACCTGCCGCCAAAGCGCAACGCCGGATCCTGTCTCCTGCAAGGTCATGGCGTGGACCGGTCAAAGAACCACAGTGGAGAAATCATGGTGCTGTCACGAAAACGTCATGGCGTCTGGCTAACAAGTTGTCTAGTATCATAGACAACTTCAATCCGGCAAGGTCGATATGGCGGCAGGCGATCGGGACAGCAACCAGGCAAGGCGAAAAGCCGCAATGGCGGTGCTCGCGCAAGCGGATACGCGCGAGATCGCAAAGTGTCTGCAGTCCATTGCGGTGCCTGCTCATGAGGATCTGCGCGAGCCGGAAAACGGTCTCATCATGCTGCGGGGCCGGATCGGCGGCGACGGGGCGCCGTTCAACCTGGGCGAAGCTACCGTGTCCCGTG
Organism: Bradyrhizobium sp.; assembly: GCF_016213215.1. Classification (GTDB taxonomy): domain Bacteria; phylum Pseudomonadota; class Alphaproteobacteria; order Rhizobiales; family Xanthobacteraceae; genus Bradyrhizobium. Next base: position 74,625 of record NZ_JACRAW010000006.1, on the reverse strand, counting down.
CGGCCGTGCGGCTTTCCACCGGCGAGGTCGGGTTAGGCTATGCGCTCGGCCGCGACCGCGAGAAAGCGCGACTGATCGCGCTGTGCGACGCCCTCGTGCAGTCGGAGCGGCTTTGCGATTCGGTCGAAACGCTTATCATCGCGCCGCTTCGCGCGGATATACTCGCGAAGCGACGACATAAGGCCGCGCAGACGGCGGCAACGAAGGTGGATTTCTACACCATGGTGCGTGGGGAGGGCTGATAGCGATGGCGACGATTGCGGAGCTGCCGCCGGGCTTCGCCGGCAAGGTGCTGTCGGCACAATCGACGTTTCGCTCGGTCATGGACGCCATGGCGCGGCCGGGGAGCATCAATCGTATTGCACCGGTAGCAGGTACGCCCGGTGCCATGATGCGCGGCACGGCGGCCATCGCGCTGACGCTGTTCGATCATGACACTCCGCTCTGGCTCGATCGGGAAATGGCGGGCAGTTCCGATGTGGTCACGTGGCTGAAGTTTCACACCGGGGCTCCGATCGTTGCCGAGCCCTCGATCTGCGGCTTCGCGCTGATTGCCGATGGCGGCGCGCTTCCTGCGCTGGAGCGTTTTGCCCTGGGCAGCAACGAGTATCCGGATCGGTCGACGACAGTGATCATCCAGGTCGGAGACTTCGGCGCCGGCGACACGTTTCGGCTGCGCGGCCCGGGTATTGACGGTATGGCGTCGCTTCAGGCCAGGATGCAGCCGGCCGATCTCTTCGAGCGGCTCCAGAACAACGAAACGCTGTTTCCGCGCGGCATCGACGTGGTGCTGGTCGCCGACGATGCCATCGTCGCGATTCCGCGCACCGCGCGTCTTGTCAGGAAGGAAAGCTGAGCATGTATGTCGCAGTCAAGGGCGGTGAGCGTGCCATTGAAAATGCGCATCGCCTGCTGGCGCATGAGCGCCGCGGGGAGCGCAGCGTTCCCGAACTGGCGCTGGAGCAGATTGCGCAGCAGCTCGGGCTTGCGGTCGATCGTGTCATGACCGAAGGCTCACTCTACGACCGCGAGCTTGCGGCGCTCGCGATCAAGCAGGCGAGGGGCGACATGATCGAGGCGATCTTCCTCATGCGCGCGTTCCGTGCCACACTGCCGCGCTTCGGGTCCAGCGAACCGGTCGACACCGGGGCGATGCAGATCCATCGTCGTATCTCCTCGACGTTCAAGGATATTCCTGGCGGCCAGATTCTCGGTCCGACCTTCGACTACACGCATCGCCTGCTGGACGCGCAGCTGGCCGACGGCTTTGTTCCCGAGGAGCCGGCAACAGCGGAAGCGGCGGCGCCCGCCACGCCACGCGTCACCGATTTCCTGGGCCGCGACGGCTTGATTGAGCGGTCGCCGGGGGCGGAGCCGGACGCCGCCGTGGGCGATCTCACGCGCGAGCCCTTGAGTTTTCCGGCTGAGCGCGACCTGCGGCTGCAAAATCTGGCGCGCGGGGACGAAGGCTTCTTGCTTGCGCTCGGTTACTCCTCGCAGCGTGGCTATGGCCGGAATCACCCCTTTGCCGGCGAGATCCGCTTTGGCGAGGTTGAAGTCGAGTTCTTCGCCGAGGATGCCGGCTTTGCCGTGCCGCTTGGCTCGATCGCGCTTACCGAATGCCAGATGGTCAACCAGTTCAAGGGTTCTGCGACGGAAGCGCCGTGCTTTACCCGCGGCTACGGTCTTGCCTTCGGACAAAGCGAGCGCAAGGCGATGTCGATGGCTCTCGTCGACCGGGCCTTGCGCGCCCGCGAGCTTGGCGAGGAGATCACTGCCGCGGTCCAGGACGAGGAATTCGTGATGTCGCATTCGGATAATGTCCAGGCGACAGGCTTTGTCGAGCATCTCAAGCTCCCGCACTACGTCGACTTCCAGTCCGAACTCGGTCTGCTTCGCAAGCTTCGCAAGGAGTTTGCCGACGCCAATGACGTCGAGCCGTTGCAGGAGGCCGCGGAATGAACGCCCCGGTTTACAACTTCGCGTACCTCGACGAGCAGACCAAGCGGATGATCCGGCGCGCGATCCTGAAGGCGATCGCGATTCCCGGCTACCAGGTGCCGTTCGCCAGCCGCGAAATGCCGATGCCCTACGGCTGGGGCACCGGCGGCGTACAGGTGACGGCTTCGATCCTTGGTCCTGACGACGTGCTGAAGGTCATCGACCAGGGATCGGATGACACCACCAACGCCATCTCGATCCGGAAGTTCTTCGCCAAGACCGCGGGCGTCGCCACCACGACCGAAACAGCGCAGGCGACGGTCGTGCAAACCCGCCACCGGATTCCAGAGACGCCGCTGAAGGCGGGTCAGGTTCTGGTTTATCAGGTGCCGATTCCGGAGCCGCTCCGCTTTCTCGAGCCGCGCGAGACCGAGACGCGGCGGATGCACGCGCTGGCCGAATATGGCCTGATGCATGTCAAGCTTTACGAGGACATCGCGCGGTTCGGCCACATCGCGACGTCCTACGCCTATCCTGTGAAGGTGAACGGACGTTACGTCATGGATCCGTCGCCGACGCCCAAGTTCGACAATCCGAAAATGGACAATTCTCCGGCGCTGCAGTTGTTCGGCGCCGGCCGTGAGAAGCGGATCTATGCGATCCCGCCCTACACGACCGTGGTATCGCTCGACTTCGAGGATCACCCGTTCGTGCCCTACCGGCACGATGCGCCTTGCGCGCTGTGCGGAGCGGAGAACTCCTATCTCGACGAGATCGTGACCGATGACAAGGGCGGGCGCATGTTCGTGTGTTCGGACACCGACTATTGCGAAAGCCGGCAGCTGGCCGGCCATCGCGGCAGTCAGAATGCGGCACCTTACAAGGAGAGGGTGCATGGCTGAAGGCGAAACGAGGCTTGAACGCAATGAGCCGCTTCTGATCGCGGAAGGTCTCAGCAGGTCCTACGGCCGGATTGCCGCCTGCCGCGACGTCTCTTTCTTGCTCTATCCCGGCGAGGTGCTTGCCATCGTCGGCGAATCCGGCTCGGGCAAGTCGACACTGTTGCAGCTGCTGTCGGGCCAGCTCTCGCCGAGCGCGGGGCGCGTGTCCTACCGGATGCGCGACGGAGTGACGCGCGACCTTGCTGCCCTGGGTGAAGCCGAGCGACGCTTCCTGTTCCGCACGGATTGGGGCTACGTGCACCAGGACCCCGCACAGGGGTTGCGCATGGCCGTGTCAGCGGGCGCCAATGTCGGCGAGCGGTTGATGGCGATCGGCTGGAACCACTACGGCCGGATCCGGGAGAGCGCCGCATCCTGGCTAGATCGCGTCGAGATCGACCTCGCGCGAATCGACGATGCGCCGCGGACCTATTCGGGCGGCATGCGGCAGCGTCTTCAGATCGCCCGCAATCTCGTGACCGAGCCGCGCCTGGTGTTCATGGACGAGCCGACCGGCGGGCTCGACGTGTCGGTGCAGGCGCGCCTGCTCGATCTGTTGCGCAACCTTGTCGGCGAGCTGAACCTGGCCGCCGTCATAGTCACCCACGACCTGGCGGTGGCGCGCCTGTTGTCGCATCGTGTGATGGTGATGAAGGGCGGACAGGTGATCGAGAGCGGTCTGACCGACCAGGTGCTCGACGATCCGCGCGAGCCCTATACACAATTGCTGGTTTCTTCAATTTTGCCACCATGAGCCCGAAATGACTGCTGTAATCGAAATTGTCGAAGCTGCTAAGACCTTTACCATGCATCTGCAGGGAGGAATTGACCTGCCGGTCGTACGTGGGGTGTCGTTTCACGTCGAGCCGGGTGAATGCGTTGTGCTGTCGGGGCCATCCGGTGCAGGCAAGTCCTCCATCCTGAAGATGATCTTCGGCAATTACCGTTGCGATTCAGGTCGCATCGCGATTCGCCATCATGGCGAGCTGATCGATGTCGCGAAGGCCGAACCCCGGCAAGTGCTCAACGTGAGGCGGAGCACGATCGGCTATGTCAGCCAGTTCCTGCGCGCGGTGCCGAGGGTCGCTGCCATCGATATCGTGGCCGAGCCGCTGATCGTGAGCGGGGCAGCACGCGCAGAGGCGCGCGAACGAGCCGGCGCGCTGCTCCAACGCCTCAATATTCCCGAGCGGCTCTGGGTGCTGCCGCCATCGACATTTTCCGGCGGTGAGCAACAAAGGGTCAACATCGCGCGCGGTTTTGTTTCCGACCTGCCGATCCTGCTCCTGGATGAGCCGACTGCTTCGCTCGATGCTGCCAACCGGGCCGTCGTGGTGGAGTTGATCGAAGAAAAGAAGCGCCGGGGGACCGCCATGGTTGCGATCGTGCATGACGACGAGATCCGCCATCTGATCGCCGACCGTATCATCGACGTCACGGCCTTTGCCGCCGCCGCATGAAGGACTCCCAAATGAGTGCGAACGACAACGAAACCGTCATCGATAATGCGAGGATCGTCCTCGCCGATCGGGTGATCGAGCGGGGCTGGATCGCGTTCGCCGACGGCTGCATCGCCGAATACGGCGAAGGCAGGGGGCCGGCCGGCAGCGAGGATGCCGAGGGCGACCTGATCGCGCCGGGCCTGATCGAGCTGCACACCGATCACCTCGAGGCGCATTATGTGCCGCGACCAAAGGTGTTCTGGGATCCCATCGCGGCCGTGGTTTCCTATGACGGCCAGCTCGCCACGTCCGGCATCACCACGGTGCTGGACTCGCTGCGGGTCTGGCGCGAGGACGGTGCCGAGGAGGTCGACGGGCGAGCAGGCACCCTCGCCGCGGCGATATCGGCGGCGCGCGAAGGCAACCTGCTGCGGGCCGACCACTTCCTGCATCTGCGCTGCGAAATTCCGATGCCGAGCGTCGTCGAGGAAGCCAGGGAACTGGTCGGGCGCCCCGACGTGCGGTTGATGTCTCTGATGGATCACACGCCCGGGCAGCGGCAGTTCCGCGATGAAGGCAAGATGCGTGACTATTATCGCGGCAAGGGCGGCAAGACCGATGCCGAGCTCAACGTCCTGTTCGAGCGGCGCCTTGCCTATCAGAAGGCGCACGCGGCGACCAACATGCGCGAGATCGTGGCGCTGGCGCAGAGCTACGAGATCCCGCTTGCCAGCCACGATGACACGACGGCGGAAAACGTTGCCGACGCCATTCGCGACGGCATTGCAGTTGCCGAATTCCCGACGACGGTCGAGGCCGCGCGCGGGCTGCACGAGGCCGGCATCGACATCCTGATGGGGGCCCCGAACGTGGTACGCGGCGGCTCGCATTCGGGCAACATCGCGGCGGTCGACCTTGCGCGCGAAGGACTGCTTGACATTCTCTCCTCCGACTACATCCCGGCGAGCCTTTTGATGGGGGCGCTGCAATTGCCCAAGCGCATCCCGGCCATCGATCTGGCCTCGGCAATCCGCACCGTCACCAAGGCGCCGGCGGAGGCGGTCGGTTTGTTCGACCGCGGCGAGATCGCCGTCGGAAAGCGCGCCGATCTGATCCGGGTTCACGTTTCTCATGACGTTCCGGCCGTCCGCAGCGTGTGGCGCGAAGGGCGACGCGTCGCATGACGGAGTTGCCAGTCATATCGGCCGACAGAGCCGCGGCGATCGGGCCGGGTCGACTGGTTCTGGTGGTGGGGCCGAGCGGCGCCGGCAAGGATACGCTGCTCCGGCTTGTGCAGGCTGCCTGCGCCGAGGATGGCGGCATTGTCTTCCCGCGCCGTGCGGTGACGCGGGAGGCCTCCGCCGCCGAGGACAACGTGTCGATCAGTCGGGACGAGTTTCAGCAAGCGCGCGACCGCGGAGATTTCGCGGTGCATTGGGAGGCGCATGGCCATTGCTATGCGTTGCCCGCTGCGATCAACGGCGACATTCGCGCGGGCCGGACGGTCGTCGTCAACGTGTCTCGCACGGTGATCGGTGCAGTCCGTTGCGCTTACGCCAATGTCGTGGTGGTGTCGATCACGGCGCCGCCGGAAGTCCTTGCCGAACGCCTGGCGGCGCGAGCGCGGCGAAGCGACGGCAACATCGAAGAACGGCTCGGACGCATCGTGGATAATGCGGGAGCAGCGCCCGACATGACCATTCTCAACGCCGGAAGTGCCGAGTATCACAGCCGCCAGCTGTTGCGCATTATCAGGGACGAGCGTTGGTGCGAGTAGGGCGTTTGTCGTGAAATATGACGAGGTTGTGATGTCGCTCATTGGAACCGTCGAGGAGCTGGAGGCGATCTACGGCGTTCCCAACGAGACCTCGACTGCCAAGGTTGCCGATCGGATAACGCCGCAATATCGAATTCTGGTCGAAAGGTCGCCGTTCGCAGCCTTGGCGACCTGCGGGCCGGAGGGACTTGATTGCTCGCCGCGCGGCGACCGTGCCGGATTTGTCCGTATTCACGATGAAAAGACCCTGATGATGCCCGACCGACGCGGCAACGACAGGATCGATTCACTGCGCAACATCGTGCGTGATCCGCGCGTTGGCCTGTTGTTTCTCATCCCCGGAGCCGGCAACACCTTGCGGGTCAATGGACGGGCGCATGTGTCGGCCGACGCGGAGTTGCTCGAATCCTTCAAGGTGGAGGGTATGGCGCCGCGGACCGTCATCGTCATGACCGTTGAGGAGATCTATTTCCAGTGCGCTCGCGCGATCGTCCGCGCCGATCTCTGGAATCCGGACAAGCATGTCGATCCCATGGATTTGCCGACTCCGGGCCGGATCCTGGCCGAGATGAGTAACAATCGTGTCGGCGGCGAGGAATATGATCGGGCGTGGCCCGCACGCGCGCAGGCCACGATGTGGTAGCAAGGATCGGATGATCGTTACTCGTTCCTCGGTGTGAGTTGGTGGATCGGCGATTGTTTCTCAAATCCATCGAATTTTCTGCGTTTCTTGCACGCAATACTCCGTAGTTTTGACCAGGCCGCTTTACTCGGTCTTAGAGTCCGTCCGCTCAAATCGGCTCGGCACTCGATCAGGGGGTGTCGTCACAAAACGAGGCTGAGCGTCACATGAAGAACCTTATTGCTTTCTGGAAGGACGAGTCGGGTGCAACGGCGATTGAATACGGTCTGATCGCGGCCGGCATCGCGCTTGCAATCATCACGGTGGTCAACGGTCTTGGCACCTCGATCAATGAGAAGTTCGGGTCGATCAGCAGTTCGCTGAAGTAGCCCAGGAATATGGGCATTTCGTTTCGGCGTTAGTGCATGAGCTTGGTGGTTGGGCCGTCGGCGTCGGGCCGGCGGCCTTTTCATTTGGGCCAGCAATCCTCATATGCGGCTCTCCTCGCGTGAGCGAGAATCCATTCGCAAAATGATCATGACGGGTTCTGCGCCGCGAGTGCTGGCGCGTTCGGCCTGCTTGACGAACGGAACCGGCGGCCACGCGAAATGAGGGCCGGTCGGCTCGCGTGCCGTGGGCAAGGATCTCCGAGCTCGACAGAGTGGCGGATCATTTGTGCGGCACGCGGAACCGAAGGGCTGGTCGAGCGGTTGGAGCAAACCGCGGTGTTGCACCAGTGGCGGCGGCTTGCGATTCCGCGGGCATGAGCACCGGGGAGAGCGACATGATATCCGAGTTGCAGGTTCATACCATCGCGCGGCAGATGTTCGAGAAGCACGGCCTCGCGGCCATCGCCCAGGCCGCCCGCAACGCCGTTGCTTGCGAGGACAGGGGAGAGGTGGAAGAGGCCAACGAGTGGCGCCATATCGAAGAGGCGATGAAGATGATGCGCGGACCGCATCAGAGCTGAATCGCCCCGCAGGTCGGGTTTCGCCGACTGCCCTGAACGCCTCTGTGCGCCGGTTCGGATACGGACGCCGTCGGCGGGTGGCGCCCGCTTCAAGCGCCGCGCGGCTCAATACCTTCTTGACAGCATTACAATACCCGGAAACAAAATGTTCCCAAGAAAGGTCTCGCCATTCTCGTACCGAATGCAGCTTCACGCAGAATTGTGCAAGTTGTGAGCAATTTCCCGCAACATTGGGGGACCTGTCACGCGATAAGAACAAGGCGGTGATAATTCTGATGTCGGTGCCGCAACTGCAGGCTGACGGGATGATCGGCCGGCGCGCACCAAATGGGTGGAGGATAGTCTCGTGTGGGGTCTTGGGGACGAGACCGGCGAAGGCACGCCGGATCACCTTGCGGTGTTCGACTTGGTCGTCGAAAAGCGATCGCGTTCGTGGCTGTGGAAGGTCTGCTCGTCCAGCGGCGACGTCGTGATGAGAGGCCGGGAAGGCAGCCGCGCGGCCGCAAATTACAAGTGCGCCAGAGCGCTCTTTCTCTTGCTGTCTGTACCTCGAACGGTTCGGGCGAAGTTGGGGGATCAACGACGATCCATGTCGCGCGGCGCCGTTCAACCGTGATGCGATCACAGTACAATCGCGTAGAATGGCGTTCTTGAATCCGAGCCAGCCTGAATCCGTCGACTGTTGAGAAGCGTGCTGCGGCCGCCTTCGGCGCAACGTCGGCAGCGGCTGCTTGCCGGGAACCGCCTCGGAATTGCCGATTTGCGGCGCAAGAAACGCTATGCGCCGCCGTGCCTTATGGCTAGGTTCACGTGCGGCGCCGGACATTGTGCCGGTCCGTCGAGCCCACGAGATTCCCGGATGACAGGCCAAGCCACGCACAAGGCGGAAAGCGCGCCGGAGAGGGTCGCCGACGGCCTTTACACAATCAGCGTTGAAATGCGTGACGGCAAGCGCGGCTTCGCGACCGGGGTGCTCGTGCTGTACAACGGCCGCATCATGGGCGGCGACAGCTATTTCTACTACACTGGAACCTACACCTATCGGGCCGGCAAATGGCGGGGCGAGCTGATTACGCGCCAGCACCGCGAAGCCGTCGGCCGGAATCTCGCTTTCGGCGGTGGACGCGAAGTCACCTGCGGCTTCACCGGTGTCTATTTCGACGGCGGCGCGGAGGTCGAAGGCACGGCCCTGGTCGGAAAGACCAGCGTCGGTTTCCGGGCGAAGCTGGTGCTCCAGGAGACCTTGTAGACAGCGCGTTCCCGTCGTGGCCGCAGACGGTGTCGAGCCGTTGCCTCAGGCCTGTCGCCGCGATGGTCCGGGCCGGGCGCGCTCGCCGGGCGGGCAGGGTGGAACAACGGTTCTATCGCAAGGGCATCGGCGGTCGCAGGACGGGTTCGCCATTGGGCTGCGTCGTTGCTTGCGGCGGCTCAGGCGCGACCGGCACGGCTGGCGGTGGCTGCGGCACAATGGGTTCGGCGCCCGCCCGCGGGAGCGGCGGAACCGCAGCCGCCTGCATTGGCGGAGAAGACGGCTTCGGCTTGCGCGCGTTTGCGGCCGCCGGCCGCGCAGCCGCTGCTGTGTTTGCCCGCAGGTTCGGATCGACGGGCCTGGCCTCGGCTGTCTTGGCGATGTCGCGTGACATCTGTTCATGACCGGCTTTGAGCTGCTGGATGGCGGCTTTCAACTCTTCGATCTGCTGGCCCATGGCGGCGAGGTCGTTGGCGAGCGACTGCAACAGCTGCGATGAGTCCGAAGAGAGCTCGGCAGCGGTGATGGCTCCAGCTTCCGTTCCTTGCGCCGAGGTATCCTTTGCCGCGGGCGCCGGCGTTGCCAGGGCGGCCCGTTGGTCGGCGCTGGCCGGAGCCGCTTCCGGTGTCGACGACGACAGCGCGAAGGACGGCATCCAGTTTGCGACGATCTCTTGCGCTCCGTCGCCGTAGTCGTGCCAGGCGGCGGCCGCGAAGGCGCTCGCAGCGGCAAACGACAGGGCGAAGAGAGCGCGAATGGCCCATTTGCCGATCGAGCCACCTTTGCCTCCGATCGCGTCGACCGCAGCCGCGCGAAACGTCGTGTCGACCTGCGGCGCCGATGCCGCGGCGGCCGCGCCGGATGGCGTGTGGACTGGTGGAGTCGACTGATGAGCTGCGGCATCGGGCGCGAGCGTTGCCGACTCTTTCCCTTTCGCGGCGCGCAAGGCTGCAACGATGTCGGGCTCGATCTCAAGCACGTCGTGGGGATCGTTTTCCTGTCGGTTCAGCGTGGACAGCATCGGCGCTCCTTTGATCAGTCCAATGTCACCCGCACGCGGCGGGCAGAACTTGCCGGATCGATGAGGCTCTTCAGCGTTCCACACTCCAGCCGGGTTTGACCAAAGCAAGGCGGCAGGATGGTGAGTGTGGGGCGTTCGAATCCCGAGGGGCGTTCGGGAACCGAAGCTGCTTGAGGGAACTGCGGGCGCGTGGGATCGACGGAGAGGACGAAAACAGGTGAAAGCAATGTGACGTGACGTCGGTCCCTTCGTCGTTGCCATGATTTCAGCGTTATTCTGGCAGCAAGTTGCAGCGAGGTAACGCACTGGAGGCTGGCGGTGCTACGGCCCTTGTTCGCATTGTTGCTGATGGGATTGCTTGCGCTCGGCGGCTGCATGCAGGCGACCCTGGCGCCTTCTTCGAATGCCGCCATGACCCCGAGAGACCGGCAGTTGCTGGCACATCCGCCTTATGCGGAGGCGACGATACCGGACCAGTTCCGTCGTCACATCGTTGACTATTCGCGCAAGGAACAGCCGGGTACGATCCTGGTCGATACCAACTCGCGCTATCTCTATTATGTTCTGCCAGGCGGCAAGGCGATCCGCTACGGCGTTGCGGTCGGCGAAGAAGCGCTGGCCTTTTCCGGCGTCGCTACCGTGGGCCGGATGGCCGAATGGCCGGACTGGATCCCGACGCCGGAGATTCAGGCGCGGCTCGGTCCGTATCCGGCGCGCGTGCGCGGCGGCCCGGCCAATCCGCTGGGCGCGAGGGCGCTTTATCTTTATCAGGGGAACAAGGATACGCTCTATCGTATCCATGGCACCAACCAGCCGGAATATATCGGCCAGGCGATCTCGTCCGGTTGCATCCGCATGATCAACGCCGACGTCATCGACCTGTTCGACCGGGTAAGGCCGGGCACGACTGTTGTCGTTCTGGGGCCGGGGCAGGGTGTTTCGCCGATTGCCGCCTGGCGCAGCTGACGAAATTCGCAAGCAATTCATACTTGTCTCCGCAGAGGCAGTCTGGATTTGCTTCGCTTCCGCCTTCGCTGTGAGCTTCGGCGGACAAGTCGCTCGCAATGACAACTCAAGCAACAGCACCGAATTCCAAACAGCAGATGCGACTCCGCATTCTCGCGGCGCATTGCGTCCGAGGTTTGCTGTCCTCTTCACCCTCTTGAGAAACAGAGGGCGCAGGGAAGACCGGGTGCCCGCTGCACCCGCGGTCTCGTGTGCGAATTGCGCGAAGAAAATGCACACGAGCATATAGGTACAGCCGACGACACCCGGCCTTCCCTGCGCAGTGGCTTTACGGCTTATGCCGCGCTCTCCCCGGCGACGAATTCTTGTTTGTCACCGTCGCTCCGCAGATTGACGACGCCTCACGCCCGGTTGGGCTTGAGCCGCCTCCGCGAAGCTTGACTGCAGCAACGGCAGCCAGGACCACACGGTTTTGCCGTACGCGTCCGCCCCCGCCAAAGCTTCGGCGCGACAAGGCCCCTGAAGCTCCAGCAAAGACGTTATCAGCGTCGTTCGTCCTGCGCGCCGGCAAAACGCTCACATGCCCGGAGGCTTGCCCTGCGATCGCCGTTTCGCGCCGACGCTGCCGCGTCCACCGCATCCCAACCCACGTTTCGTGACGACGCGTACGCCCCTCGTGTCGGGCGGGACGGATCATCTATACGCCAAATCCGAATTCGGAAAAAGAGAGATATTTTTGCTCCAGGGGATTGACAGGTTCTTCCCTGATTTGCCTGTCAGGCAGAAAACCCGTCGTTCCAGGTCGGCGGGCCGCGGCGCTGCCCCCGGTTCCATTCTGTGGCCCAATGACAACACCGGCAGGAAATTGTCCGGGTGGCTCGCACTGGGCTCATCCGGCCGCCGTTCTGCCCTGATTGGACTGCGCCCTTGTGCCTGTTGGATTCGGCTTGGGGCCGAGTCGGGGAGCGCAACATGTCTTCCATTGATCATGCCGCAAGTTCGTACGATCCAGCGTGCCGCACTCATGCTGGTGCGCGGGTTTCGTCAGCCGATCGTGTCCGCGACGTCATACGGATGATCGCTGTCGTACTCGGGGCCGCGACGCTCGCGGGCTGCGCCCAGTCGTCTGGTGTCAGCCAGAGGTCAAGCGCAGTGGCCCGAGATGCATCAGCGGTTCACGGGCGAACGGCTTTCTTGCCCGTGAAGGAGCGCGTGGCGGCTAAGAGGAAATATTCGCAATTCGCATCATCCCGCAAGGATGCGGCTAACGCCACGAGTGCCTCGCAGGGAGTGGCCAGCTTCTACAGTGAAGGAAAGCAGACCGCGAGTGGCGAACGGTTCGATGCGCGCGAACTGACCGCTGCGCATCCGACGCTGCCCTTCGGCACAAAGCTGCGGGTGACCGACGTCAACAGCGGCCGATCGGTGACGGTGCGCGTCAACGACCGCGGTCCATACGTGCCGGGGCGCGTCGTCGACGTGTCTCATTCCGCGGCGCAAGAGCTGGGAATGGTCGGCAAGGGCGTCGCAAACGTGCGGCTGGATGTCGTCCAGTAGCCGGTTGAGGCGAACCCTGCCGCTAGGCTCAAAGCGGGTTGCTTCATCAAGTTACGACGATACTCGAACGCTCGAAGGAAAACGCAATTGGCGCGGAGCACCGAATGGCGGTGATCGCGGCGCGTCGCGCAGGCCGGCAGTTGAGGTCATCAGAACGCAAACGGTTCGATCTCAGTGCTGGTCGGGCAGGCCTAATCTGACAGTGATTTGCCGTCCAGCAGTGGTCGCCAGACCTTCGCGAGCAAGTTTCTCGATTGTCGGCCAGTTCTCACGGAAGAACGACACCGCCTCGTTCCTGCTGGGCGCTTTGATGCTGACAGTGCAGGCGTGTCTCCCGCCCATGTTCGTCATTTGAAAGTTGAACTTGAAATCCGCTGTCGCTTGATCACACGAAAGCGGTTGCTGCTCATGGCGCATTCAGGTGTCCCCCCGTTTCAAGGCGTGTCGGAGGAATGTACATTTGCAATTCGGAGTTTCTTTGGGCGCGATTGTGGCTCAACTGGTTCTGCCGGGAGGCGCGTGCCGAAACTTTCGTTGCCGGACGATAGGGCATCGGTGCGCGTCAGCCGGCATAACCCGCTGGACTTCGTGCGAGCGAACGACGGATTTCGCCTTCGGCCAATGTGCCCTGCGAACTGAGGTGTTAAGAGACGAGTCCGTGGCAGATGGAAAAATTGCCGCGGCGGCCTATATGTCGGCAATGAGCCGGGCATTCGTCAACGAAGACACCTATGTCGACGCGCTTCCGGATCGGCCGCTTTCGGGACACCCGAACCTGGTCACCGAGCAGGGCCTTGCCTTGATCGAACAGGTAATGGAAGCCGCGCGCCGGGAATATGCCGAGGCGCAGGGATCGGGTGATCGCGATGCGCTGGCAAAGGCCGGGCGCGACCTGCGCTATTGGAGCGCCCGCCGGGCCACGGCCGAGCTGCGCAGTCCAGAGCCGGGCGCCGACTCCGTGCAGTTCGGCCACACCGTCACGATCGTTCGCGAGGATGGGCGACAACAGACCTTCCGCATCGTCGGCGAGGACGAGGCCGATCCGGCCAAGGGATCGATCTCCTATGTCTCGCCTCTGGCGCGAGCGCTGCTCGGCAAGGGCGTCGGCGAGATCGTGCGTGCCGGCAAGGAAGACGCAGAGATCACGGCCATAGCCTGAGGCACGGACGAAAGCGGCAAGGAGCGGCACGCTTCCAGAATACGAGTGCGTCGCGTTCTCAGCTGTGGCTGAATCATAATCGGTCTCAACCAAGCTCGCTTGGGACGAGCTGCGGAAACGCAAATGAAATGACGCACTGGAAGGTACTACGGTCCTCAGTTGGCGTTTGCGCCTACGTATTCTTACCGATGCGAGAATTTACCAGCCGACAACTGGCGCGTTTTAGCTTCGCATAGTTGGAAGTCGCGCCTTGGCGCGCAAACTGGGAATGGGAATTTGTCACTCGGGGTAATTCGATCGATCCAAACAGCTGCCGGCATTTGCCGGGGGCGACCGGTAACCAAGTTGCTGAAGCCGGTGTGGGCTGCCTGACATCACCGTTAGAACGATAACGGGAAGGAAGTGCTCCCATGCCGCACAGGCTGTCGCGTCGGCCGTCAGATATCGCGCCTCCTGACCGCGAGCGATCATTACTTGCCCATCGATCGATTGTCGCCAGTCCTGTCGTCAGAACCTCGGACAGGGCGGGGGCGCTCAGCCAAATTCACGTCATGGCGGATCGGCCCCACAGGCTGCATCGGTTGCGCTCGATGCTCGAGCCAAGGTTCGCCGTAACTGCGGGACTGCTCGGGAACGAGATCGTTCGGGCCGGCCCGGATGAGGCCGTCGTGGTCGATGTGGACCTGCGCTCGACCCAGAACATCCTCGCCGTCCGCGCGTCTCTGGGAGATCCCGACGGCGGCGGCAAGCGCATTTTTCTCATCGACGACACATCGCATCTTTCCCGATCTCAGGCCTATGCGCTTGGCGCTTCGCGCGTGCTCTACGGCCCGGTCGATCAGGCAGCGCTGCTCAAGGTGCTGTACGGTACAATCCCCGTCGGCCCATCGCCAGCGTCGGAGATCGCTTCGACGGCTCTGGACGTGGCCAACGCCCTGGGCCGGATGTTCGTTGAGGCAACGCACGGTGCGATCCTGGACATCAAGGATGTTCAGGAAGCGGGAAGCCGGATGGCCGAAGCGATCAGCGAGCACGGGCTGGCCGAATGGATGGATGCGGTTCGTCGTCACCATGAGGGAACCTTTCAGCATTTGCTCCTGGTGGCGGGAGTAGTCGTCGATTTCGGCGTGAGTCTCGGTGTGCGAAGAAGAACCGACCTGGAGCGGCTGTACACATCCGCCCTGCTTCACGACATCGGCAAAGCCGTCCTGCCGGTCACGGTCCTCGACAAACCTGGGCCGCTCGACACGTCCGAACGCGGGCTGGTCCAGACCCACTCCATCGTCGGATGCGACTTGCTAAGGGACAACGCGCAGATCTCCGATGAAGTCTTCGACGCCATCAGGCACCACCACGAGTTTCTCGACGGGAGCGGCTATCCCGACGGGATCAGCGGCGGAAGCATTTCCGACCTGGTGCGCGTCCTGACGATGTCCGACATCTTCTCCGCGCTGATCGAGCATCGCGGCTACAAGAATTCGCTATCGCGCGAGGCTGCCTACGACGTTCTGTGCGGCATGCGCGGCAAGCTCGAGCATCCCCTGCTCGTGGCGTTTCGCCAGGTCGCGCTGCACAGGTGACGCCTTCAGGTTCGATCGGCGCCCGGCCTAGAAGGCAGGGCGGGCGATGTGCCAGAGATTGGACGGATCGAAGCCGTTCATGTCGCCGGGAGCCTTGTCCGCCTGCGAGGTGTAGAGCGGACGATAGCGATAGGCCCACATCTTGCTGCCGTCGTCGCGGGTGATCACGGTGAAATCGCCGGTCGCCCTGGCGTCTGCAGTCGCAGCAAGCGGAATCCAGCTCTCGACGCACTTGCCGTTGCAGTTCGACTTCTTGCCGCTGTCGTCGCGGTCGAAATAGTACAACGTCATGCCCTTGGGATCGACCAGCAGGGGTCCGGTCTTCGTCCTGAGGACGCGCACCGGGAGCGGCGGACGTTCCTCCTTGGCGGCCGGCGGCGGTGCTGAGGACGATTCGTGTCCGTGTCCGAGCGCAAAGGCCTGCTCGGCCGAAACCAGCACGGCTGCGGCAATCAGCAACGACTTCAGCATCCAACCCCTCTTACGAACCCCGACAACGAGTACGAAGAGTACGATAGCAATTGCGACTTGTTTTCTCGTTTCCTGTAACCGCAACAAATTATCGGTAAGGGTAAAAGAAGATTAACCATCCGGCGGCCGTGGATGCCGACGAACATGCAGCCCGGATGAGCGCAGCGCCATCCGGAAAACGTGGCGAGACTGGCCCCGGATCGCTGCGCTCATCCGGCGACGCGTTTTCCGACGGATCTCGACCGATCCACAAGCTGTCGAAACCGTGCTACGAGCCAAGGAGGGAGCTGAAGGCGCGGAAGACGCGTCGGAAGCGGGGAAGGGAGCTACCGGAAGCCTATGCCTGATTATCGCAGCGATGTCCTGATCGTCGGCGGGGGGATCGCCGGCATTGCCGCCGCGCTCGACCTGCTCGATGGCGGCAAGTCGGTGCTGATGCTCGACCGCGACGAGGCAAGCGCCTTCGGCGGGCTCGCCCGCGAAAGCTTTGGCGGAATGTTCTTTGTCGACTCGCCGGAGCAGCGCCGCCAGGGCATCCGGGATTCAAAGGACCTTGCGCTGGCCGACTGGTGCAGCTTCGCGGAATTTTCTCCGGACGATCGCTGGCCCCGTGCCTGGGCGGAAGCCTATGTGGAGCGCTGCACGGCGGACGTCTATCGGTGGGTGCGGCGCTACGGCGTAAGCTTTCTTCCCGTGGTCAATTGGGTGGAGCGCGGGGAATTTCGTCCCGGCAATTCGGTGCCACGCTTTCATATCGCCTGGGGCACCGGCAAGGGCATCGCGGAGGCGCTGATCGGCGCCTTGCGGGCCCACCCGAATGCCGGTCGGCTCACCCTTCACTTCAATCATCGCGTCGAGCAGCTCACCTCGCGCGCCGGACGCGTGAGCGGCGCGACCGGCGTCGACGAAAAGACCGGTGCGGCGTTTGAAGCCGAGGCCGAGCAGGTGGTGATCGCCGCCGGCGGCATCAATGGCGACCTCGATCGTGTGCGCCAGAACTGGCATCGCGACTGGGGCACCCCGCCGAAAGAACTGTTGAACGGCTCGCACCGCTTTGCCGACGGCCGGCTTCATGTTGCGGCAGCCGCCGTGGGCGGCGTGCTGACACATCTCGACAAGATGTGGAACTATGCCGCCGGCGTGCATCATCCGCGGCCGCGCAAGCCGCATCACGGATTGTCGCTGGTGCCGCCGCG
The DNA here is from genome assembly GCF_016213215.1 of Bradyrhizobium sp. GTDB lineage: Bacteria > Pseudomonadota > Alphaproteobacteria > Rhizobiales > Xanthobacteraceae > Bradyrhizobium. The sequence continues at coordinate 57,733 of NZ_JACRAW010000006.1, read as the reverse complement.
CTCCGCCCTGTGGCTCAACTGGCGCGGGATGCGAATGGGACCGCAGCCCCTGGTGTCGGGCTTTGACACGCGGCGGCTGGTGACCGACATCTGCGCGCAGGAGCGGCCCTATTCCTGGCAGCTGATGAACCGGAAGATTGCGCTCAAGGAACTCGCCATATCCGGCGCCGAGTTCAACCCGTCCATTCGCGAAAAGAACAAGCTCGGCTTCGTCCGTGACATCCTGCTCGGCAATCGTTGGCTGGTGAACGAGATGCTCGATAACTGCGAGGATTTCGTCACCGCATCTTCATTGCCCGAGCTCGTCGACAAGATGAACGCGCTGCAGGGCGATAGCGCGGTCGACCTGGGGGCGGTCGAGGATGCAGTCGGACGATATGATGCGACGATCGCCCGCGGCGAGAGCCTGATGAACGACGAGCAGTTGCGCCGCATCGCCTACTTGCGGCGATACCGCGGCGATCGCATTCGCCTGTGCAAGTTCCAGCCGATCAACGACCCGAAGGCCTTGCCGCTGATCGCCGTTCGTGAATTCATCATCAGCCGCAAGAGCCTCGGCGGCATCAAGACCGATCTCGCGAGCCGGGTGCTGGACAGTGCCGGGCAGCCGATCGCGGGACTGTACGCTGTTGGCGAGGCCGCCGGCTTTGGCGGCGGCGGCATGCACGGCCTGCGCGCCCTGGAAGGCACTTTCCTAGGCGGCTGCATCCTCTCAGGCCGTATTGCCGCCACGGCGATCGATGGCAAAATGTAGGCGTAGCCCGGATGAGCGGTAAGGGGACATCATGAAGAGAACGGGAGCCTGGCTTGCGGTGTACGCGCTGGAGCAGATCGGGGCGCGCTTTACGTTCGGCATTCCCGGCGTGCACACGACTGAGCTCTACGATGCGCTGAACTCGTCGAACCGCATCACCCAGGTGCTGGTCACGCACGAGGGCGGGGCTTCCTTTATGGCCGATGCCGTCGGGCGGCTCACCGAGTCCATCGGCGTGCTGACGGTGGTGCCGGCCGCGGGGCTGACGCATGCGGCCAGCGGCATCGGCGAGGCCTTTCTCGACGGCGTGCCGATGCTGGTGATCTCCGGCGGGCCGCGCACCGACACCGGCCACCGCTATCAGCTCCATCAGATGGACACTCACAAGTTCATGGGCGGGTTGACCAAGGCGACGTTCCGCGTCACCCGCCATGACGAGGTCGTGCCGACGCTGTTCAAGGCCTATGCGATCGCAACCTCCGGCGAGCCGGGCCCGGTCTTTGTCGAGCTGCCCGTCAACATCCTCATGATGACCGAGGAAATCGGCGAGCTGCCGCAGTTCGCGCCGGCAAAGCCGCCGGTGGTGGAGGCCCCTTCGGAAATTGGGCGCGCGGCGGAGCTGCTGGCGCAGGCGAAACACCCTTGTATCTTTGCCGGCTGGGGCGCGCGCGATGCGACCGCCGAACTCGTCGCGCTGGCCGAAAGACTGGAGGCGCCGGTGGCAACGACGCTGCAAGGCCTTTCGGTTTTCCTCGGCAATCATCCGCTGCACACCGGCTTCGGTTTCGGCGCCTCGGCGGTGCCGGCGGCGCAGAACGCCTTCAAGAATTGCGACTGCATGGTCGCGATCGGGACGCGCTTTGCCGAGATCGCAACCGGCAGCTATGGCGCGGACGTGCCGGAGAACCTCATCCACATCGATATCAATCCCGATGTCTTTGGCGCCAACTACCCGGCCAAGGTCGGCATCGCGGGCGACGCCGGCGTTGTGCTGAAGCAGCTCCTCAAGGAGCTCGAGGCGAGGGGAGTGCGGCGAGGGCAGGGCGCGATCCGCGAGCAGATCAGGAAGGACAAGGCGGCGTATCACGAGAGCTGGTATCGCAACGACGCCAGCGGTCTCGTCAACCCCGTGCGGTTCTTCGACGAACTGCGGCGCCAGATGCCGGATGACGGGATTCTCGCCATCGACGACGGCAATCACACCTTTCTCACCGCCGAGCTGATGCCGATTCATGCGCCGAAAAGCGTGATCCTGCCGACCGATTTCAACTGCATGGGCTATGCAGTGCCGGCGGCGATCGGTGCCAAGCTCGCATTCCCCGACCGCGCGGTGCAGGCGGTCGTCGGCGACGGCGCCTTCATGATGACGTGCATGGAGATCGTCACCGCCTCTTCCAACGACCTCGGGGTGATCTATTACATCTTCAACGACGGCGAACTCGCGCAGATCGGCCAGGCCCAGGCCATTCCCTACGGGCGCAAGCCGTGCACGAGGATCGGCAAGCTCAACATCGAGGGCGTCGCGCTCGCCACTGGGGCTGCCTACGTGCCGATGAAGGACAACGGTGAGATCGCGGGCGCGATCGCCGAGGCCCAGAGAACCGCGGCCACGGGCAGGCCGGTGATCGTCGCCGTGCGCATCGATTATTCCAAGCGCACCGCGTTCACCGAAGGTGCGGTGAAGACCAACTTTGCCCGCTTCCCGCTCAACGAAAAACTGCGCTTCCTCGCCCGTGCGGCGATCCGGCATGTGGCGGGGTAGGCTGTAGCCGGCGCATTTCGTCGGCGGCTCCGCCCTGCGGCTGGTGCGACGTTCCCGCGGAACTCGCGTTTCGATCAAAGGTTCCTCGCGAGCACGGCGCGCATCGACGCCACGCCCCACCCCGGCCGGACCCGTCCGGAAGACAACATCTGGGCGGGTGGCGTTCGGGGCAGCTGTATCGGGAGGAACCAGTTCCCACTGTCCACGTTAATTTTGTTTTGATTACTTGAGAGAAGAACCCTGCCCGTGCGCCCGACGAGCAAAGCGAACCGGCTCTTGGCGGCGTTGCCCCGTGCGGACTTCGATTTGCTGAAGCCGCACCTTCAGAACGTCGCGTTCGGTGTCGACACGGTGCTGCTGCGCTCGGGCGATGAGATCGACCAAGTCTACTTTCCCAGTAGCGGCGCCATCGCCTTCATGGTCGACATGCCCGACGGACATACGGTCGCGACCACGCTGATGGGCCCCGAAGGCGCAGTCGGCGTGCTCGCCGTGCTCGGCCCCTCTCGCTCGCCTGTCACCGCGACGGTTCGCGTGGCGGGCACCGCGTTGCAGATTCCTGTCCCGAAACTGCAGTCGGCCTTTGCCCGCAGCGCCGCCATCCGGCACGTGTTGCACGTCCACGTCCGGACGCAGCTCCTGCAGCTTCAGCATGTCGCTGCGTGCAACGCGCTGCATTCGGTCGAACGGCGCATGGGGCGGTGGCTGCTCGAACTTCACGACCGTGTTGCCGCCGACGTGCTTCCGCTGACCCAGGAGGCCCTCGCCCAGCTGCTCGGTGTACGGCGGACGACGGTGACGCTGACGATGAGCCGGCTGCGCGCCGCCGGGGCAATCAGATCCGAACGGCGCGGATTCATCGAGATCGACCGCAACCGGCTCGAGAACGTTGCGTGCGAATGCTATGCGGTGATGCAGGCCAGGCTCGGCCGCAGCTATGACGAGGAGCTGTCCGCGGTGCCGCGCGCCGCGGCGCCCCTGCAGGCAGACGCGACCGTCCCGGAGCGTAAAGCCGCTTCCGGACCGAAGGAATAGCGGGAGTCCCGATCAGTGTGGCTCCGCCGGGGGCGGCGCGAATCCATGTTGCGTTTGCTGCCTTGCGACCTGGCGCAGCACCCTTGCCACTTCGCGCAGTTCATTGCGGGCCGGGCCCGGTTTCAGTCGGCGTGCCCGTTTAAGAAAGTCCTTGGCCTGCAGCAGGAAGGGAGAGGTTTCAGGCGGGATTTGCGTCTGCGCCATGGTGTCCCTCCGTCACGTTCATCGCTGATGAGCTGTATCGGGACCATCAGCCATGGAGCCCGCGCGGGGCGGGATCGCCCAGCTGCCGGACTCCTGAACCCAGGCTTCGGGCGCGAACCAGGAGTGATCGGTGTCGCAGAACGGGCAGCGGGTGCGCGAGAAGAACACCGCGCTCCGCATGAAGCTGTCGCGGTCGGTCTTGATGCCGGTCGGAATTGCGCGCCCGGTTTGCGGACACTCGATCATCACCATACCCATGTGAGCCTCCCTTACTTTTCTCTTTATTGATGTTGAGCAAAAAAAGACCGGCCGGTTGGATTGCGCCTCTTGTGGCGGTGCGAGGACTTGGGGGGCGTCGAGCACCTGTTGTTCGTTCGAGCACGTGGGGGCAGTGCTCGTGGCGCTTGGTCCAACCGGCCGGATTCCCTCCTGAGCGAACCTTGGACGTGAATCGAACGGGGCGCCTATTTGGCCTGCTGAAGGACGTTGGCGACGTGCCTCCGGATCGGCTCGCTGGTTTGGTTTGCAACCTTCTGGGCGAGTTCCCACAATTCCTTGTTCTGCGCCGAGGTGGTCTCGAAGGCTCTGCGCGCCTGCGCCGCGGACACGGCAAGGACGTCGGTCATCGATTTGCTGCCCAGCAGCTCGGCGAAGAAATCGATCGCAGAGGTGGTGTTGGCGCTCGAAATCTCGATCACCTTGAGCCCATAGTCGGTCGCGCCGCTGGCATTGCTCGAATAGGTCTGGCGCAGGGTGTCCGTTACCGCTTCCGACGCGCTCTTCATCTTCTCACAGCCTTCCTGTGCGCGGGCGAGCCCCCGCTCGGCGATTTCGCCAAGTTCAGGCAGCGCCATTTTTGGAAATTCGAAGGGTGGGATCGCAAAGCTGTTCGTTTCGTTCGCTGTAGCTTTCATTTCACTTTCACTCACTGCACAAAGATCCTTTTTTTCCCAAGCGCGATCATTCCCCGAGCCGCTGCATTGCAGCGCGGAGCACACAGGAGGCGGGGCAGTTGTCCCGCTTCCGCATTCCAGCATTGTTTGGATGAGCTTCGACCAGCCCTGATACGACTATGGTCGAGGATCGCAGCTTTTGTCCGTTCGGTTTGCGACTCTCGCCCGAAATATTTTTCGAGAAGTCAAGACCGCGACAATACCGATCCCTGTGCATAGCGCGGACATGCGTGCAGGCGGCGAAGCGTTGCTGCTTTTTGGCAACGCTTTTAACTCCGGCTTTGGTGCCCCGGCTTGCCGCACCGAGGGCGGCGCAACCGGAAACTGGCCCTCGGCCGTGCTATCCAGTACCAAATTCTCATCCGGCCAGGCCGACGCGCTGCCTGCTTCCGGGCGCGGATCGACCGGGTTCCTGCGAGGCTCTCATGCGTGACATTCAACCAATCCGGCAGGCGCTCGAGGCGGCGCTCGGGCCCGACCGAATTGCGGGACTCGTGGCCGCGGCGGCGACGGCCGACGGGGTGATTTTCGAAGGGGCGTATGGACGCAGGGCAGTGACACAGCCCGAGCCGATGACGACCGACACCCTGTTTCGCATCGCATCGATGACCAAGGCGATCACCGCGACAGGCGCCATGCAGCTGGTCGAGCAGGGCAGGCTCTCGCTCGATCAGCCGGCGAGGGAAGTCCTGCCGTTTCTCGGCGAGGCCATGGTCCTTGTCGGCTTCGACGACAACGGTCCCGTCCTGCGGCCCCCGCGCAACGAAATCACGCTGCGGCGCCTGCTGACGCATACCGCCGGCTTTGCCTACGAGATGTGGAACGACAGGATCGCGCGCTACATGGAGGAGAAGCAGATTCCTCCGATGCGCAGCGGCAAGCTGCTGGCGCTGACCGTGCCGCTCGCCAATGAGCCCGGCGAGCGCTGGGAATACGGCGTCAATATCGAGATGGTCGGGCGTCTCATCGAGGCGGTGAGCGGCCTCGATCTCGAGACTTACTTACAGAAGCAGGTTCTCGGCCCCCTTGGCATGCGCGACACCAGCTACATCGCACGAGCCGGATGGGCCGGCCGCATGGCCGCGGTGCATGCGCGCAAGGCGGATGGCGCCCTCGAGGTCATGACCGAGCCGCCGGGCGCGGCGGGGGCGCGCGAGTTCTACCCGGGCGGCGGGGGCCTGTTCTCGACCGCGTCCGATTACTTGCGTTTCCTGCGGGCGCTGATGAACGGCGGCGAACTGGAGGGCGCGCGCATCCTCAAGGAAGAGACCGTCGCCCTGATGGGCGCGAACCACATGGGCGCGCTCAACGTGCAGCCGCTGCCAACCCAGAACCCGCAACTGTCCTGCGACGTCGACCTGATGCCCGGCATTGTCAAGAAATGGGGCCTGAGTTTCCTCATCAATGTCGAAGCGGTGCCGGGCGGAAGGAGCGCGGGCAGCCTCGCATGGGCGGGCCTCAACAACACCTATTTCTGGCTCGATCCGGCGGCGAAGATCGCCGGCGTGTTCATGACGCAGATCCTGCCCTTCGTCGATCCTGTGGTCCTCAAGGCGTTCGATGCCTTCGAGCGCGCCGTGTATCAGGTCGCGGGCGACGCGAGCGGATGATCGTCCTTGACCTCTCATCGACGAACTCCGGGAAGCGATCGGATCGGCACTTTCTTGGATAGTGCCGCGATCCCCCTAATCGACCTGTCCGCTCCTTGGTCACGAGGTCCCACCGACAAGCGCATGCAATTTGATCCAATTCGTCGGAGCTGGATTTTGTGGGCGGTAAGATTTTCCGGTCAACCTCTTCACGGGGGTAGGCAATGGGAGGAATCATGGATGAGACACCATCACCTGGAAACGCGCCGCCACATTGTCGCATCACGGTCAATGTCGAACGAGGCGAAGCGCCTGACGGCTCTGATCGAAGGCCTTCGCAGGTCGATGCTCGACATCCGTCGGCAACGGGCGAAGACCAAGCTGTCCGATCCCGCCAGCCGGATTCTCGATCAGCGACGTGACAATCTGAGAGCCACGATTGCCGCGTTGGAAGATCGTCTGTCGGCCGTTCAGGGGTTGCTGCATCTCGGCCGCCCGCACGTCGTGCATCGAGTGCATTGACCGTGGCTGGCCGCCCGACGAGCGAAGCGAGAGCGGTCTCGGATTCGCTTCGCTCAATCCGGCTTGCGGTTCCTTACCGGCTGTCCCGGCCGGCGCTCGTTCAGAGATGATGCTCGGCGATGATCTGCCCGCTTCCGGAGGACGGAAAGTAGGGGCAGAGCACCTCGGTCTCGCCCTTGTAGGCGTCCCAGCCGAGCAGGCCGAACATCATGTGCGTGTCGGCCATCAAGGCTTCGCCGTTGCACTTGGTCGAATACTCGGGAAGCATCCTGACAAATTCGGCATAGCGGCGCTCCTTCCACAGGTCGAGGACGCGCAGATCCATCTGCCGGTTGAATTCGCTGCCGACCTGCTCCCACTGACCGTCGCCGACCTGATCGTTGGACACGAGGCGGTGCGACAGTGAGCCGGAGGCAAGGACAGCGACCTTGCGGTTGGACGCCGCGATGGCGCGTGCGCAGGCGCCTCCGAACTTGCGGTTCTCCTCGACGCTGGCGAAGATCGGTGCCGCCACCGACAGGACGCGCGCCCAGCCGCCCTGGTTCATGTAATGCATCGGCACGATCGTCCCGTATTCGAGCGGGAGTGTCTCGACCTTGTGCGCCAGCACCTCGAGACCGTCCTTGCCAGCCTCGGCCGCAATGGCGTCGCCGAGTTCAGGATCGCCCGGATAGTCGTAAGCCATGTTCTGGATCATGTGAGGCGCTTCATGGCTCGTATAAGTGCCGCGATGACGCGCATTGGCGTTCATGTGGCAGCCGAAGTTCGAGATCCAGTGCGTATCGAAGACAAGGAACGTGTCGGCGCCTCGGTCGCGGGCTCTCCTGCCGAGCTCGCGCAGCGCCTTGATCGCGCCGTCGCGCTTTCCCTTCAGCGGTCCTTCCCGTTCCGAGATCAGGATCGAGGGTACGTGCGCGACCTTGGCCGCCAGGACGATCTTACCCATGGACTCCTCCCCAGTATCGAACATATTGTTAAGATAATAATCGTTATGATCTTAACGAGTCAAGACCGGCATCGCGGAGAGCAAGTAACTTCCATGAAGAAAATGGCAGAAGCCCGCAAAAACGGTATCGTCGGGCGGCGGAATCTTCCGATGATGTTGTTGCAGGCGCGAGAGACGCTCCTTCAGCATTTCCGTCCGATCTTTCATCGCTTTGGCCTGACCGAGCAGCAGTGGCGCATATTGCGGGTCGTGAGCGATCACGATCGGCTCGAACAGCACGAGATCTCGTCCTTGTGCCAGATCTCCGGACCCAGCCTCTCCAACATTCTCTCGCGTCTGGAAGAAGTCGGATACGTCACGCGTGAGCGCAGCAGAGAGGACCAGCGCAAGGTGTTTGTGGCCCTTGCCGGCAAAGGGCACGCGCTGGTTCGCGAGGTAGCGCCTTCTGTTGACGCGTGTTACCGCGACCTCGAGAGGGTCGTTGGCGTCGATCTGATGGCGTCGTTGATCGTGGTGCTCGACCGGCTCTTGAGCCTGCCGCTGGACTCCATCGAACGGAAGCCCGGCCGCTCAGGCCGAGCGAGCGGCTAGCGCCGGGTTCGTCGGCGGAAGGTTCGGCGTACGACAAAGCGCGTGGGCAGGTTGCGATGCGATGCCGCAAAGCTCAGCACAGGTGCTGTGCGGCGCTGGCTTCGCTTCCCGCGTGCAGGCGCACATCGCGGTGGTCAGGCAAGATCCCAGCCATCGATGTTGCGAAAGTCCCTGATCCTAGGTTCAATTCGATGACTCGAAAAGCATGCCGCGCCGAAGCATCTCAGTTTCACCGCGCGCTAGGTCTGCGTCACCCGGTTGTCATTTGAACGGCCACGCAAACAGCGCTATGAGTTCACCAGCACCGGTTTGTTTTTCATAGCGCCGGAGGCAGCGCATGACATCAATGACCCGTCGCCTGTTCCTGGCGCTGGCGGCTGCTCTTGCTCCGGGCGCGGCGATCGCCCATCACGGCTGGGGCGGATACGACACGTCGAAGTCATTTACCATCACCGGCAAGATCCTGAAATCGACTTACCAGAATCCGCATTGCGAGATCGAGATGGAGGTCGACGGCAAGCACTGGCGCTTCATCCTCGCGCCGCCTTCGCGCATGGAGCGGCGCGGCGTCACGCCCGACATGATCGCGCCTGGAAAGACCTGCACCGTGTTCGGCTACGCTCATACCAGCAATCCGGACGAGGCGCGGATCGAGTACATCGTTCTCGGCGGCAAGCGCACAGAATTGCGATAGACCAGAGTGGAACATCAGCCGGCTGCGTCGATCTTCCTTGTATTGCAGGAAAGCGCGCTGGGTCATGTGATGCGGAGCTCACCCTCCCTTTATCCCGCGGTCGAGATCCTGCACATCCTCGGCTTTGTCATGCTGGTCGGATCTATTCTGGCGCTTGATTTGAGGTTGCTCGGATTGGGAAGCGCCATTGCGATCCAGCCGATGGCGCAATTACTGCTGCCACTGTCACGCGTTGGTTTTCTGCTCGCGATCAGCATGGGGTTCCTGTTGTTCAGCGCCGATGCCGCGCATGTCGTGCGCAACCCTGCATTCCAGACCAAGCTGCTGCTGATCGCGGCGGCCCTGGTCAACGTGGTGATCGCGCATGCCGGTCCGTGGCGGCGCGTGGCGCACTGGCACGGCGAGGCGTCCGGCGGCGCAAAAGTCACTGCGCTCGCCTCGCTTCTGCTGTGGCTCGGCGCCGTCTGCGCCGGGCGCCTGATCGCGTATTTCTGACGGGAGCCGCTGCCGTGTCCCGGAGTCGTTTCGCCATCTTTGCAATCCTTCTCAGCCTCTCAACCGCGGCGGACACCGCCCGCGCCGGCGAGGCCGAGGCTTGGGCCGCGTTGCGCGGTGGCCGGCATGTTGCCCTGATGCGTCATACCGACGCCCCGGGCGGCACTGGTGATCCGCCGGGGTTCCGGCTCGATGACTGCGCCACCCAGCGTAACCTCAGTGCCAAGGGACGCGCCGACGCCGCAAGGATCGGAGCGCGGCTCAAATCGGAACGAATTGAGGTCGAAAGAATCCTCAGCTCGCCGTGGTGCCGCTGCAAGGAGACAGCCACGCTGCTGGAGCTGGGGCCGGTCGAAGCCGAGCCGACATTCGGCAATGTGGTCGTGCTCAGCGATCAGCGAGAATTCCTCGTCGCCGGTGGACGCGCGGTCGTCGGTAAATGGACCGGGAACGGCATCCTTCTCGTCGTGACGCATGGTGCGAACATTATGGCTCTCACGGGGATCTTGCCGGCGACCGGCGAGATCGTCGTGGTGCGAAGCGGAAGCGGCGGCGGAATCGAACGTGTCGGTCGACTGAGACTTGATTGACGGATAACGTTTGATCTGCCGCCGGCGTCGGCGGCAGGACAGTTCGATGGATCTGAATGATCGTCCTTCCCATCTTCCTCAACCTTGAACTGCACTTCCAGCACGCATAAGGTCCAATATTTCCAGCCAGAAGCGGGACATCACTCGAGCAATGCGGCCCTCCGAGCGGCACTCATTTCCCCACCGCCGGGGGCTGGTCATCGTCACAACGCTGGCCACCGCGTATGTGGCGAGCCATTTCTTCCGCGCTTCCAACGTTACGATTGGCCTGGAACTGATGCGCGACTTAGGCATCGGACCGGAAGCCCTGGGAGCACTTACGGGCGCTTTCTTCTTCGGCTTCGCTGCCATGCAGATACCTTGCGGCTTTTTCTTCGACCACTTCGGTCCACGGCGTACCGTGGCCGGTATGCTCATGCTCGCCACGATCGGCGGCATCATCTTCACCATGGCGCCGACCTGGCCCGTTCTGCTCACAGGCCGTGTGCTGATGGGTGCCGGCTTCGGCGCCATGCTCATCGGCAGTATGGTGGTGATCTCACGCTGGTTTCCGCCGGATCGCTTCTCCACGCTCACCGCCATGGTCCTCGCCATTGGCCTGCTCGGCAACTTGATTGCGACCACGCCGCTGGCGTGGGCGTCTCAGGCCGCCAGCTGGCGCATCGTGTTCGGCGCTGCCGTCCTGTTCACAGCAGTCGCGGCGATCGCCATATGGGTGTTGGTGCGCGACGCGCCGCCCGGCCATCCATTCCTGGCCCGAACTCCGGAGCCAATACGCCAGATGCTGCAAGGCCTTCTGGAGGTGCTGAGCAGCCCCCGCCTGAAGCCCATCCTGGTGCTGAGTTTTTGCAGCTACGCGTGCACTTTCACCGTCCAGGGTTTGTGGGGAGGTCCGTTCCTGCGGGAGGTGCATGGCTTAACTCCAATCGAGGCTGGCAACGTCCTGCTGCTGGCCGTGATTGCCTACCAGGTCGGGATGCTTGCCTTCGGCCCGCTGGACCGCCTTCTGGACACGCGCAAATGGATCGCCATAGGCGGTCACATCGTGATCGTCTCCATCCTCGCCACGCTTGCGCTGACACCGACCCCACCGATCTGGCTCCCCGTCGGCGCTGTCATTGCCATCGGCTTCTTTAGTGCATCCAGCACGATGGTGATGACCCATGGCCGAGCGATCTTCCCGGACCGGCTGATCGGGCGCGGCATAGCGACGATCAACACGTCGGTGATGCTGGGCGTAGCTTGCTTGCAAACGTTCTCGGGCATGGTCGTCGGCGCTTTCGAACCGCTGGCTGACGGCGCCCGTACTGAAACCGCTTACCGCGCTCTCTTTGGAGTACTGACCCTGGTGTTGATAGTCGCCGTCGCGATCTACGGCCGCTCTCAGGATATCAAGCCCAGTCAAGAAATGCGCGGCCGGGGATAACGAGATCCGCCATCGACAGCGGCTGTTCGTTTGCCGAGACTTGCCGGGCGACACAGAAGGCTGCCAATGGCCGGTTCGCATCCAGCTGGGCGGCTGGGCCGAAAAGTTCTTCCGGTTCAACTGACATTGAGGCGCCCTATCTAGGCCACGCTTCGTTGACACACTGGGCGGCTCAGTGAAACCGACGGCTGCTCCCCTTGGCTGACATGGGAAAGAAATGCCAATGAACTCCGCGCCGGACATGCAACACGCTGAACGGCGCGAGGTCGCGATCGCCTTGATCAAGGAGGCGTGCGAGCAGATTGGGCGCACGGATGAGCATTCCGCGCCCGAAGAGGAAAAGCCTTCCAGGTTCGAACAAGAGTCCGAGTTCCATGGCCCGGTTCAGCAGAAGCGGCCTACGCTCGGCAGGCCAGGGCGGGGGGGCATTGTCGCTTTGTTCCTGGCAGCGTGCGTCTGCCTTGCTGTTTTGGCTTGGCAACTGAGTTCCCACAGCGCCGGACTGAATGTGGGTCGGTGGGCGTCACAGCAGGTGTCACAGCTGCTGGTGAAGCGGGAAGCTGCGGTGCAGCCGAGCGCCCCTGCACTCGACGCAGTTGCACCGGCGGCCCCGATATCTTCCGAGCTGGCGACGCAGATCCAGACCCTGGCGCGCGATCTCGCGGGCGCGGAGCAAAGGATCAGGCAGCTCAACGCGAGCCAGGAACAACTAATTCGCGATAATGCGGAATTGGCCGAGCGGCTCAAGGCAACACAAGAACAATTGGCTCGCGACAATGCCGCAGTGCTCGAGCAGATCAAGGCGGGGCAGGCACAGATGGCTCGCGACTTCGCGTCATTTGCCGATCAGCTCAAGGCGGTGCAGACACAAATAACTCGCGAGAATGCGAATTCGGCCGAACAGCTTGAGGCAACCCAGGAAGAAATCGCCCGCACTTCGGAGCAGAACCTGCGGCCCAGGCCACCCGGACCTCCGCCCCTGGCGACTTTCGCCCCCAGGGCTAAACCGGTGCCGACACCGAACCAGGCCCGAGCGCAGCCGCAGGCCTCCAAGTCTCAAGGACCGTAGAGCCGTGTTGGTGCATAGAGGAAAAATTCGTGCCCTGCATGGCGAAAGTGCCAAGAATGATCGGAAAAGAAGGAACTCTGGGCCGGTCATCAACATTCCTTCTTCGGGTGGGAACGAGGACCCTCACATGGCAACACAAATCGTTATGGACCATAATGGCGACAGCCGGCACTACTTCACGCAAACAGACCCCGAAGCCTTGGCAAAGGCCGAGAAGCGGTTCAAGGAATTGACGGCAAAGGGCTTCACTGCGGCCGTCCGAACCGGCTCGGGCGAAGTCTCGAAAATCAGATCGTTTGACCCGACTGCTGAGGAGACATTGTTCTTTCCGCGCCTTGTGGGCGGTTGAAGTATCAAGACGTCATGTTCGGTTGTGGTCGCTGGCTAGACACAGGTCTGCGGGTGCGGGCACTGCGGGCGCTCTATAGGACTTTCCTACTGGAGAGGACTAGCCAGTCTCGCGGGCGTCGCCTCTTGCGCGAATGGCTGCCGGCGGAGCAGCGCGCTCAGTTCGATGCGGAAGGGTATTTCGACGTGATCGGGTGCGACACGGGAAAGCGCTATCGCATCCGTCAGGGAACCTCCGCCAACGTGTACGAAATCGACGCTGCAGGCCGGTGCGGAATGGGCTGGTGTTTCGTGCCTGCCGGCGGTCTCGTCGAGGGTGATGTCATGCTCGCGCAAAAGATCGCATTGGAGACGAGCGAACTGAGCGCCTTGGCCGTCGCAAATAGTTTTCCTCCGTTGCTCAGATGGGGGCGCCCCATGGCGCGACCATTTTGAGCCTTCCGTTTCAAACCGACGGGCTCATAGGCTCTTGGACTGACAGCGCGGGTTTCGACGGGCTCTGATCGATAAAACCGGCGGCGATGAGCCGGGCAAAGCCATCAGGCTTGACGGAGCGACCAATCTACTTGGCCAGAAGCTCACTCAGTTCGGTCGTAGTCGAGCAGCGAAGATCATCGATCTGCCGAGCGATCGAGAGCGCGCTTGCTCTCAACGCGTCCAACTTCGATGCCTCTGGATGCTGTTTCTCAAGCTCAACGATTCGCTGGTTGATTGCCGCCAATTCCAGCCGCAGCCGTTCGATCTCTGCCTTGGTCTCCGTCGAGCTGCCTGTGTGGGTCTGCATAACCACCTTCCCCCCTAATGGTAACGCCTGCGTGAACCCGATTCGTGGCGACAGCTGGGAGGTTAGATGACGGGGGTACGGCTATTCGGTGCCGGCCCCTGATCCACTGGTCGCTTCAGGTCGAAATGGATGTTCGCTGTCACGAGCGGAAGCGACGAGGCGCCGCGCTGCGAGGAAACCGCAGGCCGGACCGACCCAGGCACAGCGCGATGACAAATTCATCTTCGGCCGTTGCTGTCGCGCTTCCCATTGCTCATCCAGCAATCTGAAGCCCGCGATGCGCTGCCATGAGCACGCGCACCGCGACGAGCGGCATCAGTGCGGTTCAGGCCACGTCGACCCGGGCACCCGCGTCGTCCGCAACAGCGAGCGCATCGAGATCGACGAACTGCGCGTCCTCAAGCAGATCGCCTTGAGAGCCTGCGCTGCCGTGGACGTGCATGAGAGTCTGCACGCGCCGGGCACCCAGATGGTCGACGTGCTGATGCTGCAGTGCGACCGGCAGCAGCGCTTTCGGCAATTCAACCAGCGCGAACGCCGGATATCTTCGCAGCTCGCTTCCTTCGCGCCACAGCAGCGGGTTGAGCGAGTAGACCAATTGCCGCTCGGTGTCCAAATCTGCCGGTCGCTCCGGCTCGGCCGGCGCGCCGGCTATTACGTTGCCGTTGCCCGCGCGCGTGCGGACTGCGATTGTCCGCAGCTCCCAGCATACCAGGTCCGCGGCTGCGAGGATCTCACGGCCCACCGCGTCGACGCTCGCCGAAAACTTCGTTGCCTCCGGCACGGATGCCGCGCTTTTAGTCACCGCCTCGACGAGCGCGGCTGCGGCGGAGCGAAATCCGGGCGCAGCCCGCTCGATCGCCATGATCATCGTCTCGATCTGGTCCGCCAGCAGCTCGCGGCCGCGCTGCGCCGTGGCCTCCGCCAACGCCCGCTCGGTCAAGGCGACCTGCTCGTCGAGTTCCGCCACATCGGCGCGCAGCGTTCTGGCGCGGTCCTCGATCGCGCGCATCTTCGCTTCGGCCCGCTCGAGCTGCGCATCGCTGGCGCCGCCTACTGCCAGCCGCTCGGCGGCGGCGCGTTTCGCTACGAGTTCCGCCTCTGCCGCATTCAACCGCTCGACCAGCTTCCGCCGCGCCGCCTGCTTATCCCTCAACGCATTCTCGAAGCGCTCGACCGGGCCGAGCTCCCGCCTGAAAAATCGCATCACGAATATCCTCGCGCTTCCGCAATCCGCGACCGAATCAACTCAGCCATAATAGCCGGAAACCTGCATGACATTGCGGCCTAAATCGGCGCAGAAGTCCGCGCTGGCGTGTTGCGCAAATGTCCAGCGCAGCTGCTGTTGCCTTTGCCGCGCTCAGGTTCCATACACCTTCATATGACCGCGCCGTTGTTGGGACGCAGCATCAACCGCCTTGAAGATGAGCGCTTCGTGCAGGGGCGCGGGCGGTACGTTGCCGATCTCGCCGCACCAAACGCTCTTCATGGCGTAGTCGTCCGCTCGACGCATGCGCACGCGCGCATCATGGCGATCCATGTCGCTGCGGCGCGTCAAAAGCCCGGGGTTGCGGCCGTGCTCACCGGATCCGATATCGCCGCCGACAATATCGGCCCGCTGCCTTGCGCGGCGACCAGCATCCCGATGGCAGCGCCCCTCATCATTCCGCCCTGTCATGCGCTGGCGCGGCACGCCGTTCGTTATGTCGGCGAGCCCGTCGCGTTCGTCGTCGCGGAAAGCGCCGAAAGCGCCCGCGATGCCGGCGAGGCCATCGTCGTGGACTACGAGCCGCTGCAGCCGGTCATCTCCCTGGCAGAAGCGGTTTTGCCGGAAGCCCCGTCGATCTGGCCGCAGGCCGAGAACAACATTGCGTTCCAATTCAACCGCGGCGAGGTCGGGGCGGTAGAAGCGGCGATCCGTCACGCTCCCCGTGTCGTGGAATGCGAGCTGGTCAACAACCGGGTCGTGGCCGCGCCGCTGGAAACACGTGGCGCTCTCGGCGAGTTCGACGCCGCGAGCGGCCGTCTGCACCTGACCGCCTCGGCAGCCGGTGCGCACATGATCCGCGACCTGCTCGCTGACTTCGTGTTCCGCATTCCGCGTCAGGAGCTTCGCGTCAGCATTCCCGACGTCGGCGGAGGCTTCGGGATGAAGAACGTCCTCTATCCCGAATGGGTGCTGGTGCTGTGGGCGGCGCGCCGACTGGGCAGGCCTGTCAGGTGGATTGCGGACCGCAGCGAAGACTTCGTAGCCTCCACGCATGGCCGCGACAGCATCGCATGGGCTCGCGTTGCGCTCGATCGGGATGGCCGCTTCCTGGCGCTCGAAACCAGGGTCCTCGCCAACATGGGTGCCTATGTTTCGACGTTGGCGCCGGGGGTGCCGACCATGGCAATGGCGAGCGCGACGGGCGGCGTCTACGACATCCCGCTGATCGCATTTCAGACCAGAGGCGTCTTCACCAACACGACGCCGGTCGATGCCTATCGCGGCGCCGGCAAGCCCGAGGCAAACTATCTGATCGAGCGCTGCATCGATATCGCCGCCGTTGAGCTCGGGATGGATGCGCTGGAGCTGCGGCGCAAGAACATCCTTCGGCGTTTTCCCCATCGCAGCGCAATGGGCCTTTCGGTCGAGCAGGGCAGCTTTGCTCATGCGATCGATCACGCCGTCGCCGCGGCGACAGGATTCGAGGCTCGCCGGCAAAGCTCGCGCGCGCGGGGCCGGTTGCGCGGGCTCGGCTATGCCTGTTTTCTCGAAACCGCGCGCGGCCAGCCCAACGAAGTGGCGGAAGTGCGTTTCGGCGAAGACGGTTTTGTCGATCTGAAGGTCGGTACGCATTCCAATGGCCAGGGCCATGAGACCACTTATGCGCAAATCGCGGCCGACACGCTTGGGCTGCCGCTCGAGCGCTTCCGGTTTCGGCAGGGCGATACGGACGATCTCGACAGCGGGGGCGGGCATGGCGGAGCACGCTCCATGCATCAGGGCGGCACCGCGCTGCTGCTCGCGGCCGAGGGCCTGATCGAGAACGCGCGGCGGCTTGCCGCGCGACTGCTGCAGACCAGTGTCGATGCCATCCATTACGAAGCAGGCACGTTGCGCGTGGCCGCGACCGGGCAGGAGATCAGCCTTAACGAGGTGGCGCGAGCCTCATACCAGGTGACCACCGACGATGTCGCGCCCGGTCTGGCGCACAAGGCAACCCATCTCTGCGACCAATACACCTTTCCCAACGGGTGCCATGTCGCTGAAGTCGAGATCGACCCTGCTACGGGTGAGGTGACACTCGACCGCTACGTCATCTTCGATGACTACGGTCGGCTGCTTGATCCGCGCCTGACGCTCGGGCAGGTACATGGGGGCGTCGCGCAAGGTATCGGCCAGGCGCTGTTTGAGCACGCGTTGTTCGATGCGGACACAGGCCAGATCCTCTCAGGCTCGCTTATGGATTACGCGCTGCCGCGGGCGGGCGATCTTCCTGCGTTCGAGGGCAGACTGACATCTGAGTTTCCGAGCCGCGCCAACCGGCTGGGCGTGAAGGGAAGCGGTCAGGCCGGCGCAATCGCCGCGCCCGCCACCATCATGAACGCCCTGATGAACGCGCTAACGCCGCTGGGCGTCCGGCATCTCGACATGCCCGCAACGCCCTTTCGCGTCTGGCAGGCAATACAGGCGGCCCCGAAGCTGAAGGTGAGCGCTTAGAAATGCCGTAGGTTGGCGGCGCCCGGTCTTGGGAACGAACGTCCCGGTGCCGTGCCGATCAAGCCAATCCCCCTCCAAGTGCGACATCGAGGCAGCGACGCCATCGGCAATCCTCGAGCGTGAGTTCCCGCTGCGGAACGCTGTATTGGGGCAGGGACGCGATGGAACCGGAACCGGCAGCTGATCAGGAACAGCAATGCCGTCAGAGTGTTGATGAGCGGCACTGAGTTCGGGATTATTCGTCACCATTTCGGGCGGTTGGTGCTGATCAAGCTGATGTGCCGAGTGCTCCAGAGTTCATCTATACTTGTTCCGGGCGATACCGTCTGGAGACGTTGCGAGGCAGGAAGGCTGGCCGTCCTGAACGATGCTGCGGCGTACTTCGGGGCTTTGCGGAGTTCGCTTCTGCTCGCAAGGCAGCAGGTGTACATCATCGGCTGGGACATCCACAGCCAAACCCGGCTCGTCGGCGCCTCCGCGCGAGCCGACGATGGTTTTCCCGAAGAGCTCGGTCCCTTCCTTCGGAAGCTGCTGACGAATAGACCCGAGCTTCGGATAAACATTCTGATCTGGGATTTTGCCGCCCTTTATGCAGCCGAGCGCGAGTGGAACTCGGTCCAAAAATTCACGTCGGGAGCTCCGGATCGCCTTCGTATCTGTTTTGATTCCAGCCTTCCACTGGGTTCGGCCCAGCATCAGAAGATCGTTGCAATCGACAATTCGGTCGCATTCGTCGGTGGTCTCGATCTCACAATCCGCCGCTGGGACACCAGCGAGCACTTGCCTGTTCACCCGCTTCGATGCGATCCCGAGGGCAGGGCGTATCCGCCTTTCCACGACGTCCAGTGCATGGTCGATGGAGAGGCTGCCGCGACACTGGCTGAGCTGGCTGAACAAAGGTGGCAGGCCGCTGGTTGTGCGATCGAGGGCCCCCGACCGGTGCCGGGCGATCGCTGGCCGGTCTCGGTGCCCATTCACGCCGAGGGCATCCCGACGGGAGTGGCCAGGACGGAGATACAGACGGCGAGCCGCCGGCGCGTGAACGAGGTCGAACGACTGTTCGAGGCATGCATCAATGCGGCCAACCGATTCATCTATATCGAGAACCAGTTCACCAGTGCGACCGACCTGGCGCGTATCCTCGCGGAGCGAATGCTGCGCGTTCCCTCCCTGCGCGTCCTGATCGTCACGCCCAAGCTGCATTCGTCCTGGCTCGAGTCGCAGTCGATGCAGAACGGGCGCGGGGGTTTTATTGACCGGTTCGTTGCGGCCGATGTCATGGAGAGAATTCGCATTGTGCACCCGTCGTCGCGAGACGAGCGATCGGAAGCCGCTGTTATGGTTCACAGCAAGCTGATGATCGTCGACGATGACATCTTGCGGATCGGATCGGCCAACCTCAACAATCGATCTATGGGCGCGGATACCGAGTGCGATCTCGTCTTTGAGGCGTCATCAGATGATCATCGGAAGTTCGTCGCTGGTCTGCGTCGGCAGCTCATCGGGCATTTCTGCGGAGCAGGTGAGAAGGAAATCGAGAACAACGAAGCCGACCTCTTTGCATTTCTGGACAAGATATCAGCCAGCGGCAGACAGAAGTCACTGAAGCCAATTGAGACGTGCCCCCCGACAAGTAGCGTGGCCAGTCTGGTCCAGCCCGTCGCCGACCCCAAGCAACCCCTCAATCTCGAGCGAGCCGCAAGCCGCATGTGGACTGCCAAGACCATATTGGGAGTATCGGGCATCTCCATTGCGCTTATCGGGCTCTCCCTCGTTTGGTACTACTCTTCCTTGAGCGATTTTGCCGACGTCGGTTTCATTTCCTCGCTGATATCGCCGTATTCGCAATCTACCGTCGCCCCGCTGCTTGCGATTGCGGCGTTTGTCATTGGCGGGCTCGTCATCTTTCCCGTTCTTGTCCTCATCGCGGCGACCGCCGCGGCGCTCGGGCCCTGGCTGGGATTTCTCAGCGCGACCGCAGGCGTGCTCCTGAGTGCAGCGATCCTGTTTGCGATTGGCAGGGCGCTCGGTCATCGGCGGTTGCAGCGACTTCTCGGGCCACGCGCCTCTCGTGTCCAGGGCCGCATTGTTGGCCGAGGGATTCTAGCCGTTGCCATCATCCGGATGGTGCCGGTCGCACCATTTTCGATCGTGAATGTCGTGGCAGGCGCCAGCAAGTTGAGTGCCCGCGATTTCCTGATCGGCACGATCCTTGGCATGACTCCGGGAATTCTTGCGATGGCCGCCTTGGGATCCCAGATCGCAGATCTGGCGAGAAGTGCGTCATGGACCAGCGCGTTGCTGCTTGCGCTTGCGATCGCAGGTTGGATTGCGATTTGTCTCGGAGCTCAGTTCCTCGTGACATGGCTGGCAGGGCGGCAGACCTGATGAGTACGCTGCGGTTCATGACCTGGAATGTTCATGGCACCTTCACTCTCAATCCCAAATTCGATCTGGACGGCGTTTGCGCGGTCATTCGCAAATGGTCGCCGGACGTCGTCGCGCTTCAGGAAATCGATTCGCGGGGACGAAAGGATGATCCGTTTGCCCGGCTGGCGACTGCGGTCGGCGACCACCGGATCGACGCCAGATCGATTGTCACGGAGGACGGCGATTACGGACAGATGCTGTTGAGCCGCTTTCCGTTCTCCGAGGCACCAGCCGTTATCGATGTTTCCTATCGAGAGCGCGAGCCGCGGAGGGCTATTTCGGCGCGCATACAGGCGCCGCCTGGAGAAGTCAGGGTCGTTGCGACTCATCTTGGGCTGAGCATCCATGAGAGGTATGCGCAGGCCCAGGCCCTTGCGAGCCTGATCCGGGCGACGAGAACGGTTGTGGTTGGCGATTTCAATGATTGGTTCTGGGTGAAATCCGTCAGGCGGGTGCTGGCACAGACCTGCCCGAGCCGCACACGGCTGCGCACCTTTCCCTCGCGCTTTCCGGTACTGCGGCTGGACCGGATTTACGTCGCGCGCGGAGGTCGAATTCGGACCGCGTGGACAGACCGCGACGCGCGCGCGTATTCAGACCATTGTCCCGTGCTTGCCGATGTCGAGTTCAAATAGACCCTCACTCACCAGGAGCCGAGGCCGGGACTTCCTGTCGCCGTCTGACGATCGTGAATCTCTGCGGCGGAGCCGCAGGACCGCCCTCCGCAGGGCGGCCGCGAGACTATCCCGAAGATGATGGCTTGTTTCTACCGCACCCCATAACGCGTGAAGTCGTCGCCGATCCTGGCCTGGATTGTCGTTGCCGTTGAAAGATCGGTGTCGCTGCCAGGTTTGTCGCCCTTCTTCAGCTTGGCAAGCCCGCGCCCATAGAGCGCGCTCGCCAGCTTCGGGTCGATGCGCAGCGCAGAGCTATAGTCATCGATAGCCGCGTCGATTTGGCCCATCTTCAGGTAGATCAGGCCACGCGAGTCATACGTGGCGGCGCTGTTCGGCCGCGACTGAAGCGCCTTGTTGCAGTCCTCCAGCGCCGGCTGCAGCGCACCCAGGACGGCCCGGGTCCAACAGCGTCCGCTCCAAGCGGTGTCCAAAGCGGGCTCAAGGCGAATTGCCTGGTCGTAGTCCCGAGCCGCGCGATCGTACTCATTTCGCTTAAGGTAGGCGCCGGCGCGGTTGGCGAACGCTTCGCCGTAGTTTGGCTTAAGCTTGATCGCTTCGTCGAAGTCCTGGATCGCGAGCTCATACTCGCCCTTCCTCAGGTAAGCCACGCCGCGGTTGTTGAAGGGCTTGGCGTAAATGCGGTTCAGCTTCATCGATTGGTCGAAGTCCTGGATGGCGCGGTCGTAGTCCCCCTTTGCCGTGTAGGCGACGCCACGATTGTTGTAGGCGATAGCCAAGGCAGCCGTAGTGCCTTGACCTGCATCGATCAGCGCCGTGCAACCATCGATCCGAGGTTCAAGCGAGGTGTGATCAGAGCCGTTGCACAACTCAATATTCCTGAAATAGCTGTCCTTCTGCGCATTCTGCGCCGCCGCCGGTGACCCCAGCGAGAGCAAGATCAGCATGGACGCCACGCCGTCGATGATGCCCGCTCTTGGACTAAATTCCATATCAGGGGTTCCGATTGTGGAATTAGGGAAGGTGCTGTCGTTGATCAGCGCGGGCGTCGCACGCCCGATAGATGCCTTGTTGTGAAAAGTGTGCCCAATGTGAAAGGCTTGCCCAAGAAGCTATCCTAGCACCCGCGACAGATGTTCAAGTTTAACTTGTGGTCGGTGCTTTGTTCGGGTTTCTGCGCCGCAGGTGCTCTCCTTGGCGTGGGTTTGCTCTTGCCCTGTTCAATCAGGGTAGAAAATCTGGCTGTTCCGTCGTCCGAAATTTCGACGTGCGGCGTGGTGCCTCGGATGCCCATGGTTGCGACCGGCGTGTCGATCCTCATGTCGCCACTCTTCGCGATGTTTCCGGCAACGAAAGTGAACGTTCCCTTGGTGAGGTTGAACAAGGTCGAGTTGGACTTTCCATTTGGGTCGTACACGAACTCGTTCAACTCCATGCGGGCGTTGCTGGACAGATTGAACGAGGTGCCATCAGTAAAGTTGATGCCGACCCGTCCATCGGCTCCGGTCTGGACCATGTCGCCCAAATAGACGAGGTCACCAACCTTCGTCTGACCGGCTTGACCGGAGAGACTTGCCTGAACGACGACAGCACCGGCATGATCAATTGTGACCGACCCTGTGACGGTCACGACTTTCCCAATGGGTTTCGATGCGACGTCCTGAGCGGCGGGTTTGGCAGAGTTGATCTGCGCTTGAGCCGGACCAGGCAAGAAACCACCCAGCAACAAAGCGAAACTCGTCACCAAGACAGAAAGTGTGTGTGTGCACATGATCCCCTCCTTCCTGAGAAGATCTTGATCGTACGGCCGCCACGGGGGAACTTAGATCGCATTATGAACCATGGTCGACTAGTCCTTATAGACTAGTCCATCCTATCTATGTCGCACGTCTACCACATCTTCTCCCGAGTGCTGGCGCACATGCCGCTAGAATGTCACATTTCGGACGCTTAGATTAACTCAATAATACTTGATGGGAGTGCGGCGCATCGCGACGAGGCAGTTCCCGACGTAGCGCTCGCTTCCTGAGATGATTGGGTCGTTTCGGATCAGGACGTTTCGGCGAGCCAGCGTAGAAGTGCCGTCGTCAAATATCGTGACATCACGGCGCGTCAAAAAGTCTGAGGAAGAATACGCGGCGCCGCGATAGGCTTTAGTTGCTCGGCAGGCGAGGTCGAAGCCAATGTTGATTGGGCCTCACGGCAAGTTCGGGGACGAATGCAAGGCCGGGGAGGCCTTGGTTCCCCAAGTGATCGGAAGCGTCGAGACGGCGAGCGGTTGCAGTACCCTCAGGCGTGCCGCCGGCGTTGCCGTTGAAGTGATGGTTGGCGATCCTGTTTGCCAAGGTGACGTGATCGAGACCGCGGCCGATGGGCGGATCGGGATCCGCTTCATCGACGGCACCGTGCTCAACCTGTCGTGCAGCAGTCGCGTGGCGCTAGACGAATTCGTCCGCGACCCGAACGGCACCTCGCATTCGGTCCTGTTCACGGTGACCAGAGGGATCTTCGCTTTCATTTGCGGCCAAGCGGCAGAAGCCGGTTCCCTCAGGGTCGACACGCCTTTTGGAACCATTCGCGGCCGGGCCAATTCCGCCGGGATCGGCATGCTGTCGCTCGCAGCACTGGTCTTCTCGATCGTGAAGGACGCCCAGGCCGCGGATCCGAATGTCACTTTCCTGGATGACGACAGCATCACATATAAAGACCTCGAGCACGGCGTGTTCGAGCTCATAACCAAGGAGGCGATCCCGCGACGCATCATTGTTGAAGACCCCGGAGAGACGATTGTCCTAAGCAGGACTGGCTCGTCGGTCAGCGTGAACCAAGTCGCGAATACTTCTACTCGAATGGAGGAGTTACAGCTTGCCCAACAGGAGGTGCATGCCACCTCCGAGAAAGGGCTGGGTGGCTCCGGGTCGAGCACACCCGACTTCTTTGCGCCGCTGCCGCTGCAACCGATCAATTTCAAGCCGGTCGAAGCCCCGCCGGCGCAAGATCCGCTCCCACCGCTGCCGTCGGTCGTCGTCCCACCCCCTGAGCTCTTGATCATACGTCCGACACTGAATGCGCCGGCGGGGCCGATCGAAATTGACACGATTGTGTTTGACACCTTCACCGCGACCAGCGGAACGTTCGTAGGCACCAGTCCCCTGACCGATGCCACACTGACCTACGGCATCAGCGGAGGGGCCGCGGGCGCCACCGTAATGGATGGGGTGACATATGATGTGTCGAAGACTGGCTCGTATGGCACGCTTTTCGTCAGTAGCACGAGCGGCGCCTACATCTTCGTTCCCGATAGTGGCGCTATCAACGCGCTGACGACGCCCACGACCGAGAGCTTCAGTATCACGGTATCGGACGGCATACTCGCGGGCGATCAGCCCTTCACGATCACCATCAACGGTGCCAACGACGCGGCCATCATTGCCGGGACCGCGACCGGTTCAGTGATCGAGGCTGGTGGCGTTGCGAATGCCACGCTCGCCACGCCGAGCGCGGCCGGCACTCTCACCAGTACCGACGTCGACAATCCGCCCGACACCTTCACGGCGGTCAGTTCGCCAACGGCGAGCGCGGGCGGCTTCGGCACCTTCACGATGACGGCGGCGGGCGCGTGGATCTACACGCTCAATAATGCCGCCAGCGCGGTGCAGGCGATCAATGTCGGCAGCACGCTGACCGACACATTCACGGTGACCACCGTGGACGGCACTCCAAAGATGGTGCTGATCAGCGTCAGCGGAAGCAATGACAGCCCGACCGCGAATGATGACGTGTTGCCATTGCCCCAAGCGGGTGATGGCGAGGTCAAGGCCGGCGCCAGCGCGGATCCCAAGCTGACGATTGCTGCGAGTACCCTGCTTGCGAACGATACAGATCCGGACAGCGGGGATCAGGCAACGATCGTTTCGGTAAGCGGGACCAGCGCCAAAGGTGCGACGGTGACGCTGTCGGGTCCCGATATCGTCTTCGATCCAACGGACTCCGCTGCACTGGTGGCACTCCGAGCCGGCGGGACCGCGACCGATGCCTTTACCTACACGATAGATGACGGTCATGGAGGAACCGCGACTGCGACCGTGACGCTGGTCGTTGCCGGAATCAACGATGCGCCGACGATCGTGAATGAGATCAACCCGCCGAAGCAGTCCGTCATTGTCAATCCGTTCGTGCTGGCGGCGGGGGCGAGTACAAACTCGTTCGGCCTGAGTACCGAAACGTTCGACAACCTGCCGGCCGGCTCCGATGCCATTCATGGCAATTTCTACAGCGCAGTGCTCGATGCGACATTCTCAGGATCAGGACTTGCGGCAGTCATCAACGAAACGATTCCCGGCGTCGGCGTGTCCCTGTTCCTCGGACCGTCGGGAAACCCGGATACGACCAACTTCTTGAGCGTTAGCGCCGGTGGTACCGAAACGATCACGTTCGGCTCGGAGAAAAATGCCTTTGGCCTGTATTGGGGCACGGTGGATCCGTTCAACACCATCTCCTTCTACGATGGGGCGACCCTGGTTGCATCCTATACCGGCGTCGATATCCTTCCACTCTTGAGCGGACACCCGGGCGTGTTCAACTGGAACGGTTACGTGCAATTCGCCGGCCTTGGTCCCTTCGACAGGGTTGTACTGCAGTCGGGCAACGCAAACGCATTCGAGATCGAGAACATTTCTGCCGGATCATTCGGGGATATCCATGCAAAGCTCCTGGCGCCGATCTCGGGAGCGCTCACGGTATACGATCCCGATGTCGGAGACACGCTGACCGGATCTGTGATCGGCGACGCCACCATCGAATTCGCCGGATCCGACGGGTCGACGACGCTGCCGGCCGGCGCCGATGTGACGGCGCTGATCCAAGCCGCCAGCATCACCTTTGATACCGTGCAAACGAATGGCGGAACGCAGACCCTGCAGTGGACGTACAATCCCGCCGTTGCCGATCTCGATTTCCTGAAGTCCGGTGACGAGCTTACCATTCGCTTCAACACGCAGGTCAATGATGGCCAGGGCGATGTCGGAAACCAGGAGCTGACGATCTCGATCGTCGGAGCCAACACGTCACAGAACACGTCGGCGTTGAGCGTCGTCAGCGGTACTGACGCGGACGAGACCTTCAACAACGTCGGCAACAATGTAACGATTTTCGGCGGCGGCGGGGTCGACACCTTCGTGTTTAATGCCGGCTTCGGAGCCGCGACGATAGGCGATTTCGATCCCAACAATGACAGGATTGAGATCAGCCACAGCCTGTTCGGCAGCATCACCGAGATTCTGGCGGCGGCGACCGATTCCGGTCCAAATACGATCATCACCGACGCAACCGCCCTGAACACCATTACGCTGAAGGGGGTAGCGGCTGCGCAGCTCCAGGAGTCCGCTTTCCACCTGACCTGATCACCGTCCCAGTCGTCGCAAGGCGCGCTGCGCCGCTTCGGTTCTCCACGAATGGGCGCGCGCCGGCAGCCAAGTGAGCCGATCCAAGGGATGACGGCCGCGCAGAAACGGCGCTCCTGGGCAAAGCGGCGGCAGAACTCATTACGGCAACAGATATCGGCGGCGACCGCCTGATACAGGCGCGCGCCTGTTTTCGCGCCGTGTGCACAAACGCGGCCGAACGCGCCATGCGGACTGTTGATTGGCCTGCCGGTGATGAACCGCCCTTAAGTGAACGGCGTCATAGCCAGCTACTAGACGCAAGTGTGGCTGGTGCGGGACCGCCATTTTGGTTTGGGAGTCAATGGGGGCACGGCTCAGGAGTCGTCGCGCCCCTGAAGATGCGCTGGCTTATTGCGGGGGCCGGCCTATGCGAATTGTCGCGGAGCTCGCAGTACGATGCTCGGGTACGAGCAGCTTGGGGAGGGGATGCGTCCGATGATTGCGATTGCCGGCCAGAAATATTCGAAGCTGTTTTCTCCACTTGATCTCGGGTTCACGAAGCTAAAGAACCGCGCGCTCATGGGCTCGATGCACACCGGGCTCGAGGAGGCCGAGAACGGCTTCGCCAGGCAGGCCGTCTTCTTCGCCGAACGCGCGAAGAACGGCGTCGGGATGATCATCACCGGCGGTATCCCGCCGAATTTTGAGGCGAGCGGCCACGGCGCGAAACTGTCCACCCCCGAGGAAGCCGCGCAGCACCGCCTCGTTACGGAGGCAGTTCATGCGGCCGACCCGGACGTGAAGATCTGCATGCAGATCCTGCACGCGGGTCCTCTTGCGCGCACGCCGGAGTGCGTCGCACCCTCGGCGGTAAAGTCGCGGATCGGCGCCTTTGTACCTCAGGAGCTCGATGAGGCCGGCATCGAAAAGCAGATTGCCGATTTCGCCAATTGCGCCGCACTCGCCCGGTCGGCGGGTTATGACGGCGTCGAGATCATCGGCTCGGGCGGATATCTTATCTCGACCTTTCTGGTCGAGAAGACCAACCGCCGAACCGATCGCTGGGGCGGCTCGTTCGAGAACCGCATGCGCTTTCCGGTCGAAGTGATCAAGCGCGTGCGTGCAGCGGTTGGCCCCAATTTTATCCTCATCTTCCGTATCTCCGCCATGGACATGCTGGAAGGCGGGCTCGCCAGGGAGGAGGTTATAGCGCTTGGCAAGGCGGTGGTCGCCGCCGGCGTCAACATCATCTCCACCCATTTCTGCTGGCACGAAGCCTTCGTACCGACGATCGCTACAATGGTGCCTCGCGCTGCCTTTACCCAGGTGACTGGCCGGCTGCGCAGGGAGCTGGGTGTGCCGATGATCACGTCGAACCGCATCAACATGCCGCGAGTGGCCGAAGACGTTCTAGTGCGTGGGGACGCCGATATTGTCTCCATGGCGCGTCCGATGCTCGCGGATCCCGAGCTCGTGCGCAAGGCGGCGGAGGGGCGGGAGGATGAGATCAATACCTGCATTGCCTGTAATCAGGCCTGCCTCGACCATACCTTCACCGGGCGGCTGGTCAGCTGCCTGGTCAACCCGCGCGCGTGCCATGAGACGGAGTTGGCCTTCAACCCAACGTCCGTGCCCAAGCGCATTGCTGTGGTCGGCGCAGGACCCGCGGGTCTGGCATTCGCCACGACCGCGGCCGAACGGGGCCACAACGTAACCCTGTTCGAGGCCGGTCCCGAGATTGGCGGTCAGTTCAACCTTGCGCGGAAGATCCCAGGCAAGGAGGAGTTCGAGGAAACGCTCCGCTACTTCCGGCGCATGATCGCGGTGCGTGGTGTCGAGCTCCGCCTCAATACGCGCGTCGACGCTGACGCGCTCAAGTCCGAAGGGTTCGACGAGGTCATCGTGGCCACCGGCATCGAGCCGCGCGTTCCAAATATCGAAGGTATCGATCATTCCAAGGTCGTGGGCTACATCGACGCCATTCTTGGTCGCCGCAAAGTGGGCCGGAAGGTGGCCATCATCGGTGCTGGTGGTATCGGCTTCGACATCGCCGAGCTGATCACACATGCCGGGATATCGGCCGCGCTGGACATTGACGTTTTCGCGCGGGAATGGGGTATCGACTTCAGGAATCATCCGCGCGGTGGCGTGACCGGGGTGAAGCCCGACGTCGCGAGTTCCGGTCGCGAGGTGTTCCTGATGCAGCGCAAGGCCGACGCGGTCGGCCGGAATCTCGGTCGCACCACCGGCTGGACCCACCGCCTGGTACTGCAGCGGCGCGGCGTGCATTTGCTGAGCGGTGTCGATTATCTCAAGATCGATGACGCCGGCCTGCACACCCGCGTCAACGGGGAATTCAAACTGTTTGACGTCGACACTGTCATCGTCTGCGCGGGGCAGACATCGCTGCGCAAGCTCTACGACGATCTTCAGACGCGCGGCATCAAGGCGAGCCTCATCGGCGGTGCGTTCGAGGCGGCTGAACTCGATGCCAAGCGCGCGATCGACCAGGCGACGCGGCTGGCGGCGGTGATCTGACGTCTTGAGTCGGCCGGGCAGTGTGATGAAAGGTGGCGAGAACGCGGCCTCACATTGAAAGATCAAGAGCACCAACGTCTCAATCAGAGGGAGAGCCCGAGAAATGGCCTATCCACTTCCGAATGCTTCGACGGACCTGACGGGCCAGACCGCACTCGTCACTGGTGCCTCATCCGGGCTTGGTCTCCGTTTCGCGAAGGTGTTGGCGAGTTGCGGAGCCAAAGTGGCGTTGGCGGCGCGGAGAATCGAACGGCTTGAGGCGCTGGCGAACGAAATCGGGAAAGCGGGCGGCCAAGCTGTTCCAATCCAGATGGACGCGACCGACGCAGAGCAGCTGATCAGAGCGGTTGCCTTGGCCGAGTTGGAGCTGGGGAGCGTCACCATACTGGTCAACAATGCCGGCATTCCCGACGCCCAACGGGCGCACAAGATGCCGTTGGACCTTATCGACAGGGTCATCGACATCAACATACGCGCGCCCTTCGTGCTCTCATGCGAGGTAGCGCGGCGATTGATCGAAGCAGGTAAGCCGGGGCGGATCGTCAACATTGCCTCTGCGGCGGCGTTTGACTACTCCGGTGGCGGGGCCGCACTCTACTCCGTGAGCAAGGCTGCGGTCGTTCGCATTACTGAAGCACTCGCGGTGGAGTGGGCGCGGTTCGGGATCAACGTCAATGCGATTGCACCAGGGGCGTTCGCTTCCGAGATGATGGACGGCATGCTCAGTCGGGTGGGCGATATCACGCAGCACTTTCCGCGCAAACGCCTCGGCGATCCGGCTCAACTGGACTCCACCCTGCTTTACCTGGTGAGCCCGGCATCCGATGCTGTCACCGGCACGTGCATTCGCGTGGACGACGGACAGCATCGCCGGTGAATTCGATGAACTGGAGGCGAAGACGTGGAATGTTGAAGCGCTTCAGAAGTCGCTCGAGGAGGTGAGGCGGATCGAGGAATCCGGCGCGACCGTCATCTGCTGCCACGACGACCAGCAGTGGCAGTCGTTGCGCAAAGGCAACGCCGGCTACGAGGAGGACGGCCTTGCGAGCGGGCGTGACTGACACCTCGAGGGGAGCTGCGTGCACTCGCGGAAATGGTCAACCTTCATGCGAATGCGACACTTTCGGAGCAGGAACTGCGGTACCGTTTCAGTTTCGGTTCAGCTTGATGGGTGTGTGGATTACGGGGAGTAAACTCAGTTTCGCCGCATAGGACCGGTTTATTGACCTGAGTGCAGAGGGGACAACCGTGTCAATCAACGACCTGATCGACGGACTTATTGAAGAGTGCAACGGGGATGTTCACGGCGCGCTGCAAGCGCTGCTATTGCTGAACGAGCGGCTCGAAGCCGAGCTGCAACATGTCTATGAGCTGACAAACCTTGCTCCACCTGAGTGGGCAACGGTGCATTAGTTATCTCGGGCGCGCAGGGACGCTGCGAGCTATAAGGGCGACAAAGGCGATGCTGCGACATTGAGAAGCTGGGACACGGCCGTCACCAGCTGCGCCGGTGCAAACGGTTTCTGCAGGAGGATGCTGTTGGGCACACCCAGCGACGGCCATCGGTCGGCGCTGGCGCCGGTCATGTAGACGACCGGGAATGACGGATCGATTTCCCTGGCTTGCCGGGCCACCTCCCAGCCGCTGATGCTGTCCTTCAGATTGATGTCGGTCACGAGCGCCGCGTACTTCACCCCGCCGCTCGTGAGCAGCGCCAGCGCGTCCTTGCCGGACGCCGCGATCACGAGGTCAAAGCCGCCATCCTTTAAGGCGTCGTGGACCATGCCCTGGAGCAGTTCCTCATCCTCGACCGCCAAAACAACCGGCACATCGGGCAATAGTGTTTTCCTCCCCAAGGTCGCGCAAGGGGGACTCAGAGTTCCCGAAACGCAACGCCGCACCGCGGCGAAGGTTCAAAACTGCACAGTGGAACTGCCGAAAGTTTTTCGTGAGGAGTCAGAGCGCAGCGATGAGCGGCGTTCGTCCTGTACGTCGGTGATAGCTCACGCATCCCGGCTCAGGCCTCGGAGAGCACCGGTCTGCCATTTCCCCGCGCCGACGCTGCCGCGTTCACCGCATCCCATCCCGCGCGTTCGTGACGATCGCGATCTGTGACTTACCTCAAAGTCGGGTCATTAACGTTTTATTTACCATGCCGATGTCAGGCTTAGGCAGCTGAATTTGCAGCGGAACCGGACCAGAGCCGGCAGCTGCAAGAGAAGGCCGGCGGCATAGCTCCCGCCGGCCTTTTCTCTAGTCCCGCACCGACTGGATCTTTGGCGCTGTGAGAGGATCGGCCAGGCGCGCGAATTCGCCCTGTTTGCGTCAAATCGCCATGCGAAGTTTCCGGTCGCGTTGCGTAACGCAGCGAGACGTGGAGGCGCGCGATGGATGACGCAATCAGACAGGAGATCCAGGCGCTATTGGATCAGCACCGCACCATGCGGATCGCGACCTTGCGGCCCGATGGCTGGCCGCAGGTGACGACGGTCGGCTATGCCAACGAAGGCTTCGCCATCTACTTCCTGTGCGGCATCGACAGCCAGAAGGCCAACAATCTCGCGCGGGACGATCGGGTATCGCTGGCGATCGATGATGATCCCGCCCAAGTCATGGACATCACCGGCCTGTCCATGGCCGCCCGGGCGCAAGTCGTGACCGACCCGGCCGAAGCGGAGAAGGCGATCAATCTCCTGATGTCGCGATATCCGGAGCAGAAGGCGATGGACCTGCCGATGCCGAAACCTTCCGAGATCCGCCTGTTTCGCCTGACGCCGACGGTGATTTCCGTGCTCGACTACTCCAAGGGATTCGGTCACACGGAACTGGTGACGTGCTGAGGAACGGCATGGACCGGCGCTACAGGGCAGGTCAGCCGATGAGAGCGCCGGGCAGGCACGGAATTGAACGAAGGGCGAGCAAAGATGCTGCTCGCACAGCCCACGCCTTTTGGACGAACAGCGATTTCGCTTAACTTATGTTCAGCCGACCAAGCACGGACTGGAGCAATGTTCAGTTTTGGACTGAACTTCCGGCGGGAGCGAGCGAGGCTGGCCACGTGAACCAAGCCCGTCGGCCTCCAGCTCCCCGGCCGGCTTAGTGAACCGCCTAAGCCCGTCGGTGCCGGTTGCTCCGACGGGCTTTTTTTGTCGTCGCAACCGCGCCGGCCTGCCCGAACGAGTGGCGGGCTATGCATTGCTGATCCGCCCGCCCATCCTCGTCATCGCGGCCCCTGCACTGATCGCGTTGACCTCGCGGCGCCGGTCGGCGGCGAAGGACAGCAGCTTCTCGATGGTCAGCGCGTCTGTTATCCTCGCCGCCAGGCGCTCGGCGCGGGCCGCCTGCTCCTCAAGGTGCTGGATTCTCGTCATCCCGTCTCCCCGGACGCGCTGTGCAGCGAAATGCGTAATCCGGATGCTGCGGCAGGGAGGGCTAACGAGCGGTTAATGGCCGGTGCCGCACGCAGGGCCACGATGGCGGTCTACCGGCGAGGCGCGATCAGGAATGCCAACGCGATAACGGCGATAAGGCTTGTCATCACCACCGCCGTAATGGCCCCGGCGAGGATCCTCATCTTTTCACTTCGCGTGTAGGGTCTCATTCAGCACCTCGGCAAGTAGCGTCAGGACTGGCGAGCACATCAAGCGGCGTCACTCGCTACCGAGTTCTCTGCGAGAGCGATAGAGAGCCAGCACTTGCCTGGAATTGTCAACCGTCAGGCGCAGGAAGTCCTTCTGCAACCTGTCCAGATCGCCGGCGGTTATGCGACAATTGTGAGCTCCCAGAAACAACAACGCCATGGTCGTCTGCCATGAAAAGGTCATGGCTCTCGCCAGGATCAGAACGACTTCCCTGTTCTTGTCGATCAAGGCACGCTCGACAACGTGAGCGGGTAGTCCGCACAAGAGCGACAACGCGGCGGCGGTTTCGTTGAATTTGAGAGAGTGAGCGAATTCAAACACCTTGTCTTCGTCCAGTCCGCCACTCTCATAAAGCTTGGCCACGATCCGCTTCGCCGCGAAATAGTTCTTTGATGCCGGGCCAAATTTCGCGTGAATGGTCCCGGCGAGACGGGTGACGACATCCCCGACCTCCGTCGCCATTTCCGGACGCTCGCGCTCGAGCTTTGTCCTGACCTCCTCGGAAGCTTTCGCTATCAATTGCTGGAAAACGTGGCGGGGAATGTCCCTGCGAAGCCCAAGCTGTTCGGCGATGACCGAGTCTCCTTCCGAGCGCTGCACCAGCTTCAGAAATCCGAACTCGGAAAAGCTCGCACCATTGTTGGCCGCCAGGGTGCCGACGACCTCGCCGGAGCCGCGCACGATCAGAACGTTGGTGACCGCAGTCGGAACGGATCTTCGCTTCGATATGGCCAGCAGGTGCGGCTGACCCTTCGATCTTGCGCTCACGATGAGCGTCCTGACATCGACCCGCTCCGAGTGCATCAGGACAGGTCCGGCGATCTCGATGTCATCATCCAGAGCCAGGCGCTCGATGACCTGAAGGGGAGCGTTCCTGCTGGTGGCCAGCTTGTTCGCAAGCTTGGCGCGTGCAACAGTCTCGATCTCGTGCGCAAGTCGATCGATGACCGTTCCGAAAATCCAGATCTGCTCTTCGGAGTAGGTGCCGGCAATCAGAAGATCGGTCGCATGCCAAAGAGCGCGCAGGCGGCTTTCAGGTGTTCCCCTGGATGCCGTCTCTTCCAATTCTGTCAGAAGTGATTGCTGACCGAGCATCGCACAACGCCACCAGCCGTGAGAACGTCGGGTATTCCTTCTCTGGCTCACTTCGCCAGAGCGCAAAAAACAACTTCCATGCGGCGCGCCATGGTTATGGCGCGCCATAAGTCACTTGCTGTAATTGCGATATGTTCGCGTGTAAGTTGTTAAGAAAGCTCTACGCCTTACGCGGAAACAGCCGGCCGCTCGGTTAACAACAGCGAAAGGACGCTGCGGGAGATCGGTCTGTCGTCTCCCCAGCATCGGCGCAACCATCCATCGATCGCGGCCTGTATGTCATATCGTTTGCCTCGGATTGGCCAACGTCCGCGTGAATCTCGGCCCGACGCTGTCTCCGCGTCGTCGGCCGAGTTCTCGCGGCAGGCGCGCCGCTTGCAATCGGCCGAATTTAAGAGAAATGTAGCGCACAAGAACAACGACGGAATGGGGGACCCATGGCCTTTTCGCTCTACGACGCAACTGTCGCCAACTATCTTCAAATCCTCGGGGCGGTCAGTGGTTTCCTCGACAAGAGTCTCGCCCATTTCCGCGAGACGGGCACCGATCCGGCCGAGGTGGTCGAAACGCGGCTGGCGCCCGACATGCTGCCATTCCGCTTCCAGGTCGTCTCGCTCGCGCATCATTCGCGCGGCGCGATGGAGGCGGCAAGGAACGGTGTATTCGTTCCACCATCTCCCAAATCCGAAGACTATGCCGCGCTTCAGGCTTTGGTAGCGGAAGCGCGCAACGAACTCTCAGGATGGACTCCCGAAGCCGTCGACGCGGTCATTGGCCGCGACGTCGTCTTCAAGCTCGGCGACCGCTCGTTGCCGTTCACGGCGGAAGGATTTCTGATGTCATTCTCGCTGCCGAACTTCTTCTTCCACGCGACAACTGCCTACGCCATTCTGCGTAACAAGGGCGCGCCGCTGGGCAAACGCGATTTCATGGGCAGGATGAAACTGAAGACGTGAGCGGGTAGGGCAGGTTGTCGCCAGGGTAGCCGCCGACGTGCCGCAATCGATGATCGATTACGCCGGAGCCTGTCACCGGGCCGCGTTCCGGTCCGAAGTTGCGGACAGTTACTCGATGACGATCTCGCCGACCATGCCATGATCGGCGTGGCTCTTGCCATCGCTGGCGGTGATACCGCAGCGTAAATCCGTTGCTCGACCGGATGCCACCGGCACGAACCACCATTCCGCCGACTGCCCCGGATAGACTTCGATCTCGCGTATCGCGCCCTTGAACTCGGCCAGGGTAACGGTCTTGCCGTCGCGCGCCTGGGTGACCTGGACCTTGCGGGTGAAGACCATCTGGCTGAAAGCATGCGAGGTGAAATAGTGCGGATCGTTGCTGGGGTTCTTCAGCACGAGCTTGTAGAGCTTGCCGGTCTCGAAGCGCAGCTTGCTGGGGACGAAGACATGCTCTCCCGGACGGCCGAGTTCAACCGTGACCACGATGGGCTCCTGGCCGGCCAGATTGCCGGCGGCCAATGTGACGGCAGGGGTGGCGCAGATCAGCGCGAAGACAGACAAGGAATGGAGCAGGCGCATTGATTGGTGTTTCCGGTGAACTGTGTGGGCGACCGGGGCACATCATTGCAAATTGCGAACGATTCGCAAAAAGAAAGGTGCGAGATTTTGGTCGTTTCACCGCGACGCCTCGTCGCGGGCAGGATCGGACAGCAAAGCTCTCAGTCCAGGCCGGCCGACAAGCGCTTCAGCAATGAGGTGTTCGTCGTCGTCAGCACGACATGGAAACCTTCGACCGAGCCGCCGACGGGCCAAACCGCCACGAGAACGCCGGCGTCCGGCCGGTCAGTGCTGATGTAGCGGCGGAGGTTCGCCGGAGAAAGCAGCCGACTTTCCGGGAGCGACGGATCGCTGCCGGCGGGCTCGACCCGGCGCCAGCCGCGCGTGGCGAGCTGCTGCTCAAAAAAGGCGAGCGCATCCTCGCTCGTCTTCCAGCCATATCGGTCCGTGTAGGCCGTTCCGACCTGCCGGTGAACGTAGCTTACGCCGGGTGAATCGGCATAGGCGAGCTCCGAATAGTGCTGCTCCCACCAGAACGCACCGCCGCCCTGCTGGTTCGCCAGGCGAATGTCGAGATCGATATAGCCGGGCTTTGCCCAGGAAACCGCGGCGAGCAGCAAGGCGCAGGCAAGCAGGATCTTGGCGAGGCGGGCTTTCATCAGCGCGAGAAGCGGCAGGCGTAGTGGCGCGCGGGTCGTGCATTGGTCGCGGCGCGGCTTCCTCGCGTTCAACCTGCGCGCTGCTCCACCGAAACTCTCTCTTGCGACGAATAAGCGTTCACGGTGGGCTGAGTTGGACCTGAAACCCAGCACGGAATTGCCGGCGAGCTACTTGGCAGCTACTTGGCAGGTTTCTCCGACAGAACGGAGAAGTCCTTGGACTTCTGGCCGTCTTCGATTTCTGTAAAGCCATCGGCAGCAAGTCCTCGCTTGAGTAACTCCCGGATCGCGGCAGCTCTGCTCGGCATCCGTTTTTGAAAACGCCACGTATCGATCGTGCGGAGCTCTTCTTGCGTGAGCATGATTTGGAGGCGCTCGCCACGGTTGAGATCTCCCATCTCACTGTCCCTTTGGAAAAATGACCTGAAGCGCCGTGACCGCCCTAGAATGAGGTTTCTTACTGTCTACACCTATTAGTCTCAATGATGACCTTTTGCAATCAAAGCCCAGAAACAGTCGAATGTCCGGGTAACTCATTGAACTAGCTATTGCGTTATTGATTGCCGATTTCATGAGGCGCACCCTGAGCCCTGAGGGGAGCGACAAATGTCAATTTCTGCTGAAGATGGGATGGTTCGCATCGCTGAGGCGGATCATCGGATAGCAAACAACCTGACGAGCCTTAGCGCGGTTATTGGTCTTCAGCGTAAGGCCTTAAGCAAGAGCGGCAAGACCTTCACCGCGGACCAGGTTTGCGTGTTGCTCAGCGAAGTCACGGCACGCATTGAGGTCACGGCGAAACTCCACAAGTATCTGGCGACCGCTGCCAACAACAACGGCATAGATATTGGCGATTTCCTGCAACAAGTTTCTTCACTGATCGGCAAGCTCGTTCCGCAAGGAAGGATGAAGGTGGAAGTCGCCAATTCGTGCGAGGGCTATATCAACCCGCGAGATGCACTTTGCGTCTCGCTTATTGCTGCCGAGCTGCTCACAAACGCTGCCAAATATGCACATCCGACGGGCTTGCCCGTGAAGGTTCATATCCGCTGCGAGACGAAAGAGGATGGCTCCTTCGTCGTGGAAGTGAGTGACGACGGCGTCGGCTTCCCCGAGAACTTCGATCCCTCCACGGATGGAGGGCTGGGCTTTCGGCTCATGCGAGCGCTGGCCAAGGAGCTCGGCACCGAACTTCTGTTTGAACATGACAGCCTTGGCGTTTGCGCCCGGCTTGTTGGGCAACAAGGTGGTCGGCGCATCATGAGCGAGAAGCCCCGTTAACGCCAATCGGCTCCTTCTGCACTAGAGTGCTTCGCCCTCGTGGCGGCTCCTGGCGATTGCCTCGGTTGCGCCCGGCTCGTTCATGGTGCCGATGCCTGCTGCGGCCTTGCGACGTACCCAGAAGCCGGCCAGTGTAATGAACGCCCCGATGCCGGCCAGCACTGACGCGAACGAGCTCGGACCCGGCTCCAGATAGGCGATGGCGGGATCATCCGGGTCATAGGCGATATCGCTGGTCGAACCGATCGGATGACGTTCCTTCATCCTCGCCGCGCCGGCAGAGTTCTGCATTCCGTAGTCGTAAGGCTCAACGCCTCCGGCGACGTATTCCCGATCGCCGACCCGATAGCGATACAGCACATGAAAGCTGTTCCAGCTCTCTTCCCTGGCGCCGCCGACGCCCCTTGTGGTTGGAGCGCTCTGCCGCAACAGCTCCGCGCTGGTGATGGTCGCCGGGACGCGTGGCCACGTCAACGTCATCGCACCCTGGATGACGCCATAGGCGCCGATCGCCAGAATGGCGGTCCCAAGCACCATGAGATTTCGCCCGAAGGCCATCCCGCCGGTGTTTGCTGCCGCGTGTGCCCTTCGGCGCGCCATCGCTCTTCCTCCATTTCCACCATCCCTACCATGCTGCGACGACTGCAGGAAATCCTGCAAGTCCGCGAGTAGCCCGATGTGCGCAGCGATATCCGCGTGAAGTTATGGACCGGATCCCGGTTCTCGCTGCGCTCATCGGGACCGCGTTTGCTGGTGCCTGTGCCCATAACCCAGTGCGGAGAGAACCGCGCTGTGTCGTTTTTACAACTGCTTGCGGCCTGCAAGCAGCGAATGTCGCTTACCGTACAGACGGCACCGAGCAGGCCAACCACACTGGGCAGGTTTCTAGCGCCAAATTGTACTTGCGATCGTCCGGTGGAACCTCCAGACCACCGGACTTTTCGCTCGACTGAAGCCAGTTTCTTCGGCCGCTCCAAGCAACGGGCAGGGCGGGTAAGCAGCGAGCAGCCCGGAGGAGCGCAGCGAGATCCGGAGTGCTGATGGCGGTCCCGGTCGCTGCGCTCATCCGGGCCACGCTTGCTGATCGCAGGACAGGCATCACTCTTGCGGAACACGCGGCGAGTCCTCGCGCTTCGAGACGCGTGCGCCGGAGGCGCGCTCCAGCGACAACAGCTTCGCCGTTGCGCATGGGCGAGGACGATCCTCGCGAACATGTGAGGCCCGCCTCGTTGTGCCGGCAGCGATATCGCCTCGGCAGCTGAACTGATCGTGCGCAAATGTGAAGCGGACGACAGTCATGCTGAACGCCAAGTCCTATATTCAGTCATTCGCAATCAGCGGGACGGAGTGAGTAATGAGTTACGCCTCGTCGCTAGCAGAGCTCGCAATGACGGCCGTCAATCGCTTGCTGATCGCTGCGATGACTTCCGCGTGGACGTCCACGTTGCGCCATCAGCATGCGCTGCAGCCGGAAGAAGATTGTGACGCCGATGACGTCTGTTCGTCGCAAGAGAAGCCTTCGCCAACCGATGATCAGCCAATTCAGTAGCGGTGCGGCGGGTCACGGGGCTGCCCGCGACTGTTTGGTGGATGGGACGGATGTAGCCGGAAAGGGTGCAATCATCCCACCTGAATTGGCGGATAGGTAGTCGCTTCTTTGCCGACTACTCTGGCACGGCATCGAGAGAATTCCGATCCCGGAGAATTGTCCCATGACGGCACAGATCTTCCAATTCAGAAAGTACCAGAAATCCCGTGAGCTTGCTCGGATGCAGAGCGATATTGAAAGGAGTTTGGCCAAACTGAACCAGATCGCAGCCGACGTATTCAAGGCCCTGAAGATCGACACGGCCGATCACGCGCCTGGAACAGAGTCTTCGGGGAAATGATCGAGTTTCGCCGATGAGCGGCATCCCGGGGGTGAGAACGAGAGTGGTCCCGGACTTCGCTTGACTCATGCTAAAGGCTTGCCGCGGCCCCACACCACGAGCGTGGTTCCAGACTGGCAAACGATAATTCGACAGTGTTGCAGCCATGCATGTTCTCAAGATGACGGGCGTGCGTTATGACAGCTGCACGCCGGTTCGGTACTCGACCAGCAAACTGGCTAGGCCCGGCACACCTTCGGCGGGGGCTGTGTGCCGGGCCGCCTGTATTGCGCGGCGGCTTTACGGCTTATGCGCTCGAAAGGCGCGGCGAAGACGTCGCGTTCAAATCGCGCGCAGACCTTCCCTCGGCATCTCCCGGATCAGCATGTCGATCTCGCTCTGCTCCAGCGTCTCCTTTTCCAGCAGCTTCTTCGCCGCGCGGTCCAGAATCGCCCGTCGTGCGTTCAACATACCCTGGGTGCGCTGGAAAACGCGGTCGACGATGGCTCTCACCTCACGGTCGACGGCCGCTGCCGTCTCTTCCGCATAGTCGCGCTCGCGAACGGGATAGGGCCGGTCGGCTCCGGCGAGGAAATTGCCGGGATCGCGGTCGTAGGCGACGCTACCGAGCTTTTCCGACATTCCGTAGCGCGTCACCATGCTTCGGGCGATGTCGGTCACGCGGCGCAGGTCGTCGGCCGCGCCCGTCGACAGGTGATCGAATACGATCAGTTCGGCCGCCCGGCCGCCAAGCAGCACAGCCATCTTGTTCTCGAGTTCCTCCTTGGTCATCAGAAAGCGGTCTTCGATCGGGCGCTGGATCGTGTAACCGAGCGCGCCGACGCCCCGCGGAATAATGGACACCTTGTGTACGGGATCGACGCCCGGCAACGAGAGCGCGACCAGCGCGTGGCCCATCTCGTGATAGGCCACGATCTCGCGCTCCTTGGGATTGAGCAGGCGGTTGCGCTTTTCAAGCCCGGCGACCATGCGCTCGACCGCGTTTGTGAAGTCGGTCATGCTGACCGCCTCGGCTCCACGGCGCGTCGCGAGCAGTGCCGCCTCATTGACGAGATTGGCGAGATCGGCTCCCGTGAATCCCGGGGTCAATGCGGCCACGGCCTCCGGCTCGACATCCTTTCCGAGCCGCACCTTTTTCATGTGAACGGCCAGTATTTCGATGCGCCCCTTCTTGTCGGGACGGTCGACCAGCACCTGGCGGTCGAAACGTCCGGCGCGGAGCAGCGCAGGATCGAGGATTTCCGGCCGGTTGGTCGCAGCGAGGATGACCAGGCCGGAGCGCGAGTCGAAGCCGTCGAGCTCGACCAGCAACTGGTTGAGCGTCTGTTCCTTCTCGTCGTGCCCGCCCGCGAACGGGCCGATGCCGCGGGCGCGGCCGAGAGCGTCGAGCTCGTCGATGAAGATGATCGCGGGCGCCTTCTCGTGGGCCTGCTGGAAAAGGTCGCGCACGCGTGCCGCGCCCACCCCGACGAACATCTCGACGAACTCCGAGCCGGATATCGAGAAGAACGGCACCCCGGCTTCGCCCGCCACGGCTTTCGCCAGCAAGGTCTTGCCGGTACCCGGCGGGCCGACCAGCAGCACGCCTTTCGGCATGCGGCCGCCGAGCCGGCCGTAGTCGGTGGGGTTCTTCAGGAAGTCGACGACCTCTCGAAGCTCGTCTTTGGCTTCGTCGACACCTGCGACGTCGGCAAAGGTAACTCCGGTATTGGCCTCCACGTAGATCTTGGCCTTGCTCTTGCCGATCGACATCAAGCCGCCGCCTAGACCCCCGCCTTCCGCCATGCGCTTGCCGATGTACCACCACAGGCCGAAGAACAGGAGCACCGGCATGACCCATGAGAGAAGGTCGCGCAGGAAGGTGCTCTCGATCCGCCCGGTAAAGCGGACGCTGTGTTTCTCGAGTTCCTGGGCGATGTCCTGATCGACGCGCGTGGTCACGAACTGCTTTTGTCCGCCAGACAGCGGCTCCTTCAGCGTGCCCTGCAATGTGCGATCGGAGACGCCGACGCTGTCGACCTTGCCTTCGCGCAACAGCTGCTGGTATTCGCTGTAGGGGATCACAGCGACCTGGTTGGCCGTCGAGATCAGGTACTGGATGAACAAGACCGCGAAGATCGCGGCGATTGCGTAGCCGACGTTGAACCGGGTGTTGTTGGTCATGTGGAAATCTCGATCGGTATCGGTGAAGTGCCGCCTTTAAACGCCCCCACAACGATGCCCGCGGTCGCAAAGCCACCGCACCGCACCCGGAACAACTGGAGACCCCTGCCTTGGGTTTCAAGCACGTCATCGTGCGATAAATCGCGCCCGATCTGCGAGTTCGGGGCCTTGATGATTTGGGCCCGAAATGTCTCGGAATCTGTGCGGCATGGAGGTTCCATGAGCGGCCGCGATATCGTTTCCTCTGCGGTGATCGCCTTCGGCTGATCCGCCGACCGGTCCTGCGCTCATCCGGCCACGCCTGCTGTTTCGGCAGAACGCCGTTTGAGGTACGGTGAAATCCCGGATCAAGGAAACTGCCATGACGACTTACACGGTCGGATTAAGACTCGGGACGCGCGCCAAGGCGCTCACGATCGAAGCCGAGGACGCATTACTCGCGGCTCTCAAAATCAAACTTGAGAACCCCGAGGCATTCATCACGTATGTTCGCAAGTCGAACCGACGTGGTGATCGTCGCCACCCGCATGAAGGTCTGCGGACTAAGCGAGCGGCCTAGCGAGTAGCCCGGATGAGCGAAGCGACATCCGGGTGATGATCGAGTGTGGTACCGGATATCGCTGCGCTCATCCGGGCTACGCTTGCTCATTCCGTCGCTTGGACCATCCTGGCATCGAGGCAGACATGGAGCGCACTGCAGGGGGAGGGGAAACTGCCGTCGGCCCTGCCGGCAGCGGTGCGCCTCGGACCCCGGTGATCGGTGGGTTGGTGAAGCGCAACCCGCCGACGTGTGTAGGCGATGGCGAAGTACGCCGTGGCCGGTCAAGGGGCCTCTGCGCGGATCCGGCGGGCTAGTTGCCCGCGGTCCTATTTCTTTGAACACCCTTCACCAAAGGCCCGATAAAGACTCTTCAGAGCCGCTTTCTTCTTCCTCTTTGCGCTGACGGTCCACACGTCCGTGATTGCGCCGGACACCGTGATCGGCTCTCCCGTAGCGAACACGGCCGAGAGCTTGTCCATGCTGCTCACGGGCATTTCTGTCCGCAGTTCGCTGGAGGCTGTCATGTTCCAGTTCTTGCTGGGGGCTGGTTTTCCGCTCAGGGCCACGGTTTGCGTCGCGCTGATGAGCGTCACGGACAAGGGCTCTGCCTTTCCATTTCCGAGATCCTTGTAGGCACCAAGGCCGATCTGGACCACCGCGCCCTTCTTGCAGGTCAGGCGAATGACGTAGTCAGGCTCCTCGCCCTGGTCGGTTGGCATGCCGACCAGCTCAAGCGGGGCCTTGGTTAGAGTCCACTCCACG
Organism: Bradyrhizobium sp.; assembly: GCF_016213215.1. Lineage (GTDB taxonomy): Bacteria > Pseudomonadota > Alphaproteobacteria > Rhizobiales > Xanthobacteraceae > Bradyrhizobium. The sequence goes on along the minus strand of NZ_JACRAW010000006.1, from coordinate 15,730 downwards.
GCGGTCGCCGAAGCAACCGTTGCTGAAATCGACAAGAGAAGGCTGGCCGTCAGGATTCTCGAAAACATCAGGCTCTCTCCAGGGCTTGCGGCCACGGCCCGCTCCGGCGGTCGGTCATGATCAGGCGCTCGATCTGTTGTGGTCGTGAGGACGATTACGGTTCACCAAACGGCTACAGGTTCGTTTGATTTGATTGGCTGCGTGAGCGGCCTTCACCACACCACGTTCGATGGCTGCTCGAGGACGCAGCCACCCGCCTGCGCCAGGGCTTCGGCGCGGCAAGCCGCGCCAAGCCTCAAAGCGAAACGGATTGAGCGCCGTTCGTCCTGCGCTTTGCCGGGGCGCTCACGGGGTTCGGCTCAATCCTCCGCCCGCCCTGCGCGACCGCCTCGCGCCGACGCTGCCGCGTCCACCGCGTCCCGACCCGCGTTTCGTGACGATCGCGATACGCTCCTCTTCAATCGGGCGGGAGAGGCGTATATACGGCAAATTCCGAATTCTGATAAAGAGAAATGTTTTCGCATGCGCGGGTTGACAGGGCGATTCGCCCGGCGGGCGCCGGTCCCGCGGCTACAACAACACCAGTCTGGCACATTGATCCCGTCGGGGGCCGTCCACCCCATCTTTGCGAGGAGCGACAGCGAACGGAGCAAATCCGGACTGTTTCCGCGGGCGCAGCTGGATTGCTTCGCTTCGCTCGCAATGACGAGACGAACGGCGCGCCGATTGAGTAGCTCTTGTCCCGGAGGTTGAGCAATGCCGGCGCGGCGAGCCCGAATTACCAATCGCTCGGACCAAACCGTCTTCCGAATACGGGCGTCTTTGTCTTGATCGCTTCCCATTTAAAGAAGCTTTGACGGCCTGACCAGGCGTGGACTTCGGCCTTGCAAATGCTGCATCGGAAACGACCAGACCGCTTGTCCGGGTGTTCCTCTCTTGTCGCAGTGTAGTTCATCCCGCAACCGGGGCAGGTGAATTGTTCAGTTGTCCAGATGCTGCCGGCCATGCTGCGAATGTTATGCAGCCAGGGGATCAAATTCAAATTCACTTTCGAACGTGCGTGCCAGTACGGCTAACAATGACTTAGTGTTTGCCTTCAATATCAATTCAATGAGCTCGCAGCGCGTAGGAGGGTCGAGCTTGCGAAACCCATCACGACGAAAATCAAAATTGATGGGCATCGCTTCGCCCCACCCATCCCACGATCTGTTGTGGCCGGAAGACGCAATGGGGTCACCGCCACAGGAATTGCCGCAGCGATTATCCCCATGGAACTCGGTCCTGCGATTTGATCCCGTGCGTCAACGGTGTCACCGTTCTGCGATGAATCGCGCGCCGTGAATCGAACATGAATCAAACCGGCGCGACGAGCGTGTTCGCACCACGCCGCCGCGCCTGATCACCGCAACCGAATGAGCGGTTTCCAATGGCTGAAGACTCTGTTGCGTCCATTATCGCCCTGCATCGGCCAAAAAGGGCCAGGAGCGGCGCTTCACGCGCCAGACGTGCCCGCGCCTCCAAGCCGCGCAAGCGGCAAAGGGCCAGGCCCGCTGCCTCGCCCGATCCCGAATCAGTATCTTCCGAACTGCTGATACCGGCGGACTTCCCGGCGCCGGATTGCACCGTTGCCGAATCGCCCGACACGCCGCCCCCGACCGTCGCGTTGCGCGCCATCGCGCCGTCCCGCTCGCCGGTCGCCGCGATCCTCCTGGCGGTCGCGGCGTTCGCGCTCGCTGCAGTCGGCATCATCACGAACGGCTGGTTTGCCCGGTCGCTTGGATCGAGCGACATCGCCGGGTGGCTGTTCATGGCGATCGGGGTTGCCGCCGATCTCGCCGCGCTGGTCCTGCCGTCATGTGCCGCCGCGCTTTGGCACGCCCGCCAGCCTGTCACCTGTCTTGCAGGATGGGCCGTTTGGGCCATGACCCTCGTCTTTGCGGTCACCGCCGGCATCGGCTTCGCGTCGGTCAACATCACCGATGTTGCGGCGGCGCGGGCGGCGCGCGTGACGCCCGCCGTTGCGGCGGCCCAATCGGCATTGAGCGACGCCATGTGGGCGCGGGATCGGGAGTGCGGGCACGGCGTCGGCAGGTTCTGCCGCGAACGCGAGGCGGCGGTCGCCGAACGTCGCCAGATCCTCGACACCGCGATTGTCTCGGTCGGGCAGACGGCGGACCCCCAGACCGACGCCGCCATCAAGCTCGTCGCGTGGCTCAGCCATGGCGTGCTGCGGCCATCGGGCGACGATTTCGCCATGCTTCGCCTCGTCCTGCTGGCGCTGCTGCCGCAGATCGGCGGCATCCTGCTGATGGTCAGCCGATCAGCGATGCGGCCTGGCGCGAGCGGGTAGGGTGGTTCTGCGCAGCGTAACCCACCGATTTGTCGCGCGGCGGATCACGCTTTACCGTCCGCCCTGCGTTCCCTGACAGTTTGCTGACATGGATCGACAGGCGGGGATCAGCGCGCCTGTGCCATCTTCGGGCGTGCGGCCGGAGGTCCGGCCGGCTTGAACGAAGGAGAGCAGGAAAATGCGAAAGACCTTGATCGTGACCGCCGTGCTCGCCGGGGTCGGACTGATGACCGCTGCCCAGGCGAGCGAAGACAGGGCGAGGCCGGCCCCGGATAGCTCTCATGAGATGACGGAACACTCCCGTCCGGGCTCCGAGCGCGTCTCCGCATCCCGCCACCATCGTTGGCACGAAAGCCGTGAACGGCACCACGAGCGGAAGGAAGCTCGCGAGCATGAGCACGGGCACGACGACGATCGCGATTAAGCGGGCAGGGCGCAGGCGGGTTGGCGTCCGCGCAACCCGCCTTTGCGTTGCGAGCGAAGGCCGGATTGCGCCGGAGCCGGGCCGCGCTCGCGCCGACTCGATGGGTTGATCCGCCCTCCGGCTCTCTTGCAGGATCACACAGCGAAGCTCGGGCTACGCTTGCGGTCAATGTTCCAGCGGCCGCCAGCCGGCATGGTCGAAATACTTGCCGTATTGAGCGAGCGCACGCACGATCTTCACGGCGCCTTTATCGCGGCCGGTCGCGCCCTTCATCGCCGCGACGCCATCGATGATCTGCTCGAGGACGATGTGGAGTTGCTGGTCGGCCTCCTCGGGCAGCTTGCAGTTTCCGACCACGTCGTCGATTTGGGTCTGGATGCGCCCCGCGAGCGCGTCGTATTGCGCAGGCGTGAACGTCTTCTTGTGGATGGGCGTCAGCGATTGCGCGACGGCGGTGCGGATCTCACTCATGCCGCGGCGCAGGACATCGTCGGTCTGCCATTTCTTGCCGTGGTCCAGCCGGAGCTGGACGGTCGCAGCCGCGCCGCCATGCGCGTGCGGCTCGGCGGCGAGGGCAGGCGGGCCCACGGCAAGGCCGAGTGCGACGATGGCCGCCATGAACGACTTTCCCAGGAACATGATCCGGATCTCCTCTGATCTGATCTGATCTTGCTTGCTTTGCTGCCAGATAGGAGGCCGGCGAGGTGAGGAGATTGCGCCAGAGCAATGTTCCGGGCGAATGTTCGCCTCAAGTCGGCCGGCCGCCGGGCCCGATGACGGCAAGCGCCCGCGATTAAGGACGGTTTCACCGCGACGCCTCGTCGCGGCGGCGTTTTGGATGCCGGGCCGGTCGTGTGCCATCCTGGCGATACCGAGGATGAATTCGCCGTCGGAAACATCGAAGCAGCCATGGAGCCCACATGCGTATCATGATCATCAACGGTCCCAACCTGAACCTCCTGGGCGTGCGCGAGCCCCACATCTACGGGTCGACCACGCTTGATGCGATCAGGGCAAGTTGTGAGGAGTTCGCCAAGTTCGCCGGCGCGCAACTGGCCTTTCACCAGTCCAACCACGAGGGCGTGCTTGTCGACCTCATTCAGTCGGCGCGTACCGAAGCCGACGCGTTGATCATCAATCCCGCTGCCTATTCCTTCACTTCCGTCGCGATGTTCGATGCCTTGAAGATCTTGGAAGGGCCGATCTTCGAGGTCCACATTTCCAACATCCACGCGCGGGACGAGTTGCACCGGCACTCCAGGCTTTCGGCTGCGGTCAAGGCGGTGATCGCGGGGCTGGGGCCCTATGGCTACATCGTTGCCATGCAGGCCGCGCTGCAGGGCGAGGGGAAATTGCCTTCGGCCCTGCCGGCAGCGATGCGCCTCGGACCGAGGTGATGATGTGCGGCAAGCGCGTAGGGTGGGAGCGGGTAGCATGGGTTGAGCGCTTGCGAAATCCATCACGACCACAGCCAAACATCTGAGGTCATCAGTCTCGTTCATTGCGAGTAGCGACTGCGACGAAGCAATCCAGACCGTCACCGCGGACGCAGTCTGGGTTGCTTCGCTTCGCTCTCAAGGACGATACAAACGAGGTAACGACTCGGTAGGATGTTGCCCGGATGAGCGCAGCGACATCCGGGACCGGTATGATCAAACACCCCGGATCTCGCTGCGCTCATTCGGGCTACGCTTGCTCCTGCCGCCTCGGCGGGGGAGGGTTCGATTGGGTACCTATTTTTTGACCCTCTTCCTACAGATCAGCATGATAGGTACAAGATTGGCCACGTTTGGCACTACCCTGTCCGGCGCAGCGTGAGCTGTGGGTTGGATTGCATGTCATGGCTACTATGCGGTTGTCTAAAATCGCCGCTCTTGCGCTTGTCGTTGGAGCATCAAGCTTGATGTCCGTGTCTTTCGCGCGGGCCGCCTCTGATTGTTCAATATCAGGAACGCTAGCGGATTGGGGCGAGAACTCGACCGGCCACATTGACCTCGTGTCCGGGGGGAGTTGCCTGTTTCCAATCAGGATGCGCGGCACGGTGAATGCCTCGGAGATTTCTCAAAAGCCGGCACACGGCAAGTTGAAAAGGCTTAACATTTCGACTTTCGAATACACGGCGAAGGCTAGATATAAGGGAAGCGATACGTTCGTCATCAAGGCAACGGGTCAGGGGCCGACGGCCTCCGGCACGTCGGTAATCACTGTGAACGCGACGATCAAATAGCGCGTTGGGTGGGGTGATCGCGCGCTTTGCGCGGACCAGGGCCGCGTAGGAGCGTCTCGATCATTCAGCATTGCCAGACCGTCTCTGGGCGGAGAACCGCCGGGTCAATCCCCAGACGACGGCGGCCGTGGCCGCCGTCGCGATCAGATGCTTCAAGGTGTGTCCGCTGACGAAGCCGAGAGCGTTCGCGATCTCGTGGTCGAGCACCTCGGCGACCTTGGCCAGGACGTAGAGCACCATCGCGCCGGCGAACGCGATGCGATCGGTGCCCGGAGCGCGATAGATCGCCTGCCATAGCGGGATGAGGACGAGCGGGAGTCCCTGCAACAGCAGGTACGGTCGCAGGTCATCCGCGCCGCTTCTGTCGGTGTAGGCCCACCACGCGACGCTGGCGACGGCGAAAAACCCGAGAACGATCGCTTCGATTTCGGTCTTCAATCCCGGCTGGGTGTCTCCGCGGACTCCGACGAGCAGGCCGGCGCAAGCCAGGGCGATCGGCAGCCGGTCCCAGATCAGGCGGACGTTGTCGGGGGCGAGGTGGTAGAAGGCAGACCCGAAAGCGGTAAGGAACAGTCCGATCAGAAACAGCCTGTAGCCGGGCCATCCGGCGCGCAATTGGTCGCTGGCGCGCCTGGGCCGAAGGGTCAGCCAGCCCCAGACGGCGACCAGGGCGAATCCAGCGTTGGAAAGGACGTCGGCTGCGCGGTGGATACCGAAGACGACCGATAGGTCGGCGAATTCGTTGTAGTGGACCGGCTGCGCGATGCGTCCGTGCACCGCCAGTATCACGATGATGCCGATGGTGACGATCGTCGGTGCGTGCTTGCTCCACGGCTTCATAGGCAGGCCCGAGCCGCTGCTCCGGGCGTCCAGAGGGGAGAAGGAGGTTTGCATTTCCGGCTCCATCATAATTTGAACATTGTTCAAATATGCGTGTAGGCGAAAATTGAACAATGTTCAAGCGGAATTTTCGACCGGCGCGAAGCGCGGCACTTCGGTCGCTGCGCTCGTTCAATGACGGCCCGAGAATTTCTCCGATCAATTTTCAAGAGCCGAGGGGACATGACACCGCATTCCCGCGGCGCCATGCGCCCGAGTTGTGCTGTCCTTATCACCCTCTTGCCGGAAGACTTGCCGGAAGAGGGTGCAGGGAAGGCCGGGTGCCCGCTGCACCCATGGCCTGCTGTGCTGCAAAGTGCACACGATGCACAGCAGGAAAACCACAGGTACAGCCGAGGACATCCCGGCCTTCCCTGCGCAGTGGTCTTACGGCTTATGCCGTGATCTCCCCGGAGACGAATTCGTTCTTGCCTCCGTCGCCCGCGAATTGACGGCTCGTCGAACCGGTCGGTTCGACGCTGCCTCCACAGGCTTGACTGCAGCAACGGCAGCCAGGACCACACGGTTTTGCCGTACGCGTTTGCGCCGTTCGTCCCGCGCGCGGCGAACCACTCACGGAAGCCCGCCCCGTGGTTCACACATCGCGCCGACGCACCCGCGTCCACCGCATCCCGGCCCGCGTTTCGTGACGATCGCGATACGCCCCTCGTGTCGGGCGGGACGAGATGCGTATACGTGAAATCCGAATTCGGATAAAGAGAAATATTTTTGCCGACGGGGATTGACAGGGTGATTTGCCCGACGAGGCGGGGTGGATTGAGCGCCGGCAGGCAGCAGGGTGGGTTGAGCCTGCGAAACCCGTTGCTGCCACAGCCAAACATCTGAGGTCATCAGTCGCGTCATTGCAGGAGCGACAGCGACGAAGCAATCGAGACTGTCGCCGCGGACGCGGTCTGGATTGCTTCGCTTCGCTCGCAATGACGAGACAAACGATCGATTCAGCGAGTAGCGAGTAGCGAGTAGTGCGTAGGGTGGGTTGAGCGCTTGCGAAACCCACCGACTTGTCGCACGTGAGTGGCGGATTACGCCTTCGGCTAATCCGCCCTACGTGCTGCCACAGCCAACATCTGAGGTCATCAGGCGCGTCATTGCGAGGAGCGACAGCGACGAAGCAATCCAGACTGTCGCCGCGGACGCAGTCTGGATTGCTTTGCTTCGCTCGCAACGACGAGGCAAACGGCCGATTCAGCGAGTAGCGAGTAGTGTGTAGGGTGGGTTAGCGCAGCGTAACCCACCGACTTGTCGCACGTGAGCGGCGGATTACGCCTGCGGCTGATCCGCCCTACGGCCTTCTGAACCGGCATTACGTTCGGCGGAACTTCGATTGTCCTGCATGATGTGAATTGTCTCACACGCGCCCGAGCCGGCAACGCTTAAGCTGCACGCTCGATCACCGCCACAGCAGCGATCAGCCGCCGGAGCGGATGTTGCCGCTCAGCCGTGCTCGTCAGCGGTTCGCAAGGGAGGGTGAGATGGCTCACAGGAATTCTTCTGACGCAAGACAACAGGCCATTGTCATCGGCGGAGGAATGGCCGGCCTGCTCGCGGCGCGCGTCCTGGCCGATCACTTCGAGAGCGTCACCCTCATCGAGCGTGACGGGATCGCAACGGAGCCGAAGGCGCGCAAAGGCGTACCCCAGGGCAACCACGTGCATGGCGTGCTGGCAAAGGGCCAGGAGATCCTGTCCCGGCTCTTTCCTGACCTGGTCCCCGCGCTCGTGGCCGGCGGCGCAGCTCCCGGTGACATGGGCCGCGACTTCCACTGGCATCATTTCGGAGTCTGGAAGGCGCGTTTCGACAGCGGCATCGGCGGCACGTTGCTCACGCGGCCGTTCCTGGAATGGCACATCGCCGAACGCGTGCGCGTCCTGCCGAATGTGCGCATCCTGGAGGCCGCCGTTGACGGGCTTGCCTTCGATCCCGGTGGCAACCGCGTCACCGGCGTTCAAATTCGCTCTCAGGCGGATGGCGGCTCGCTGTTGACCGCCGACCTGACCGTCGATGCCAGCGGGCGCGGCTCGCACGCTCCCCAGTGGCTCGAGGCTTACGGATATCGCAGGCCCGCCGAGTCGATCGTGAAGGTCGACGTCATGTACGCATCGAGGCTCTATCGTCCGGGGGCTGGAAGGAGAGATTGGAAAGCTTTGATGATCTCGCCCCGTGCCGCCGACAAGAAGATGGCAGCCGTATTTGCCGTCGAAGGCAATCGCTGGCTCGTCACGCTCGGCGGTTTGCACGGCGTGCAGCCGCCGACCGACGAAGCAGGATATCTGGAGTTTGCGCGAACGCTTGCGGTGCCGGATGTCTATCAGGCGATCGCGGCCGCAGAACCGCTGACGCCGATTGCCACCCACAAGTTTCCTGCCAACATTCGCCGCCATTATGATGGCGTGAAGCCGTTTCCCGAGCGCTTCCTGATCATGGGAGACGCAGCGTGCAGCTTCAATCCGATCTACGGCCAGGGCATGACGGTCAGTGCACGCGAGGCAATGGTGCTCGACGAACTCCTGCGGGAGCGAACCCGCCAAGGGGCCGGTCTCGATGGCTTGCCCGCGTGTTTCCACAAAAAGATCGTCGGCATCATCGACAGCGCGTGGGGGCCGACGACAGGGGAGGATTTCCGGCACGAGGAGGCCATGGGCGAACGTCCCTGGGGGACGGCGCTGATTCACTGGTACACCGGCCGGCTCCACGAGCGATGCGCCGACGATACCTCTCTCGCGCTCGCCTTCTATCGCGTCATGCACATGATCGATCCGCCAGCCGCACTGTTCCGTCCCTCGGTCATCGCGCGCGTGCTGCGCAGGCGCCCGACACCGGCCGACGGCGTCGTATCGATTCACGGACTAAGGGCGGGCGCACATCGGTGAGGGCGGCAGAGCTGTAGGATGGGTTGAGCAACGCGAAACCCATCGCACTTTCCGTGTGTGGCGGTTGATGGGTATCGCTCTGCTCCACCCATCCTGCGGGCTACGCCTTTTTCACGAATTCCGATTTCAGATTCATCGCTCCGATGCCGTCGATCTTGCAGGCGATGTTGTGGCCGTCGGTCGCTTCCTGCAGGCGGATGTTCCTGACCTTGGTGCCGCCCTTGACGACCGAGGACGATCCCTTGACCTTGAGGTCCTTGATCACGATGACGCTGTCCCCGTCAGTCAGCAAATTGCCATTGGCATCGCGCACGCCCGTCTCATCCGCCGGGGCCTCCGCGGACGCTTCGCCCGAAGCGCTCCATTCATGGGCGCACTCAGGGCAAACCCACAGATCGCGATCCTGATAGGCATGCTCGGAATTGCATTTCGGGCACTTCATTGCGTCGTCCATTATCGGCCTCGTCCTTTCCAGATGCGGCGCACCGTAGGGTCGAGTTCGGGTAAATCAAGAGAAATCCGCTCGCCGCGATGAGCGGGGAGCAGCGGTAAAGAAGGGCGGCCTTGCGGCCACTCCTTTCTATCCGTGGATGTCCGGGATTGGCGCGCAGGGCGTAGGGCGGGTTAGTGGAGCGTAACCCTTCGACTTGTGCGCGCGGGAGTGGCGGATTACGCCTTCCGCTGGTCCACCGTACGCGCAGATATCACGGAAACAGCGCGACATAGATCACGTAGAGCCAGCCCAGGATGCCGTGGATGATCGCCCACAGGATCGAATGGTTGTTGGTGTAGGAGATCGCGATGGCGAGCGCCGAGCCGAAGCCCACGCCATATTTCGCGCCCTCGACCCGAACCCCGTAGTACCGATTTCCGTTCATGGTGATCCTTCCAGCGCGCAGAGCCGACCATGGCAGGCCGCGTTGCACCGCCTCAAATCCGTAACGGCGGATTACGCTAGCGCTAATCCGCCCTACGGGCTATCCGGAGCGCGTAGGGTGGGTTGAGCAAAGCGAAACCCGCCGTCTTCCGCGCAACGTAGATGATGGGTATCGCTTCGCTCCACCCATCCTACGGCTGCGGAGTGCTCTGCAAATTATTGTGATTTGAATTGGCCGACTGCGCGGAGCGGCATGCGGCCGCGCGAGCGCGGCATCGCCGGAGCTGTTCGGTTAAGACATTGGCAATTTCTTTGCGGTCATTTTCACGACCTCATTCAGCAAAGAGGCACCATGTCTGACATCACCATTCCCGGCGGGCGTATTCGTTCTTTCATCGAGCGGATCGAGAACCTGGACACCGAATTGCAGGAGTTGAACGAGCAGAAGAAGGAAGTCTTCTCGGAAGCCAAGGCCGAGGGTTTCGATGTGAAGATCCTCAAGGAGATCATCAAGCTGAGGAAGCAGGACAAGGACGAGCGCGACGAGCGCGAAACCCTGCTCGATCTCTATATGCGGGCGATGGAAGCGGAGCAGCCGGAGAAGGTCGCCAAGGCGGCGTGACGTAATCGACATGATGTGAGTAGGGCGGGTTAGCGTTATCGTAACCCGCCACTGTGTTTCGAGCGCGCAGGGTGGGTGGAGCGCTAGCGAAGCCCACCATCTTCGTGCGGCGCAAGTGATGGGTATCGCTTCGCTCCACCCATACTAAGGGCTGCGTAAACGGCGGATTACGCCAATCGCCCTGCGCCTGCTGCCGAGTGGCAGAGGTGATGGGTTTCGCGAGCGCTCAACCGATCCTACCTAAAGCGGAGATGACGCGTGAGTTCCGTCTAACCGCGAAGGAGGGTCCGATGAAATCGCTTTTGCTGCTCACGGCGAGCGGTCCGCTGCTCATCCTCACGTCGCACGAGTCCTTACACAATCAGAAACTCCTTGAGGTGCTTAAGGACAAAGGGATCGGCAAGTTCGTCGCGCTTGAGGTTCCATTGTCGCTCGCCAGGGAGCGCTACGGCGGGCATTTTCAGGCGGTCGAGAGCAATCTGCGCGAGACGGATGATTTGAGAATCCTCGACTTCAACGGCCAGCGGATCTTTCAGCTCTTTCGTTTCGATGAACTCGGTTCACCGATCCTGCAAGAACAGCCGTGACCTGGTCTTGCCTTGGATAGGGTGGGGTGAGCCGTTGCGGAACCCGTTGACGTTTGCCCACCGCAATTGATGGGTATCGCTTCGCTCCACCCATCCTACGGGCTTGCTAAAGAATTAGGCAGCACAATCCAACCATAGCAATCAGGAAAAGCATCGCTAGTAGCGTGCCGACGAAAACACCATCCACGCCGATCTTGCCATTAGGCAACCGCGCATAAGGAGCAAGGGGAAACAACCCGATCGGAGCATCATCCGGCATAAGGATTATCCGGCCGCCTGACACCTTCGGCAGCAACCATCTTCCGGTGAACAGGCCAACGACCTGTAGAACACTAATTATCAATTCGCCCATCGGTCGGCGTCCTCTAGGGCTGATATAGGCAGCGCAACCATTGGCTGCAATCTTGAAGCTCCAGATGGTTTGCTGGCGCGGTGCGGGTATGCCCCTCCCATCGTACGGGCTGATCGCCCCTAAAGCATCAAGCGCGTAGGGCGGTTTAGCGCCACCGTAACCCGCCGATTTGTTGCAAACGAAAGGCGGATTATGCCTTCGGCTGATCCGGCCTACTGTCCTGCTTACGCCCGGCTTACGGTGACAGTGCACCAAACTACACTTCACCCATCGGCAGATTAAGTGCACTGTCACCGTAATCCTTAACCAAGAGCAAATTCCATAACGGGTGGCTCGTATCATGACCTCAGCCTACTCGAATGTGCGACACCCTTGAAAAGTCTTGTGAAGACCCTTGCAGTGAGTAGGGCGGGTTAGCGTGACCCATAGCTCCGTCCATTTGTAGCAGCTGATGCGTATCGCTTCTGGCGGGACGGGTCCAAGGCAAGCTAGTGGCGATGAATCAATCTGCCGGCGCTCCGGACAAAATCGGGATATCGACGAATTATCGACTCCGGCTTGGAACCAGTTTGATATGTATTTCCATAGTCGATGGCAAACTCCTCCGATAAACGTTGGACAACCCACTTGGCGTGCATTGCCGTTACTTCGTGGTTGATCTTATTCAAACCCCGCTCTGATTGTTTGACGAATTCAGTAGCCAACATTACTGCGGGAATCGATTCGGACTGACGTCCGTAATCATCTGAGCCAAATTTGATTGTCCATGTAGCGGTACCACCGAGCTTTTGGCTAAGTCTGTTGAGCGCGGCGGCAAAATCGCCGTCAAATGCAACCGGATACCGTTGTTGGTGAGCGACAGCGATTGGAAACAACAGACAAATCTCGATTTTAAGACGACCGCTCCAGGCGGTCGTTACGCTGCGGAGGATGTCGTAGACTTGCTCGATGTCTCGAAGTGCAAGTCCGAAAAAGTCAAACCCTTCACTCAAGTAAGTGGCCAGATTCGTCTGTGCTGGAAGAGAGATCTTTGTTGGGTCTAGAGGCATTTTGGCAAAGAGTCCTTCCAGAAAATCCTTCTTTGACACGCGATCAAAATAGTAGGTTCGATTGAAAAAGCGTGCCAGATATCCTTGGCTATTGAACTCGGCGCCATAAACTGCACTGACGGAATAACTGAGCTGCACGGTGTCAGTGGCAGCTACGAACACAACCTGATCCATTTCGAAGAGATGCTTGACTCGTTCAAGCATCGCAATTGCGAAGGGAGGCCGACATCGATCGAGTTCGTCGATTAGGACAAAGAGCGGCAAAGGTTGATTTTTTGAAGCAGCCACCTCAAGGAATTCACTTAGGCTCTGTCGAAATCGCGCAATGGTCCGTTTGCCCTCGCGAAAGGTAGCCAAGAGAGCCTTCCCCTGCTCGTCAATGATATCGCCAAAGGATTTTGCGAGATCTTCCGCTGTTTTGTCCAGATTCGGACCTTCGCCCGACAGAATCTTTCCGATTTCGTCCATGCCGGACCCGATTACTCGCTTTGCTACTTGGACGGTCGCTCCTTTCGCGGCGGCAACAGCAATCGCCGCGCCAGCTCGTTTGGCTTCGTTCCAACGATCGCGAGCGCGCGTTTCACGCTTCACCAAGGGTGCCACGGCTTGGTCGATGGCGTCCATCACAGAAAGAAGCGGATCATCGGCGTGATCGTCCTGCCAGGCGTTCACCTCGGCGACAAGGAAGCCATCTGTTCGCAGCATCCGAGCGAACCTCGATAGAAAGAAGGACTTACCTTGTCCCCATTGAGCATCGATATTGAGCACGTAGGATGATGGAAGCTTAGATTGCTTGCGTTCGTTCACTCGACTTAAGAGAAAGGACTTCAGAAAGGTGGCATCTTCGGCCCGGCCCAGGCGATCCTCCGCCCACGTGTCGCAAGCTTTATCTTCAATCGTTGTCATATGGAGGGGTTGCCTAACTACGTTCTCGTTCAAACTTACAGAACGCGCGTTCCGTGGGGATGGGGGATATTTGACGACTACTGTCGACGTTTGCCGATGTGATCGCGTCCGCTAATCCGGCCAGACTTACCTTTTGGTAATAAGCGCTCCGCCTCAACTCAGGGGACGCGAAATCACTCATTGTAATACTTTATTGCTGCCTGAGGTCGGATCGTCCGCACTTCGGGCATCTTACCGGTTTATAAGGAAGCTTCTGTTCTCGATACTCCCGTTGTTCTTGTTCACTTAGTATGCTTGCAATGAATTTCTCGCCGCAGTTCAGGCACTGGTAGGTGAGGTTCTTACTCATGATCAATCCCCGCGTGGGAAGTGAACTCGCGCCATAGTTCACCTGCCACCTGTTCGGCCGACAGGGCTTCTTTGTCTCGGCCCCTAGATGCGAAATTGTCGAGCCGCAGATAGAGCTCGTAGTCGTTCGCCTCGACATGGACAAAGCCATTGGCCGTGTTTGGTGAAGCTCGTCGCGCGAATGAAAACGACATCTCTCCACCGAGATGCTCTCCGGCGTCAGCCCGGACTGTTATATGCGCCTCTTTGCTGCTCGCCTTGTTCAGGATCGTACAGGAGAATGCGGATCCATTGATTCGTTCGAATCTCGCCCTTATCAACTCGCCGATTTCGTTAAGCTCGTCGATCGAGGCGCGGAAGAACTCACATATCGTCTCAAAGGACTTGTGACGAAACTCGTCCCGATCGATTGAATCGAATTCTTTCTTGATCCGATATCGCCGCCCTTCGCGCTTTGCAGGGATTGGCCGTTGCCCACGGGTTCCCTCTTGCGGAGTGTTGGCTGTCTGGATTGACGTAATGCGGCGCAATTCAGTTACTACATCCAGATACGCTACGTTCTCGTTCGTCCATGTTGAGATCGGCTTCCCGTCCTTCGGCAACACCTTAAGATTCGCGAGAGGAGTGGATTTCCAGTCGCACGGTTCAAGTATGATTGGGACCACACGCAACGAACCGTCGGCGTGGCGCTCAAGAGCGCTCGCCATTTCGCGCTCATAGCAGTAGTTCGACGCGAGAAAGTCGGGGCTTACCAAGGCCAGGAAGATCTCGCTCTCAGCGAGTGCGGCATCGATTTTTCGATCAATGTCGTCGCCAGCGAGGATCTCTCGATCGTACCATGCAGAGATTGAGCCCTCCCTACGCAGAGTAGCGAGATGCGTATGAAGACGCTCGAGCGCTTTTTCGTCCCGATGGGAATAGGAGATGAATGCTTTCGCCATTTTGGGCTGCGGGACAGCATCATTGGGGTGAACGGATGTGCCGTTTATGGGCCCGTTTTGTTCCTTGTTCAAGCATCAGGAGAAAGGTTTTGTAACACAACTGTGGATATGTTCCCAGAAAAAGGGCGGCCTCTTGGCCGCCCTTTCGTGGATGCCCGGGTCAAGCCCGGGCATGACGATTTCGTCGTCGTCCTCCTCAGCGCCCCCTCACGAACACCCCGTCGTGGACCCGCACGTATCGCACTTCATGCAGGTGCCGTTTCGGACGAGCGTGAAGTTGCCGCACTCGGAGCACATCTCGCCTTCGTAGCCCTTTGCCTTCGCTTCGGCGCGGCGTTCGGCCTTGGTCGGGGCGGCGGTCATGGCGGTGCCGGCCTTGCTCCATAGGGCCTCGAGCTTCTCGGTCGGGGAGAGGTCGGCTTGCGCTTCCTGCTTCAGCGCGACGGCGCCTTCGACCGCGTCGCCGGCGCGGGAGGTGGCACCGTGGGAGGAGAGGGCGGTGACGTTGCCGCCGCTGCGGGCGTCGCCGCCCTGCGGCACGCCGCGCACCACGACGAGATTATCGGTGCGCGAGCGGGTCAGGCCGCGCGACAGGTATTTCGCCGCCTGCTGGGTCGGCTCCTTGCCTTCCTCGACGCCCTTGCCGAGCGCGTCGAAGCCGGTCTCGTTGGGATCGACATGGGCGAGGTCGAAGCGGGAGAGATAGCTTACCGCGAGCTCGCGGAAGACGTAGTCGAGGATCGACGTCGCGTACTTGATGGAGTCGTTGCCCTGCACGGGACCCGCGGGCTCGAAGCGGGTGAAGGTGAAGGCGTCGACATATTCGTCGAGCGGCACGCCGTATTGCAGGCCGAGCGAGACCGCGATCGCGAAGTTGTTGATGAAGGAGCGTAGCGCCGCGCCTTCCTTGTGCATGTCGATGAAGATCTCGCCCAGGCGCCCGTCGTCATATTCGCCGGTGCGCAGATAGACCTTGTGTCCGCCGACCACGGCCTTCTGGGTGTAGCCCTTGCGGCGGTCGGGCATCTTCTCGCGCTCGCGCATCACGATGATGCGCTCGACGAGCTTCTCGACCACCTTCTCGGAGACCTGGGCGGCACGCGCGGCCATCGGCTTCTCGAACAGCTGCTCGACTGCATCGTCCTCGTCCTCATCGTCGCTGATGAGCTGGGAGTTGAGCGGCTGCGACAGCTTCGAGCCGTCGCGGTCGAGCGCGTTAGCCTTGAGCGCGAGCTTCCACGACAGCATGTAGGCCGACTAGCAGACGTCCCCCGAGG
>NZ_JACRAW010000082.1 GCF_016213215.1 Bradyrhizobium sp. | reverse complement strand
GGGAGACGACGTCGCGCGAGGCGAGATCCTTGGCGGAGGGCGCATAGCGCTCCAGGAAGCGCTCGCCCTCGGACTTGTCGAGATAGCCGCCTTCGCCGCGCGCGCCCTCGGTGACGAGGCAGCCGGCGCCGTATATTCCGGTCGGGTGGAACTGGACGAACTCCATGTCCTGCAGCGGCAGGCCGGCGCGCAGCACCATGCCGCTGCCGTCACCCGTCTGGGTGTGGGCGCCGGTGCAGGAATAATAGATGCGGCCGTAGCCGCCGGTGGCGAGGATCGTGGTCTGCGCCCGGAACCGGTGCAGCGTGCCGTCATCGAGTTTCAGCGCGATCACGCCGCGGCAGGCGCCCTGGTCGTCCATGATCAGGTCGATGGCGAAGAACTCGATGTAGAATTCCGCGGAATGGCGCAGCGCCTGGCCGTACATGGTGTGCAGCATGGCGTGGCCGGTACGGTCGGCGGCGGCGCAGGTGCGCTGCGCCTGGCCCTTGCCGAAGTCGATGGTCATGCCGCCGAATGGCCGCTGGTAGATCCTGCCGTCCTCGGTGCGCGAGAACGGCACGCCCCAATGCTCGAGCTCGTAGACGGCTTCCGGCGCCTGGCGCACCATGTATTCGATGGCGTCCTGGTCGCCGAGCCAGTCCGACCCCTTGACGGTGTCGTACATGTGCCAGCGCCAGTCGTCCTGGTGCATGTTGCCGAGCGCAGCCGAAATGCCGCCCTGGGCGGCTACGGTGTGCGAGCGGGTCGGGAACACCTTGGTGATGCAGGCGGTGCGCAGGCCCGCCTCGCTGGAGCCGACGACGGCGCGCAGGCCGGCGCCGCCGGCACCGACCACGACGACATCGTAGGTGTGATCCTCGATCGCATAGGCTTTTCCGTTGGTGGCAGGAGCGCCGTTCCCCTTGCCATTTGCGCCGCCAGCCATGGACTAGACTCCGGATGAAAGTTTGAAGATCGCGTAGATCGAGGCGAGCGCCACCGCGAACGAGAAGAAATTGTTGGCCATGATGCTGGCGAGCTTCAGCTTCTCGTTATGGACATAGTCCTCGATCACGACCTGCATTCCGATCTTCATGTGCCAGGCGCTGGCGATGATGAAGAGCAGAAGGATCACCGCGATCGGCAGCGAGCCCAGGATCTGCGCCGCGCCCGCCTGGTTGCGGCCGATCACCGTCATGATAACCACGAGCACCGGAAGGATGAGGAGCGTCATCGCGACGCCGGTGATGCGCTGGCGCCAGAAATCCTTGGTGCCGGAATGGGCGGAGCCGAGGTTGCGGACGCGGCCGAGCGGCGTGCGCATGGACCGGCCCTTGGGCGATCCGTGAGACTCGATGTAGCTCATCGTCCGCCTCCGATTGCGTAAGCGATGATCCAGATCAGCAGCGTCATCGCGATGCCGCCGATCAGGGCGCCCCAGGTCAGCGCCTCGCGCTCGCTGGCCTTGAACCCGTAGCCGAGATCCCAGACGAAATGACGGATGCCGCTGAGCAAATGATGCATCAGCGCCCAGGTGTAGCCGAACACGATCAGTCGGCCGATGAAGCTCGAGCTGAAGGCCTGCACGTTGGCGTAGGCGGCAGGACCGGAAGCCGCCGCGATCAGCCACCAGGCGAGCAGCAGGGTTCCGAAGTAGAGCGCGACGCCGGTGGCGCGATGCACGATGGAAAGCGCCATCGTCAGCGTCCAGCGATAGGTTTGCAGGTGTGGTGAAAGCGGTCGTTCGATCCGTGCGGTCATCGGCGGGCTTTGCAATTTTGCGGCCCTGCATGGGCTCGCGGGGATCGCGAAGGGGGCCGGCCTTATTTACGAAGTCGAACCCATCAGTGCAACGATCAAATGGTGGATAAGCGAACTCTCGTTCAATCCTACAACGATGATGAAGCGAAGCAGATCAGAGGCTTGGTATACCAGCGGTTCAGAGGAGTCTGAAGAACTGAACTATCGTTCCGTAATTGCACGGACCGCCTCAAACATCGCCGAAAGGTCGGTCGAAAGGTTGTACGAATCAGAGCGTCGCGCTGTCTTGCGGCAACGTCAGCGACGCACCTGCGGGCCTTCCGGGGCTCTGGGAGAGACGTCGGATTTGCACCGAAGCTCTCCGGGTGCGCCGAGGCAAGGCGCTCGTTGTGCGAGTGCCCGCGACACCATGCGCGGCATTCGCGATTGCATGGGGCTTGCGGCTGTGATGGCCGAGTCGACGCACTTTGCCCTCCGCCGACTGGAGGGGCGGGTGCTGCCATCATCCTTCGAGACAGCACGCAAGCGCCGCTTCTCATTCTCAGATGAGGAGCTTGCGGTGATGGGAGGCGAGAGAGTGACCGATGTGGCTATTTCAGGAATCCGACTTCGCCAGCCGGAGCTGCGCGCGCTTCGACCGCACTTCGCTGTGGCGCCATTTGCGGAGGTCACCCCGTTCCTCCAGGCGGTCGGCCTCGACGAGCGCCTGAACGCGAGCCGCAAACATTTCGTCGGTGACCCCGAGCTTGAGCTCTTCGCCCCGTTCAACCGCGTTCCAGACGACCATAGCCATCTTCTGCCATCGCGGTTTCATGACGGAGAAAATGATCTCGTTCGATGTCCTTCTCCGAAGCAGACAGAGGCAGCGATACATCTTCCCAGGAAAGCGAGCTATTGATTTCAGGGAACGTCTCAAACGGAAGCATGTCCGGAAATCGCTCGTAAATGAGCCGCAGCAGTTCCGAAGTGAGATTGATGATCAGCTCCCTCAAGGAGGCCGCGTCGTTGTCCTCGTGTGCAAAAAGCGCGGCTGCTGCTTTCGCCTCGTCGAGCTCGTAGGCTGCCTGAAGCAAATAGTCGAGGATGTCGGCCGCCTGGTCTTCATTCATTTCTCTGTTCCCGGGTCGCAGAGCCGCGCTTACATCTCGTCCTCGTGGTGATCGTGATGCCTTTCGTCGATCGACTTCAAATCCGGATAGCGCTGGAAGATCGCCTCCATCATCTGGAGCAGCTCGAAGTGCAGCGCGTGCGATAGCGGGCCGAAGGCCTCGCCGAATATTTTCCGACCAGTCTCGCCAATTTCCAGGATGCCCGTCTCCGCGCATTCGAGCGCGTCAGCAGCGTCGTGCAGATGTCCGAGAATTTCTTCAGCTCGGTCTCGGTCCATGATCTTACCTCCGCCGCGGGCCGCCTGCTCCTATCTGCATGCAAATCTACCTGCGCGTGTCGCGAAAAACATTCTCGCGTACTCTGCCACATTGCCGTGTCAGCGCGGTGGCAAAGCCGGAGCGGCAATCGCCAATCCACAAATTTTGTCAGACGTTGCGGTAGAGAAAATCGACTAGGAACGGCAGATGCTCGAAGCGCTCGGTTCGCTGGTGGCCAAAGCCTCGCGTCTGGTACCACTGCTTCAACGCGCCGTGGCCGGCAATGAGCGCGGCTTCAATCTGCGTTGCCCCCAGCGCAGCCGCGCGCGCGATCATTTCCTCCAGCAGCCGACTCCCGATGCCATGTTGCCGCCACTGCGGAAGAACCGCGAGCTTCTCCATGGCGCAGATCCCTTGCCTGGGAAGGCGTATGCCGACGCAGCCGCAGGCGCCACGTTCGCCGGGGTTTTCCGCAACCAGAAACAGCGTGCCCCGATCCATGGCACGAGTGATGGCCGCCGCGGTCACAAAGGCAGGATGGCTGGGTGCGGTTGCTTCGGTAAGCTCAAAACGCTCGGCCACGTCCTTGAAGGAAGCCGCGACCAATTCGGTGATCAGGTCGACGTCCGCAACGCCCGCTTCCCGTATCCGGACCTCGCTCATCCGGCTCGCCCGCCCACCGAGCTACTTCTTCGTATAGATATCCTTATACGTCTCCCGCAGGACGTTCTTCTGCACCTTGCCCATGGTGTTGCGCGGCAGATCATCGACGATGAATACGCGCTTGGGCATCTTGAATTTCGCCAGGCGTCCGTCGAGGCCCCGGAGCACGCTGTCGTCACTGACGCTCGCGCCCGGCTGGCGCACCACCACGGCGGTGACGCCTTCGCCGAAATCGGCATGCGGCACGCCGATCACCGCCGACTCGACCACGCCGGGCATGGCGTCGATCTCGCTCTCGATTTCCTTCGGGTAGACGTTGAAGCCGCCGGAGATCACGAGGTCCTTGCCGCGGCCGAGGATATGCACGTAGCCCTTGTCGTCGATCTTGCCGAGATCGCCGGTGATGAAGAAGCCGTCGTCGCGGAACTCGCTCCTGGTCTTCTCCGGCATGCGCCAATAACCCTTGAAGACGTTGGGCCCCTTCACCTCGATCATGCCGATTTCTTCGCGCGCCAGTTCCTTGCCGGTCTCGGGATCGGTGACGCGCACCGACACGCCGGGCAGGGCATAGCCGACCGCGCCGGGGACGCGCTCGCCGTCATAGGGGTTGGACGTATTCATGTTGGTCTCGGTCATGCCATAGCGTTCGAGCACGGCGTGACCGGTACGAGCCGACCATTCGCGATGGGTATCGGCAAGCAGCGGCGCCGAGCCCGAAACGAACAGGCGCATGTGGCGGGTGGCCTCGCGCGACAGCGCCGCGTTCTGCAGCAGGCGCGTGTAGAAGGTCGGCACGCCCATCAGCACAGTGGCGCGCGCCATCAATTTGATGGTCAGGTCCGGATCGAACTTCGGCAGGAAGATCATCGAGGCGCGCGCGAACAGCGTGACGTTGCTCGCCACGAACAGGCCGTGGGTATGGTAGATCGGCAGCGCGTGGATCAGGACGTCCTTGTCGGTGAAGCGCCAGAAGTCGACCAGCGTCAGCGAGTTGGACGCGAGATTGTCGTGGCTCAGCATGGCTCCCTTGGAGCGTCCGGTCGTGCCCGACGTGTAGAGAATGGCGGCGAGATCGTCGCCCGTCCGCGGCACGGTTACGAATTCCGCTTTCGCCTTGTCGGCCGCTTCCGTCAGCGAGCCCCTGCCGTCGGCGCCGATGGTCTCGACCCTGGCCCTCACCTTGGCGGCAATCGAGCCGATACCCTCCGCCCTGGATGGATCGCACACGACCAGCGACGGTTCGGCGTCGGTGATGAAGTAGTCGAGCTCGTTGAGCGTATACGCGGTGTTGAGCGGCAGATAGACCGCGCCGGCGCGCACGGTCGCGAGATACAGCACGAGCGCCGAAACCGACTTCTCGGTTTGGGCCGCCACCCGGTCGCCCGTCTTGACGCCACGCGCCACCAGCACGTTCGCGATCTGGCCGGCGCGGGCGATCAGGTCGGCGTAGGTGATGCGGCCGCCGTCCAGGGTTTCGATCGCAAGCCGGTTCGGATCATCGAGGCCGTCGAACAGGCGGGAAAACAGGTTGGCGTTGGCAGCTTGGTTCATGCAACATTCCGTGGCGGAAGGGGCGATCGAGGAAGCGGTGGATTAGCAAAAACGCCCCCCGATAAGCAACGGAGACAGTTTGCATGACAAATAGCGGGAAACGAGTGGCGTGGGTAACGGGTGGCGGCAGCGGCATTGGCGAGGCCGGTGCGGAAGCGCTGGCGGCGGACGGCTGGACGGTGGTGGTATCCGGGCGGCGCAAGGACCCGCTGGATGCGGTCGTTGCGAAGATCACCAAGGCGGGCGGGGCGGCGGAAGCGATCCCGCTCGACGTCAGCCTTGTCGCCGACGTGCAGAAGGTCGCGGACCAGATCGTCGCGAAGCATGGCCGCATCGACCTGCTTGTCAACAGCGCCGGCATCAATGTGCCCAAGCGCAGCTGGGACGACATGGAACTTGAGGGCTGGAACAAGCTCGTCGATATCAACCTCAACGGCGTGCTCTATTGCATGCGAGCGGTGCTGCCGACGATGCGCAGGCAGAAGGACGGCTGCATCATCAACGTCTCGTCATGGGCCGGCCGCCACGTCTCCAAGATGCCGGGTCCGGCC
This sequence comes from Bradyrhizobium sp., assembly GCF_016213215.1. Lineage (GTDB taxonomy): Bacteria > Pseudomonadota > Alphaproteobacteria > Rhizobiales > Xanthobacteraceae > Bradyrhizobium. Next base: position 12,683 of record NZ_JACRAW010000082.1, on the reverse strand, counting down.
TACACCACGACCAAACATGCCGTGCTGGCGCTGACCCATTCGTTCAACATGGACGAATGCGTCAACGGCTTGCGCGCCTGCTGCCTGATGCCGGGCGAGGTCGCCACCCCGATCCTGGAGTTGCGCCCGGTGGTGCCCTCGGAAGAGGAGCAGGCGAGAATGCTGCAGTCGGAAGATCTCGGCCGCACCATCGCCTTCATCGCCAGCATGCCGGCGCGGGTGTGCATCAACGAGGTCCTGATCAGCCCGACCTGGAACCGGGGTTTTATTCAGACACCGAACAGGGATTGACGATGCATTCGGTCGTCGCCCCAAACTCTTTCGTCGCCCCCGCGAAAGCGGGGGCCCATAACCCCAGGCTCACGTTGTTTTGCTAGCTATCGGCCCAGAGTCCCGTCATTGCGAGCGAAGCGAAGCAATCCAGACTTGAGCAGATGGAGAGATGCTGGATTCGTCGCCGCGCTCCGCACAAAGACGGAAAGGGCCGCACCACACGAAAACCCGCGCGCGAAGTTTCAGGAATCACAAAAGGTTTTGGTTCGAAACCGCGTCGCAACAACTCCCGTAGCTGGGGCCGACGACGGCGCAGTCGCATCGCGATGATCGGAAGCGCCGTTGTTGCCCACATCATCGCCGGCGCAATCCGCCGGTCAGCACAACTATCGGGAGACTGTTTATGTCGAAGCGTATTGCTTATCTCGCGGCCGCGGCCTTCAGCGCACTGACGATCACCGCAACCGTCATTGCGCCGGCGCGCGCCGGGGAAAAGACGGTCATGGTCGGCGGTGCCGCGATGTATCCATCCAGGACCATCGTCCAGAACGCGGTGAACTCGAAGGATCACACCACGCTGGTGGCCGCGGTGAAGGCCGCGGGCCTCGTCGCGACGCTGGAAGGCAAAGGGCCGTTCACCGTATTCGCGCCGACCAACGCCGCCTTCGGCAAGCTGCCGGCCGGCACGGTCGACAGCCTCGTCAAGCCGGAGAACAAGGCCACACTGACCAGGATCCTCACGTATCATGTCGTACCCGGCAAGCTCGCCGCTTCCGACCTGAAGGACGGCAAGAAGCTCCAGACGGTGGAAGGCGAGGCGCTCACCGTGAAGCAACAGGACGGCAAGGTCTGGATCATCGACGCCAAGGGCAACTCGTCGATGGTGACGATCTCCAACGTCAACCAGTCGAACGGCGTCATCCACGTGGTCGACACCGTGCTGATGCCGGCGGCGTAGACACCGCGGGCGCCTGCTTCATCCCAAACAGGCTGCGCACGGCGGCGGGCCGGGGAAACCCGGCTCGCTATCTTGTGAAGACGATGCACGCCGTGCATCGACTTGATAGCGCACCGGGCGGTAACGAAAGCAAACGCGGGCGCGTATAATCGGGGTCACCGATGTCGAGGGATGGAACCGACATGTCCAGCATTGCTGCCACCGACAGCCACGCCACCGGCGTTGCGCCGGCAAAGGTCATTCAGCCGGCCTGGGTCCGCGTGATGCACTGGATCAACGCCGTCGCCATGATCCTGATGATCATGTCGGGCTGGCAGATCTACAACGCCTCGCCGCTGTTCGACTTCCGCTTCTCGCGCGAGATCACCCTCGGCGGCTGGCTCGCCGGCGCATTGCTGTGGCACTTTGCCGCGATGTGGCTCCTCGCGCTCAACGGCCTCGCCTACGTCATCGTCGGCCTGGCCACCGGGCGCTTTCGCCGGAAGCTGCTGCCGATCACGCGGCGCGGGGTGATGATCGACCTGAAGTCGGCGCTGACGTTCAGGCTCAGCCATGACGATCTCTCCACCTACAACTCTGTGCAGAAGCTGCTCTATCTCGGCATCATCGCGGTCGGCGTGCTCGTGGTGCTGTCGGGATTGGCGATCTGGAAGCCGGTGCAGCTGCAGTGGCTGACCGCGTTGTTCGGCGGCTACGATATCGCCCGCTATGTGCACTTCTTCTGCATGGCGGCGATTGTCGCCTTCCTCGTCGTCCATATTGCCGTGGCGCTGCTGGTGCCGAAGAGCCTGCGCGCCATGATCATCGGCCGCTGAAATCAGGGAGCACACCATGGCCCGCAAACGTTCGTTCCCCATCCCCGGCGTCGACAAGAGGCTGTTGATCAAGGACTCGCTGAAGGTCATGCCGGACCCGACTCGCCGCCGCTTCATCGCGGGCGGCGCCAGCCTCGGCGCGCTGACGCTGCTCACCGGCTGCGACGTGCTCGACAGCTCTTCGGCCGAGGAGATGCTGAAGAAGGTATCCAAGTTCAACGACGCCGTGCAGGCGTGGATGTTCAACCCGGACACGCTGGCGCCGACGTTCCCCGAGAGTGCAATCACGAAGCCGTTCCCCTTCAACGCCTACTACAGCCTCGAGGAGGCCCCCGAGATCGACGGCAGGGACTGGAAGCTGGAGGTGCGCGGCCTCGTCGACAACAAGGGATCGTGGACGCTGGACGAGCTCTACCGGTTGCCTCAGGTCAAGCAGGTCACGCGTCACATCTGCGTCGAAGGCTGGAGCGCGATCGGGAGCTGGACCGGCACGCCGCTGCGCGATTTTCTCAAGCTCGTCGGGGCCGATACGCGCGCGAAATATGTCTGGTTCCAGTGCGCCGACAAGGACGGCTACAACTCGCCGCTCGACATGCCGAGCGCGCTGCATCCGCAGACCCAGATGACGTTCACGTTCGCCGACCAGATCCTGCCGCGCGCCTACGGCTATCCGATGAAGATCCGGGTGCCGACCAAACTCGGGTTCAAGAACCCGAAATATGTGGTCTCGATGGAAGTCACCAACGACTACAAGGGCGGCTACTGGGAAGACCAGGGCTACAATTCGTTCAGCGGGATCTGATGATGGAACGCGCTTACGTGCGCCCCGGTACGACGTGTTGGGGCTGCTCGAGTTTGCGCTGACACAACGCGGCCAGCGCGCCGAGCGCCAGCATCGCGGCGGAAACGTTCAGGGCATAGTCGAGGCTCCCGAGCGCATCGGTGATGGCGCCGACCACGATCGGCCCGAGCGTCTGGCCGATTCCGAAGGCGATGGTCATCGCCGCGATGGCGGTCGGCCAGGCGGCAGGCGGATAGTTGAAGCGCACAAAGGCGGTGGTCGAGCTGACGACTGCAAAGAACGCAATTCCGAACACGACTGCAGAAGTCGCAAGTAGAGCTGTGGAATGGCCGAGGATGGGCAGGCCGGCGCCGAGCGCGTTGGTGCCGAGGATGATCGCCGTCGCCAGGCCGCCGCGGTTGAGCCCGAGCACGCCGCGCCACACCCATGGCGTGACGAAGGCGCTCGCGCCGATCAGGCTCCAGAACGCCGCCTGCGCGGCGGCGCCGCCGCCGGCGTCGCGCACATAGGCGATCATGAAGGTCATGTAGGCGATGTAGCCTGCGCCGAACAGGAAATAGCCGGCGAGATAGATCAGGACGGGCGCGATCGAGAATGACGCGCCGGCGCCCTCGCTGAAGTGGGTCTTGCTTTCGATGCGGGTCAGGAACAGGGGGACGGTCATGACCGTTGCGAGCAGCGTCAGCGCCCACCACACGATCCACCACGAGCCGGGCCCGAACAGCTGCAGCGTGAACGGCGCGATGAGACCCGAGGATACAATGCCGACCCCGGGTGCGGCATAGAACAGGCTGAGGAGAAAGCTCGCCCGCTCGGGATGCGACTGCGCGATGGCGGCGGCAAGCGCGCCACCGCCGACAAATCCAGCGGCCGCGCCAAGGCCGGCTAGCAGGCGGGCAAAGCTCAGAAGAAGGAAGTTGCCGGACAGCGCGCACAGCACGAGCGAGACGAGGCAGGCAAGGGTCCCGCCACGGATCGCAGCCGACCAGCCGAACCGCCGGATCAGACGGGAGGCGATCAGCGCGCCCGCGAGATAGCCGACCGCGTTGATCGTGTTCATGAAGCCGGCGGCCGAATACGACCAGTGCAGGGAATCCCGCATGTCCGGCAGTACCAGCGAATAGGCGAACCGGCCGATGCCCAGTCCGACGGTTGCAGCCACCGACAGCGTCAGGATCAGTCGTGCAGGATGGATGTAGGCTGGGGTGCGGTCGGCGACGTGCAATGGGATACTCCGGCAAGGCGCATCATGGCAGGCCCGGGCGCGATTGCACAGGGCGAGGGACGGCAATGGTGTCTTGCCAATCGCGCAACGCCGCTTTAGCACTCCGACCGAACCGTCATTCCGGGGCGCGGCGAAGCCGCGAACCGGAATCCATTCGTCGGCTTGTGCTCGTGGCCGGCATGGACTCCGGAACGCCGCGCAGCGCTCGACGTCCGGAAATGACGATTAAAATCTCAGAGGAACTGATCATGGCGACCCATAAACTGCTGCTGCTCCCCGGTGACGGCATTGGCCCCGAAGTGATGGCGGAGGTGAAGCGCCTGATCGACTGGCTGAACGCCAAGGGCATTGCCGGCTTCGAGACCGAGCAGGGGCTGGTCGGCGGCGCCGCCTACGACGCGCACAAGGTGTCCATCTCGGAGGGTGACATGGACAAGGCCAAGGCGGCCGATGCCGTGATCTTCGGCGCGGTCGGCGGGCCGAAATGGGACAAGGTTCCCTACGAGGTGCGCCCCGAGGCCGGTCTGCTCCGCTTGCGCAAGGACCTCGGCCTGTTCGCCAATCTGCGCCCGGCGGTTTGCTACCCGGCGCTGGCCGATGCGTCGAGCCTGAAGCGCGAGGCGGTCGAGGGCCTCGACATCATGATCGTGCGCGAACTCACCGGCGGCGTCTATTTCGGAGAACCCAAGACCATCACCGATCTCGGCAACGGCCAGAAGCGCGCGATCGACACGCAGGTCTACGACACCTACGAGATCGAGCGCATCGCGCGCGTAGCCTTCGACCTCGCGCGCAAGCGCCGCAACAAGGTGACGTCGATGGAGAAGCGCAACGTCATGAAGTCGGGCGTGCTCTGGAACGAGGTGGTCACGCAGGTGCACGCGCGCGAATATCCGGACGTTCAGCTCGAGCATCAGCTCGCCGATTCCGGCGGCATGATGCTTGTGAAATGGCCGAAGCAGTTCGACGTCATCGTCACCGACAACCTTTTCGGCGACATGCTGTCGGACATCGCCGCCATGCTGACCGGCTCGCTGGGCATGCTGCCGTCGGCCTCGCTCGGCGAGATCGACGCCAAGACCAGGAAGCGCAGGGCGCTGTACGAGCCGGTGCATGGCTCGGCGCCCGATATCGCCGGCAAGGGCCTCGCCAATCCGATCGCGATGATCTCCTCGTTCGGCATGGCCCTGCGCTATTCGTTCGACATGGGAGCGCTTGCCGACAAGCTCGACCAGGCGATCGCGGCGGTGCTGGCGAGCGGCCTGCGCACGGCGGACATCAAGTCGGAAGGAACGACGCCCGCATCAACCGTCCAGATGGGCGAAGCGATCCTGAAGGAGCTGCAGAAGCTGCACGCGTAGTGCAAATACCGTCAGGGTTCGATGCTTTGCATCGCCCCGGAATGACGTTGCCGGAAAAGCAAATGGCCGGGACTAGCCCGGCCATGACGATAACAAGCGAGAGCGTTCAATAGAGCGGGAAGTTCTGTGGATATCCGCCGACGTCCGCCGGCGTGCTGAGCGGCTGGCGGTCGATCGGACGGTTGAGATTTTCGCGGGCGAACGATGGGTACCCGAGCGCCGGCGGAAACGCGTAGTCGGTGAACTTGCGGTCGCCAGGATTCACCTCGGTGCCGCCATCGAGCCACGAGCGCTTGGTCACGTAAATGCGTGTGCGCGGCCCCTGCTGGTAGACCACGTTCGGGCCGCCGGCACCGTAGTAATGACGGCCGCGATCGTCATACTTGCGCTTGGGCTCGGCGATGGCCGCGGTCGCGATGCTCATGGTGACCACGGCACCCGCCGCAAGCCACAACGCAACCCTGTTCGCGGCGGAAATTCTCGATGTCATTGCATCCTCATTGGGCCGGCGATCGCCGGATTGATTTGCGCCATACTACCCGGGGGGCTCGGTCCGTCACTAGGTCAATTGGGCCACACCAACGGACAATAATCGAACTTAATGGCAAAAGTTCTATGAAAACCAGCGGCTTGGATTGATGTCGGTCAAAGTATACCGCGCAGGCGGGGATTTTCCATGCCGGTCACCCAGTCCGCCATCGGGGCAGGGCCGCATCCCCTGCGCCTGAGTTCGGCGTGGGCGAACAACTCGGCCAGTTTCGGCTCGTTTCCCGCGCTGAGCAACGAGAGCCGGTTCAGCGTGCAGGCGATTGCCGCGCGCCGCGCCGGCAATGTCTCGCCCTGGCAGGACCAGCCGGAAATCTCGAGGGCGCGATCGTCGATCCTTCTGAAAAAGCCGAGGCAGGACAGCGCCTCTCCCGTCCTGGCGGTGGGCTGCAGCAGCGCGACCGTGCCGAACTTGCTGTCGATGAGTCCAGCCGACTCCAGCGTGGCCCGGTCCTCGATACCCATCCGCGCGCCAAGATCCGCCGCGGGGGACAGCGACGTCTTCAATTCACCGCCCGGCCGGTAGATCTGCAGTTCCGCGATCGGCTTGTCGTCCCTGCTCCAGCGCAGGATATCCTTTCGGCCGCCTCGGGTGTGCCGGAGGATGCTGTAAGGCTCTGTTTTTTCGAGAGGATCGAGCGAGCTGACAGAGAAAGCCGGATGGGAGCGGCCTGCCTCGCTCCAGCCGGAGCCCGATCTGGCCGCAATTTCTGAGACGCCGATCGCGGGTACCTGGTCGAGGCCGTAGAGGCCGAGGATGGCAAGCAGCGCCAGAGCCCCCACATAGGCGAACAGACGCGCGAGCGTGCCGGTCACCTCGTCGGCGAAGCCGGCAAGGGCCAGGAGCATTCCGGTTTTGGAAGGGGATGTGGCCGGACAGGCCCAGAACGATTGCATCAAACGCCCGACGAGAGGGTCCAACGTTGTCTCCAACGTTGTCTCGGGGCCGTTTCTCGCATAGAAGCGCTGCGCTTCCCTGTTACGCGCGCCGGCGCGGGAAGGCATTTTTCATCGGAGAGTGAACGATGGGTTACAAAGTCGCAGTGGTCGGAGCGACCGGCAATGTCGGACGGGAAATGCTCACCATTCTCGATGAGCGCAAATTCCCCGCTGACGAGGTCGTGGCGCTGGCCTCGCGCCGCAGCGTCGGCGTCGAAGTCTCCTACGGCGACCGCACCCTGAAGGTCAAAGCGCTGGAGCATTACGACTTCTCCGACGTCGACATCTGCCTGATGTCGGCCGGCGGCGCGGTGTCCAAGGAATGGTCGCCGAAGATCGGCGCGACCGGCGCGGTCGTCATCGACAATTCCTCGGCCTGGCGCATGGATCCGGACGTGCCGCTGATCGTGCCCGAGGTGAATGCGGACGCCGCGGCCGGCTTCACCAAGAAGAACATCATCGCCAACCCGAACTGCTCGACCGCGCAGCTCGTGGTCGCGCTGAAGCCGCTGCACGACAAGGCGAGGATCAAGCGCGTGGTGGTCTCGACCTATCAGTCGGTGTCGGGCGCCGGCAAGGACGCGATGGACGAGTTGTTCTCGCAGACCAAGGCCGTCTACACCAATGACGAACTGATCAACAAGAAATTCCCGAAGCGGATCGCCTTCAACGTCATCCCGCACATCGACGTCTTCATGGAGGACGGCTACACCAAGGAAGAGTGGAAGATGATGGCGGAGACCAAGAAGATTCTTGATCCCAAGATCAAGCTCACCGCCACCTGCGTGCGCGTGCCGGTCTTCATCGGGCATTCGGAGGCCGTCAACATCGAATTCGAGAACCCGATCACGGCGGACGAGGCGCGCGACATCCTGCGCAAGGCGCCGGGTTGCCTCGTCATCGACAAGCAGGAGCCCGGCGGCTACGCCACGCCTTACGAGGCGGCCGGCGAGGACGCGACCTATATCAGCCGCATCCGCGAGGATGGCACGGTCGAGAACGGACTCGCGCTGTGGTGCGTGTCGGACAATCTGCGCAAGGGCGCGGCGCTCAACGCCGTGCAGATCGCAGAGTGCCTGATCAACCGCAAGCTGATCACCGCCAAAAAGCGAGCGGCGTAACGCCGGCGTCTGCCGTGGGATGTGAGGGAGCCGGAATCGATGACCGAGCAGCCGGCTTCCTATCGGCCCAATCCCAGGCTGAAGCGCATTGAGGGCGGCTTCGAGAGCCTGATCTTCAACAGCCGCTGGCTGATGGCGCCGTTTTACTTCGGCCTCGTCATCAGCCTGGCGGTGCTGCTCTACAAGTTCGCGGTGATGTTGTGGGAGTTCATCCTGCACGTGCCGCATTCGAAGGAATCCGACATCATTCTCGGCGTGCTCAGCCTGATCGATGTGTCGCTGACCGGCAATCTGATCCTGATCGTGGTGTTCTCAGGATACGAGAATTTCGTCTCGCGTATCGACCCCGGCGGCCATCCGGATTGGCCGGAATGGATGACCAAGATCCATTTTGGCGGCTTGAAGCAAAAGCTGCTGGCTTCGATCGTCGCGATTTCGGCAATTCAGGTGCTGAAAGCGTTCCTGAATATCGACAGTATCTTCGATCCGAGCAAGCTGGCGTGGCTCGTTGGCGTACATCTGGTGTTCGTGGTTTCAGCCTTCATGCTGGCGATATCCGACCGCTGGAGCGGTAGCAGCGAGCACGGGGGCGAATAGGGTAATCGCTATTCCGCGTGTTCCTGGACGCTGCGGAACTCCTTCGCCGTCCTGTCGAGCACGAACAGCGAGCCCTCGGAGACGCCGAAATAGCCGCCGTGCAATTGCAGATCGCCGCTCTCCACCATCTTGCGCACGAATGGGAACGACATGAGGTTCTCCAGGCTGCGGAACACCGCGGCCTTCTCGATGCGCACGGTGAACTGATGCATGCTCTCGTGCTCGCGCTGCTCGACCACTTCGCCCGGCTTGATGAACATGGCCATCCAGCGGCCGATGAAATCGCCCGGCGATAGCGGCTCGATCTTGTCGATGAAGGCGCGGATGCCGCCGCACTGCGCATGGCCGAGCACCACGATGTGCTTCACGCGCAGGACGTTCACCGCATATTCCAGCGCCGCCGAGACGCCATGGGCGCCACCGTCGGGCTCGTAGACCGGCACCAGGTTGGCGACGTTGCGGACCACGAATAATTCGCCGGGGCCGGCGTCAAAGATCACTTCCGGCGATACGCGCGAATCGCAGCAGCCGATCACCATCACCTCGGGGGACTGACCCCTGACTGACAATTCACGATAGCGGCTCTGCTCGGTCGGCAGTCGCTGGGTCGCGAAAGAACGATAGCCTTCCAGCAATTGCTTCGGGAACGTGATCATGCGGATTGCTAATCACAAGCGGCTGGACCGGACAAGCCTTTCGAACAGGCAGACGAAATGGTAGGCCTCAGGCAATAGCGACTGAAGGAACCAGAAGGAACGGGACATGATCCGCCCTCGCCGCAGCCTCCTGTTCATGCCCGGATCGAACCCACGCGCTCTGGAAAAGGCGCGGAACCTTGCCGCCGACGGCCTGATCCTCGATCTCGAGGATTCTGTTGCGCCCGAGGCCAAGGAGGCCGCGCGAGATCAGGTTGCTCAGGCGGTCGCGGCAAAGGGCTTCGGCAAGCGCGAAATCCTGATCCGCACCAATGGGCTGGATACGCCCTGGTGGCGAGACGACGTTGCCATGGCCGCGAAGGTCGCGCCCGACGGCATCCTGGTGCCGAAGGTGTCGACCGTCGAGGACCTCAACGCCATTGGTGCGCAGCTTGCCGAGAGCGGCGCGGCCGCGGAGATCCGGGTCTGGACCATGATCGAGACCGCGCAAGCGGTGCTAAGTGCGGAGGAGCTTGCCTCCGCCTCGCGCGATCCGCGGACGCGCCTTGCGGGCTTCGTGTTCGGGCCAAACGACATCTCAAGGGAGACGCGGATCAGGATGCTGCCCGGCCGCGCCACGATGATCCCCATGATCACCCATTGCATCCTGGCGGCGCGGGCCCATGGCCTGGAAATTCTCGACGGGCCCTACAGCGATCTCAGCAACAGCGATGGTCTAGCGCTGGAATGCGCCCAGGCGCGCGACCTGGGGTTCGATGGCAAGACGCTGATCCATCCCTCCCAGATCGACGCCTGCAATGCGATCTTCACGCCGCCCTCGGAGGAAGTCACGCAGGCGCGCAAGATCATCGCCGCATTCGAATTGCCCGAGAATGCCGCGCGCGGCGCCATTCGTCTCGACGGCCAGATGGTGGAGCGGTTGCATGCCGAGATGGCGCGGCGAACGATCGCGATCGCCGACGCCATCGCCGCGACGAGCAAGCCGTAAGACGCGCGGTGCGGCGATCTGCGGATGCAGGTCGCCTGCAATTTCCCATCGCCTCAGGCGCGAATGTCGCGCACAGCTTCGATCGACTCGACTGCGGCCAGCGCGGTCTTGCCGTTGCCCAGCAACGCCGCCCCGCCCGCATTGTGCAGCCGTACGAACATTAGTGCGGCAATCGCGATCACGAGGAGGATGTGGATCCAGCCGATGCGCACGACCGCCTCAGTGAGCCGTGCGCTCGAGCGAATCCAGCGTGGCCGCGTTGAGGCAGTAGGCGTGGTAGTGCTGAGCCGCCGTGCACGCGGCAAGGTCGCGATGGCATCGCGCCTTGTCACGGCAGAGCGCGCACACCCGCTCCATGTCGCGTAGCAGGAGCGGATTGTCCCGTCCCAGCTCTTCCTCGCTGAAACCCAGCTGGTGCAACATCTTCGGCAGTTCATCGGCCGCATGCTGTCCGTGCTGGATCAGCTCTTCGAGATCTTCCGGAGAAACCCGCAAGTCGTTTGCAATCCGGTCGAAATCGGCACGATCCAGCTGGCGCATCTCGTTCAGCTCCCGCCGGTGTTTCAGCCACTCGCCCAAGGTATCGATCAGCATTTGGACTGCGGGATATGGCATGTTGTGGAGGTTCATTCGCAGCTCCAGTTCACTTCCAAATCAACAAACTAACTATATCGCTGCAGTGCACAAAATTCGTTGCGCTGGATCAAAGAAACGGCGTGACGCTACGGGGTGGGGACAATCCATTTGGCCGCCACATTTCGCACGAGCATCGCAAACCGGGCTCGTCACTCAATATGAGGCTGTCGCACCACCAACCCTGCGTTAGTGTGCCTGTCGGGATCATGCGCAGGCGGGCGCAACTCTCGTCGCAACACCACAACCCTGTGCAAATTTATCGGCTGCCCAGGCGTAAAGGCTGCCGGGAACCGGCGGCTGCTTGCCGCTGCCTTTGGGTGAGATGTGGAGACCCATGATTTCAGGATCGGTAACCAGCGAGGAGAAATCCCTCGGTTCAAAAAACAGCTTCGGCTTGGCATGCACTGCGTAGAAGAATTTCTCCGGCAATGCATATTTCAGGGCATCCGAGCGGCGGGCAAGCGCCGTAAGCGCCGCCGGCCCGTACATGGCGACCCGGACATCGGCGATGCGGTGCGAGCCGCGCAGGCGGTTGAGGGCAAAGGTCACGCGATGGCTCAGCGACAGCCATTCGGGCTTCAGCTCGTGCTGCCGCATCAACTTCTCGAAGGCGATGACGATCGGGTGCTGCGCCGGCAGGTACAGCACTGAGTTGCCGAGCTGGCGCGGCCGTTCCCAGGCAAAATAGGGCGTGGCGGGATCGATCTCGATCGGCTTCAGGAGAAGCACGTCCGCATCGAGCCATAGCCCCGCGCCTTTCGACATCAGCCGCATCCGGAAGAAGTCGCTGAACTGCAGCATGGTCCAGTCGCGCCAGCTGCCGTCCGGCTCGGCCGGGCGCAGCTTCTCTGAAAAGGCATGCGGCAGGACCGCCTCGGCCTCGGCATTGCCGACGCCTTCGGGCAGGCCGGGAATGGCATCGAAACTGTAGACGGTGACCTTATGGCCGGCCGCGACCTGCGAACGCAGGCAGGTCAGGCGCAGCGCATCCAAAGGGCCATGCCAGAAGGTGACGACGTCGGGCAGCATACGCGTCACCTAGGGGGGGCTTGCAGCAAGGTGGAAATGTTTGACAAAGCAAATCACGTAAGAAAAAGCCCCGGCGCCTATGTGGTGTCGGGGCTGGAGGACCGGATCAGGCCCAGGCGCGCTCGCGCTTGGCCTTCTGTTCATAGGAATCGATCGCGCTCTTCTTTTCCATGGTGAGCCCGATGTCGTCGAGACCGTTGATCAGGCAATGCTTGCGGAACGGATCGATGTCGAACTTCACCGTGCCGCCGTCAGGTCCGCGGATTTCCTGGTTGGGCAGGTCGATGGTGAGCGTCGCATTGGCGCCGCGCTCGGCGTCGTCGAACAGCTTGTCGAGGTCTTCCTGGGAAACTCGGATCGGCAGAATGCCGTTCTTGAAACAGTTGTTGTAGAAGATGTCGCCGAACGAGGTCGAGATCACGCAGCGGATGCCGAAATCGAGCAGCGCCCATGGCGCATGCTCGCGGCTCGAGCCACAGCCGAAATTGTCGCCAGCCACCAGGATCCTGGCGTTGCGATAGGCCGGCTTGTTGAGGATGAAGTCCGGGTTCTCGCTGCCGTCATCCTTGTAGCGCTGCTCTGAAAAAAGCCCCTTGCCGAGACCGGTGCGCTTGATCGTCTTCAGATACTGCTTCGGGATGATCATGTCGGTATCGACATTGATGATCTTCAGCGGGGCCGCGACGCCTTCCAGCGTGGTGAACTTGTCCATGGTCCTGGTCTTTGGTCCTGGTTTT
>NZ_JACRAW010000084.1 GCF_016213215.1 Bradyrhizobium sp. | reverse complement strand
TGACGCATGAGGCACGAATTCGCCTTCTCGCGGCGCATTGCGTCCGAGTTTTGCCTGATCTCCTCACCCTCTTCGAACAGAGGGCGCAGGGAAGACCGGGTGCCCGCTGCACCCGCGGTCTCGTGTGCAGTCTGCGCAAAGTAGGCGCACACGAGCATACAGGTACAGCCGACGACACCCGGCCTTCCCTGCGCAGTGGCTTTACGGCTTATGCCGTGCTCTCCCCGGCGACGAATTCCTTCTTGTCACCGTCGCTCCGCAGATTAACGACGTCTTAGACCCGGTTGGATCAAAGACGCGTCCGCGGAGCTTGACTGCAGCAACGGCAGCCAGGACCACACGGTTTTGCCGTACGCATCCGCCTCCGCTGAAGCTTCGGAGCCACAAGGCCCCATCAAGCTCCAGCAAAGACGTTACCAGCGCCGTTCGTCCTGCGCGCCGGCAAATCGTTCACATGCCCGGAGGCTTGCCCTGCGATCGCCGTTTCGCGCCGACGCTGCTGCGTCCACCGCATCCCAGCCCACGTTTCGTGACGACGCCTACGCCCCTCGTGTCGGGCGGGACGGGCGATCTATACGCCAAATCCGAATTCCGGAAAAGCGAAATATTTTTGCCGCGGGGGCTTGACGGGTTTTTGAGGTGATTTGCCCGGCCGGGCGCCGGGTGGGCTTTCGTTTCGAAATCTGCCGTCCGGAGAAGCAATCTTAACCTGCTTTATATTCCCCCCGCATGAAGCGGCCGTAGGCTGCCGACTCGTTGACTCCGGTGAAGCGGCGGCATGACGATCAGACGCATGTTGGAAGGTTCGGGGCTTGAACAGGCGCGGGTCGAGCACGTCAAGCAGGCCTATCAGCAAGTCCTGCACCATCTCCAATTACTCAACCAAAGCAATGCCGTCACTGAGATGATCGCAAGGAAGGTCATCGAGATCGGCAAGAATGGCGGCGACCCCGGCGACATCGCACAGATCACCCTCAAGGAGCTTCTTGATTGATGACCAAGGTGATCTTCCGCTGTCCCCAGACCGGCGTGAATGTCGAGCGCCTGATCGAGGAAGACACCGATGCCACGCCGAACGAGTTTTTGCCGGTGAGGTGTCCTGCGTGCGGAAGAACTCACTTCATCAATCGAGCAACCCAAAAGCTGCTCGGACAGGAAGAGAGCCAGCCAGCCAAGTCCCAGGGAGGCCGCGCTTGAGTGCGCGAGAAAAGCCGCGTGGGGCTCAATCAGCCAGCACGTGACCTTTGGCGCACGTTCGCCCTACTCCAGCGCGGCAGGTCGGCATCATGTGTCGATGGGCATCGCGTGGATCACGAGCCGCTTTTCACGCCCCCTCGTCAAACCGGCCGTGGCGGCCCGATCCACGCTCGAAGCGCATGGCGCCGGCCTTGCCTTCCATCGCGACGATCGGCGCGCCCCAGCGGCCTTCCTGACGCAGCGCATCGGCGAGCGGCAGGTCCCATTGCATATAGGCGGAGCGACGGTCGGCGCGCATGCAGCTTTGCGGAAACGCGGCGATTTCCCGCGCGAGCTGCTCGGCCGCGGCGCGCGATTGCCCGTCCGGGACGACGCGGTTGGCAAGTCCCATGGCAAGCGCTTCCTGCGCTCCGACCGGACGACCGGTCAGGATCATGTCGAGCGCGCGGCCCATGCCGATGATACGCGGCAGGCGGACGGTGCCGCCGTCGATCAAGGGGACGCCCCACCGCCGGCAGAACACGCCGAAGGTTGCGCCCTCCTCCGCCACCCGCATGTCGGCAAGCAACGCCAGTTCCAGCCCGCCCGCGACGGCGTAGCCGGCCACGGCGGCGATCATCGGCTTTGACAGCGCAATCCGGGACGGGCCCATTGGCCCGTCGCCGCCGCCTTCCGGGTCAAGTTCATGCAGGCGCGAAGGATCGTTGACGGCGGTGAGATCTGCGCCCGCGCAGAACATGCCGTGCTCACCCCACAGGACGGCAACCCTTTGGCTCTCGTCCGCCTCGAACGAGCGGAATGCCTCGCGCAACTTGAGGGCCATCGGTCCGTCGACCGCGTTTCGCCGCTCGGGCCGGCTCATGATGATCGTCGTAACGGGACCGTCGCGCTCGACCCGAACCGCGTCCTGCGCCTGCGTCATCGTTTCCTCCGTTTACCTGATTGTCCGATGCGATCAGTCGCGTAGCCCGCACGTGCAGGACGCGCGGGAGAAGCGGCAACTTAATGCAGCCTCATTGCGCTAGAGCGCGACGGGATTAGGTTGAATCGCCATCGCGCTCTAGGTCTTTGATTGAGCATGATCTTTTCGGAAAACCGCTGCGCACTTTTCCGGATCATGCTCTAGCTCAGCGTTCCCGCGTGCACCCACCAGGTGGGATGATCGCGCCTGATCTTTTCCGCAGCGGCCTGCGCGCGGCCGGCCTCTTCGAAAATCGCAAAGCAGGTCGCGCCGGATCCCGACATGCGCGCCAGTCGCACACCCTCGGCACTCCGCAACGCGTTCAGTACATCGCCGATTACGGGCTCGATCTTCTTGGCCGGCGCCTGGAGGTCGTTGGAAACGACGGCAAGCACCTTGACCCAGGCGCCGATCGAGGCGCCGGCGGACGGCCAGCCCGGGGTCTCGATCACGGCGGCGGCTCCGACCCGAAGCTGCCCGGGGCGCAGGCCGAGCGCCTTGAACACATCCTTGGTGGCGACTGGAATGCGCGGATTGACCATCACGCAAGGCATGTTCGGTAGGTTCATTGGCAACAAGGTCTCGCCGACCCCGGCCATGTCGCAGGCGCGCGAGAGCAGGCACACCGGCACGTCGGCGCCGGTCAGAAGCGCAACCTCCTGCAGGCGGGCATCGTCGAGGCTGAGCCCGTTCAATCGCGCGAGCAGCCGCAGCGTGGCCGCCGCATCCGCCGAACCGCCGCCGATACCGGCCGCGACGGGAAGAACCTTTTCCAGCGTGAACGCGCCGAGCTTCAGATCGGGAATGCGCTCGGCCAGCAGCCGTGCCGCCTTGATCACCAGGTTGTCCGCAACCTCGCCGCACTCGGCCGCGAGCGGCCCCGCGGTCTCAAGCTTGAGCTCCGGCCCGGGCTCCAGCGTCAACCGATCGGCGCAGTCCGCAAATGCGACCACGCTCTCCAGATCGTGGTAACCGTCCGTGCGGCGTCCCACCACGCGAAGGCTCAAGTTGACCTTCGCCCGTGCCTCATCAACCAGCATCGTCATTCAGCGACGAACCCCCACAAAGCCCTTCGCCCCAACTCCCCTTCGCCCGGCCGCCGCCGCTCCGATCAGCCGCCCTTGCCGTCTTCCTTCTTCTTTTCATTTGAAGCCGCTGCAGCCGGCGAATTGTCCTCCGGCAGCCCGTTATCGATCTTGGCCTGGATCTTCGGCAACTCCTCCGGCTCGGGCTTCAGGTCGCGGGCATGCGACCACTGGAATTTTGCCTCCAGGGTGCGGCCTACGCGCCAGTAGGCGTCGCCAAGATGGTCGTTGATCGTGGGATCCTCGGGCTTGAGATCGATCGCGCGCTCGAGGTGCTTCACCGCTTCTTCGTAGTTGCCGAGCCGGTAATAGGCCCAGCCCAGGGAATCCACGATGTAGCCGTCGTCCGGGCGCTGCTCGACGGCACGCTTGATCATCTTCATGCCCTCGTCGAGATTGATGCCCTGGTCGATCCAGGAATAGCCGAGATAGTTCAGCACATGCGGCTGCTCGGGCTGCAGCTCGAGCGCCTTCTTCATGTCGGCTTCCGCCAGGTTCCACTGCTTGGAGCGCTCTTCGCAGATCCCGCGATAGTAGTACCAGACGCTGTTGGCCTTGTCGTTGTTCGGCGGCAGGATCGCGATGCCCTTGGAATAGGTCGGACCGCAATCGGCAAACTTCTTCCGGCCGCGTTCGATGTTGCCTAGCGCCATGATGGCTTCGAGATCCTTGGGATCTTCCGCGATCACGTTCTTCAGGATCTTGATCGCCTCCTCGCCGCGGTCGGCGGAATCGAGATCGGTCGCAAGCTGGATCTGCGCGTTGCGCTTCAAGGGCGAGCTCGCCGGCACCCGCTCATAGACCTTGATCGCCATCGACGGCCGCTTGACCGACTCGTAGAGGTCGGCGAGCGAGAGCAGCGCCAGCGGATGACTGGGCTGCAGATGAAGCGCGAGCTGCAGGTAAACCAGCGCGAGGTCCTCGCCGCCGCGGCGCGTGAGCGCGGCGCCGATGCCGTAGAGCGCTTCGGCCGCGCCGGCTTGCGCGGATTCGGCCAGCGGCGGCACCTTCTTGCCGGCCCGGATCTCACGCAGTCCTTCCTGGATCAGGGGATGGCGCGCGAGCTTCTTGTCGAAGGACTCGTAGACCGTGGCGGCCGAGGCACTGTCCTTGTTGCGCGACAGCCAGCGACCATAGGCCTCGGTGATGCGGAGCATGGAGTCGTCGAGCTTGTAGGCGCGCTCGAAGCGGACGCCGGCGTCCTTTTCCTTGCCCGCGAGCTCCAGGATCATACCGGCGTGGAGGTCCTTGAAGATAGGATACCATTCCGGCCCGGCCAGCTTGTCGATGTTGGCGACGGCAGTCTTGGCGTCGCCGGCGCCGGAGACGGCCCAGGCCGACAACAGCGTCGCCACGAGGTCGGTGATCGGACCGCGGATCGACTGATTGATGTTGGTCTGCGCGGCGGCGTACTTCTTCAGCTTAAGGTCGTGGACGCCGACGACGAGTCGCGCCACGCGGTTGGACTTGTCGACCGCGAGAATCCGTTCGGCGAGCTTGACCGCCTCGTCGATGTCGCCGTCAGCGACCGACGAGATGAAGGCGCGATCGAGCAACTCGTTGTTCTTGGGATCGTTGCGCAGAGCCGAGCGGTAGAACTTCGCGGCGGATGCGGCATCGCGCTCGACACTGGCGTGGCGGGCGGCCAGATAGCTGCCGGCCGTGGTCAGCGACTTCAGATCGTTCCGGGTCGGAAACTGCGCCGCGTTGTCGGCCGGATGATCCGGCGTCTGCGCCGAGGCCACACCGGAGACGGCGAGCGCGGCAATGGCAACAACGGTCCAGCGGTTGAAACGTTTGGAAATCATCACGGCTCGCCTTGGCTTTTAAGGAGTAAGGGTCGTCTCGAATGCGAACGCGACCGGTGGCATCGGACCCTGCACCATCGTCACCGGGACAATGCCGCTTTTGGCGCATTACCGCAAGGATACGGGCTGGCGATTCGGCGGCCGAACGCCTGCCAGCCGGACCCGATCGCCCAAAAACACCGACTAGTGTGGCCGTATCGTGGCCGCGGGCACCGTCTGCGACATTGCGCTCAAATAATGGTGGCTACATGGCCTCGTAGTTCGGTCCGCCGCCGCCTTCCGGCGGAACCCAGGTGATGTTGCCGTTCGGATCCTTCACGTCGCAGGTTTTGCAGTGGACACAGTTCTGGGCGTTGATGACGAAGCGCGGACCTGTTGCCTCGTCCACCCATTCATAGACGCCGGCCGGACAATAGCGGTTGGAGGGACCTGCATAGACGTCGTGCTCGGAGGCCTTCTGCAGGTTCATATCGGTGACCTTAAGGTGAACCGGCTGGTCCTCCTCGTGATTGGTGTTGGAAAGGAAGACCGACGACAACCGGTCGAAGGTGATCTTGCCGTCGGGCTTGGGATAGGAGATCGGCGTGTACGTCTTGGCCGGATCGAGCGTGGCGCGATCGGGCTTGCCGTGCGACTGGGTGCCGAACAGCGAGAAGCCGAGCGTGTTGCACCACATGTCGAAACCGCCGAGCATGACGCCGAGGACGGTGCCGAGCTTCGACCACAGCGGCTTGATGTTGCGGACCGGAAAGAGGTCCTTGCCGACCGGCGAGGAGCGCCAAGCATTCTCGTATTCGACCGGCTCGTCATTGGCCCGGCCGGCGGCAATTGCCGCGCTGATGTGCTCGGCCGCGAGCATGCCGCTGCCCATCGCGTTGTGCACGCCCTTGATGCGCGGAACGTTGACGAAGCCGGCCGCGCAACCGATCAGCGCGCCGCCCGGGAAGGAAAGCCGCGGCACCGACTGGTAGCCGCCCTCGGTGATGGCGCGTGCGCCATAGGCGAGGCGCTTGCCGCCTTCGAACGTGCCGCGGATCGCGGGGTGGGCCTTGAAGCGCTGGAACTCCTCGAACGGCGCCAGATAGGGATTGTCGTAGTTGAGGTGAACGACAAAGCCGACCGCGACGAGGTTGTCGTCATAGTGATAGAGGAACGAGCCGCCGCCGGTCTTGCCGTCGAGCGGCCAGCCGAAGGAGTGCTGGATCGTTCCCTTGCGATGCTTGGCCGGATCGATCTGCCAGACTTCCTTCAGGCCAATGCCGAACTTCGGCGGCTCGCATTTCGCATCGAGCGCGAACTTGTTGATGAGCTGCTTGGAGAGGCTGCCGCGCGCGCCTTCGGCGAGCAGCGTGTACTTGCCGAGCAGTTCCATGCCGCGGGTAAAGGACGGCTTGAGCGAGCCGTCCTTGGCGATGCCCATGTCGCCGGTGGCGATCCCGCGCACCGCGCCCTTGTCATCATAGAGCACTTCGGTGGCGGCAAAGCCCGGATAGATCTCGACCCCGAGCGCCTCCGCCTTGCGCGCCAGCCAGCGGCACACCATGCCCAGCGAGCCGATATAGCACTGATGATTGTGCATCAGCGGCGGCATGATGAAGCTGGGCAGCTTGATCGCACCGCCCGCGGTCATCCAGTAGAAATGATCGTCCTTGACCGGGGTCCTGAGCGGGCAATCGGGATCCTGGCGCCACTCGGGGATGAGCTTGTCGAGGCCCACCGGATCGATCACCGCGCCCGACAGGATGTGCGCGCCGACTTCGGAGCCCTTCTCCACCACGACGACGTTGAGATCGGCATTGATCTCCTTGAGACGGATCGCGGCCGCCAGGCCCGACGGGCCGGCGCCAACGATCACGACGTCGAATTCCATGGATTCACGCGGGGGGAGTTCTTCGGTACTCATGGTGTGATCTCGGCGCTTGAGGCGGTTCCTTTGGCGTTGGCACTCTTCTTTCCGATTTTTCGGGGCAGGACAACCACGGAAATGAATTCCGCGGGGATGCAAGGGCGCCTAAACTGACCTAAATAGGCCATTGTCGCCATGATCCCCGAACCCGCGCCCACCCTTAAGCAACTTCTGGCCTTCTATCTCGAGGCCGGCGTCGACTGCGCGCTGGCGGAGGAGCCGGTTAACCGTCTCGCCGAGCCCGAGCCCGTGCCGGCCCCGCGCGAGGCGCCTCCCATCGAGGTAACTCCCGTCGGGATAAAGCGGTCCGTTGCGGCACCGGCGGTACTCCGCAGCGAGGCTGCCACGCCGCCGGACGTGGCGATCGCCTCGGCCCGCGAGGCCGCGCGCACCGCGCCGACGCTCGAGGCGTTGCGCGAGTTGATGGACAAGTTCGAGGGCTGCGCGCTGAAATATACCGCCACGCGGCTGGTTTTCGCCGACGGCAATCCCGAGGCGCGCATCATGTTCGTGGGCGAAGCCCCCGGACGCGACGAAGACCTCGAAGGGCTGCCGTTCGTCGGACGGTCCGGCAAGCTCCTGGATCGCATGATCGGCGCGATCGGCCTCGACCGAGGGACGGCCTACATCGCCAACGTGATCCCGTGGCGTCCGCCCGGCAACCGCACCCCGACGCCGCAGGAGACGCAGATCTGCCTGCCCTTCATCCGGCGCCAGATCGAGCTTGTCGATCCCGACCTCCTGATCACGCTCGGCAATCCCTCGACCCAGGCCCTGCTGGGAACGCGCGAGGGCATCATGCGCACGCGCGGGCGCTGGTTCGACTACGATACCGGCACGCGCGTCATCCGCGCGCTGCCCACGTTCCATCCGGCCTATCTGTTGCGCTCGCCCGGCTACAAGCGGCTGGCCTGGCAGGATTTGCGCGCCATCGCGAGGGCGCTGGAGCAAGCTAAGTCATCAAGCTAAGTTCATAGCGAGATCACTGCACAGGGTGGGCAAGCGTGCCCACCATCACCTCTATGTTCCGTGATGAGGCGTGGTGGGCACGCCTCGCTTGCCTACCCTACGTTCCTTCGCGCGCGGACGGTCAAAACTACGTCCCCTTCGGCCGTATGATGGCCCAACCGATCCGCAGTAACGGCTGACGGCCGTTCACCAGCCAGTCGAACGTGCGCGGCACCTCCGGCACCAGGCCCGGGAAGCGTTGTGCGATTTCCGGCGGCGGCGTGCCGGACGTATCGGAGGCGCGCCAGACCACGACACCTCCGGTCTCGTTGAACCTGGCCGGGGTCAGCCAGGGCGTGCGCTCCGGCCTTGCATCGATGAACAGATGCGGGCGCCCCGCATGAAGCGCAATCAGGGCCGCGAGCTGCGTCTCGCCGGCGACCGCGCGCAACGGCTGGTTGGTGCGGCGGACAAAACTGTCGTCGAAGAACTCGGAGATGGCGCGCGCCGGCATCGAGGTTGCGGCTCCGCCGGTGCCGGTCCAGGGCAGGAACAGCGCCGTTGCGACCACGGGGATGACCGGCGCCACGATGGCGACCGCCCAGACGCTGCGCAGCACGCGCTGCCGGCGAAGCTGGAGCAGATCGCCGCTCGCAATCACGGTTGCGAGCCCGGCCATCAACAGAACGAGACCGGAGCCGCCGACGACGCCATCGAGCCCGAACAGGCCGGAGATCAAGACGCCGACCAGCGCCGGCGCCCATGCAAAGTAATGGACGAAACTGCGCGCCAGCGGCTCGACCGAAGGCCGGTAGATGATCGGCGCCTCCTCTTCCTTGCCCGCGAACCAGCCCGTGTTGAGCAGCGAAAGGACCGGGATGGCGGCCATGGCGAGCAGCAGCCCGCCGACAAGCCAGGCGCCGTGCACCGCCCGCCCGTCCAGGTCGGCAAGCGTTGGCAAGGCGGGCAGGAGAAGCGCGTCGGCGCGGATCAGCCAGATCGCATAGGGCAGCGCCAGCACCACGATCACAAGCAGCGCAAACAAGGGATCGAGCGCCTTCAGCGTCTGGCGGCCGCGTGCAGTCGCAAGTGCAAACACCAGAACCAGCAGCAACAGCTCGATCGCGGCAGGGGTCGTCAGCAGCAGGAGCCCCGCTTCGATCGACCAGGCGAACCATACATTGCCCCGCTTCTGCCCGATCAGTTGCCACGAATGCCAGAGGATCAGCGCCCACAGGGGGCGCGCCACGACCTCCGGGCCGAATTCAAGCGCAGGCGAACCGAAGGCCAGGATCGTCATGGTCAGGAGCACGACGAGCACCGCCTGCTGACCCCCGACGATCGCGCGCGCCAGGAAGTAGATGATCCACAAGGTGGCGATGCCGCAGATCTCGGCCAGCAGATAGACGCCGAAGGCGTGGTTGCCCGCGAGGCGGTAGGCAATATCGGCGAGCCAGTACGAAAGCGGCGGCCCCAGGTCGGTGCCGACCTGGTACTCGCGGCCGAAGGCAAGCGCGACGGCAAGGTCGCCAGGCGGGCTTCGGTACGACAGGAGCGCAACGAACAGCCACAGCGCCGCCTGCAACAGCACCACGATCCAAACGACCAGCCGCGGCCGGGCGCGAATGAGCTCGATGACCAGGGAGGTAAACCGCATGCAACGTCCGAACTACGCAGCCAACCTCGCCAAAGCCGGCCCTTCGATCTCGAATGTCTGATAAAGCGCGCGGCGCGCCGAGGCAACCGAAGTTGCAGCAGACCTAGATTCCAGTCGGCGCCTCGACCTCGACCTGCACGTCAAGCGAGAACAGATCGGGTTCGATCGTCCGATCGATAGTCCAAGGCTGGTGCTTCTCGCGCGCCGCGACCACCGGCGCGAAGAAGCTGCGGTGGTGAACCGACGGGCCCAATCGGTCGAGCGCGTCCAGATGCTCAGGTACGCCATAGCCCTTGTGCGATTCGAAGCCATAGCCGGGGCACTCCTGCGCCAGCGCGCGCATCAGCCGGTCGCGCGTAACTTTGGCGATGATCGATGCCGCCGCGATCGACACCACAAGGCCGTCGCCGCCGATCACGGCCTCGCAATCGCACGACACGTCGATCTTGTCGCGGCCGTCGACGAAGACGTGCTTCGGCGGCTCGGGCAGCGCCTGCACCGCACGCTTTAACGCCCACAGCGAGGCGCGGAGAATGTTGTCGCGATCAATTCGCGACGGCGACGCGAAAGCCACCGCGAACTGCGCGGTCGCGCAGATCTTGTCGAACAGCTTCTCGCGCTGTTCCGCCGTCAGCCGCTTGGAATCGTCGATGCCCCTCGGTATGCGGTTGGGGTCGAGGATCACGGCGGCCGCCACCACCGGTCCCGCCAGGGGGCCGCGGCCGGCCTCGTCGCAACCCGCAACCGGCCATATCCCGCGTTTGATCAGCGCGCGCTCGCGCCGGAAGGTCGGGGGCGCCACGGCAATGATGCCGTTCGACGGCTTTTTGGCCCGCACCGGCTCCTTCCCGGCAAGATCCTTTGCCTGGGTCTTGCCTTTGCTCACGGCTTGGGGCTTGGCGGACTTGTCCCGAATCATGGCCGGGATCGTGCGCAGGCCCGTCCCACCGGCGCAACCGGGAACTTGCGGCAATTCCCGTTATTCAGACCGGAGCAGCCGCCGTACTCCCTCTCCCCGCTTGCGGTCCCCTTCGGAGGGGCGCGCTGCCAAAATATCGAAAACAACCCCATGCAAAGTAGCCGCCATGCGAACGGCAACTTGACGCGTCGGGCAAATCACCGGCATTCCTTCATCCCGCAATGGCCGTAAACGCCCGCCGCTCCACGTTAGGCAGGGCAATCGCATATGCGTTATCGGCGCCGAACTTTCCACGTCGTCATGGCCGGGCTTGGCCCCGGCCATCCACGTCTTCACGCGGACACCAAGACGTGGATGGCCGGGACAGGGCCGGGCATGACGAGTTCGTGGGAAGGCTGACCAAACAGGGCGCACCGAAATCTGCATATGCGATAGCCCTGCCGCTTGCGGGTCGAGACGAGCGAAGCTCGCTCTTAGAGGGGTCGGGGTGAGGGGAGTGTCGACAGAGGCGCTCGTGGAGAGTCCCCCTCACCCGAAATCCGCGCTTCGCGCGAATTTCGACCTCTCCCCGCAAGCGGGGCGAGGTGAACCGAGCGCGCCGGCTAGCAGATTGAAACGAGCTCAGAACAAACTGAGCTGCTGGCCTTCGCGCTTGGGCCTGGCGAAATGGTCGGTCGTCAGTTTCGAGCGGCGCTTGTTCAGGCCAAGCCTGTCGCAGGTGATCTCGAAGCGGCGGCCGATGGTCCAGGCCATGGGACCCGTGCCCTTCATACGCGTTCCCCATTGCGAGTCGTAGTCGCGCCCGCCGCGCATGTCGCGGATCAGGGTGAAGACGTGGCGATAGCGGTCCGGATAATTGGCGAGCAGCCATTCGCGGAACAGGTCGCGCACTTCGAGCGGCAGCCGAAGCAGCACATAGGCTGCTTCCTTGACGCCGGAATGCGCCGCGGCATCGAGAATGCGTTCGATCTCGGCATCGTTCAGCGCGGGGATGACCGGCGCGACCATCACGGTGGTCGGAATGCCGGCTTCCGATAGAAGGCGCAGCGCTTCGAGCCGCTTCGGCGGGGTCGAGGCCCGCGGCTCCATGCTGCGCGCGAGCTTGGGATCGAGTGTGGTGACCGAAACGGCGACCTTGGCGAGATTGCGCTTCGCCATCCGCGCCAGAATGTCGAGATCGCGCAACACCAGCGCCGACTTGGTGACGATGCCGACGGGATGGCCGGCTCGCTCCAGCACTTCGAGAATGCCGCGCATGATCTTCCGCTCGCGCTCGATCGGCTGATAGGGATCGGTATTGGTCCCGATCGCGATCATGCGCGGCTCGTAGTCCGGCGCGGCGAGCTCCTTTTCCAGAAGCGCAGGCGCGTCGGGCTTGGCAAACAGCTTCGATTCGAAATCGAGTCCAGGCGACAGGCCGAGATAGGCGTGGGTCGGCCTTGCGAAGCAGTAGACGCAGCCATGCTCGCAGCCGCGATAGGGATTGATCGAGCGGTCGAAGCCGATATCGGGGGAGTCGTTGCGGGTGATGACCTTGCGTGCGGTGTCGGGCGCGACGGTGGTCTTGAACGGCGGCAGCTCGTCCAGGCTCTGCCAGCCGTCGTCGAAGGCAACACGCGCCTCGGCCTCATATCTGCCGCTGGCATTGGACTGCGCGCCGCGGCCTCGGCGGCGCCCGTGATCGATGGCGACCGCAAGTTCGGGAAAGTCGGATGGCGCACCCGCCGGCTCGGAGGGCACCTTCACCGGCGGGTGCTTGAGGGCATGAGAGGATGCTCGACTCATGGGCGCACCCTAGCACGACACGAGAACAAAGCAAGAACAAGAACAGTTGATCCGCAGATTGGCCGGAGTGGCGCCTACGCACAGGATCGATCGGGGGGCGATCGGGTTGGTCACTGTCGCCGGAGGGAGGTTCACATGGAAGCGACAACCGCCCACGCCAAGAGCGCCCAGCACAGCGAGTTGGACCTGCTTGACCGCTACTGGCGCGCCGCCAACTACCTGTCGGTCGGGCAGATCTACCTGCTCGACAATCCCCTGCTCACCGAGCCGCTGCGGCCGGAGCACATCAAGCCGCGCCTGCTCGGCCATTGGGGCACGACGCCGGGTCTGAACTTCATCTACGCTCATCTCAACCGCGTCATCCGCGCCCGGGACCTCAACGTGATCTACATCTGCGGCCCCGGCCATGGCGGACCCGGGATGGTGGCCAACACCTATCTCGAAGGCACCTACACCGAGATTTATCCGGACGTCACGCGCGACGCCGAAGGCCTGCGCAAATTGCTCCGCCAGTTCTCCTTTCCCGGCGGCATTCCAAGCCATGCCGCCCCGGAAACGCCAGGCTCGATCCATGAAGGCGGCGAGCTCGGCTACGCGCTGGTGCACGCCTATGGCGCCGCGTTCGACAATCCCGACCTGATCGTCGCCTGCGTGATCGGCGACGGCGAAGCCGAGACCGGGGCGCTCGCGGCATCCTGGCATTCCAACAAGTTCTTAAATCCCGCGCGTGACGGCGCCGTGCTGCCGATCCTTCATCTCAACGGCTACAAGATCGCCAACCCGACCGTGCTCGGCCGCATGGACGACGACGAACTCCGCGATCTCCTCGTCGGCTACGGGCACGAGCCCCTGTTCGTCGAGGGCAGCGATCCCCACTCGATGCATCGATTGATGGCGGAGACGCTGGACAGCGCGCTCAAGAGCATCCGCGCGATTCAGGAGCACGCGCGCGACGGGCGCAAACATTGCGAACGGCCGAGCTGGCCGGTGATCGTGCTGCGCAGCCCGAAAGGCTGGACCGGCCCGAAGGAAGTCGACGGGTTGAAAGTGGAAGGATTCTGGCGCGCGCATCAGGTGCCAATCGCCAATCCGCGCGAAAACCCTGCCCATTTGAAGCTGCTCGAACAATGGATGCGAAGCTATCAGCCGGAACAGCTGTTCGATGCGAAGGGCCGGCTCGTGCCCGAGCTGCAGGCGCTCGCCCCCGCCGGGACCCGGCGCATGGGCGCCAACCCGCACGCCAATGGCGGGCTGTTGAAGCGCGAGCTCAAGCTGCCGGACTATCGCAACTACGCGGTCGAGGTGCCGCGGCCGGGCGGTGCGGTTGCGGAAGCAACGCGCGAGCTCGGCAAGTTCCTGCGCGATGTCGTCATGGAGAACGCGCAGGCGCGGAACTTCCGAATCATGGGTCCGGACGAGACCGCGTCAAACCGGCTCGACGCGGTATTCGAGGCGACTGAGCGGATATGGATGGAGCCGACCAAGCCTTATGACGTCCATCTCGCCCAGGACGGCCGCGTGATGGAGGTCTTGAGCGAACATTTGTGCCAGGGCTGGCTCGAGGGCTACCTGCTCACCGGACGGCACGGCATGTTCTCCTGCTATGAGGCCTTCATCCACATCGTCGATTCCATGTTCAATCAGCACGCCAAATGGCTGAAGGTGTCGCGCTCCCTGCCGTGGCGGCGCCCGATCGCCTCGCTCAACTATCTGTTGACCTCGCATGTCTGGCGGCAGGACCATAACGGCTTCAGCCATCAGGATCCTGGCTTCGTCGATCTCGTCACCAACAAGAAGGCCGACATCGTCCGCGTCTACTTTCCGCCGGATGCGAACACGCTCCTGTGGGTCGCCGATCATGCCTTGCGCACCTACAACCGCATCAACGTGATCGTCGCCGGCAAGCAGCCGGCGCCGCAGTGGCTGAACATGCGGGAGGCGGCGACGCATTGCGAAGCCGGCATCGGCATCTGGGAATGGGCGGGAACGGAGAAGGCGGGTGCCGAGCCCGACGTCGTGATGGCCTGCGCCGGCGACGTCCCCACCCTGGAAACGCTGGCAGCCGTCGACCTGCTGCGCAAAGCCCTGCCCGACTTGAAGGTCCGCGTCGTCAACGTCGTCGACCTGATGACGCTGCAGCCCAAGGAGCAACACCCGCACGGCCTGAGCGATCGCGACTTCGATGCCCTGTTCACGCGCAACAAGCCGGTGATCTTCGCCTATCACGGCTATCCGTACCTGATCCACCGCCTGACCTATCGGCGTGCCAATCACGCGGGGATGCATGTCCGGGGGTTTGCCGAAGAAGGCACCACGACCACGCCGTTCGACATGGTCGTGCTGAACCGGCTCGACCGCTATCATCTGGCCCTTGAAGCGATCGAGCGCGTGCCCGGCCATGGGACCAAGGCTGCCCGGGTCGGCCGCCAGTTCCGCGATGCGCTGATCGAGCATTCGCGCTATGTGCGCGAGCACGGTGAAGACATGCCGCAAGTCCGCGACTGGGTATGGCCCGACAGCGCCGGCGGAAGGACATCCGCCGAGGCCGGGAACTGAGCATGATCGTCACCGCAGACGGCGGCGGAAACGCGCCCATGAGCGCCCAGCACGGGTCGAGGATTCATAACTCTCATCGATGAGGAGATGACGATCGCACGGCAGTGCGCGGCGGCGCTGTCGTTGATCTTCCATCGGGGCATCCGGATGCCGCACACCAGTTAACCCGTTTCCCGCAAAAACACCGATTGCGGATGATTCAACTATGACAGAATGATAGTAGTACCCCGAGTTTTCAGGTTGTTAGCGATTAAAGCTTACAGTTAATGCTCAGTGTCATCATTGCGACTGAGGGCGCCGAGTCGCCGGCGGTAGCCACGCTTGCGGCGCTGGTGCCGGGGGCCGCCGCCGGCCTAATCCGCGAGGTCCTGCTGATCGATCGCACCGGTACCGGCGTGATCGAGCGGGTTGCCGACGTCGCAGGCTGCCGTTTCCTCACCTTCCAGGGATCCGCAGGCGCGGCACTCGCGGCGGGCGCCTTGCAGGCCCGCTCGCCGTGGTTGATGTTCCTGCACGCCGGCGCGGTCCTGGAAACTGGCTGGATCGAGGAGACCTCGCAATTCATTCGGACCGTGGCCGCCAGCGGACGGCCGCGCGCCGCCGTATTCCGCCACGCTCGCTCGCCTTACGCCGACACGCCGGTGCGCGATGCCCTGCGGCTGGTGAGGCGGAACATCCTGGGACCGCTGGGCGACCAGGGGCTCCTGATCGCGCGCGATCACTATGACCGGCTCGGCGGCTACCAGCCGCATGCCCGCCGCTCCGAAGCCCAATTCTTGCGGCGGCTTGGCCGCTCTTCCCGGACCCTGCTGCGCTGCCGGATCGTCAACGTCGTGGCCTAGCTCGAAAACTTGCCAAAGTCAATCAATTGATTGACAGTGGCAACTATTGAGGTGCTCCATGACTCGGCAGATTTCCCCCGACCAGATCCTGGCGGTCCGTGCCTTCAACCGCTTCTATACCCGCAAGCTCGGCGTACTCGATCAGCACTTGCTCAAGAGCCCGTTCTCGCTCAGCGAGGCCCGGGTCCTCTATGAGCTTGCCCATGGCGATGAGCTTTCCGCCAAGGAGATCGGGATCGAGCTCGGTCTGGATCCCGGCTACCTCAGCCGCATCGTCCAGAATTTCGAGGAGAACGGGCTCATCACCCGCAAGCCGCTCGCCGCCGACCGGCGGCAATACCGGCTGAGCCTGACCGCCCAAGGACGTCAGGCCTTTGCGAAGCTGGAAAGCCTGTCACAGGGCCACGTCGCCGAAATGCTATCCGCACTGCCGGACGGCCACCTCACCCGCCTCACGACAGCGATGTCCACGATCGAAGCGCTGCTGGGGTCGCCGGCTGCTTCCGCGGCAACCCTTCGCGATCCGCGGCCGGGCGACATGGGATGGGTGGTGCAAAGCCATGGCGCGCTCTACGCCGGCGAATATGGCTTTGACGCCACCTTCGAGGCGCTGGTGGCGGAGATCGTCGGCAAGTTCGTTACCGCCTTCGATGCCTCGCGCGAACGCTGCTGGATTGCCGACATCGACGGCACGCCGGTCGGCTCGGTGTTCCTGGTCAAGGCGAGCGATGACGTCGCCAAACTGCGGCTGCTCCTGGTCGATCCCGCCGCGCGAGGGCAGCACCTGGGCCAGCGCCTTGTCGCCGAGTGCATCGCATTTGCAAGGCAATGCGGCTATCGTCGGATCACGTTGTGGACCCAAAGCATCCTCCTTGCGGCGCGCAGGATCTACCAGGACGCCGGGTTTACGCTGGTTGCAACTGAACCGCACCGCAGCTTCGGTCAGAGCCTGATCGGAGAAACCTGGGAACGCGAGCTGTGACGCCCCGCGTGGCGACGTGTCGAGCGATGCTCAGGCGCCCTTGGCCTTGGGCCGCCGCAGGTGCTCGTCAAGCCTCGGCATGATCTCGACGAAGTTGCACGGCCGCGTGCGGTAGTCGAGCTGGGCTGCCAGGATGCCGTCCCAGGCATCGCGGCACGCGCCCGGCGAACCTGGCAGACAGAAGATGTAGGTGGCACCGGCAACCCCTGCGGTGGCGCGACTCTGAATGGTCGAGGTGCCGATCTTGCCGTAACTCAACATGTGGAAGGCGATCGAGAAGCCGTCCATCCGCTTCTCGAACAGCGGCTCGACCGCTTCCGGCGTGACGTCACGGCCTGTGAAGCCGGTGCCGCCCGTCGTGATCACGACGTCGACGGAAGGATCGGCGATCCATCGCCTGACGACGCTGCGGATGGGGTCGGCGTCGTCAACGACGACCTCGCGTCCCGCCAGATGATGCCCCGCCGCCGTCAATCGATCCGCCAGCGTCGTGCCGGATTTGTCGTCGGCCAGCGAACGGGTGTCGGAGATCGTCAGCACCGCGATGTTGAGCGGGACGAATTGTTTTGGCTCGCCGGTGGCGGACATTACTGCTTCCTCTCGTCATGCCCGGCCTGTGCCGGCATCCACGTCATGGACTTACAAACCGTGGATGGCCGGGACAAGCCCGGCCACGAAATCCATGCTCGTTACAGCGACGCTGCGCCAAAGGTGTTGCAGGCCTGCACCGTTCCCTGCTGATAGCCGATCATGAACCAGCGCTTACGCTGCTCGGCCGAGCCGTGGGTGAAGGAATCCGGCACAACACGCCCGGTGGACTGTCGCTGTAGCGTATCATCGCCGATGGCCGAGGCCGTGGTCAACGCCGCTTCGATGTCGCCCGGTTCGAGGAAGTTCGGGCGTTTCTTGGCTTCGCGATTGACCCAGACGCCCGAGAGGCAGTCCGCCTGCAGTTCCACCTTCACCTGCAGCGCGTTGGCTTCCGACCGGCTGCCAGCCTGCTGCTGCAGGCGGGTCACGCGCGGCAGGACGCCGAGCAGGTTCTGCACATGGTGGCCGGCTTCATGCGCGATGATGTAGGCCGTGGTGAACTTGCAGGCGCTGCCCGTGCAGCCGCGGAAGCGCGTCTCGACCTGCCGGAAGAAGCCGGTATCGAGGAAGATCTGCCGATCCGGCGGACAGTAGAACGGCCCCATGGCGGATTGCGCCATGCCGCAGCGGCCGCCATTGGTTGCGTTGCGGAACAGGACGATGCGCGGCCCGGTATACTTCTGGCCGCTGGCCTGGAAGATCTCGCTCCAGCGATCATCGATCTCGCCCAGGATGCCGGAGATCATGTCGCCCATTTCATCCTTCGGGGCGCCCGTCTTGGCCGGGCCCGATCTGCGATCGGCCTGGTAGGTCGGCGCACCGCCGCCAGACAGAATCTCCGCGCCGCCGATCAGGATGCGAGGATCAATGCCGAACGCATAGCCGACCAGGCCGAGCACGATGATCGTGCCGATACCGAGCCCGCCGCCGCCCATCGGCAGGCCGAAGCCGCCGCCGCCACCCATTCCGCCCTCTTCGCCGCGACGGTCTTCGATGTCGTCACTGCGGCGGAAATCATCGTAACGCATGGCGGCTTTTCCTCTTCAATCCAGGACGTGGCGCAAGGTACAGGCTCGGCGCGCCACAAACGTAAAAATTGCGTTGCACTATTCAATATCTCGTACGGCAAAAATTGCCTAGTGCGACGCTTGGTCAGCTCCCGCTCCCTGGCAAATGACGCGTGGCGCGAATTCGGACGCCAACTTGCCACGAAGTCGCCGCTTCAGGCCGTCTGCTGCACGCGCAGTGCGGCACGCGCAAGATACTTCTGCGACGCGAAACTTCTTCGCGCATCAAGCGCGCGTGATGCACAACCAAAACGCATCAATGCGCGAGCGGTTAAGTCGATTTTTACTTTGGCCAGTCAATGTACGGCCAGTCGGTTGTTTGGTCCCGCGTCGCCGACAGCGTCGCCTGAGTCAGAGTTCTTGAGTCATGGTTGAGTCGCGTCGCGGGGCGTCTGCAAGGGCGCCCCGCACAAATTTTGAGTCCCCGTCGAGCCGCATCATCGTGGGCGACTGCGTCGCCGAGATGTCGAAGCTTCCGGCTGCCTCGGTCGATCTGGTATTCGCCGACCCGCCCTATAATCTGCAGCTGAAGGGCGATCTGAAGCGCCCCGATGAATCCCATGTCGATGCCGTCAACGACGACTGGGACAAGTTTGCATCGTTTTCCGCCTACGACGACTTCACCCGCGCCTGGCTGCTCGCCTGCCGCCGCGTCATGAAGCCGTCGGCGACGATCTGGGTGATCGGCTCGTATCACAACATCTTCCGCGTCGGCGCCATCATGCAGGACCTCGGCTTCTGGCTCCTGAACGACATCGTCTGGCGCAAGTCCAATCCGATGCCGAACTTCCGCGGCCGCAGATTCACCAACGCGCACGAGACCATGATCTGGGCCGCGCGCGACGAGAAAGCCAAGGGCTACACCTTCAATTACGAAGCGCTGAAGGCGGCCAACGAAGACGTGCAGGCGCGTTCCGACTGGCTGATCCCGCTGTGCACGGGCGACGAGCGGCTGAAGGGCAAGGACGGCAAGAAAGTTCATCCGACCCAGAAGCCGGAAAACCTGCTTGCGCGGGTGCTGCTGTCGTCGTCCAGACCCGGCGATCTCGTGATCGACCCGTTCAACGGTACCGGCACCACCGGCGCCGTCGCCAAGCGACTCGGCCGCAGCTATATCGGCTTCGAGCGCGACAAGACCTACGCCAAGGCGGCCGAGGCGCGCATCGCCGCGATCGAACCGCTGCCGGAAGCAAGCCTCGCCCCGTTCATTACCGCCCGCGAGGCACCGCGCGTGGCGTTCTCCGAACTGATCGAGCGCGGCATGATCATGCCCGGCGCAAAACTGTT
The DNA here is from genome assembly GCF_016213215.1 of Bradyrhizobium sp. Lineage (GTDB taxonomy): Bacteria > Pseudomonadota > Alphaproteobacteria > Rhizobiales > Xanthobacteraceae > Bradyrhizobium. The sequence continues at coordinate 22,701 of NZ_JACRAW010000084.1, read as the reverse complement.
CGACGCGAAGAAGCGCCTGGGGGCGCTGGTCCGCGCCGACGGCGCCATCATGTTGGGGGACAAAGTCGGCTCGATCCACCGCATCGGCGCGGTAGCGCAGGGCTCCGCCGCCTGCAACGGCTGGACGTTCTGGCACGTCGAGACCAAGAACGGCCTCAGGCTGATCGACGAACTGCGCGCCGAGGTCCGCTCCGCGATGGCGGACTGAGCTGCCGTTTATCACCGTGTCCGTCATTTCCGGACACGCGCTTGCGCGTGGACCAGGAATCCTGAGGTTGCCGCGCGAGATCCGGCTTCCCGGGAATCACGATAGCACTCAGCTCACTCGCACGGCAGGCGGCTCCGGAAAGCGCCCGAGCGCCTTTTCGGTCAGGATCGAGTCGCAATATTCCCGCACTTCCTTGATTTTCCCGTCCTCGAGCCGAAACACCAGGCAATAGTCGTTGTCGTAGCGCGCCCCTTCGGTGGTGACGTTGTCGCCCTTCGCTTCGACCACGACGTAGTCGCCGTCCGCGATGAAGTTATGGGCGACAGTCCGCGCCCGCTCCTTGAGCCGTGAGCGGACGTGACCGTGCAGATCGTTCAGGATCGAAACCTTTCCGGCAAACGTGCGTGACCACGAATATTGGCCGGTCACCACCCAGGTGGCATCGTCGGCGAGGCTTGCGGTGAACAACGCCCGGTCGCGCGCGGAGGGATCGGGATTTCCCGCGACAGCAAAAATTTGCTGGATCAGTCTCTTGTTTGTGGCAGCGCTCATGAGGGCATCTCCGTTCATGAATGACGGCCGATCATCGCCACCGCGGTACAATTCTTCCAATCGATAGATATTATGATATGTATTCGCTTTGTGAATTTGAATTCGCTTGATCTCAATCTGCTAAACGCACTCGACGCGCTGCTGCGAGAGGCCAGCGTCAGCCGCGCGGCGATGCGGATCGGCCTGTCGCAACCCGCGGCGAGCCACGCGCTGCAGCGACTGCGCGCGATCTTCGGCGACCCGCTGCTGGTTCGCACCGGCGCGCGGATGGAGCTTACGCCGCGGGCGCAAGCCCTGCGCGCACCCTTGGCGCAGGCGCTTGATCAGGTGCGCGGGCTCTTCGTTCCCGACGCCTTCGATGCGGCAAGGAGCGAGCGGCAGTTCCGCCTGATGATGCCGGATCTCGCGGTCGAACTGCTGATGCCCCCGCTGATGGAGAAGGTCACGCGCCTTGCGCCGAACGTTCGCATCGACGTGGTGCCATGGCGGGGACCTGCGATTTTCCATGCGGAGTTCGCCCGCACCATCGATGTCGTGATCTCGATCGGCGATGCCTTCAAGGGCTTCCACCGCCAGCTTCTCTATAGCGACAGCGACGCGCTGGCGGTGCGGCGCGGTCATCCGGTCGGAGCCAGGCTGAAGCAGCGCGAGGCGTTCCTCTCAGCGCGGCACGTTGCGGTGATCATCCGCGGCCAGAACGAGGACCTGATCGACAGCTGGCTGCGCAGCAAGGGCATCGCGCGCCGCATCGCGCTGGTCGTGCCGGGCTATATCGAGGCGCTGCACGTGGTCGCGCGCACTGATCTCGTGGCGTTCGTGCCGCGCCGCCTCATCGCAGCGCTATCCCGGCGATTGTCGCTCGCGGTCGTGACGCCGCCGCTCGATCCCGGCATCGACGAGCAGTTCATGTTCTACCCGACGCGCGCGCAGATGGACCCCGGCTCGATCTGGCTGCGCAAGCTGATGCTTCAGACGGGTCGAGAACTGGAGCGGGAGAAACGAAGGGCTACGTAGAAAGTGGGCTCAACAAGGCTCCCTCGAGCAGCCCCGGGGACCCACGGAGAGCAATTCGACCGCGCCTTACGCCTTCTCCTCCGCCACCACCTTGCGCACTGCCGGCCGCTCGGCCATGCGCCGGCGATGATCCGCCACCTTCGGCAGCGTTGCGATGTCGACGCCGTCAACCTCTAACCACCCGGACAGCGTGAACAGGTAGGCGTCGCAGACCGTGTAGCTCTCGCCCATCACCCACGGCCCCTTGAGCATCTCGCGCTCGATCAGCGCAAAGCACGCGCCGACCGTCTTCGGCACCATGCGCTTCATGTCGGCGAAGGAGCTCTCCTCGCCGGCCCAGCGATAGCCGCGCATGCGGTGCGCGTGCGCGACATGCACTGTGGAGCAGAGATAGCTGTTGAAGGCCTGTACCTGGGCGAACGCAAAGGCATCGTCGAGCGGAGCCAGTTTCGCCTTGGGAAAGGTTTGCGCGATGAAGGCCAGCATCGCCGGCGTCTCGGTCAGGATGCCGCGGTCGGTCACCAGCGAGGGCACACGCCCCTTGGGATTGATCGAAAGATATTCCGGACTGTTCTGCTGGTTGCTCTTGAAGTCGATCCGCTCGGTCGTATACGAGGCGCCGGCCTCCTCAAGGACAATATGGGTGGCGAGCGCACAGGTGCCGGGGGCGTAGTAGAGCTTGAGCATGTCGGTCCTCGCGGGAAAACCTGAAGTTAGCGAGGCTCTTTCGCTCCGTCCATAGCGTGCCTGTTTCGACCGGTGGCCGATCAAAGATCCAGCGCGTGTGCGACCACCTTTCGCATGACGTTCGGCAGCGCTTCGTCCTGCAACGTCGCGAGCGGCACCCAGCGCATGCCTTGCGGCGCGCGCGTCCGCGGGCCAACGCGCGCGGTATAGGTCACGAGCTCAAGCGGAAAATGCGTGAAGACGTGGGTGACCACGCCCGCCTTGCGGTGCCAGCGCGTGACGCCTTTCAGATCAGGCGACTGGAGCCGCGCGGTCTTGTCGTCCTGGCCGACGGCCCACTCCGAGCCGGGCACTTCGGTCATGCCGCCGAGCAATCCCTTCTCCGGGCGTGTGCGTACCAAAAGCTGATCGCCGCGGGTGACAACAAAGGCCGCACCGCGGCGCAGCGCGCCGGTCTTTTTCGGCGCCTTGCGCGGAAACGTCTCCGGCGCAGATTGCGCGCGCGCCGCACAGTCCTCGCTCAGCGGACACAGCACGCAGGCAGGCTTTTTCGGCGTGCAGATCGAGGAGCCAAGATCCATCAGCGCCTGGGCGCTGTCGCCGGCGCGAGACTTCTCGTCGCCGGCGCGCCGTTCGGCGAGCAGCGTCGCGGCCAACCGCCGGATCAGCGGCTTGGCCTGCGGCAGCTCGTCCTCGACCGCGTACAGCCGCGACACCACGCGCTCGATATTGCCGTCGACAGGCATTGTGCGCTGGTCGAAGGCGATCGCGGCAATGGCGGCCGCCGTATACGGCCCGATGCCCGGCAGCGCCCGCAGGCCTTCTTCGGTGTCCGGGAAAACCCCGCCATGGTCGCGCACCACCGCAACCGCGCAAGCATGGAGGTTGCGCGCCCGCGAGTAGTAGCCGAGCCCGGCCCACATCCGCAGCACGTCATCGAGCGAAGCGCGGCCGAGGGAGATGACATCCGGCCAGCGCGCGATGAACTTTTTGAAATACGGCCCGACCGTCTTCACGCCGGTCTGCTGCAGCATGATTTCCGACAGCCACACCTTGTAGGGGTCCGGCACATCCCCCGCAGCCGCGCGCCACGGCAATCTGCGGCGATGCCGGTCGTACCAGTCAAGCAGGCGCGTGGGGCTGGCGCCCGCTGGAACTTCTTGCGGTTTCATCTTGATGGCGGCGAAAGAGCTCATGGAAATAGTGTAGCTGCCCGTTGCAAGTCTCTCCACGTCATGCGCGTGCTCGTCGCGCGCATCCACGTCTTTCTTCCTGGTGGCGTGGATGGCCAGGACAAGCCTGGGCAAGCCAGGCCATGACGACCGGGGAATTTCCGGCCAACGGCGCACGATGATATAAGACGCCATGTCCAAGCCCCGTCCCACCAACGCCAAGCCGCTCTCGCTGCTGCTCAGCGACGTCTTTGCCGACGCCTATGCCAAGCAGGGCTTTGCCGCGCGCGAACTGGTGACGCGGTGGGGCGAGATCGCAGGTGCCGAGATCGCCGCCCATTCGGAGCCCCTGAAGATGCAATGGCCGCGACCCGTCGAGGGCCGGCCCCAGGAGCCGGCAACTCTGGTGCTGCGGGTCGAAGGACCGATGGCGCTGGAAATCCAGCATTCCTCTGACGTCATCCTGGAGCGGGTCAATCGCTTCTTCGGCTGGAGCGCGGTCGGAAAGCTGGCATTCCGCCAAGCCCCCCTGTCGCGCCGGACCCGGCCGCCACGGCCGAAAAGCCCCGATCAGAAAGCCGTGGCCGAGGTTGCTGAAACGCTCGGCCAAATCGACGATGAGGAGCTGCGGTCGGCGCTGGCGCGGCTCGGGGCCGCAATCAAGCGAAATTGAGCCTCCAGTCTGAACCCGACCTTACAGCCCGCCATTGCCAGAGGTGCCGTTTCGAGCTAGCGACATGCCAATCAATTGGGAACCTTGGGCGAGCCTACGCCAATCCGGGAGTGGACCTTGATCCTTACGCGCCGCGCCTTCACCACCATGCTTTCGCTGACCGGACTTGCCGCGCTCGCCGGGGTGTCGCCGCTGCGGCTGATCACGGAAGCGATGGCGCAAACCGCTGCCGACGTAGCCAAGCCGGTGTCGCTGCCAGACATGGCGCTCGGGCCGGCCAGCGCCTCCGTCACCATCACCGAATACGCCTCGTTGACCTGCCCGCATTGCGCGACGTTCAACGAGCAGGTGTTCCCGAAGATCAAGGCGGAATATATCGATACCGGCAAGGTGCGCTATATCTTCCGCGAGTTCCCGCTCGACATCAAAGCGGCCGCCGGCTCCATGCTGTCGCGATGCATCGCCAATGGCGACGCCGCCAAGTATTTCGCCGTCACCGACATGCTGTTCCGCCAGCAGAATGACTGGGTGATGAAGAACACGACCGAGACGCTGGCGCGAATCGGCAAGCAGGCCGGGCTGAGCCAACAGCAGGTAGAAGATTGCCTGAAGAACCAGGCGCTGCTCGACAAGATCGTGGCCGACCAGAAATACGCAAGCGAAGTGCTGAAGGTCGATTCGACGCCGACCTTCTTCATCAATGGCGACAAGATCAAGGGCGACGCCTCGTTCGAGGAATTTGCGAAGAAGATCAATCCGCTGTTGAAGAGCTGATCTTCACGTTTTGGTCCTGATTCGCCCTGCAAAAGCCTTGGGAAAAGCATTTTTCGCCGGTTGCCCTTGAGCGACGGCGCAGCCATTGTCGGGCGAGCATCAAGCCGCCAGGTGCGGCAGCCACACACTGACATTGCCTTCTATGGTATTGTCCCGGCAGGGAGATTCGCGTCCTGCCAACAGAGAAGCGTGTTCATGAAGATCACCCGCCTTCGCCTCCACGGTTTCAAGTCGTTCGTCGAACCAACCGACTTCGTGATCGACCCCGGTCTCACCGGCGTGGTCGGGCCGAACGGCTGCGGCAAGTCGAATCTGGTCGAAGCGCTGCGCTGGGCAATGGGCGAGACCTCACACAAGTCGCTGCGCGCGGCCGACATGGATGCCGTGATCTTCGCCGGCTCGGGCAACCGCCCGGCGCGCAATCACGCCGAAGTGGTCATGTCGATCGACAACACCGATCGTTCGGCGCCGGCTGCCGTCAATGACAGCCAGTTCCTCGAAATCTCCCGCCGTATCGAGCGCGAGGCCGGCTCGGTCTATCGCATCAACGGCCGCGACGTGCGCGCGCGCGACGTGCAGATCCTGTTCGCCGACGCCGCCACCGGGGCCCGCTCGCCGGCTCTCGTCCACCAGGGCAAGATCGGCGAGATCATCCAGGCCAAGCCCGAGCAGCGCCGCCGCGTACTGGAAGACGCCGCGGGCGTCGCCGGCCTGCACGCCCGCCGCCACGAGGCGGAGCTGCGGCTGAAAGCTGCCGAGACCAATCTCACGCGCGTCGAGGATGTCATCGGCCAGCTCGCCGGCCAGATCGAAGGCTTGAAGAAGCAGGCCCGCCAGGCCATCCGCTATCGCGAGGTCGCGGCCAAGGTGCGCAAGGCGGAGGCCACGCTGTTCCACCTGCGCTGGATCGCGGCCCATGCCGACGTCGGCGAATCCGGGCATACGCACGATCTCGCCGTCCGCGAGATGGCCGAGCGTACGCGCGAACAGGCCGAAGCGGCCCGTATCCAGGCGATCCGCGCCGCCGAACTGCCGGCGCTGCGCGAAGCCGAAGCGCGCGCGGCCGCGGGGCTGCAGCGCCTGACCAATGCACGTGAACTGCTTGACCGCGAGGAACAGCGCGCCAAGGAACGCGTCGGCGAGCTCGCGCGCCGCCTGACCCAGTTCGAGGGCGACATCGCCCGCGCCCAGCAGCAGACATCGGACGCCGAGATCGCGCTGCAGCGGCTCGACAGCGAGGACGCGGAGCTGAAGGAAGAGATCAAATCGCGCGTCGAGAAGCGCTCCGGCGTCGATGAGCGCGTCGCCGATGCCGAAGCGGTCCTGACCGCCGCCGAGCGCCAGTTCGCCGAGCTGACCACGGCGCTCGCCGATCTCACGGCCAAGCGCAACCAGCTCGAAGCCAATGTTCGCACCCATCGTGACCGCCTGGCGCGGCTCGATCATGAGATCGCAGGCGTTGCTGCCGAAGAAGAGAAGCTCGCGCAGGAAACCGGCAGCTTCGGCGATCTCGCCGAACTCGCCGCCGCGGTCGAGAGCGCCGGGCAGAATCTCGCGGCCTGCGAAGCCGCTGCGCAGGCCAGCGAAACCGCGCATATCGCCGCGCGCCAGACGCTGGAAGCCTCGCGTTCGCCACTGAACGAAGCCGACAAGCGGGTGCAGCGTCTCGAGACCGAGGCGCGGACCATTTCCAAGATGGTCAACAGCGAGACCAAGAATCTGTGGCCGCCGATCATCGATGGCGTCACCGTCGCCAAGGGCTACGAGAAGGCGCTGGGCGCCGCGCTCGGCGACGACCTCGACGCGCCGGTCGATCCCTCGGCGCCGATGCGCTGGACCAATGCCGGGTTGCGCGACGGCGATCCGGCCTTGCCGGAAGGCGTCGAGCGGCTCGCCGATCACGTCCAGGCGCCGTCGGAGCTGGCGCGACGCCTCGCGCAGATCGGCGTCGTGCCGCGCGAACGCGGCGCCGAACTGGCCTCGCAGCTCAAGACCGGCCAGCGGCTGGTGTCGCCCGAAGGCGACGTGTGGCGCTGGGACGGCTTCGTTGCGGCGGCGCATGCGCCGACGGGAGCAGCCCGCCGCCTCGCCGAACGGGCGCGGCTCGTCGATATTGAAAACGAGCTCGAGCAGGCCCGGATCGATGCCGCCATCAAGCGACAGGCGCTGGAGACGGCTGAGACCGAACTCAAGGCCGCCTCCGCCGCGGAAGGCGCTGCGCGCGAAGGCTGGCGTGCCGCGCAGCGCGAGGTCAACGCGGCGCGCGAGCGCCACGCCGGCGCCGAGCGCGAGGTCAATCGTCATGCGGCGCGCAAGTCGGCGCTCTCCGAGGCGCACAGCCGCCTTGCCGCCGACCGGAGCGAGGCGGAGGCGGCACACGAATCCGCCAGCGCCGCGCTTTCCGAACTGCCGCCGAGTTTTGAGACCGAAACCAGGTTAGCGGCGGTTCGCAGCGACATCGAGAGTCACCGCCGTCTTGCCGCCCAGGTTCGCGCCGAAGCGCAGGCACTGGCGCGCGAGGCCGAGCTTGCCGACCGCCGGCTCCAGGCGATCCAGGCCGAGCGCACCGAATGGCAAAACCGCAAGGAAGGCGCGGCCTCCCATATCGAAACCATCCAGGCCCGCATCGCCGAGCTCAACACCGAGCGTGCCGAACTCGAGAACGCGCCGGCCATATTCGCCGAGAAGCGCAGCGCGCTGATCAGCGAGATCGAGTTCGCCGAGAACGATCGCCGGGTCGCCTCCGACGCGCTGGCTGGCGCGGAAATCGCCATGGCGGAGACCGACCGCGCCGCGAAGACTTCGCTCGAAGCGCTGTCGAGCGCGCGCGAAGCCTGCGCGCGCGCCGAAGAGCGCATGGAAGGCGCGAGGCGCCGGCTGGACGACATCGAGCGCGAGATACGCGACATGCTCGAGATCGAACCGCAGGCCGTGGCCGGCCTTGCCGAGATCGAACCGGGCGCCGAACTGCCGCCGCTGCATGAGACCGAGGAAACCCTCGAGAAGCTGCGCCGCGACCGCGAGCGGCTGGGCGCCGTCAACCTGCGCGCCGAGGAAGAGCTGCGCGAGGTCGAAGCCCAGCATACCTCCCTCACCACGGAACGCGACGACCTCGTGGAAGCCATCAAGCGACTGCGCCAGGGCATCCAGAGCCTGAACCGCGAAGCCCGCGAGCGGCTGCTGACTTCGTTCGAAATCGTCAACAACCATTTCAAGCGCCTGTTTGTCGAGCTGTTCGGCGGCGGCGAAGCGGCTCTGCACCTGATCGAGAGCGACGACCCCCTGGAAGCCGGGCTCGAAATCATCGCAAAGCCGCCCGGCAAGAAACCGCAGACGCTGTCGCTGCTCTCGGGCGGCGAGCAGGCACTGACCGCGCTCGCGCTGATCTTCGCGGTGTTCCTCACCAATCCCTCGCCGATCTGCGTGCTGGACGAGGTCGACGCGCCGCTCGACGATCACAATGTGGAGCGGTTCTGCAATCTCCTGAACGAGATGACGAAGTCGACCGATACGCGCTTCATCATCATCACGCACAACCCGATCACGATGGCGCGCATGCACCGGCTGTTCGGCGTCACCATGGCCGAGCGCGGCGTGTCGCAACTGGTCTCCGTCAGCCTGCAGGAAGCCGTGGACATCCTCGACCAGGAAGTGGCGTGAGATTTCCGGCGCTCAGGTTGCCTGCCGGCACGCCACAAGCATTGACGTCATCATCCGCGAAAGCGGATGATCCAGTACGCCGCGCCGCCTGAAGTCGGCCTTGCTGTCCCTGATTACTGGATGCCCCGCCTTCGCGGGGCTTGAGAATTGATCGTGATTCCCCCCACCCTGCCTGCCGAACTGAAAGCCGCGCTCGAGGCCAAGCTCGAGGGCTTCTCCCGCAGCGAAGCGGCCGAACGCGCGGGGCGGATCTCGGAGACCTATCGCGCGGGCGGCACCTCCGCCACGATCAGATCGGAAAGGGATGCGCTCGCCTACGCGCTGGCGCGCATGCCCGCGACCTATGCGGCGGTCGCCGCGAGCCTCAATGCCCTGACCGAGATCGTGCCGGACCTCGCTCCGGCCAGCCTGCTCGATGTCGGCGCGGGACCCGGGACCGCGAGCTGGGCGGCGGCGCAGGCATTTTCTTCCCTCACCTCGTTCACGCTGATCGACGCCAACGACAACCTGCGCCGGCTTGGGCTCGCGCTGGCGCGCGACAGCGCGCGGCTGGAGGACTATCGCTATCTGCCGGGCGAGGCTTGCACGAACGTTGCCGCCGCCGATGCGGGCGACCTCGTCATCGCAAGCTATCTGATGGGCGAACTTGGCGAGGACGATCAGCGCAGGCTCGCCGAGGCGATGTGGGCGAAGGCCCGCCACGCGCTGCTGGTGATCGAACCCGGTACGCCGGCCGGCTATGCACGCATCCTTGCGTTGCGCGAACAGCTGATTGCGGCCGGCGGACACGTCGCGGTGCCCTGCCCGCATGATGGTCCCTGTCCGCTTGTCTCGCCGGACTGGTGCCACTTCAGCCAACGTCTGCCTCGCCTGCAGGCGCACAAGCAGATCAAGGGGGCGGACGTGCCCTTCGAGGATGAGAGATTTGCCTATGTCGCGCTGACACGGGCACAGGTCACGCGCCCCCATGCGCGTGTGCTGGCGCCGCCGGTGGTCGGAAAGGCCGAGATCGTCGCAAAACTCTGTACTGCCGATGGCCTTGCGAAAGCGAAGATACCGCGCCGTGACAAGGCCGCTTATGCGCAGGCGAGGCGCTGGCGCTGGGGCGATGGCGTCATGGACGAGAGTTAACCGTGTTTCTGTGAAAACACTTTGAACTAGGAACGGCTCGCAATCGACAAATCCAACGCATCCCGCCATGCCGGCCTGCCGCTCGGCGTTCTTTTGGTTTACGCTGCCCGCCTTCTTCCCTGCTCAGGAGTTCTTCATGTCGACCGGCTGGATCGTTCTCGGCGTTATCGTCATTCTCGTGCTGTTCGCCCTTGCGATGTACAACCGCCTCGTGGCGCTGAGCCAGCGCGTCAGCCAGGCATTTGCCGACATCGACGTGCAGCTCAAACAGCGTCACGATCTGGTGCCGAACCTGATCGAGACGGTGAAAGGTTACGCAACGCACGAGCGCGGCACGCTGGACGAGGTCGTCAAGGCCCGCAACGCCGCGATCTCCGCGCAGGGACCTGCCCAGATCTCGGCCGCCGAGAGCCAGCTGAGCGGCGCGCTGGGCCGCCTGATCGCGCTTTCGGAGGCCTATCCGGATCTCAAGGCCAACGCCAATTTCCAGCAGCTCGCCAGTGAGCTGTCGGACCTGGAAAACAAGATCGCGGCGAGCCGCCGCTTCTTCAACAACGCGGTCCAGGAGTACAATACCGGCATCCAGCAGATGCCTGCCGCTTTGTTCGCCGGCACGTTCGGCTTTACCCCCAAGGAATTCTTCGACCTCGGCAGCAGCCGGACCGAACTCGAGGTGGCCCCGTCGGTGAAGTTCTGAGCTAACCAGCCGGCAGAGCAGCGTCATGGCCGCGTACGGGCTCTACACCCACATCGCGTCGAACAGGGTTCGTTCGATGCTGCTGCTCGCCGGCTTGTTTCTTCTGATTTACGTGCTGGTCTATGCCGGCGCGCTCGTTGCGGAAGTCATCATCGACAGCGACCGAACGGTCGCGTTCTATCTCACGAACGCGGCCCACGACCTCGTGGCCGCCTTTCCGTACGCCACGATCGCGGCCGCCGTCTGGATCGTCGTCGCCTATTTCTTCCACCAATCGATCATCGACGCCGTCACCGGCGGCCACGCGGTGACGCGGCAGGAAGAGCCGCGGCTCTACAACTTGCTCGAAAATCTCTCCATCTCGCGCGGCATCACGATGCCGAAGCTGAAGGTCATGGAAAGCCCCGCGCTGAACGCTTTCGCCTCCGGACTCAATCAGCGCCAGTACGCCATTACCGTGACGACCGGCCTGCTGGAGGAGCTGAACGACCAGGAAATCGAGGCGGTGCTCGGGCATGAACTGACCCACATCCGCAATGGCGATGTGCAGCTGATGGTGGTCGCCGTCATTATCGCCGGCGTGGTCGGCTTCCTTGGCGAGCTGTTCTTCCGGCTGTTCACCAATCTGAACTGGAGTTCGAGCAGCGGCGGCTCATCGTCATCGTCCTCTTCGTCGTCCTCATCGAGCAGCGACAGCAAGAGCTCCGGCGGCGGGGCGATCGCCGTTATCGTCATCGCGATCGTGCTGATGATGCTCGCCTGGCTGTTGTCTCAGGTGGTCAAGCTCGCCTTGTCGCGATCGCGCGAATTCATGGCTGACGCGGGCTCGGTAGAATTGACCAAGAACCCGGATGCCATGATCACGGCGCTTCGCAAGATCGACGGACGCGGCGAACTGTCCGGCGCCACCTCGGCGGTGATGGAGCTGTGCGTCGACAACCCGCGCGAAGGCTTTGCCGACCTGTTCGCCACCCACCCATCCGTGGAATCCCGGATCAAGGCGCTCGTCAGATATGGCGGCGGACACGACCCCGGCCCGCTGGAGCCGCTCACAGACGCGTCCGATGAGACCGAGCGCGAGCCGGAACCGGCCGAGATCACCGAGAGCCGGTCCGAGGAACCGGCGGGCACGCTGGGTGCTGCGGCGGGCCCCCGGGGGCGCCGCTAGGAGTACTTGCACGCCCGCGCAACGTGCCCCGAGAAAAGCGTAGAGAATGGCCGGACGGCCCTCTTAAGGATTTGAATTCTCCCTTGTTTCTGCCATGTTCGCGCCCACAGCATGGGTGCGTGCCGATCGCCTGACGATCGGGGGCTCGTTAAGGGACGGACATGGCAAAACCGGCAGTAGTTGTGGTGGGCGCCGACAAGGGCGGCGTCGGAAAGACGACGGTCTCGCGGACCTTGCTGGATTATTTCAGCGCCAACAATGTGCCCACCCGGGCCTTCGACACGGAATCCCCACGCGGCACCCTGAAGCGCTTTCACCCCGACGCGACCGAGATCGTCGACATGATGTCGACGGCGGACCAGATGAAGATCTTCGACACGCTCAATGCCGTGAGCCCGTCGGTGACCGTGATCGATGTCCGCGCCGGCCTGTTGTCGCCCGCCCTCGCCTCCTTGCGCGACATCGGCTTCCTCGACGCCGCCAAGGCCGGCCAGATCACCTTTGCCGTGTTCCACATCCTCGGCCCCTCGATCGCCTCGCTGGAGGAGATCGCCGAGACTGCCAGCTTCATGGGCGGCGCGAAGTACTTCCTGGTGAAAAACTTCATCAACAACACCAGCTTCTTCGAGTGGGATCAGTCCACCTACAATTCCTATTTCCATCGCATCAAGGATGCGACCGAGCTGACCATCCCGAAGCTGAACGAAATGGCCTACGAACAGGTCGAGGTCGCCTCGGTCCCGTTCCTGAAATTCGTTGCCAACAAGGGCGTCCGCGACGAGGCGGCCAATTATTCCTTCGTGCTGCGCGGCTATGTCCGGCACTGGCTCGCAAATGTCTGGAGCGAGTTCGACCGCATCAAGCTGACCGACATCGTCGGGTCGAGGCCCGGCCACGCCGGAGAAAAATGATTTGCGGTGAAGGAGGATTCGGCTCTATTGACCGCCGACCCCTCACCAATCATTGCGCGTGATGTCCGCCACGCCCGTCTACATCGTCTGTTCGCCTCGCCCGCAGGTCGGCAAGACGCTGCTGTCGCGGCTGGCCGTTGAATACCTGCTGCTCCGGAACGGCGACGTCCTCGCCTTCGACGTGAACCTGAAAGAGCCATCGCTGCTCGACTATTTGCCGAAGGTCACCGAGACCGCGGACGTGACCGACACGCTGGGCAAGATGCACCTGATGGACCGGGTCATCGCCAACGACGGGCTCGCCAAGGTGATCGACCTCGGCTTCCACGCCTTCGACGAGTTCTTCAAGATGACCGAGGAGATCGGCTTCATGAAGGAGGCGCTCCGCCGCGGCGTCGTGCCGCTGATCCTGTTTGTAGCCGACACCGACCGGGGTTCGGCGCGCGCCTACGAAATGCTCAGCGAGCAGATCCCGCGCGCCAACCTGATTACCGTCGACAATGAATATGTCGTTCGCGGCGAACTGCCGTCTGCGATGGCCGATGGCCGGCAGTTCCACCTGCCCGCGCTGCCCACGTTCCTCAAGACGTATATCGACCGGCTGTCCTTTTCATTCACGGGCTATCTGCGCCAGGAGCATGATTCATCGACCGAGCTGCACCAGTGGATTCGCGGCAGCTATCTCGGCTTCCGCGAACTCGAGCTCAGCATGCTCCTGCAGCAATCTTAGGCCCATCGCCAAATTTTACCCGGGTAATATTGACGCCTTGCACTGCGGTTGCTATGCGTGGCGGGACCGCAATTGACGAGGGCCGTCCGTGAGCACCGACCGAAAAGCAGCGATCGCCGCCTACAAGGAACGCAAGACGGTCGCGGGAATCTATGCCGTCCGCTGCGCGGCCTCAGGGGAAGTCTGGGTAGGTCAGGCCCCCGACATCGAAAAGATCCAGAATCGGATCTGGTTCTCGCTTCGCCACGGCAGCCACACGTGCCGCAGCCTGCAGGCGGCGTGGCGCACCCAGGGTCCCGACGGTCTGAAGTTCGAAGAATGCGAGCGCCTGGAAGATGAGGAGTCGAGCTACGTCAGAAACGCGCTCCTGAAGGAGCGCATGCGGCATTGGCAGTCCGTACTGACAGCGGAGGCCATCTGAGATCTCGATGCGTTGTGCTCGCTCGAGGCGAGCACAATTCAATGCCCCTCGAACGTGATCAACGTGCGCACGGGCACGTCCATCGCGCGCAGCTTGGCTGCGCCGCCGAGTTCCGGCAGGTCGATGATGAAGCAAGCCGCCACCACGTTGGCCCCGATCTGCCGCAGCAGCTTTACCGCGCCCTCGGCGGTGCCGCCGGTCGCGATGAGATCGTCAACCAGGATCACGCGCTCCCCCGGGTGGACGGCATCGGCGTGCATTTCCATTTCATCGATGCCGTATTCCAGCGAATAGGCGATGCTGACCGTGGTGTGCGGCAGCTTGCCTTTCTTGCGGATCGGCACGAAGCCGGCGGAAAGCTGGTGTGCGACTGCGCCGCCGAGAATGAAGCCGCGCGCCTCGATGCCGGCGACCTTGTCCATCTTCGACCCCGCCCAGGGCTGCACGAGTTCGTCGACCGAGCGACGGAAGGCCCGCGCGTCCGCCAGCAGCGTTGTGATGTCGCGGAACATGATTCCGGGCTTGGGATAGTCCGGGATAGTGCGGACCGTCGATTTCAGATCCTGATCAAAAGTCATGGATTACGTCCCCTGTCATTCCGGGGCGATGCGAAAGCAACGACCCGGAAACTCGAGATTCCGGGTCTGGTGCTTTCGCACCATCCCGGAATGACGAGAATGAAATACTGCACTCAATTCGCCCCCACATCGAGCCGGAACGCGTTCTCGACAATGCGCAAACCAACTTCGCCACCCAGCGACATCAGCGACTCCGGGTGGAACTGCACGCCCCCGACCGGCAAGCTCTTGTGCTCGAGCGCCATTGCGACCCCATCCTCGGTGCTGGCCGTCACCTTCAGAACATCCGGCATACCGTCGCGCTCGACATAGAGCGAGTGATAGCGACCGATGACGATTTCATTCGGCAGGTTCTGCATCAGGCGCCCGCCCCGCACCTGCACGCGCGAGGGCCGGCCATGGGCCGGCTGGGTGAGCTGCCCGAGATGACCGCCGAAATATTCGCCGATCGCCTGCACGCCGAGGCAGACGCCGAACACCGGCAGCTTCTTTTCCAGCGCGGCGTCGATCGTCTTCGAGATCGCGAAATCTTCCGGGCGTCCCGGGCCTGGCGACAGCACCAGAAGGTCCCACTTCCGCTGCTTGAGCATGTCGAGCGCGTGCACGTAGCGTACCACGGTGACGCTGGCGCCGACCTGCCGGAAATAATCGGCCAGCATGTGCACGAAACTGTCGTCGTGATCGATCAGCAGCACCTGCTTGCCGCTTCCGGTCGCGTCGGGAGCGAAGGTCGAGAGCGGCTTGGGCGGATCGCCGCGCAGCGCCTGGAACAGCGCCGCCGCCTTGACCTGGCATTCGCGGTCCTCCGCCGCGGGATCTGAATCGAACAGACAGGTGGCGCCGACCCGCACCTCGGCAAGCCCGTCCTTCATGCGGATGGTGCGGATCGTCAGGCCGGTGTTGATGCTGCCGTCGAAATTAACGCAGCCGATCGCGCCGGCATACCAGCGCCGCGGCGAGCGCTCGTGGTCCTCGACGAACTGCATCGCCCATAGTTTCGGCGCGCCGGTCACCGTCACCGCCCAGGCATGGGTCAGGAAGGCATCGAGCGCATCGAAGCCCGGGCGCAGCATGCCCTCGACGTGGTCGACGGTGTGAAACAGCTTCGAATAGGTCTCGATCTGCCGCCGCGCCAGAACCTTGATCGTGCCGGGCACGCAGACGCGCGCCTTGTCGTTGCGGTCGACGTCCGTGCACATGTTGAGCTCGAACTCGTCCTTCTTCGAATTCAGGAGCTGGCGGATCTGCTCGGCATCGCCGATCGCATCCGTGCCGCGCGCAATGGTGCCGGAGATCGGACAGGTTTCCACCCGCCTGCCGTCCGAGCGTACGAACATTTCCGGCGAGGCGGACACCAGGAATTCGCCTTCGCCGAGATTCATCAGCGCGCCGTAGGGCGACGGGTTGATGACGCAGAGCCGCTGGAACACCTCCGCCGGCGAGCGCTCACACGGTTCGGCAAACAGCTGTCCCGGCAC
The DNA here is from genome assembly GCF_016213215.1 of Bradyrhizobium sp. Classification (GTDB taxonomy): domain Bacteria; phylum Pseudomonadota; class Alphaproteobacteria; order Rhizobiales; family Xanthobacteraceae; genus Bradyrhizobium. The sequence goes on along the minus strand of NZ_JACRAW010000084.1, from coordinate 6,847 downwards.
CGCCTCGAACAGGTCGCCGCGGGCAAACGCCGCGCGCGCGGTCTCCACCGTCGCCTGGTATTCGCGGGGCGCGTGATCGGCAAACCCTTGCCGGTCCGTATGGGAGTAAACGCTCTCGGCCGTCTCGCGCGCAACGCCCGCGCTGGACTTGCCGTTCCAGGCAAAGTCATAGCTCAGCACAACGCCGCGACCGGTGGCGCGGTCATAGGCCAGCAGCCGGTCCGGTACGTAGAGCACGATGTCGCGCTGGTCGGCCTCGCGCGGCCGCTTCTGCACGAGGTCCTCGATCTGAAAGACGAGATCATACGCAAAGGCGCCGAACAAGCCGAGCAGCGGATCCTCAGTGGCGGAGAACGCGGCGATAAGGGCGCGCACCAGCGACATTACACTGGCGCGCCGGGTGCGCTGGTCTTCCTCGACAGGCGCTTCGCCGCGAATGATATGGCCGGCCAGCCGCGTCGACGTCTTCTCGGAGACGACCACGCAAGGCTCGTTCAGCACGTCAGCGAGGAAAGCGATCAGCACTTGCCCGCGGGCGTTCAGCGCTTCCAGCGCAAAGTCGAACCCTTTGGTCTCCAGTACCAGCGGCGGGTCGGCGAAGCCGAGATCGAAGCTTTCATAGCGGCCGGGCACCGTCGTGCCCGACGACAGCACCACGCCGCGGCGGCGATCAAGCAGGCTGACGAGGTCATCGAGCCGGCTGGCGCCGCCGGTGAACTGCTCGACCGCGCGCGTGATCGAGAGCCCCGCGCGGGTGCGGTATTCGCTGCGGGCCGGCAGAGCGAAGACTGTCCTGTTCATGTGCTCCTCTTACGAAACTTGTCGAGGGAACGCCACACAGGACAAACGAAGGGGCCGCCGCGCTGTGATGGCGGCCTTCGACGATTGTTGGAAACGAAATCGCACCGGCCACCTTCAGAAGGTGGGCCACCAACGACGGGACGGGCGGACGGCGGTGCTCATGGTCTGAGTACACACCACGGCCGGGGGGCTACGTCAAGGGCATAGCCGTCTCGGGATAACCTGCGTTGACGCCGGCCACTCTTGCCAGCGGCCGTCCGAGAGACCGGCATATGCGGTCTACTGCCCCACTATTGCTCTTCCGGTTCAGGCAGCCATTCAAACTTGCGCTTCTTCCGGTCCCATTTCAGGACCGAGTAGTTGTCGCATTCCATGCACGTCCAGGCGACGATGCTGTTGTCATTGCCCTTCTGCAAGGCGCCAAATTGACGATCCGTCCGCAAGGCGCTCGCAAACCGGACCTTTGCCTTCCCGTCGACCGGTTGATTAAGGATCAGAATGAACCTGCCCTTTTCGCCCGAGCATTCCTGAAAGACTCCCACCAGTGCAACTTGCTTGGTGGTCGTGCCATCGAAACGTCCTTCTATAGCGAAGGACATCTTGGCAGCCGCCATTACATCAACACCGCCGTCGAACAACAACTCCCGCGGAATGAGGTCCTTGCGGAATTCAGTCGCCCTGCACCAATTCTTGTTGATCTGGTTCGCGGGAATACCCCGAACCTCGGTTGTAAACGGATGGAAATCAGCGACGACCCACCAGGCGATCCTTTTTAAGTCACCCTCGATCGTCACGAAGTCTGGCTCAGCTCGCGCGTGAGCAATCGCGAGCACAAAAGAGCTGCCCAAGACAACTGTCCATAGCGCAGCGAGACCAAAGACGCCGCGAGCTATGCGGAAGGCCCTTTCAGACACAGGCATTGTCGTCAACAGCCGTCGCCTCACGTCATATGGGATGCTCGGCGCCACGTTGTTGGCGCTGGACACGATTGGTTGCCGAACCGCTCCAACGGGGCCGCCCGACGACCGGGCGGCCTGTCTTGTGTCGGTTGAACGCGGTGTGGGGTTCACCCCAGGTGCTTCCTGAAGAACTCGGCCGCCCGGCTCCAGGCAAGCTCGGAAGCCCAGCGGTCGTGCACCTGGACGCGCTGCTCGTTGGCGAAGGCATGGTGGGCGTCGTAGCGGTACAGCTCCAGCGGCTTGCTGGCCGCAATCATGGCTTTCTCGAACGCATCCACCAACTCGGGCGTGCACCAATCGTCTTGATTGGCGAAATGCGCCTGCAGCGGAATCATCACGTCGGCCGGCTTAGCGGCCTGCTCGGGCGGGATGCCGTAGAACACGACGCCCGCCGCGAGCTCCGGGATCTTTGTGGCGCCGATGATGGTCACGGCGCCGCCCAGGCAGAAGCCGGTGAGCCCGACCCTGGCCCCGTTCCTCGAAAGATACTGCACTGCCCCGCGCACCGTCTGGGTGGTGGCGTCCATGAAGTCCAGCGAGTTCATCTCGTTCGCCGCCGCTTCCGTGTCGTGATACGGCACGACCGTGCCCTTGTAGAGATCGGGCGCCAGCGCATCGAAGCCGGCCAGCGCAAAACGATCGCACATGCCCTTGATCTGGTCCGACAGCCCCCACCATTCCTGGATTACGACCACGCCGGGCGCATTGCCGCTCGCGGCATTGGCGAGGTAGCCGGACGCTTCTTCGCCGTCCGGGCGCTTGAAGGTGATGATGGTACCCATGTTTTCCTCCCACGATTTCTTCCAGGGCGTCGCAACATTCTGTCCGCTGTGACGGCGCGACGCAATCCATGCCGTCGTCATCCGGGGAATGCGCGTTGCGAACCAGGAACGGCATAAGCCGAAAACAAAAAAGCCCCCGAAGGGGCTTTTCGTTTTTGACTTGATGCCGCGTCAGTGGGCGCCGGCCCAGACCTTCTTCTTGGTGAAGTACAGGAGACTTGAGAGCAGGAGCAGGACCACGAACACCTGGAAGCCGAGGCGCTTGCGCGCTTCCATGTGGGGCTCGGCGGCCCACATCAGGAAGGCCGTGACGTCCTTGGCATACTGCTCGACCGTCGTCGGCGAGCCGTCGTCGTAGGTCACCTGGCCGTCGCTCAAGGGCCTCGGCATCTTGATGGCATGACCCGGGAAGTACTTGTTGTAGTACGAGCCTTCCGGGATCGTCGCGCCCGCGGGCGGTTCGTCTTCAAAGCCCACGAGGAGGGCCGCGAGGTAGTCCGGACCCTGCTCCTGATAGTTGGAGAAGAAGTCGAAAATGAACGTGGGAAAACCGCGTTTATACGAACGCGCCTTGGTGATCAGCGACAAGTCGGGCGGCGCCGCGCCGCCGTTCGCCGCCCGAGCCATCTGCTCGTTCGGGAACGGCGAAGGGAAATAATCCGCCGCGCGGCCGGGGCGCTCGAACATCTCGCCCTGATCGTTGGGGCCGTCCTTGACCTTGTACTCGGCGGCCAACGCATTCACCTGCGCCGTCGAGTAGCCGGGCCCGCCCTGGTCGGCGAGGTTGCGGAACGCGATATAGGACAGGCCGTGGCAGTTGGCGCACACTTCCTTGTAGACCTTCAGGCCGCGTTGCAGGGCCCCACGGTCGAACGTGCCGAAGGGACCTGCGAACGACCACTTCACGGCCGGCGGGGTGTCCACCCGTTCCGAGGCTCGTGCGCTATCGGTGCTGCCGGCAAAGAGCGCGCCCGCGACCGCGAGCGCGATCACCGTGGACACCATCGGCGTTGCCTTGCTTCCGGTCTTCGCCAACACGTCATCGGCGATCGAGTTCGGCACCGGCCGCGGTTTCTCGATGCGGGCAAGGAGCGGCAGCACGATGAGGAAGTAGGCGAAATAGCAGAACGTCAGGATACGGCCGGCGATCACATAGATGCCCTCCGCCGGCTGCGCGCCGAGATAGCCGAGCAGCACGCAGACCGCGACGAAGATCCAGAAGAACTGCTTCGCCAGCGGGCGATACTTCGAGGACCTCGTCCTGGCGCTGTCCAGCCAGGGCAGGAAAACCAGCACGATGATCGCCCCGAACATCGCGACCACGCCCGCGAGCTTGTTCGGGATCGAACGCAGGATGGCGTAGAACGGCAGGTAGTACCATTCCGGCACGATGTGTGGCGGCGTCACGCCGGGGTTGGCCGGAATGTAGTTGTCGGCCTCGCCGAGATAGTTCGGCATGTAGAAGATGAAATACGCATAGAGGATCGCGAAGCACGACGCGCCGAACAGATCCTTGATCGTCGCATACGGCGTGAACGGCACGGTGTCCTTCTCGGTCTTGGCTTCAACGCCGGCCGGATTGTTCTGGCCCGCCACGTGCAGCGCCCACACGTGCAGCACCACCACGCCGGCGATCAGGAACGGCAGCAGATAGTGCAGCGAGAAGAAGCGGTTCAGGGTCGGGTTGCCGACCGAATAGCCGCCCCAGAGCAGGGTCACGATGTCCTCGCCGAAGAAGGGCACGGCTGAGAACAGGTTGGTGATGACGGTGGCGCCCCAGAAGCTCATCTGGCCCCACGGCAGGACGTAGCCCATGAAGCCGGTGGCCATCATGAGGAGGTAGATGATGACGCCGAGGATCCACAGCACTTCGCGCGGCTCCTTGTACGAGCCGTAGTAGAGGCCGCGGAACATGTGGATGTAGACGGCCAGGAAGAACATCGAAGCGCCGACGGCGTGCATGTTGCGCAGCAGCCAGCCGTAATTGACGTCGCGAACGATCAGTTCGACCGAGCGGAAGGCGAGGTCCGCATGCGGCGTGTAGTGCATCGCCAGCACGATGCCGGTCACGATTTGGATGGCCAGCATGAACGACAGGATGGCACCGAAGGTCCACCAGTAGTTCAGGTTCCGCGGCGTGGGATACGCGACGAAAGAAGAATGCATTAGACCAAGAATCGGCAGGCGCCGCTCAATCCATTTCAGGACGGGATGGCTCGGCTGGTAGTCGGAGGGTCCGCTCATGATGCGATCCTGGAGGAAATAAGACGACGCGACGGGCACAAAGCCTCCGGAGCTTGGCTCCGAGGCTCAGCCGATCTGGATTTTGGTGTCCGAAACGAACTGGTACGGCGGCACGGGCAGGTTGGCCGGCGCCGGTCCCTGGCGAATGCGGCCGGAAGTGTCGTACACCGACCCATGGCAGGGGCAGAAGAAGCCGTCGTAAGCGCCCTCATGGGCGATCGGGATGCAACCGAGATGGGTGCAGATGCCGATCACGACCAGCCACTGCTCATGACCGGACTTAACCCGGGCATCATCGGGCTGCGGATCGGGCAGGCTCGAGACCTGCACCGCGCGGGCTTCTTCGATCTGCTTCTTGGTGCGGTGACTGATGAAGATCGGCTTGCCGCGCCAGAACACCTTGATGTCCTGGCCTTCCGCGATCGGTGACAGGTCAACCTCGATCGGTGCGCCGGCCGCAACCGTCGAGGCGTCCGGATTCATCTGGGAAATGAATGGCCACGCCGTGGCCACCGCCCCCACCGCGGCTACTGCACCGGTTGCAACGTAGAGGAAATCACGGCGTGTCGGTTGCTCCGCCGAAGACGCTGTCGTCACGATTTCAAGCCCTTTCTCATCTGCAGCCGGTGGAACTACCCCGGTGGCGCCCACGGTGCGCGCCCAAAGTGCGCTCCCATGCGTGCCCGGGACAGACTGCCGGCTTCCGCGACCCCCGCGGCGGCAGAAAGACTACCTTTTTCGCGCCAAACGGACGAAACCAGCAGCCCAGAATCGTTCTATTGGCACCCTTGCCGGAATAGCGCAAGCCCGGTATCGGCCTACAAAAGGGCAATGTCCGAATTCCGTCCGGCGCGATGTTTTCATCCAGACATTCGCCCGGGGCTCACCCCGCCGTTCAACATCATGCAGATCGCGCTTTTCCAACCCGACATCCCGCAGAATACCGGCACGATTCTGCGGCTTTGTGCGTGCCTGGACCTCCCCGCCCACATCATCGAGCCGGCCGGCTTTGCTTTTTCAGACCGGCTGTTCCGCCGGGCGGGCATGGACTATCTCGACCACCTGTCCCTGACCCGTCACGACTCCTGGTCCAAATTCCAGGCTTGGCGGGTGGAGAAAGGCTGCCGGCTGGTCCTCTTCACCACCAAGGCGGCAAGCCACTATCTTGATTTTCGTTATGCCGCGTCTGACATCCTGCTATTCGGACGCGAGACGGCGGGGGTGACCGACGAGGTGGTCGCGGCCGCCGATGCACGGCTGGTGATCCCCATCAAGCCCGGCCTGCGCTCGCTCAATGTGGCGATAACCGCGGCCATGGCCGCAGGCGAAGCCTTGCGGCAGATCCGCAGCAACGGCTGAAGTTCAGGAGAAGAGCGTGAGTTACGCGGTCAAGGAGATCTTCCTGACCCTGCAGGGCGAAGGCGCTCATTGCGGGCGCGCAGCCGTATTTTGTCGTTTTGCCGGCTGCAACCTGTGGAGCGGACGCGAGGAGGATCGCGAGAGCGCGACCTGCCGATTCTGCGACACCGATTTCGTCGGCACCGACGGCACCCTGGGCGGCCGCTATGCTTCCGCGGAAGAACTCGCCGACACCATCGCAGCGCAATGGACCGGGGCGGATGCCAGCCGCTATGTCGTATTGACCGGGGGCGAGCCGCTGCTGCAGGTGGACGCGCCCCTCATCGAAGCGCTCCATGCCCGCGGTTTCGAGATCGGCGTCGAAACCAACGGCACGGTCACCCCGCCGGACGGGCTGGACTGGATCTGCGTCAGCCCAAAGGCCGGAGCGGAACTCGTCGTATGCCAGGGTCACGAGCTGAAGCTCGTCTATCCGCAGGAAGACGCCGCACCGGAGCAGTTCGAAGGTCTTGCTTTCGAGCGTTTTTCGCTGCAGCCGATGGACGGTCCGAACGTGGCCGAAAACACGGCGCGTGCGGTCGCGTACTGCCTGAGGCATCCGCAGTGGCGGCTCAGCTTGCAAACACACAAGGCGATCGGGATCAGGTAGAACTTTAACTTCAAGAACCATTTCAGCTTCAAGTTCAACTTCAACAAGAACGG
>NZ_JACRAW010000081.1 GCF_016213215.1 Bradyrhizobium sp. | reverse complement strand
GCTCAGGATCGTGTCCTGCGCCTTGGCGTGCAGGATGAGCCGGGTGGAGTCCGCCTTGGGGTCGCAGCCGACGATCAGGATGCGGTGGCCCATCTCGGCCAGTGCCGCCAGGGTGTTCTGCGACGTCGTCGACTTGCCGATACCGCCCTTGCCGTAAAACGCGATTTGTCTCAGTGAAGACATCCCTGCTCTCCATCGGCCGATTGCCGTCAATCGGCGTGCTGCGCTCTCTCGATCCCGCTTCCGCGACCCGCTTGCCCCGTCACTGGACGATGGCAAAAGCCGACAGCCGCGCCTTGGTTAAGGACTTTTGCAACGAGTGTGCCAGCGCTCGCTCAGGGCAAAAAACGGCGCGTTTGGAACTAGATAGGGGATCGGAAGCCCATGTCGGACCGTTGTTGCAAACCCGACATCAAAAGCGGTCGACAGTCCTGGCCCGCCGGCGCTGTCCGAAACAAAACAATGTCCGTGGGTCCGCGACGCGCGTGCAAAGTGGAAGAAGCGACGTCGTTGTGCGGAAACGAGCGCGCGTGATGGGTCCCATCGATGATCGAACGCCGCCCGCTCAGCCGCGGCTTCCTTCACCGATCCGCGATGCTTGCCATACGCGGCGGGCCGAGGTGACCTACCTGCCGTCCAGGCCTCGATTGCCCGCGCTTCATGCCGGGTCGAAACTGGTGCCGATCCGCGCCAATTCACCGCCGCGCATGATCACGAACACGGCACGCGCCATGAACTCGACGGTGTAATAGACATGGCCGAGAAAACGCCAGCTTTGCCGCACAACCCCGATATCGCCGGGCAGGACCAGCGCCTCGCCGATGTCCTTGTGCGGATACATCCCGTCGTTCCTGATGAGCGCCACCGACCGGATCGGTTCGCCGGCGGAAAACTCGTAGACCCGCCTCCAGTCCTGATCATGTGCGGCCGGACGCAGGCGTGGATCATATACGACGCGCGCCATCGGCCTCGGTCTGGTCGTGACTTGTCCGCTCATGAGAACAGCTCCTGGGCCTTGGTCAGCGCCTGCGCCAGCGCGTCGACCTCCTCGCGGGTGTTGTAGAGCGCAAACGACGCGCGGCAGGTGGCCGGCACGCCAAACCGATCGAGCAGCGGCATCGCGCAATGAGTGCCGGCCCGCACGGCGACACCCTGCCGGTCGATCACGGTCGCGAAGTCATGCGCGTGGGCGCTCTCCATGTCGAACGACACGATGGCGCCCTTATCGGCCGCCGTTCCGATGATCCGCAAGGAATTGATGCCGCGCAGCCTCTCCTGCGCATAGGTGAGCAGCGCGGCTTCGTGGCTGCGGATCCGCTCTTTCCCGATCGAATCGATGTAGTCGATCGCGGCGCCGAGGCCGACGGCCTGGACGATTGGCGGGGTGCCCGCCTCGAAGCGGTGGGGCGGATCGCCATACGTGACAAGCTCGCGTGAGACCTCGCGAATCATCTCTCCGCCGCCGTTGAACGGCGGCATGGCCGCAAGATGCTCGTATTTGCCGTACAGCGCGCCGATGCCGGTCGGGCCATACAGCTTGTGTCCGGTGATGATGTAGAAATCGCAGTCCATGTCGCGGACATCGACATCCAGGTGCACGGCGGCCTGGCTGCCATCGACCAGTACCGGAATGCCGCGGGCATGGGCGATGCGCACGACCTCCTTTACCGGAACGACGGTACCGAGCACATTCGACATCTGGGTGATCGCGACCATCCTGGTGCGGTCGGTCAGAACGCGCTCGAACTCATCGATCAGGAAGTTGCCATCGTCGTCGACCGGCGCCCATTTGATCACCGCGCCGTGCCGCTCACGCAGGAAATGCCAGGGTACGATGTTGGCGTGGTGTTCCATGATCGAGAGTACGATCTCGTCGCCCACGCCGATGCGTTCGCGACCGAAGGTCTGCGCCACCAGGTTGACCGCTTCCGTGGCGCTGCGCGTGAACACGATCTCCTCTCGCCTCGCCGCATGGAGAAAGCGGGCGACCTTGTCGCGCGCGCCCTCATAGGCCTCGGTCGCCGCATTGGCGAGATAGTGCAGGCCGCGATGAACGTTGGCGTATTCGGATGTATAGGCCTGCGTCAGCCGGTCGAGCACCGACTTGGGCTTTTGGGCGGACGCGGCATTGTCGAGATAGACCAGCGGCCGACCATGCACCTGCATGGACAGAATCGGGAAATCCTCGCGGATGCGGGCGACGTCATAACTGCCGTTGGTAACCGCCGGATGCATGGTATCATTCCCCCCTTGCCAGCCAGTTCGCCATCTCGCGCGACAGCGCGTCGCGCAGATCCTCGCGCTCGATCGCGTCGATGACTTCGCCGACGAAGGCCCGGATCAACAGCGCTTCGGCCTCGTTCCCGGGAATGCCGCGGGCCATCAGATAGAACTTGAGCTCATCGTCCAGCGCGCCGGTGGTGCTGCCGTGACCGCATTGGACGTCATCGGCAAAAATCTCGAGCTCCGGCTTGCAGTTGGCGACCGCGTCATCCGACAGCAGCAGCGCGCGCGCCATCATCCTGGCGTCCGTCTGCTGCGCACCGGGCCGGACCGTGATCTTGCCCTGAAATGCGGCACGCGCCTCGTCGTCGACCACGGCCTTGAACAGTTCGCGGCTCTGCGCCCCCGGCGCAACGTGATCGACCAGCAGTGTCGTGTCGACGTGCTGACGGCCGGCGAGCAGGCTTGCCGCGTTGACGCCGGCCACCGCCCCCTCGCCCGTGAGGGTCAGGGAGAGCTGATTGCGAACCACCGCGCCGCCGGTCACAAGGCTGAACTCGCGAAGGCTCGCCCGCACGCCGACGATGGCCGCGAGCGTCGACAGATGCAGCGCAGCATCCCCTTCGGAAACCATCCTGACGTGGTCCAGCTTCGCCCCGTCGCCCACCACCAGATCCAGCGCGGCGTTGACCTGGTATTCGGACTGGTCCGGCCCCTCATGGGTCTCGATCACCACGGCACGCGCGTCTTCGCCGACCACGAGCCTCGACCGCGTGAACGTCGCGGCCGGCGTGTCGGTGGTGGTGATGAAGACGAGGTGAATCGGCCTTTCGACGACAACTTCGGGCGCGATCGAGATCACGACACCGTCGGATGCCAGCGCCGTGTTGAGCGCGACCGCCGTATCATTCATCAAGGCCGCCGCGCCCGAACCCTGGGACAGAATCGGCTCGTCAGCGGCAAGCGCGGAAGCCGTTGAACGGATGCTGACGCCGGCCTCGATGTCCGCAAGATCGGACAGCTCCGGCACGAATGCGCCGTCGACGATGACGAGACGCCGCAAGCCGAGCCCGGCGAACAGCGCGCCCGCGCTGCCGGCGCGTAATTTCGCGCCGGCATCGGGGCGGGGCGCAAGCGGCTTGGCGTCGCGCATCAGGCGGCGGAGGTCGGTATACTTCCATGCCTCGTGGCGCGCATGCGGCAGGCCTGCGGTCGCAAACCGGCCGAACGCATCGAGCCTGATCGCGCCGACTTCCCGGCCGCCCGGGAGCGACCCGCGCACCGACGCGAAGAGGTCGGCGAGGCCGATCTCGGCGGCGGTCTTCGCAGGACGGATCTGGACGTTCATGGAATTAGGCCGCTTCGTTCTGGTACTGGGCGTAACCGGCGGCCTCGAGCTCGAGCGCGAGTTCCTTGCCTCCGGTCTTCACGATGCGGCCCGCGGAAAGCACATGCACGACGTCAGGCACGATGTAGTCGAGCAGCCGCTGGTAATGGGTGATGACGATCATGCCGCGGTCGGCGGCGCGCAGCCGGTTGACCCCGTCGGCGACGATCCTGAGCGCGTCGATGTCGAGACCCGAGTCCGTTTCGTCGAGTACGCAAAGCCGCGGCTCCAGCAAAGCCATCTGCAGCGTCTCGTTGCGCTTCTTCTCGCCGCCGGAGAAGCCGACATTGAGCGGCCGTTTCAGCATTTCCGGATCAATGCCAAGCTGTTTTGCCAGCGCACGCACGCGCTTGAGCACTTCGGGCGAGGACATCTCCTCCTCGCCGCGCTTCTTGCGCTGCGCATTTAGCGCGCTGCGCAGGAAAGTAAGCGTGGCAACGCCGGGAATTTCCAGGGGATATTGGAACGCCAGAAAGAGTCCCCTCGCCGCGCGCTCGTCCGGCGCCATGGCGAGCAGGTTCTCGCCGTTGAACAGAACCTCGCCACCTGTGATCTCGTAGCCCGGCTTGCCGGCCAGCACGTAGGACAACGTCGACTTACCGGCGCCGTTCGGCCCCATGATGGCGTGGATCTCGCCCTTGTTCACGATCAGATCGAGACCATTGAGAATCTTGCGGTCGTCCACTCTCGCCTCAAGGCCGCGGATCTTGAGGAGCTCTGTCATCGCAACCCTCCGTGCATCTTTGATCTTGATCCGGCGGCGGTCATCCGACGCTGCCCTCGAGCGAGATCGAGATCAGCTTCTGGGCCTCGACGGCGAACTCCATCGGCAGCTGCTGCAGCACGTCCTTGACGAAACCGTTGACGACGAGGCCGACCGCCTCTTCCTGGCTCAGCCCGCGCTGGATGCAGTAGAACAAGACGTCCTCGGAGATCTTCGAGGTCGTCGCCTCGTGCTCGAAGGTGGCGGAGGAGTTCTTGGCCTCGATGTACGGGACGGTGTGCGCGCCGCATTTGTCGCCGATCAGCAGCGAATCGCAGGCGGTGAAGTTGCGGGCCCCTAGGGCCTTGCGGTGCGCGGTGACGAGGCCGCGATAGGTGTTCTGCGACTTGCCGGCGGCAATGCCCTTGGAGATGATCCGGCTGGTCGTGTTCCGGCCGAGATGGATCATCTTGGTGCCGCTATCGACCTGCTGATAGCCGTTCGAGATCGCGATCGAGTAGAACTCGCCGCGCGAATTGTCGCCGCGCAGGATG
>NZ_JACRAW010000080.1 GCF_016213215.1 Bradyrhizobium sp. | reverse complement strand
CATGGCGTCGATCAGGTCGACGGCCTGCTCCTTGCCGTGCAGCTTGACCTTGCCGGCCTCCATCGGTCCGCCCGACACAAAGACCGAGGGAATGTTGAGCCGCAGCGCGGCCATCATCATGCCCGGCGTGATCTTGTCGCAATTGGAAATGCACACCAGTCCGTCGACGCAATGCGCGTTCGCCATGTACTCGACGCTGTCGGCAATCAGTTCTCGCGACGGCAGGCTGTACAGCATGCCGTCGTGGCCCATGGCGATGCCGTCGTCGACCGCGATGGTGTTGAACTCTTTCGCGACGCCGCCCGCCTTCTCGATCTCGCGCGCCACCAGCTGGCCGAGATCCTTCAGGTGGACGTGTCCCGGAACAAACTGCGTGAACGAGTTGACGACAGCGATGATCGGCTTTCCGAAATCCGAATCCTTCATGCCCGTTGCGCGCCACAGGCCACGCGCACCCGCCATGTTGCGTCCGTGGGTGGAGGTTCGGGATCGGTAGGCTGGCATGGCTCAACTCCCTTTCGCGTCCGGCAACGCGGCGCTCAGCTCGGATTTTTTGCGGATATTTCAGACGCTTGCCGTCTGAACGACCTCACCGGAGCCATAGTGCAGAACCGGCCCTTTCTCAATAGGCATCAGGCATCAGCGGAGGGGCCATCTGCGGATCCGGCCCGGAAGGAACCAGTCGGCGTCAATGGTCCTCCCGAAATGCGCGTGAGATCGTCCCGGCATGGCGCTGGCGCGAGCTTGAACCGCGTTAGATGACGCTGATAGTTTCGCGAACTCACCGAATACGAACCGGAGCAACTGCATGTCCTTCACCCCGGCCTCCCAGGCGCTCGCGCGTTTCAAGGTTCTGGACCTCACGCGGGTTCGCGCCGGCCCGACGGCAGCGCGGCAGCTGGCGGACTGGGGCGCCGACGTCATCAAGATCGAAATGCCGGCGGGACTGGAGGAAGGCGATATGGGCGGTCCACGCCATGGGCCGGACTTCCAGAACCTTCACCGCAACAAGCGGAGCATCACGCTCAACCTGAAGGAAAAGGACGGCATCGCGATCTTCAGGAAGATGGTGGAGACGGCCGACGTCGTGATCGAGAACTACCGTCCCGACGTCAAGTTTCGCCTCGGCATAGACTATGAGATCCTGCGCGCGATCAACAGGCGCCTCGTCTACGGCTCGATCTCCGGCTTCGGCGAGGACGGTCCCTACCGCGAGCGGCCGGGCTTCGACCAGATCGCGCAAGGCATGGGCGGGCTGATGTCGATCACCGGCCTGCCCGGTCAGGGTCCGGTCCGCGTCGGCATTCCCGTTGCCGATCTCGGCGCCGGGATCTTCTGCGCGATGGGCATTCTGATCGCGCTGCTGGAGCGCGAAGTGTCCGGCGAGGGCCAGTGGGTGCAATCCTCGCTGCTGGGCGCGCAGATCTCGCTACTGGATTTCCAGGCCGCACGCTGGCTGATCGCGAAGGAAGTGCCTGGGCAGGCCGGCAACGACCATCCGACCAGCATCCCCACCGGCGTATTTCCGACGCGCGATGGTCACATCAACATCGCCGCTTCCGGCGCGCACATTTTTTCGCGTTTTTGCCAGGCGCTGAAGCTCGACGAACTGCTTACCGATCCGCAGTTTGCCATCGATTCGGCCCGCTCCGCCAACCGGGTTGCCCTCAATCGCAGGATCGCGGAGGTCACGATAGAGCACACCAGTGCCGAGCTGATCGATCTGCTCAACAAGGCCGGCGTCCCCTGCGGTCCGATCAACAGGATGGATGAGGTGTTCGCCGATCCGCAGGTCCAGCATCTCGCCATGGCGGCACCGGTCCGCTCCGGCAAGCTCGGCGACATTGCGGTTGTCAATCAGCCTGTCCGGCTGAGCCGGACGGGCAACCGCATTGCGCGCGCCACCCCCGAAAAGGGCGAGCACACCGCGGAGGTGCTCCGCGAATACGGCTACGACGACGAGACGATTGCCGAGTTTCACGCGCGCAAGATCGTCTAAAGGGAGATTGGTTTGAATTGTGGCCGCATCTACGGTCCACCTCTCCCTTCGGGAGAGGTCGGCGCGGAGCGCCGGGTGAGGGGCGCAGTCTCTCGTGGGACCTGAGGCCCCTCACCCGATTTGCTGCGCAAATCGACCTCTCCCCGTCGGGGAGAGGTGACCGGTTTCGCGGCCGACGAAAACTCACTCACGCTCAAGCTGCAATAAAGCCGCAAGCAAGCACCTGGGAGGGCCCCGTGAAGACAAGCACCGAGCGAATGATTGCCAGGAAGGAGGGAGCGGTCGGCTGGATGCAGTTCAACAATCCCGCCCGACACAATGCCGTGTCCGTCGACATGTGGAGAGCCGTCCCCGAAGTACTGGCCGAGTTCGAAAGGGACGACGAGATCCGGGCAGTCGTCCTCAGCGGTGCCGGCGGAAAGGCATTCGTCTCCGGCGCCGACATTTCGGAATTCGAAGAGAAGCGCTCCTCGCGCGAGGCCGTCCTCGAGTACAACAGGATCGCCGGAGCAGCGAATGCAGCCATCATCGGCTTCTCCAAGCCGACCATCGCGATGATTCAAGGCTACTGCTTTGGTGGCGGGGTCGGCGTCGCGCTGTGCTGCGACCTACGGATCGCGACGGACAACTCCAGCTTTGCCGTTCCCGCCGCGAAGCTCGGACTGGGCTACGGATATGACGGTCTCAAGCGCCTCGTCGACGTCGTCGGCCCCTCCTTCGCCAAGGAGATCTTCTATACGGCCCGCCGCTTCGACTCTTCGGAAGCCCTCGCGATGGGACTGGTCAACCGCGTTGTCCCCGCTTCGGATATTGAGACCTATGTGCGGGACTACGCCGCGATGATCGGCGGCAACGCGCCGCTGACCATCCGCGCCGCCAAGATCTGCGTCAACGAAGCCACCAAGGATCCCGCCGACCGAGACCTCGCCGCCGCCCAAGCGGCCGTAGACGCCTGCTTCGCCTCCGAGGACTATATCGAAGGACGGAGCGCGTTCAGCGAGAAGCGCAAGCCCAACTTTCGTGGACGGTAATCCGCGTCAGGCAATCTGGAAAGTTCACGCTACCTGCGCTACGCAAGCCGCGATCAGCAAGGGGGGTGCCCAGATGTCGACGAAGTCGCTGCAGCTTATTCTGGCCTCCGTGTTCTTCGTCCTCGGCGGCTGGTGCGTCATCGCACCTGGCAGCGTGATGGCGCTGGGTGTTCGGCCCGAATACCATTCGGATGCGCCAATCGTCCCTTTCCTGGTGGCCTGCTTCGGAGCGCAGGCGCTGATCTCGGGCCTGTTCGCGGCGACAGCGCAGTTCACCCGCATCACTTTCCTGGCCTACGGCATCGCGCTGCTGCCGTTCTTTGCCTTTGATGTGTACTTCTACGCGGTCAGGCCTGTCTTGACCGAAGTCGGCCTGCTCGACCTCGTCGGCAACATCGTTATGCTGGCGATCTGCTGGCTTGGCTGGCGACGAGCGCCTGCTGCAGCGTGAGCGCCGCAACGTCTTTTCCGCCAAGTATGTTGTTGCCGATGTTGCGTCTGATCGTAATGACGCGCCATTTTCCTGGGTCGACAGGGCTGCATTAACGGAGGCGTTCGAGCTCGTCTGTCGCCTTGGGCCCAGCTTTGTCGCCTTCGAATTGCCTGCGCTTGTCGAAGATTTCGAATTGTCCCAGTTTGGCATAGCCTTGCCATATGTCGTCGAACACAGCCAGCGCGTCGAGAACATGCGCCTCGTAGGCCGATGCATCTTTCTCTGGATCGAGAAAATAGGAATGGTTCTCTGGACCGAGCCCCATCACGGAGATGGTTCTCTCGCCATTCCCCCACAGATAGTTGTGCACCAGGGCAAATCCGGATTGACGATCGCGCAGATATCCGGCGAGCCCGCGTGCCACGGCAAAAAAGAACACGATGTCGTTGAGGTTCTCCGAGAAAGTGAGGGTCCCGAAAGTGAACCGACCAGTCGCCTCATCATAGGAGCATCGGCCAAGCGCAGGCGCCTCGGATGGCTCCAACACCCCACGCACCGCGTGCCGGTAGGAGTCTCCAAGCCACGAGTCCACCCTGGCGAACACTTTCGGAAGATCCGATTCCCACGAGAATCCGTGCCAGCGGCCTGCGATCCTGTTCCAGTCGTCCCATTGGGACGCCGCTCGCGGCCGCGCATCGAGATATCGTATCAGCGCAGGTCGTTCGATTGTGACCTGCGCCAGGGCAGCGAATGGCTCGGACATGTTTAACTCTCAAATGACGGTTCGCCGTGCTAAATCGACCCGCCCTGTATAGTCGCATAGGCCTGCGGGTCCGTTCAAACAGCGAGCGGAGTCAAGCAAATCAAGAATGTCAGGAAACCGGGATCGAAACACGCCGCCGCGTCGTCGCGCGTCATAGCGCGCCGACCGCTCCCCGATTCATTTGCTGAAGCACCAGGAAGACCCTTGCCGAGAGGGGGCCGTCCATAAATGACGCGGGGCTGCGTTGGTCAGCGCCCGCTGAAGCGGGCGGGCCGCTTCTCGCGAAGGGCGGCAACTCCTTCGGCGAAATCGTCAGTCCCGAACGCCGCCGCCTGCGCAAGAGCCTCGGTCTGAAGGAACTGTTCAAGGGGCGTATCGTGGGCGCGCCGCAGCAGCTCCCGGGCAAGTCCCATCGCCGCCGTCGGCCCCGACGCCAGTGCTTCGGCCGCACGCATGGCCTCCGGCTGCAGCTCGTCCGCCGGAACGATGCGCGCCACCAATCCGATCCTTTCGGCCTCTTCCGCCTTCACGACACGGTTGGTCAGGATGATGTCGCTCGCGCGCTGGAATCCGACGGCCCGCGGCAGGGTGAAGGCAAGACCGAGGTCGGGCACGGCCCCAAGGCCGAGGAAGGCGCTGCGGAATACCGCAGCGTCAGACGCGATCACAATGTCGCCGAGCAGCGCAATCGCCAACCCGGCACCGACCGCAAGCCCGTTCACGGCGGTAACGACCGGTTTGCCACCGTTGAGCAGCTGTCGCATCCAGCCGTGGTGCGTCTCGACCAGGGCTCGCACCGCGCCAGGACGGCGATCATCCATGGCGCGAACGTCGCCGCCGGCACAGAACGCCCTCCCCGTCCCGGTGAGCAGGATGCAGCGCACCGCGGCATCCTCCACCGCGGCGGCAACGGCCCGGGACAGTTCCTTGGTCAATTGAGAGCTCAACGCGTTGAGCGTGTCCGGCTCATTGAGCTCGAGCCGCATAACGGCCCCGACACGCTCCGCGATTAAGGCAGGCATCCCCGTCCTCCAGCCTTCACTGTGCCGCGCTGTCCTGGCCGTATCGCTCGACCAGCAGGAACTTCTGCACCTTGCCGGTGGGCGTGCGCGGCAGAGCCTGGGTGTCGAAGATCACCGTGCGCGGGATCTTGAAGCCGGCGAGCCGCTCGCGGCAGTAGGCCTGGAGCGCCTCGACGGTCGGCACTTCGCGCGCCGCGTCGACAACGACGAGCGCTGCTACCCGCTCGCCCCACATCTCG
The DNA here is from genome assembly GCF_016213215.1 of Bradyrhizobium sp. GTDB lineage: Bacteria > Pseudomonadota > Alphaproteobacteria > Rhizobiales > Xanthobacteraceae > Bradyrhizobium. The sequence goes on along the minus strand of NZ_JACRAW010000080.1, from coordinate 44,826 downwards.
TCGGGAAGCCCGAACACCGCGCAATCGGTCACGCCGGGGAATGTCAGGACCGTTTCTTCGATCTCGGCGGCATGGACGTTCTGGCCGCCCGAAATGATCATGTCCTTGAGGCGTCCACGGATGAACAGGAAGCCCTCCTCATCGATCATGCCGAGATCGCCGGTATGGACCCAGCCGCCCGCAAAGGTCTCGGCGGACTTCGCCGGATTGTCGTAGTAATGGGTGACTGCCGTCGGCGACCTCGCGACGATCTCGCCAAGCTCTCCCGGCGCGGCCGTGCTGCCGTCGCTGCGCTCGATGCGAAGCTCCACGAACGGAAGCGGCAGGCCGATCGAGTCCTCCCTCACCGCGCGGTCCGCGGGCGTCGACGTGGTGAGCGCGCCGGTCTCCTGCATGCCGTAATATTCGTAGATGCCCGGGCACAGTCGCGCGGCGATGCGCTCGCGCAAGGGCGCGGGAAACATCGAACCGGCAAAGACCAATCCGCGAAGCGAGCTCAAATCGGCCTTCGCAAGCGTGGGCTCGGCCAGCAGCATCGCCCCCATGGTCGCGACCAGGTTCATGATCGTGACCCGCTCCTGGCCGATCAGACGCAGCACCTCGGCCGGGTTGAAGTCCATCAGGACGTTGCGGGCCCCGAACTGAAGCCCAGCGGCGATCCAGCCGTAGCCGACCCGGCCGAAGGCCGGGAACACCGTCATGAACACATCGTTCGACGTCGTGTCGAACGACTCGAACATCGGACCCATCGCCGCATTGTTGAAATGGGTCAGGGTGTAGCACTTGGGCAGCCCGGTCGTGCCTGAGGTGAGGTTGTAGTAGAACGCATCGTGCTCCTCGACTTCTGCCTCGGGCTCGGCGGTCGAGGACCTGGCGAGCAGGTCCTCATAGCCCATCGCCCAGTCCGGCCGGCCGTCGCCGATCGCGATGAAGGACTTCACCGCCGGCAGGCTGGAGCGAACCTGTTCGGCGGCGCCGGCAAATCGCGTCTCGAACAGCAGCGCCTGCGCCCCCATCGCCCGCGTCAGCTCGACGATTTCCGCCGGCGCCAGACGGTAGTTCAGCGGGATCCCGATCAGCCCGAGCTTGGCGATCGCGAAATAGATGTCCATGAGCTCGGCGCGATTGTTGCAGAGGAACGCGACGACCGTCGGCTTCTTCAAGCCCAGTCCGTCCAGCGCGTTCGCCAGCCGGTTGCAGCGCTCGTTGCACTGACGATAGGTGAACCTGCGCCCGGTGCCGACGCAGTAGATCGCCTCGCGATCACGAAAGCGCTTGGCCGCCGACGTGATCAGGGTGCCGACCACCATCTTGCCAAGTGCGCGCTGCGGTTCGTTGCCTTGCTGTCCCGACATGCCGTTTCCCCTTCAAGCTGCTCCGTTGGCCCGGCCGGCGAGGCCGCCGGCCGGCTCCTTATTGATGCTGCTCAACGCCCGACGATCAAGTCGCCGATCATGTCCCAGCTCTTGCCATTGAAACGCATCATCTGCATCGCCTTGAGCGGGCCATGATCGTCCTTCGAGATGCTAGCCTTGACGCCCGGCAGCAGCATCGGAATCTCGAGATCGCGGATGCTCTCGACTGCCGCCATCAGGGATTCGCGATTGAGCTTGGGACCCGCCTTCTCCAGCGCCTTGTGCATGCCGTACGCGATGCCATAGGCATACGCGTTGAGGTAGTCGTTCTTCGAGCCCGACGGATAGTATTTGTCCATGAAGGCGTTCCAGGCCTTGAAGTCGGCGGAGTCCTTCCACTGCGGATCGCTCGGCTGCTTGGTGTAGGAGCACGAGATGATGCCGACCGACTTGTCGAGCCCGGCTCCATTGAGCACCGGATCGATCGAGCTCGAGACGCTCGGCAGAATGAACAGCGCCTTCCATTGCAGCGAATCCACGATCTGAATCGACTGCGCGGCAAATTTCGGGGTCGTGGCGCTGATGAAGACATTGGCGCCGCTGGCCTTCAGCTTGGCCATCTGCGAGGTGATGGTCGGGTCCGACAGCTCGTAGCTCGCAGTGTCCACCAGCAGGGAAATCTTGTCGCCCAGCCCCTCTTTCAATCCGGCGAGAATATCCTTGCCGTAGTCGTCGTTCTGATAAAGGATCGCGATCTTGGGATCCTTGACGTTGGCGATGATGTATTTGGCGTAGATGCGCCCCTCGGTCGGATAGTCGACATTCCAGCCCACGGTATATGGAAACTTCTTCGGCTGATTCCACTTCGATGCCCCGGACGAAATGAGCAGCTGCGGGACTTTCTTGCCATTGAGATAGACCTGCGTCGCCGAAGACGTCGGCGTGCCGATCGGCATGAACATGGCAAGCACTTCCTCGCTCTCCACCAGCTTGCGCGTCTGCTCGATGGTCTTCGGAGGCGAGAACGCGTCATCGAGGCTGATGATCTCGACCTTCCGGCCGTGAATGCCGCCCTGTTGATTGACCATGTCGAAATAGGCGATTGCGGACTTTGCGATCGTGCCGTAGGCCGATGCGGGCCCACTATAAGGGGCGGTATTGCCCAGCTTGATCGATGTTGCGGTCACCCCGGGACCGATGTCCTCGGCTTTCGCCTGAGGACTGAGAGCCAGGACAGCGGCTACGGCCAACACCAGCGCGGATTTCGACACGGCATTCCTCCAAGATAGTTACTGTAAAGCCTTCCCTCTCGCCCGCCCCTCACAGGTGGCGTGCGATGATTTCCTTCATGATCTCGTTGGTTCCGGCATAGATGCGCTGGCCTCTCGCGTCGGCGAAGGCGCGCGCTACCGGATAATCAAGCATGTAGCCGTAGCCGCCGTGCATCTGGACGCATTGATCGACCACCCGGCCCTCGAGTTCGGTGAGCCAGTACTTGCACATGGCCGCCTCGTCGGCGCCGAGCTGCCCGGCGTTGAACTTCTCGACGCAGCGCTCGAGAAAGGCGCGCCCGACGGTGATCTCGGTCTTGATCTCGGCGAGCTTGAAGCGCAGGTGCTGAAAGTCTGCGATGGGCTGGCCGAAGGCATTGCGCGTTCGCGTATAGGCGAGCGTCTCGGTGAATGCCGCCCCGGCACCCGCGACCGCCCCCATCGCCACCATCAGCCGCTCGCGCGGGAGCTGCGCCATCAGGTACTTCAGCCCCTCGCCCCGCCGTCCGAGCAGGTTCTCGGCCGGAATTCGCACCTCGTCGAAGAACAGTTCAACGGTGTCCTGCGCCTTCTGCCCGACCTTCTCCAGAACGCGGCCGCGCGAGAAGCCCTCCCGAGTGGCCTCTACCAGGAACAGCGACTTGCGCCCCGGCTCGGTGTCGTCGGCATTGGCAAACACGATGATCAGGTCCGCATGCAGGCCGTTCGAGATGAAGGTCTTCTGCCCGCTGATCACATATTCGTCGCCGTCGCGGCGAGCGGTGGTGCGCGTCGCTCTCAGATCGCTGCCGGCGCCCGGCTCGGTCATCGCAACCGAAAGCACGGTGTCCCCGCTGATGCAGCCCGGCAGCCATTTCTGCTTCTGGACCTCGCTGCCGTAATGCAGGATGTACGGCGCGATGATCTCCGAATGCGTATAGAAGCCCGGCAGGGCCACGAACGCCTTGGCGAACTCCTCGATGATGACGAGGCACGTTTCGATCTTCGCGCCGATCCCGCCATAGACCTCCGGCATCGAGGTGCAGAGCAGGCCCGCCGCTCCCATCTTGCGCCACAGGTTGCGCGGGACCGCGCCGGCACGCTCCCAGTCGCGATAATGCGGCGCGATTTCCTTCTCGATGAAACGACGCGTCGTCTCGCGCACCGCGCTGAGTTCGGCTTCGAGGCCAGGATCTGTTTCGCTCGACATGTATTCCTTGCCTTGGCTCAAGCGCCGCCATACGCCGTCCAGCCGCCATCGACGGCCACCACGACGCCGGTGACATAGGAGGCGGCGTCCGACGCCAGGAACGCCACCGTGTTCGCGACCTCCTCGGCTCTGCCGAGGCGCCGCGCCGGAAGGCGCTGTTCGATCCTGGTCCGGTCCACACGCTCGTCGGCAAACATGTCGTGAGCCATCGGCGCGTCGATGAATCCGGGCGCGACGCAATTGACGCGAATGCCGCCTGACGCCCATTCGCACGCCATGCTCTTGGTCAGGTGGATGATCGCCGACTTGGAGACGCCGTAGGCGTTCGAGCTCGGAATCGCTCCGATGCCCGCAACCGAGGCGATATTGACGATGGCGCCGCCGGCCTTGCGCGCGAGCATGTGGCGACCGACGTCGCGGCTCATCAGGTACGACCCACGCAGGTTGATGTCGATCACGCGCTGCCAGTCATCGAGCCGCTGGTCGATCGTGCGCGCGATCGGCTCCGGAATGCCGGCGTTATTGACCACGACGTCGATCGCACCAAGCAGGCCGACGGCCTTGTCGACCAGAGCGGCGACGCCCTCTTCGCCCGAAATATCGCCCACCAGTCCGAACGCGCCGCTGCCGAGGCGCGCAGCTGCGGCCGCGACGCGCTCCGCGGCAATGTCGGCCAGCACGACCTGCGCGCCAAGGCCAACCAGCCGTTCCGCGATCGCGTAGCCAATGCCGCCGGCCGCGCCGGTGACCAGCGCGCGCCGCCCCTCGAACGTGACGAACGGATCTCCCATCGTTCTTCAGCGACCTTGCGACTTGGCGCGGAAGCGCTCGACGAGAAGCTGATGATCGCGGCTGACGTTGGTCAGCGCCTCATAGGCAAGGCCCGCATCCATGATGCTGGATGCAAGCTGCTTCAGCGCGAGATTGACGGTGACCTTGGTAAACCGGATCGCCTTGGTCGCGCCCGCGACCATTCGATCGGCAAAGGCATCGACAGTTGCCGACAACTCCTCGGCCGGTATCGCGCGATTGATCAAACCGATCTCGGCGGCGCGCCTGGCATCGATGCGGTCGCCCGTGAAAAGGAATTCCTTGGCGCGGGCGAAGCCGATCAGTTGCGGCCAGATCACCGCGCCGCCGTCGCCGGCGACCATTCCGATCGAGACATGCGGGTCGGACAGATAGGCGTTCTCGGCCGCGAAGCTGATATCGCAGAACAGGGCAAGCGTCGCCCCGAGCCCGACGGCGGGTCCGTTGATCCTGGAAATGGTGGGCTTCGGACAATCCAGCAGCGAGAAGATGATGGACTTGGCTTCGGCCATCGTCACTTCGAAACTATCGGGATTATCGATTGCATCCTGCATCCAGCCGACGTCGCCGCCGGCGCAGAACGCGCGGCCGGCGCCGGTCAGCACGATGACATCGGAGTCGGGATCATTCGCCGCGTCGACGAAGATGCGCGAGAGCTCCGTGTGGAGTTGGGCATCGACGGCGTTGAGCCGCTCGGGGCGGTTCATGGTCAGGGTCAGCACGCGACCGCGTCGTGTGACGGCAATCGCTTCGTAGTCACCGAGCTTCAAACTCGCCCTCCTGTCCGGACCTGAACAGGCCATGCGGCCGCCGCCGCGCCTTCGGCCTGAAGGCACCGTTTCCTGATGTTTCCTTGGGTAGCGGACGGTTTGGCCGCCCTGCCTGCAGATGCCGGAAACGAACCGGATCTGCATTTTCGATTGTCGATTCACTAGTCGGTTTTCTTGACGGGGCCAAGAGATTTCTTTCAAGTCCCTCCCAGAACCCGGTGGATTGAGCGGCGCCGGTCTTGCTTTACCAGCCTGCCCGCTTTCCCAATGCCGGGACGTCAACTCTTGACGTCATTCCTGGAGCCAACCTTGAAGACCGAACGGCCGACCGGACGAAAAATGCAGAGAAAGCCGACGCCGGCAGAGCCGCGCCCCCGCAAGTTGCCCGGCGCAGACGCAGCCTCGCGCAAACCGACTTCGCTGCGCGCACGAAAGCCCAAGCTGACGCGGATCGAGAAATCCGAGCGCACGCGCCAGTTGATCTGCCAGGCCGCGGCGGAGATCATCGGCGAATACGGCTATGCCGAGGCTTCGGTCGCCCGCATCATGGAGCGCGCCGGGCTCGGCCACGGCACGTTCTACGCCTATTTCGACAGCCGCGCCGAACTGTTCGATCAGTTGCTGCCGATGAAGGGCATCGAGGTGCTCGATATCCTGCACGAGCGCGTCAAGGGGTCGGCCGACATCGTCGAGATGGAATACCGCGGCTTTCTCGGCTTCCTGGAATACGCCAACTCCCACCCCTGGTTCTTCCGCCTCCTGCACGAAGCCGAAGTCGCCGCGCCGAAGGGCTATCGCGAACACATCGACAACATCATGGCGCGCTATCGACGGGCGCTGCAGAGAAGCTTCGCGCGAGGCGAACTCCCCGGCTATGAAGAAAAGGAGCTCGACACCCTCGCCTATCTCCTGATCTCGGCGCGCGACTACGTTTACGCCCAGCACGTCTCCCGCAGCGCCGACAGTCCCTCGGCGCTGAGCGAGGCCGTCGAGACGTTCCGCAAATTCATTACCTTCGGGCTGCGAGGCAGCCCGAAGGAGCGGAGCGGCTAACGGTCCCCGAGGATATGCCCGCCGGGACAGATCAGTTTTCACCTGCCCGGCTCGGGGGAGCGCGGCGAGAATGCGGGCGCGTCACGCACCCTGCTGCTTGATGACCGCCTCCTCTGCCAGCCCGCTGTGCATGAAGAGGTGCATCAGCGAACAAGCGAGGACGGGCAGCCAGACGAGAAGACCCCAGCACATGGGCCCCGTGCTCGGTGAAGAGCAGAGATGGGAAATAGGCACGGCCGGCGTGCGATCAGATGTTAGCTCTTTGTCTTCACTTGACGTTAACGCGCCCGGTCATGCCGTACTCCCGATGGTCCGGTATCAGGCAGGAATATTCGAAAGTTCCCGTCTTCGTGAACTTCCAAAGGATCTCGGCCGTCTTCTTCGGGGCGACCCGGACCCCATTCGGCTCATCGTGCTCCATGTGCGGATGCTTCTTCATCACCTCGGCGTGCTTCAGGTTTTCCTTTGTGGTGGCCAGGAGGAATTCGTGGTCTTCGATTCCGACGTTGCGCAGCACGAACCGGATCTGCTCGCCCCGCTTCACCTCGATCCTGATCGGTTCGTAGGTCATCTCGCTCATCTCGATCTCGACGGTGCGGGACGGCTTGGAAGGATCGCCTGGCTCTCCTGCCGAATACGATTCGTGGCGTCCGCCTTCGTGAGCGACGACTGGAAGCGCGCTCGACAGAATCGCAACGATCGACGCCATGACCATAGGGCCTGTCTTATTCAAGCAGCGTATCTCCTATCTGTTGTGGTGCTGTTGCGCCTTCGTCTCGTTCGAGTAACCGCGCATCTCGGCGTAATTCGCCAATTGGGCCTTGTCGAGAATGGCAGACGTCAGCAGGTGATATTTGAGGTGTGCCTCCCGAAGCTCGCCCAGTGTCTTCGAGATGGCGGAAATGGCCAGCTTGAGACTCTCCAAACTCACGGTGCGGTTCGCGAACTCCCGGTCCAGGTGGGTCTCCTGGTCGATCAGCCTGGTACCGATCGGAGTCGTCTCGGATTTCATCGCCGCAAACATCTCCTGAACCTTGCCCCGCTGCTCGGCGCTCAATCCCAACCGGTCGGCGAGTTCCAGTACGTGTGATGGTCCCGGATATCCATTGAGTTCGGCGGCGAGCGCGAACCCCATGCCACGTCCGGCCTGCAGGTCGGAGATCTGCTGGTCCGACAGGGCCTTTATGTGCCGGGACTGCATGCCGGAATATGGCGTCTGCGCGGAAGCGAACGCCGGGACGAGCATTGCGATCGAGAGGACGACAAGCTTCATTGGCTCTCTACTATCAGGTTGGCGGAACAGAACCAGTCTACCCTGCCCGCCGAATTGCGGAACATTCATTCTTCTCACAGTTCCGTAAGCGCTTGCCACCGCTCCCCAGCAGTCCGGAGACTGTCGCGGCACCGCAGCACATCCGAGCCGCAGATCAGATGAAGGCGAAGCAAATCTCCGGATTTGTCGCGGTTCACAGGCTCATCCAGGCGAGAGTCCTGTTGCGCTCCGTGAACTTAGAGCACGGATCACAGTTCTTTGTGTTGCGACAATGAAGGCGTGATCGCTCCTATCGAGGATTCGCCAACAGGAGAAATCACATGATTACCACGAAACTCCTCGCCGCGGCCCTCGCCGCGAGCTTCGTTTCGCTGCCTGCGATGGCACAGACCAGTTCGAAGACCGAAAAGAGCGGCCATCATTATTCAGGCGGACCAAAGACCGAGACCATCCACCACATGGGCAAGAAGGACACGGTTGGCGTTGCTACCAAACGCAAGTCAGGAGGCCACCACTATACGGGCGGACCGAAGTCTGAGCCTCACCACATGGGCGACAAGAAGTAGGTCTCACTAAACGCTTTGGATATTCGTGCGATGGTCTCGACGACCCCTCGCACGAATGTTTTGCCGATCTGTAGCAATCGGCCCGGGCTCCGAAGCCTGTTGGGTCGTCAGACGCGTCGGCAGGTGGACCACACCGTCTCGCTCGCGGCGTGACCGCACTATTCCCATTCTGCGACCCGGCCTTTTCGCCGCTCGCCTGCGCGGGCCCCGATCAGCCGATCGCCTGCTCGCGGACAAAGCGCATGAATGGCCGCTGCCCATCCGCTCCAAACAGGATGACCGTGTACGGCTGTGCGGGCTCGCCTTCCATGCCCGGCGACCCGACCGGCATGCCCGGCACGGCGATGCCTCTTGCGTTGGGCCGCTCGGCCAGCAGGCGCCGCACGGCCAGTGCTGGGACATGCCCCTCGATCAGGTAGCCGTGCATCTCCGCCGTGTGACATGCCGCAAGTTCCGGCGGAACGCCGAGACGGGATCGCACCTGTTCGAGATCAGAGGTTTCTTCGACTTCAACCGCAAATCCAGCGTCCCGCAGATGCTGTACCCAACCGGTGCAGCAGCCGCAGTTCGGATCCTTGTGAACCTTGATCACCGGTTCGGCGGCCAGGATTGGCCGGCTCGCCTGTCCCAGGGCGAGCGCCACGACAAGGCCGAGAACCGATCTTCGATGCAAGCGATGCGCGTCACCCGTCATGTTCGGCTCCCTCCTTCGAGGAGCGATTCAGTTGTACCGCCGCACAGACATGGCAATCCATCACAATGTCTTGCAAGAGCACCGGCGCCGGACCGCCGTTTTCCATCGTGATCGTCGACTGCTTGCCCCAAGCGCTTATCGCCTGCATGGCAGAGGTATTCCATCGCGCCATCGCGCCATCGCGCCCTCGCAACCGCCCTAAGGTCCTCTGCGAGCATTCTCGATGAGGGTGTGGAAGTGATGCAAAATTCCGACCCAACGCGCCCCGTCGGCCCGCATCGGAAGCCCGGCCGGACCCACAGCAACGGCGTCTCTGTACGCCAGCGCTTCTGACCCAACCGATCCGAATCACTTTTCATGCGAACCCATACTTGACACGCGCCGGCGACCATCCATATGCCATCCAAGCAGATGGTACCCGGATGGCAGAAGATCATGTCTGACAATGTGCGCGAGCTCCGACCAAAGCCCACTGACACCGAAAAAATCACAATCAATCTTGGCTATGTCGATCTCGGTCACGTCGACCTGATGGTGCAGGAAGGATTCTACTCGAACCGCACCGATTTCATTCGAACGGCAATCCGCAACCAGCTCGAACGTCACGCAGACGTGCTCAAGCGCTCCACGGCCCGAAAGGGTCTGGATCTCGGCCTGCGGAACTTCAGCCGCGAGGAGCTGGAAGCGGCGCGGCGCGCGGGTGAGATGCTGCACATCAATGTTCTGGGCCTTGCCACTATCGCCCAAGACGTCACGCCCGAGCTTGCAAGGGCCACAATTGCCTCTGTCAGCGTGCTGGGGGCTTTGCATGCGAGTCCCGCCGTCAAGGCTGCACTAGCCGACAGGACACGGTGAGGGGCGAACCGGAATTGGATCACGACGAAATCCCGGAGTTTCAAAGCAAACGAAAGTTGTGGAGACAAACGACATGCTGAACCAGGACGTAATGCGCGAAGCCACACGCCTGACGCGCGCGGGCCAACTCGTCGAGGCCACCGCGCTCCTTCAGCGCATGTTTCGCAGTGAGTGCGCGCCGGATGCGGTATCGCGGACCGGTCGTATCGGACGAGAGCCGCCAATCATTGACGCGAAGGCCAATACTATCCGGGAGACGGATGATCCGCACCTGGCGCGGGCGACGTCGGCACCACGGCGTATGTTCCGCGACTTGCTCGATCGCACCAAGGAGCGCTCTGGGTTAGGACTGAAAGGTGTGAGCAAGCGCGCCCGGCCGTCTACTCCGGACGTGGTGCCGGAGGGCGCAAGATTCATCGAAGGTACCCACAGCAATCCGGCGGGGACGCGTGCCTACCGGCTCTTCATCCCCAGCCGCTATCAGGGCCAACCGCTTCCTTTGGTCGTGATGCTGCACGGCTGCACCCAGTCCCCGGAAGATTTCGCCGCCGGCACGAGGATGAACTTCATTGCAGAAGAGCACACCTGCTTTGTTGCCTATCCGGCACAGCACAGCCAGGCAAACCAGGCGAAATGCTGGAACTGGTTTCGCGCAGCCGACCAGGAGCGGGGCAGAGGTGAACCTTCGCTTATCGCGGGACTCACTCGCCAAATCATGCGCGACTATTCAGTTGATCCAAAGCGAGTCTATGTTGGTGGACTATCGGCCGGAGCGGCGGCGGCTGCTGTCATGGGGGCAACGTACAATGATCTGTACGCGGCAATCGGCGTACATTCCGGCCTCGCCTGTGGGGCCGCGATTGACCTTCCCTCCGCGTTTGTCGCCATGCGACAAGGTGGTGGCGGGTCCGATGGCAGGGCAGTTTCAGGCGACGGGCCACCTGTCCCGGCCATCGTTTTTCACGGCGATCGCGACGTGACGGTGCATCCGAACAACGCCGATCAGATTCTTGATCAGTTCATGAAAACGACGAGCACAACAAGGAAGGTGCATCGCGGGCAGGTACCTGGAGGACATGCCTATACCCGCACTATCCATACCGACGCGAGCGGCCGCGGAATCCTTGAGCACTGGAACATCCACGGAGCTGGACACGCATGGTCGGGAGGCAGCCCTGCGGGCTCCTACACTGATCCGCGAGGACCGGATGCAACGAGGGAAATGCTGCGCTTCTTCCTCGAGCATTCGCTCCATCAGCCAGGTTAGAGTCAGTCCGTTTGTGGCCCATTGGCGAGCTCAGCAAATTGGCGGTTGTCAGCTTCGCACGGCGGGAGTCGAACGGAGCGATCTGGCCCGGCGGGCAAATCAGCTGAAAACCCGTCAAGCCCTCGCGGCAAAAATATTTCGCTTTTACCGAATTCGGAATTGGCGTATACGCGACCTATCTCACCCGGCACGAGGGGCGGTCGTACGTCGTCACGGATCGCGGGTTTGGGATGCGGTGGACGCGGCAGCGTCGGGCGTGGATGGCGATCGCAGGGCTGGCCAGTAAGGCTTGTGAGCGATCTGCCGGCGCGCGGACGAACGGCGCTGAAGAGCGTCTTCGCTTGGCTTCGAGGGTGAGCACACGCCAGCCGTCGAAAGCCGGGCGAGGACGTCCGCGGACGGCCAAATCGTGTGGTCCTGGCGCCCGAAGCTGGCGTCAAGCGGCGCGGAGGCGTTTCACCCCGACCGGGGAGAGGCGCCGGAAGAAATCCGCGCGGCGACGGTGGCAATAGAGCTCGTCTCACCGGGGAGATCACGACATAAGTCGTTGAAACCATCCGCGCAGGGAAGGCCGGGATGTCTCGGCTGCCCTGTGGTCCAGCCCGTGTGCGTTCTGCGCACGGACCGCGGGTGCCAGCCGGCACCCGGCCTTCCCTGCGCCCTCGGTTCTCAAGAGGGCGAAGAACGACAGCAAACCTCGGGCGCATCGCGCCGCGAGAACGTGGACCTATGTCTCGTGCGTCATTGCGAGGAGCGACAGCGACGGAGCAATCCAGACTCTCTCCGCGGAGATACTCTGGATTGGATTGCTTCGCTTTCGCTCGCAACGCCCATCGTCAAAGAAGGATCACGCCGGATGTCACATGCCGATGTCGAACACGGCCGGGAGTTGCTGCGCCAGCGGCAGCGCCGTGACGCCCAGGAACGTCGCTACCATCGCCGTAAGCCGGCGGTTATTGAGCTGCTTGCCGCGCATCTTTCCGGCGACCCATTCCAGCACCTTGGCGTCGACCTTGCTGGTGTAGCCGGGCGCCCAGCTCTCGATGTCGGTGTGGGGCGCCAGCGCGACCGAGCGCGGCGGCACCGGCAGACCGGACTCCGCCGCCGCATGGTGCGCAATCGCCTTGGCGAGCAGGTCGTCGAAATGCCCGCCATCGCTGCGTTCGGTGGCGGCCTCGTTGATCTCGAACAGCGCTTCCGCCTCTTCGCGGCTCACCGGCAATTGTTCAAGCGCCGAAGCGGTGAGAATGCGCGCGCACCAGGCGGCATCGATCGCGTCGAGCGACCGGGAGAAATGCACCCTGCCCTTCGTGGTGGGACCTTCGCCCGTGATGACGCTGTCGCGCACGATCGAGAGCGCGTGCGCTGCGGTGTCGCAACTGGAAGGCTCGAGCAGTTCGGGCGGATCGACGGAATTGGACGCTGAGGCAGACATTTTCACTTCTCAAACTTCTTGCTTCTTGTTCTCGGCCAGCAATTTCATGCGGGCGTAAACGTGTGGTTAAGGATTGGCTATGCGGATCGCGACTTTTCTAGATTGGTTGCCAATTGGTCGCTGTGCGGTCCGTCACGGTTCCATCCAGCGACTTCGGGCCGCGCGTCATGGCGGCGATAAACGGCAACATCTGGGCAAGCCGCACTGTTGTGCGTCGATGGAGTCATTTCGCCGCAGGGGCGCGCGCCGAAATCAGGATTTCGTGACACCGCGGAAAGATAGAATGATCTACTCTTGTTGGCCGGCCCCGTTCACTCAAAACGGGCGATCCTCTATATTTGGTAGAACAAATTCACCCTTCACTTGAAGAAGATGAGGTCGAAACATGGCACTCCAGATTGGCGCTGTGGCCCCCGATTTCGAGGCCCAAACCACCGAAGGCAAAATCAAATTCCACGACTGGATCGGAAATAGCTGGGCGCTGCTGTTCTCGCACCCCAAGGATTTCACCCCGGTCTGCACCACCGAGCTCGGTGCGCTGGCCAAGCTCAAGCCGGAATTCGACAGGCGCGGCGTCAAGCTGATCGGCCTTTCGGTCGATCCCGTCGACAACCACGCCAAGTGGGCCGAGGACATCAAGGAGACGCAGGGCGCCGCACCGAACTACCCGATCATCGGCGACACCGACTACAACGTATCCAAGCTCTACGACATGCTGCCGGCCGCTACTTCCGGCGATCCGTCCAAGCGTACGCCTGCCGACAATCAGACCGTCCGCAACGTCTTCATCATCGGCCCGGACAAGAAGATCAAGCTCATGCTGGTCTATCCCATGACCACCGGGCGCAACTTCCAGGAAATTCTCCGCGTCATCGACTCGCTGCAGCTGACAGCCAAGCATCGTGTTGCCACCCCCGCCGACTGGAAGCAGGGCGAGGACGTCATCATCGCCGGCTCGGTCTCCGATGACGAGGCCAAGACGATCTACCCGCAGGGCTGGAAGGCGCCGAGGCCGTACCTGCGGATCGTACCGCAGCCGAAGTGAGGCCTCGCCTCATCAAAATGCGTGGCGGGCGCTCTGAAACCAACCAGGCTGCCCGCACGCCGTTGAGGAAGCACATCGGAAAGCATGACCGCCGCGCAGCCGATCCTCGTCTGGTTTCGCGATGATCTGCGCCTTTCGGATCACCCTGCCCTGCATGCCGCGGCCGGCACGGGGCGTCCGGTCATCTGCCTCTATGTGCTCGATGAGGCGGCCGGGCGGCCGTTAGGCGGGGCCGCGCGCTGGTGGCTGGCGCAGTCCCTGCGTTCGCTTCGAGAGGGCCTCAGTGCGATCGGCGCATCGCTGGTACTGCGCCGAGGAGCGGCGGTGCGAATCATTCCCGAGCTCGCCCGCGAAACCGCAGCGCACGGCATTTACTGGAACGAGATCGCTCAGGCCGCGCAGGAGGCGATCGCCGGACAGCTCGAAACCGCGCTCGCCAACATCGGCGTCGGCGCGGAGAGCTTCCCGGGCGATCTCCTCGCCGCGCCATCGGCGATCCGCACCAGGGACGGCCGAGGCCTGCGGGTATTCACCCCCTTCTGGCGACGCCTGCGCGCGTTGGGCGATCCACCCAAGCCCCTCCCCGCGCCCAAGGCGCTGCGCCCGGGACCGGATCTCGTCAGCGAGACGGTCGAAAGCTTCCAACTCGAGCCGACCAGCCCGGATTGGGCCCGCGGGCTGCGCGAGAACTGGAAGCCCGGTGAGCCTTCCGCCACGGACCGGCTGCGCGCGTTCCTTGCAGAGGGAATAGAGGGCTACGCCACCGCGCGCGACCGCCTCGACCGGGCGGGCACCTCACGCCTGTCGCCGCACCTGCGCTTCGGCGAGATCAGCCCGCGCCAAGTCTGGCACGCCGCACGCTTTGCGGCAGCCGAGCGCGCCGGCCTCGGCCCCGACGTCGACAAGTTCCTGAGCGAACTGGGCTGGCGGGAATTCTGCCGCCACCTCCTCCACGACGAACCCGAGCTCGCAACCAAAAACCTGCAGTCTTCGTTTGATGCCTTCCCCTGGAAGCACGATGCGGAGGCACTCGGTGCCTGGCAGCGCGGCCGGACCGGCTACCCGATCGTCGACGCCGGCTTGCGCGAGCTCTGGCACACCGGCGTCATGCACAACCGGGTGCGGATGGTAGCGGCGTCGTTCCTGGTCAAGCACCTCCTGATCGACTGGCGCGAGGGAGAGCGCTGGTTCTGGGACACGCTGGTCGATCCGGATGCGGGAAGCAATCCCGCCAATTGGCAATGGGTCGCAGGCTGCGGCGCCGACGCTGCACCTTATTTCCGGGTGTTCAACCCGGTGCTTCAGGGGGAGAAGTTCGATCCCGAGGGCAGCTATGTCCGGCGCTGGGTGCCGGAGCTCGCTCGATTGGCGGCAAATCTGATTCATCAACCCTGGCGCGCAGGCCCGCTCGATCTGGCGAGCGCCGGCATCAAACTCGGCAGCACCTATCCCACGCCCATCATCGATCACGTCAAAGGGCGCGAGCGCGCGCTCGCCGCTTATGCGAAAATCCGCGCAAATTGATCTGGTCGTTTTGACAGGCGTCGGAATCCCGCTATCGTCACCGCCGCGTTAAAACCCTGGGGGACGATATGGACGACGACAAGCCGGTAATTGAACAGACGCCGGAGCTGACAACCACCGCGGCCGACGCGACCAACCAAGTCGCAAAGCCAACCGTCAAGAAGGCGAGGAAGGTCAAGAAGAAGGTCGCGAAGAAAGCACCGCCGAAGAAGAAGGCCGCCAAGAAAGCAAAGAAGGCCAAGAAGGCGAAGAAGTCAGCCAAGAAGGCGACCAAGAAATCAGCCAAGAAAGCGGCAAAGAAATCAGCCAAGAAAGCGACCAAGAAAGTCGCCAAGAAGAAAAAGAAGGCCAAGAAGTCCAGGCGCTGATCCAACATCGGCAGCAAGCCTCCGCATGACCAGTCTGGAGGCTTGCTCTTCCTGCCCCTCTCCTGCGTCGGATCGACCCGCCTGTTCGTATTTCGCCGGGCGCCCCCTCGCGAAGCGCCCGGGCGCTAGCGCCGCCGATTGACGAGGAACACCGCGGCCGCGCAGATCGCCATGCCTGCGACTGCGATCGCATCGAGTCGCTCTCCAAACAGCACAAATGCCATCACCGCGGTAACGGCCGGCACGAGATAAAACAGGCTGGCGACTGACGTCGTCGCCGAATGCCTGATCAGCCAGTACAACAGTCCGATCGACCCGATCGAAAGCACGACCGCCAGCCAGGCCAGCGCCAGCACGAACTCCCGCGTCCAGTGCACCACCCTGTCCTCGAAGACGAAGGCGCCAACCGCAAACAAGATCGCGACCGCCCCATATTGCACGACGTTGCCGGCGCGCCAGTCGATATGGACGCAGAAGCGGCGCTGATAGAGCGTGCCCAGGGTGATGCTGATCAACGATACCCCTGAAGCCAGCCAGCCCCAGCCCGCCTCCCCTGTCATCGGACGGTTGTGCAGGATCAGAACCACCCCTGCCAGGCCGAGCAACAATCCGGCCCATTGCAGCGAGGTCACGCGTTCGCCGAGCCAGCGGTTAGCCAGGGTCGAGATCAGCACCGGCTGCAGGCCCGGAATGAGCGCGGAAAGACCGGCCGGAACCGAGTGCGCTATCGCGAGCGCGGTTCCGCCGAGATAGAACCCATGCACCAGGATGCCGGCGGCTGCGCTATGAACGATCCCGATCCGGTCCGGCCATTTGGGCCGCGTGATGCCTGCGATGATCAGCATCAAGACGACGACGATGGCCATGCGGATGGCCAGATAGGTCAGCGGGTCGGCATTGTTGATGACATACTTGGTACCGATAAAGCCGGTACTCCACAGCACGACGAAAATCGCCGGCGCCGCGCGCGCGGCGAATGTGTTCACGTCGTGATTCATTTACCGCTCTCATGCCCCAGACGGGGGGCGGCGGCAATGTCAATCTCCGCAGATGCTGCCCGGTACGGGGCCTCGGTCCGGCGAACGGCTCCCCTGTCGGCCTATCGCAGCCAGGAGCGTTGACATCAGTTTAGGTTCAAGCGGCAACGCCGCTACCACTCGTCCGGACAGGGATCGACGATCTTCCAGAGATCGATGCCGTTTTTGATCTTCTTCATTTCGGTGGTCAGCCCCCCGTTACGGCGAATCCAGTCCTTCACCGTATCCGGATAATAGGACATCAGGTCGGAGGTGCCCTCCATGCTGGTGACCTTGATGCCGAAGGTGAAAGCCTTGTCGTAATAGGCCTGGTGGAAGCCGAGGCTGGCGCGCGGAGTCACGCAGATCTTCTTCATCGGTACCATGCCCAGCACCAGCGTGCAGGCGGAATTGCAGATGCCGTCGATGATGACGCGTTCGCCCTTGTCGCGAATGCGCTTGTACTTCGCCTTGTACTCCTCGACATATCCGCCGTGGTCACGCGTGATGCGCAGATCGGCGCGCGCCGGCGCCGCGGCGATCAACGGGAGCAACAACAGGCTGAGGGCGGTGATGCGCATAAAGGGCTGGCGGCAAGCCTTTTGTGACGAACGGACCGGCAGCAGATAGCGAGCCGACCGGGGGACTCTGGCTGTACTGTGTTGGCAATTCGTTAAGCATCTGGAAAAGGCCAAAAATTGGCAGGAATTGAGGCGGAATCGGCCGATCCCGAAGCCATTCCGCCCGAACTGGGCTCCATTGAGCTGGCCGAGGCGGTATCCCGAGGCCTCGAAATTACGATAAGATAGCTAACCGTTAGCGGGTTTTCCGGAGAATCGAGATGAGCAAGTCCAAGCTGTTTGGGGCCGCCGCCATCCTGCTGGCCGCCAGCCTTGTCCCCAGCCTGTCGGAGGCGCGAGTCCGGCACCGCCATCACCATTACAACGCACACGCCATTCAGCTGCCCTATGGCATCAGCTATCTGCACAACTACGGCCCAGGCGCCGTACCCGGCACCTTTGCCTATTACGACGGGCCTTCGACCAATCACTGCTATCAGGGCGCGGCCAACTATATCGGCCAGGACGGGCGTCGGCACCCCTGTTTCTAGAACGCGAGATCTCGCGCTCCAGCTTTTCTTCGAGCATGACCTCCGCAAACGCTTCGTGTTTGTCGCGTCTCCGCACTTCCCGATCATGCTCAGGGCGCCGGGCGCCTGCGCGCTATCGATTCACGCCAGAAGCTGTTTCTCGATCTCGTAGACCGGCAGCTTGACGAGGTCTTTGCCCAATTCCGCCTGCAGAGCCTTGCGCACCGCAGCTGAATAGTCCGCACGAATCATGCCGAGCGCGCGCGGCGACGCCACCATCGTAACCGCCGTGGTCTCGCCCGACGTGACCGCCGTGTCGAGACGATCGGCCAGGGCCTTCAGGAAGGCCCGCTCGGACTCATCATGCCAGTCCGTCTGCTCCACTGCGCTCCGCGCTCCTGTGGCGTGTTGGACCTTGCCTGGAACGTCGCCTCCCTGAGATCTCGTCGAGGAATCCTCATGTTGGCGCACCTCCTTGGTGTGGAGATTCGGAAACACCCGGTCACCGGTGTTCTCGAGGATGAGCGCCTTGCGGCCGTCGCAGACAACGAGCCAGTCACCTTTGTCGAGCTTCATCTTGTTCATTTGCATTTACTCCAGGGAATTGCGTTCGGGCGCGGACAAGTCGTCGCCCGTGGACACGAGGCAGGAATCGGAGGGATCAGAGATGCTCTTCGAATTCTTCGAATGACTTCCCGAACTGGGACATCGCTTCCTCTAGATAGTCCGCCAGCATGGGCGTGCCGATCAGGTAGGAAGCGGTGCGCTTGTTGTGGGCCTGAACGGCCTGCGCGCGCAGTTCGCGCCAATTACTGAGATCGCCGTCACCGCGGCCGAGCCACATCAGCGCGACCAGATCGATCTGCTCGTCCACGTTCAGATCGCGGATGAAGCCGGCGAGCTCGGAGCGATCGGTATCTTCGCCACGGCCGCCGCGTCCGTAGCTCATATCGTCATCACCCGAATCCCCAATTATCCCTCCTCCCGCGGCCTCGCTGTCCGATTGCCGTGATTTGGAGATGACGAAGAAAACCTTCTCCGGCGAGATCGATAGATCCGGAATCTTCCGCATGGTCCCTTACCTCTCGGGGAGCCGCGCAGCGCGTCTCCCAACTGTTACAAGCTAGAGGTCCCAGACGAGCCGCGTATTGCGCGAGATCAAGGGCACGAGCGAGCCAGCAAAACCGTCATCCTTTTCGCAGTGCAGCGAATCGAACGCCCGCGAATCGCAAGCCCCCTCTCCCCCAGACGTTGGCTAAGGATTCATTCATGAGAAATACGTTTTTTGAGCTGCCACAATTGAGCAGAACCTGCTCGAAATCTATTTCGGTGGTTGAAGGATAGGATCATGAACCTCAGGATTGGACTCGTCGCGTCGGGCCCCTTTTCCATTGGTCCATCGCGCACTGCCGAAACAATCCCAATTACGAGCCGACACTCCCGCTATAGTGCTTGCGAATAGATTACACTCGCTTGGAGCGAGCGCCGGCATGCACAAAATCACGTCGGCCAATTGATTTAAATCAAAGATACGAGAGTTTCCTCCGGCCAGCCTTGGATATGGCTGATTTCATAGTCTTCCGATGCCCGGACACGGGCATGAATGTGCAGACTCATCTAGAAAAGCAACAGCGGAGCGAACGCCGAAGCTTCGAGGCCTTCGCGTGTCCGGCCTGCACAAAAGTCCATTTTATCGATACTGCGACGGGCAAACCACTAGCGCGCGAGCGCTGAGACATCACGGAAAACCACCCGGGGCGGTCGCGATTGTGTCAGCAGCTTGCTGATTGCGCTCGCACCACGTGTCAGCGATCTCGGGCGCAGCTATGAGGTGGGGCGTTTCGAGACGAGGCTTCGAAATTCGGCCAGAAGAACGAGCTCTTGCCGTTATTGCCGCTGGACCAGAGGAAAAAAGCCCATTTACGGAATCAGCGTGTTTGGCCATTGATATGGTAGTCATCATGTTTTCGAGTGGCAGATGCCGCTGAAGAGACTTGCGCCGTCTTCTGTCCTGCAGATAACGAGCTTTTCCGACATCGACGCGTTTCGACCGTACGAACTGGTCGAGGACGCGCGCAGCATCGCACTTGACCCTGCCCACTTCTCGACCGCACGAGCAGTCATCCGCCTGCCATCGTGCCGTGTCGTTGTGCATCGATCATTCGCACGCATACTTGATGCCACCTACTTTGCACCGGGCGGGCTTTTGATCATGCCACTTGAGGAGACTCTGCAGGCCACCGCCAACGGCATGCCCCTCGATGCGCATTGTCTCATCGCTGTACGGGGCACCGACGACTGTCGATTCATCGAGCCTCGGGCAAACCTGCACGCGATGATCATCTTTCATCCCGGGCTGGCAGATCGCGGCTGGTTCGATGTCGAAGACCGATTGCAGGCCTTGCCGTGCGATCGCAACGCGCTCATCAAAGCGCGCGACGCGGTCTTCGCGATCTTGCAGGCGGCCTCTTCCGAGCCGCATGTGTTCGATGTCGCCGGCGTTGCGGAAGGCCTTCAGGAACTCCTGCTGTCGGCCATCGACGACCTGTTTAGCCTTGGAGGGGGGCGTGAAGGACGCACTGAGATCTCGGGCGGGCGATCCGCGCAGCTGGTGCGGTTGGTCGACGATTATATCGACGCGCATCCGACATTGCCTATCTATACCGCGCAGCTGGCCACCGAACTCAGCGTCTCGATGCGAACACTCGGTAACGCCATCACAAAGGTCCGGGGCATGAGTCTGCACCAGTACATACGGCTTAAACGGCTTTGGGCGACTCGCGCGCATCTCTTGAAGGGGGGCGCGACCACGATTGCCGCCAGCGCCCGCGCTCATGGCTTCCATCACATGGGCGAATTCGCCGCGCTGTACCGCGCCACGTTCAACGAAACGCCGTCAGCCACCCGCGCTTACCGCAGGCAGCCACCAAAGCCGCACTGGTAAGCGCGAACAGGTAATTGGATGCCTATCCGCTAAACAGACCGCCTTCATCGATCACAAGCCGGCCAGAATTGTGCAACATCTGATGCTTGCATCGAGGGCTGGTGATTTACATGGCGATCCACGACATCCTTCTGACCGTCTCGTTGGTTACTCAATTGCAGGCTGGAAATCCGGTCGGGACAGCGAGCGGCTTCTTCTATGAAGACGGCGATCGGCTGTTCTTTGTCACGAACGTGCACGTGGTGAAAGGCGACGAAGTCGCGCCTGATACCTTGCGCCTGCGTCTTCACACCGATGCGAAGGATGCATCAAAGAACGAGAACTACGACATCGCGCTATACGATTCCGGCAACGCACCAGCCTGGAAGACCGATCCAGCCTCGCCCGACGCGGACGTCGCCGTCCTGAAGCTCGATCGAAAGCAGATTACTTCGAAGTTCGTCATCAGGACCTGGAGCAAGCAGGACTTCCTGCCTTCCAGGTACGCAATGCTCCCTGGCGAGGACATTTTCAGCATCGGATATCCACTCGGCGTGGCCGACTATCAGAACAATCTGCCGGTCCTTAAAGGCGGCATGGTCGCCAGCGCCTACGGCATTCCGTTCCAAGGTGGTCCGCTGTTTCTTACGGACATTCAACTGCACCCCGGCATCAGCGGCAGCCCTGTGGTGGCAAAACCGAAGGCCGTTTGGGTCAATCAGGAGGATGGAGGCACCGAGATCACGCCCGTTCGATACTACTTGCTCGGTGTCCATTCAGGCTCGCTCGATGTGAAGAACCCCAAGAACGGCCTGAGGATAGGCTTGGGCGCCGCTTGGTATGTTTCCATCGTTCAGAACATTGCCGAGCAGTTCAAATAGCCCCGGCCCCTGCGCTTCGCGTTGCAGCGCCGTGGAACTTTGGCGCCTCGAGCCGCCTCATTGATTTCTGCGTCCACGCTCCGCGAGCGGGTGGACCTTCGTGCCGATTACGTCGCTGGTGCGATCGGAAGGTCTGTGCTAACTGCCGCAGCGGAAGGCATCATCGTCGTTCCAGTGGTCTCCTAGCTCAACTGGATAGAGCATTGGATTTCGATTCCAAGGGTTGGGGGTTCGAATCCCTCGGAGACCGCCAGCGCCAAATGCCTGGCGCCCGCCCAAATAACGCTATTCCTAATAAACTCAGATATTTAGCACGCAAGTCTTCAGATGCCGAAGAAGTTCTTCTGACTGGCGGTAGAACCGCGGCAGCGACGGCCGCAGCCGTTCACCGCCAGGTGTAGAAGGGCCCGAAATGCGGCTGCTGGGCCACCAGCATGATCGGCGGTCCGGGACGGGCCTTGGCGACCTTCCGTTTCGGCGCCTGCTGCGACCTGATCTCCGCCCTGTTCGAAGCAGCGCTTGCTGCCTTCGACGGCGACGGGACGAACTGGGCGAAGCTCTCTCGCACGCGTGCCTTGGCGGACATCTCAGCCGGACCCGGCCGTAGGGGAGCGACTGTCTCAGCCGCGATCGTTAACGGCGGCGAGATGGTTGGCTGCGTCGTGTCGAGGACGACCCGCGCCGGCAATTTGTGCTCCGAATGGATCCGGATGGAGGGCAAATCACTGCTGGAGACCACGGTGTCGGTGGCGGGCGCCGTCGGAAACGCGGCGCTCACGACAAGCAACAGTGCAAGCAGAGCTCCACCGACAAAAACGAAGTACCGCAAGAGGGGCATGGGACATCGCTCCACCCGCCGAGCGGGAGAATAACCGGCGATCTTGCGATTCGTTCCTGTCGCGGTGCGTCAGGTTCAACGGCGAAGCTCAACTTCCTGGTGATCGAGAGTTGATGGTAACTTTTCCGCTACCAGCCGGAAGTGAGCAGTATCGCACGCATCTGTTAGAGCCGCCTTGCAGCGACCGGCGAACATTTCGCCTGATTTGCGTTGATGTTGACGAAACCGACATGGACGCGTGAAAACGTCTTCCGGCTCTTCATGTTCACCGTGTCGGGCAGCACGCGCTTGCGGTCGGTCAGATGAGTTCCATCCCTGCGGCTGAAGGAGCAGAAGATCTCGACATCCTTAACGGCGTAGTCATTGTCGTTGCGCAGCGTAAACGTCACCAGCGCTCTGGATCCGAATCCCCTCTCCGCCAGGATTGAGAGGAAATCCTTAACCCTCCGATCGCCCCCGGGTCCGGCTGCACGGCCGCCCCGCCGGCGCCGGCCGGCGGCGCCTCGTGGGCCGAAGGGCGCTGCACCGCCGCCACACCGAAATGAGCCGGCTCGCTTGCGGCAATTTCACCCTTGAGGGGCCGCAGCACCAGCCACATCGCGACACCAGCCGCCAAGGTGGCGGCGAGCAGCAAGAGACCCGGTCTGAAGTGAAAAAGCGTCTTCGGCGACCATTGGCATGCCAGCCTGGTAAACCCGGGAAGATCGATGCGGTGCAGCCCTGCGCTCATCGTCACATCACCGAATGTCGCGCGAATCGCTACTGATGCGTCCACGCGTAACAAACCGATGCGGCCGTGCTACGGCGAGCAAACGCTCGCTCGCTAACGCCCCCATCAAGGCTTCCAATCACAAAGCCTGACACAGTCGACAATACCTGAAAATGTTCCGACAAACCACGGGCACGATCGCGGGATGGCGATCACGAAACGCTGCAGGTAACATCACCCAGCAACGCAAGCGTCCGCGGACATCTGCTCACGTATGGGGAGGAATTTGGAATGCCTGAAGTCACCTGGGATCACGTCCACCTGCGCAGCCCTGATCCGGACGCAACGGCAACCTGGCTTCGCGATGTGCTCGGCGGCGAGATCGTGCGCGGGCCGGGACGAATCGACGTGAAGCTCGGCGGCGCCAACATCTTCATCGCGGAGGTCACGTCCGGTGACGCCGTCAACCCGCCGCCGCCACACCCTCATGAGGGGCTCGACCATATTGGATTGACGGTGAAGGACATCGATGCAGTGGCCGCCGAGATCAGGGCAAAGGGCGTCGAGTTCACCCGGGAGCCGACCACGATACGGCCCGGCGTGCGCGTCTGCTTCATCCGCGGCCCACAGGGCATCTCCGTCGAGCTGTTGGAGCGCGACAAGAAATACACATGAGCGAGCCGGCCCGGATCCGGTCATACCCTTGCGACCTCGCTGGCTTCTTGCGCGCTACTCGGCGGCCTGCTCGACGGGCGCGACACGCGGCAGGATGATCTGGATACGCGTACCCTTGCCGGGTTCGGAATCGAGGTCCAGCCGGCCGCCCAGCCGGTTGGTGACGATGCTGTAGACGATGTGCAGTCCCAGCCCGGTGCCGCCCTGATCGCGCCGGGTCGTGAAGAACGGGTCGAAAGCGCGGCGCCGCACGTCGAGACTCATGCCGCAGCCGTTGTCGGAGAAGATGATCTCGACATTGTCCTTATCCGATGCCCGCGCGTTCAGCTCGATGACGCCGGTCCGGCCGTCGGGAAACGCGTGCGCCACGGCATTGAGGAACAGATTGGTCAGCACCTGCCCGTACGGCCCCGGGTAGCTGTTCATGATCAGGTTCGGCTCACAGTCGACATTGAGCGTCAGATTGTGCTTGCGCAGGCCGGGGCGCAGGCTCATCACCACCTGCTCTGTCAGATCGCCGAGATCGAAGGTGCGCTGGTCGGAGTAGTTGCGATCGGCCGCCACCTGCTTGAAGGACTGGATCAGTTCGGCGGCGCGGTTGAGATTGGCGACGAGCTGGCCGCACGCATCGCGGCTGGTCGTGAGGTATTCGTTGAGCGTGGAGCGCCGCAGATGGCCGCGTTCGAGTTCGGCGGCAAAGATCGCCGTCTTGCGATCCAGCGCCGAGGCGACGGTCAGGCTGATGCCGACGGGATTGTTGACCTCGTGGGCGACGCCCGCGACCAGCCGTCCGAGCGCGGCGAGCTTTTCGGCCTCGATCAGGGAGGCCTGGGTCTCGCGTAGATTGCGCAGTGCGGTCTCCGCGGCCTCCTTGGCCTTGCGCATTTCCTGCTCGCCGCGCTTGCGCTCGCCGATATCGAGCGCGACCGTGACGATCTTGTCGATCTCCCCGTCGGCATCGAGCAGCGGCAGCTTGTTGACCAGCCAATGCCGCATGTTGCCGGCGGAATCCTGGTATTCCTCCTCGTAAAAGCCCAATCCCGTGCGCAGCTGCAACACGCGCTTGTCGTTCTCGTCGGTCTTCTGCGCGCCGTAGCGCGACATCAGGTCGCCCGTGGTGTGTCCGAGCGCCTCGCCCGGTTCGATTCCGAAGATTCCGGCCATGTAGCGGTTCATCAGCACATAGCGCAGTTCGCGATCCTTGACGTTGATGACCGCCGGAACGGTATCGATGACCTGCTGCAACAGGCGCCTGCCTTCGGCGATTGCCTCCTCCGCCCGCCTCTGGTCGGTGATGTCGCGCAGCATGCCTTCATAGCGGATGATCTCGCCGCGCTCGTCCCGCACGGCGGTGGCGCTGTCCGATAGCCAGAGAATGTCGCCGTTGCGCCGGCGCACCTGGTACTCGTACTCGCGCACCATGCCGTCGCGCTCCATCAGGCGCTGGTACTCGGCCCGCGCTTCCGGGTGCAGGTAGATCGTATGCGCGATGTCGCTGACGCTCTCGATCAGTTGCTGCGGAGTGTCGTAGCCCATCATCCGCGCCAGTGCCGGATTGGCATTGAGCAGTTCGCCGGCCGGCGTGGTCACGTAGATGCCGTCGACCGATCCCTCGAACAGCTTGCGATAGCTTTCCTCAGCCAGCCGCTGCTCGGCCAACGCATGAACGGCGGCCTCGCGCGCCGCGTCCGCCTCCTCCAGCGTGCGTCGGAACACTTCGGCGGCGCGGGCGATGTCGCCGATCTCGTTGTCGACGTCGGTTGCCGGAATGGAGGCCTGCTTGTTGCCGGCGGCAAGCGCGCGAATCGAGCTCGCGATGGACGCCAGCGGCCGAACGGTACGACGCACCACGAACAGTGCCGCCGCAATCCCGATCAGAACCCCGATCGTGCCTAAAACGATGCTCTGCCACTTGGCCTCGGCCAGCGTCCGGGCAAAGTCGCGCGACAGCACGCGACCGCGCCGCGCGCTGACCTGGCGCAGCAGTTCCGTCACGCGACCGATCGATCGCCCCTCGGCGCCGAGCACTTCGCGATCGATATCGGCGATCTGCGCTTCGGTAACCGCGACCGCGATGATCTCGCCGGCATAGCTGTCGACCACCGATTTCAGCTTCGGATCGGTGATGGTCATGGCACTCATGCTTCGCGCCGCCTGCTCCGCGGCGGAAGGATTGCGGTCTAGCAAGGCAACCGCGATCCGGCTCTGCGCCTCGGACAGGCCGGCCACGGCGGCACGATCGGTGGTCGCTGCCACCGCCGCGTCGAACTGCTCGCGCAGCGGCGCCAATGCCAGCATCAGTTGTGCATGGCGGTCGATCAACGCCGAAATGCGCTCGAGCCCGCTCCGGTAGGTCGCGAGGCGTTCGGTGACGCCGTCGATCATGTCGCGCTGCTCGGGGGCGAGTTCGAGGCGGGTCTTC
Source organism: Bradyrhizobium sp. (assembly GCF_016213215.1). Lineage (GTDB taxonomy): Bacteria > Pseudomonadota > Alphaproteobacteria > Rhizobiales > Xanthobacteraceae > Bradyrhizobium. Next base: position 18,797 of record NZ_JACRAW010000080.1, on the reverse strand, counting down.
TTGAGGATTTCGTTCAGCGTGTTCGCGGCTTCGCCGACCTGCCTGAATTGAACGCCCGCGCCGGGATCGGTGACGAGATCGCGCGCCGTGAACCGCAGTTCGTTCATGCGGCGATCGATATCCTCGGCAATGTCCCCCAGGCTCTGCAAGCGCTGCAGCTCGGCAAAGGTCGCGTCGATGTGGCGAATCGCGATCACGCTGGCGGTCGAGGTGATGATGATCACCGCGAGCACCAAGAGGAAGCTGCCGAACGTCATCTGACCGATCGAAAGCGAGAACGATCGTGTCTTGTCGGGGTTCGGCGCTTTTTCGCGGGACATGCAATCGGGACCGGGCTCTACCGGGCGCAATATACGACGTATTCCGGCTTCGGGGGAACATGCCGGAAACGCGGAATAGTCGCAAAAAACGAAGTGATACCCAAGGGTTAACGCTATTCGCCTGGACCGTCGGCCGGCAGCCGAACGGTCCCAGGCCCTCCGTCAGTTAACCGGCCGCCCCCACTTCAAATGCCTCGCCGTCGTAGCCAGCCTCGGGGGGAATGCGCAACACGCGCCCTTTGTCGGTCTTGGTCATGACCGGCAACACCGTCACCACCGGCTTGCCGCGGGCGTCGCCCAGCGCGGCCTTCACGCTTTCCTGCTTGCCGAGCTTGATCAGGTTGCGCGTCGTCGGGAACGGCAATTTGAACCGGCCGCTTTCGCCGCCCTCAACCGCTTCGCGCGGCGACACCCAGATCGAGTCGGTCGATTCCTTGCCGTCATGGGCGCCGACCTGGTCCGGCGGCGCTTCGGCGAGGAAGAACCAGGTATCGAAGCGTTTGGGCAAGGGCTCCGGCGTGATCCAGTGCGCATAGGGCACGAGTTCGTCCAGCGCCAGCCACAAGCCGTGCTCGGCCAGCACCTTGGCAAAGGTCGTCTTGTGCTCGCAGAGCGCGGTGCGGTGCGCCGCTTCGATTTCGCCGGCGCGCCTGGCGTCGATCAGATGCGTCGATCCCTCGGGTCGCGCCAGCAGGATGCCGCTCTCCTCGAAGGTCTCCCGGATTGCCGCGATCCGAAAGCCCAGCTGGCCTTCGTCGATCCCATCGCCGCCCGAGTAGAGTTCGGGATGGGCCAGGACCTCCCTGTCGCCGGCATCGACGCTGCCGCCGGGAAATACCAGCGCACCGGACTGGAACTCGATTTGATGGTGGCGCACCATCATGAATACTTCGATCTCCTTCCTGGCTGCACTATCGCGCAGCAGGAGGATGGTCGAAGCAGGACGCGGCGTAACGATCTCGGCCATGGATTTAACCTGCTGCTGTTGATTGTGGTTGCAGGTTGGCGCGGCGGTCGACCCGCGCAACCCGCGACAAGAGATAGTCCACCTCGGCCCTTGCGGTCGGGGTAATCGTCGATCCCGGCTTGCGCTGGGCGCTCGAGGCAATGATGCCGCGCTTCTGCAGCACATATTTGCGCACGGCGAGACCCGCGCCCGGCTGCTGCTCGTAGCGGATCAGCGGCAGGTGCGCATCGAACAGGTCGTGCGCGGCGTCGCGGCGCCCTTCCCGTGACAGACGGACAACGTCGATCAACAGTTCGGGGAAGGCGTAGCCGGTCATGGCACCGTCGGCGCCCCGCTCCATCTCGAAGTCGAGGAACAAGCCGCCATTGCCGCACAGGATCGACAGCGCGCGCAGCGAGCCGTCCTTCTGGAAGGCGCGCAGCGTCGAGATCTTCTCCAGCCCCGGCCAATCCTCATGCTTGAGCATGACGCAGTTCGGGTTGTCCATGACGATCCTGCGGATCACGGCTGGCGTGAACACCACCGACAAGGTGAGCGGATAGTCCTGCAACACCCAGGGCACGTCCGGCCCGATCGCCTCCGCGGCCTGCTTGAAATACCCGACGATCTGGTCGTCGGTGCGCAGTTGCGGCGGCGGAGCGATCATCACGCCGGCCGCGCCCGCGTCCATCGAGGCGCGCGCCAGCGAACGCATCGAGGCAAAGCCCGGCGCCGAGACACCGACGATGACCTGCATCTTTGTGGCGCGCTTGACGAAGCGGATCGCCACCTGCTCGGCCTCCGCCGCATCGAGCTTCGGCGCTTCGCCGAGGATACCCAGCACGGTCACGCCATCGCAGCCTACCTCTTCATAAAAGTCGGTCAGCCGGTCGATCGACCGCTCGTCGACGCGGCCGTCGTCGTGGAACGGCGTCGGCGCAATCGCAAACGTTCCCTTGGCTTCGGCGGTGAGTTTCATGGGTGCCTCTCTTTCTCCACCGTCATTCCGGGATGCGCCGCAAGGCGCAGGCCCGGAATCCATAACCACAGGCTGGGGTTATGGATTCCGGGCTCACGCTTCGCGTGCCCCGGAATGACGGCAATCATCAGAACCTCCGCGCCGACTTTTTGATTTCTTCCTCGGTGAAGAAGATCTCCCGGGCATGTTCGACAATGTCCTGCGCCTTCCAGCCCGTATGCGGCGGCTTCCAGCCTTCCATCTCCATCATCCGCATTTCGCGTACGCCGCGAGGCCCGGATACGCCCAGCACCTTGCCGGTCTGATCGCCCGACAAATCGCTGACCATGTATAGCACGGCCGGCGCGATGCCATCCGGCCCCAGCGCCGCCCCGGGGTTCTCCTTGTAGCGGGGCAGGTCTGCGGTCATGCGGGTCAGCGCCCCCGGCGCCAGCGTCCAGATCCGGATGTTGTACTTGCGGCCTTCGATGGCCAGCACGTTGGAAAAGCCCCAGATGCCGCCCTTGGCCGCGCCGTAATTGGACTGGCCGAAATTGCCGATCAGGCCCGATGTCGAGGACGTGTTGACGATCACGCCGCCGCCGTTCTCGCGCATCCAGCGGAACACCGGCAACGTGCAGCAGAACGTGCCCTTCAGGTGCACCTTGATCACCCTGTCCCAGTCCGCTTCGCTCGCTTTGGCAAAGGTCTGGTCGCGCAGGATGCCGGCATTGTTGACCAGGATGTCGGCGCGGCCGAAATGCCTGATGGCATCGTCGAACACCGACTGCCCGCCTTCGATGGTGGAGATATCGGCGCCGTTGGCGACCGCGCGGCCGCCCTCGGCCTTGATCGCCTCCACCACCTTCTCCGCCATCGACTTGTCGGTACCCGACCCATCACGCGGCCCGCCCAGGTCGTTGACGACGACCGCGGCCCCCTCGCGCGCGAACAGCCTGGCGTAGGCTTCCCCCAGCCCGCCGCCGGCGCCGGTGATCAGCGCAACCTTGCCGTCGAGCAGTCCCATCGTGTTTCTCCCTGTTTGTTCTTCGTCACCTCGCCCCGCTTGCGGGGAGAGGTCGATCGCGAAGCGATCGGGTGAGGGGGACTGTCCGCAAACTCAACTATCAGACCCCCTGGAGACTCCCCCTCACCCACCCCTCCAAGAGCGAGCTTCGCTCGTCTCGATCTCGCAAACGGGGAGAGGGAGTGAATGTGCTCGCGTGCTAACCCAGCACCGTCTTGCCGCTCTTGATGACGGTGACGCCGCGCGCCTTCACCTTGGCCTCAAACGAGATCACGTTGCCGTCCTTCCACAGATCCATGGTCACGGTCTCGCCGGGATAGACGGGTGAGGAAAACCGCACGGCGTGCTGCCTGAATGCCAAAGGATCGTAATCGGCATAGGTCTGCAGCACGCCGCGGCAGGTAATGCCATAGGTGCACATGCCGTGCAGGATCGGCCGAGGGAAGCCCGCGCGCCGGGCAAATTCGGGATCCGAATGCAGCGGATTGCGGTCGCCGCAAAGCCGGTAGATGAGCGCCTGGTCCGGACGGGTGGAGATGTCGATCGTCCTATCCGGCGCACGCTCCGGCATCTTGTGCGGTTCCGGCTGCGTCAGGTTCGGCCCGCCGAACCCGCCATCGCCCCGGGCAAAACGCGAGGCGACGATCGTCGCCAGCTTCTCGCCCTTGTCATCCTTCAGCACGGTCTGGTGGCTGATCACCACGCCCTTGTCCTTGCCCTTGTCGTAAACCTCGAGCACCGAGGAATCGGCCGTGATGTGAGCCGCGGTCGCGAAAGGCTTGTGGAAGGTGATGTCGCGCTCGCCATCCACCACCAGCACACGGTTGAGGTTCATCTCGCCGGGCCCCGCGCCCCACGCTGCCACCGATGCAAAGGTCGGCACAACCTTCAGGGGGCGCGGCACGGCGCAGGCCTCGTTGACGAAAGCGAGTTCCTTCTCGTCCATGGGGTCGGCCCCCATGCCGATGCCGTAGGCGTAGAGCATCACCTCGCGATCGGTGTAGCTGTATTTCTGACCGAGGTTCTTCAGTCCCATCAGCTCATCGTATCTGGCCGACATTCCGTCTCCTTCGATTCTTCCCTGCCAGTTACGGTGCCCTCTCCCCCTGTGGGAGAGGGCCTGCACGGCAGAGCCACAAACTCGATCGGGTGACGGATTGGCGCCGCAGAGAGTCTTTTCGCGGACAGAGACCCCTCACCCGCCTTCGCTGCGCGAAGGCACCCTCTCCCGCAAGGGGAGAGGGTCAGAACTACACCGGCGTGAAGAACGGCAGCGGCGCGCCGTCGGTCGGCTTGAACACCACCTTCACCTTCTGGCCGATCTTCAGCTTGTCGAGGTCGCAGTCGACGAAGTTGGTCTGCAGCGAGGGGCCTTCCTTGAGCGTGACGTAGCCGATCGCATAGGGCCCGGTCGGCGATTTTCGCATCAGGCTGAAGGTGTAGATGGTCCCCTCGCCGGAAGCTTCCTCCCACACCGTCTTATCGGAGAAGCAGAACGGGCAGATCGAGCGCGGGAAGTAGTGCGCCTCGCCGCAAGCCGTGCAGCGCTTGATCATGAACTTGCCCGCTTTCGCAGCTTCCCAGAACGGCATCGTCTCGGGATTGGTCACCGGGGCCGGATATTTCTTCGCCTCTGCCATCACACGCGCTCCAGAATTGCAGTCGAGGCGGCATGGCGCACCCCTAACAGTCCGCCGGTGCCATGCGCGATGGCGAGGTCGCAATTGGGCACCTGCACTTTCGGATGCGCCTCGCCGCGCAATTGCCGCACCGCCTCGATGATCTTGGTCATGCCGCCGCGGTTGACAGGATGGTTGCTGCACAGCCCGCCGCCGTCGGTGTTGAACGGCAGCTTGCCGACGCCGGAGATCAGGTTGCCGTCGGCCACGAACTTGCCGCCCTCGCCCTTCTTGCAGAAGCCGAGGTCTTCGATCTGCATCAGGACGGTGATGGTGAAGCTGTCGTAGATGGAAGCGTATTTGATGTCCTTCGGCGTGACGCCCGCCTCCTCGAAGGCGCGCGGACCGGACCACACGCCGGCGGAATAAGTGAGGTCGAGATCCTTGCCACCGCGAGGGCCCTTCATCGCTTCGCCATGGCCGATCAGGCGCACCAGCGGCTTCTTCAACCTTTTGGCGATCTCGGGCGTGGTGACGATCAACGCACCGCCGCCATCGGTGACGACGCAGCAGTCCATGCGATGCAGCGGATCGGAAATCATCGGCGAGTTCACGACGTCCTCGACGGTGACGACGGCGCGCAGCAGCGCATGCGGGTTGTATTGCGCATGATGCGAGGCGGCGACCTTGATCCAGGCGAGTTGTTCGCTGGTAGTGCCGTAGTCGTGCATGTGGCGCATGGCACACATGCCGTAGGCATTGTGGGTCGTCGCGCCATAAGCCGCCTCGAAATCGACCTCGGCACCGGCCGCGCGCGGCGGCATCGGGCCGGTCCGTGGCTTGCCCGCCAGCGTGATCAGCGCAACAGAGCACTTGCCGGCGGCGATCGCCTGGGCCGCATGGCCGAGATGAATGATGTAGGAACAGCCGCCGGTCTCGGTGGAATCGACATGGCGGACTTTGTTGAGACCGAGATAATCGACCATCGGCCAGAGGCCGCCTGGGGCGTCGCCAGCGCAGAAATAACCGTCGATATCGTCCTTGCTGAGGCCGGCATCCTCGACGGCGCCCTTGGCGACCTCGGCATGGAGCTGTGCGGTGGATTTGTCCGGTGCATGCCGGGTCGGGTGTTCGTAGATCCCGGCAATGTAGGCCTTGCCCTTGATAGTCAAGTCGTTCTCCGCTGACGTTTCTGTCCCCGCCGTTTTTCTGGCGTGTTGGACCAGTCTTGGCAAGCGCGGAAATATTCCGCGGGGTGAGACCGTAGCGCCTAGACTCAAGTCGTTTCGTAGGGGGTTAGCCGAAGGCGTAACCCACCATCGTCCATCCTCGTGGAAGCGAAGCGGTGGGTTACGCTGCGCTAACCCACCCTACGATCTAGCAGCACCTCGTCCTGAGGAGACCGCGAAGCGGTCGCCTCGAAGGATGAGGCCCGCCGTTGCCCCTCGTGCTTCGAGACGGCCGCTGCGCGGCCTCCTCAGCATGAGGGAGATGGAGAGCACGCGGCATTCCCACTCCGTCATTGCAAAGCAATCCAGAATGCACACGCGGTGGCACTCTGGATTGCTTCGTCGCGTTCGCTCCTCGCAATGACGGCGTAGAGACATTCGGTCCAATCAAACATGTCAACGCCTTCTCGCGACGCGATGCGCCCGAGGTTTGCTGCATTTCGCCCTCTTTCAAACAGAGGGCGCAGGGAAGACCGGGTGCCCGCTGCACCCGCGGTCTCGTGTGCGTATTGCGCAAAGAAGCTGCACACGAGCATACAGGTACAGCCGACGACACCCGGCCTTCCCTGCGCAGTGGTTTGACGGCTTATGCCGTGGGCTCCCCGGTGAGACGAGCTCTGTTGCCACCGTCGCCTTGCGGATCGCTGATGCAGAGCACCCGGTTGGGCCGATGCACCACCACAAGACTTGGCGCCAGCTTCGGGCGCCAGGACCACGCGGTTTTGCCGTACGCGAATTGCGTCGATCGTTCCGCGCGATGCATTTCGCTCACAGGCCGAGGCCCGCCCTGCGATTGCCTTCGCGCGCGACGCATTCGCGTCCACCGCTCGCCGCACTCCGCGTATCGTGACGACGCGTACGCCCCTCTTCGATGAGGCGGGATGGCGCGAGAGAAGACAACAATTTCGGAAAAGGAAAAGCGGAATCATTTTCGCGTCGGATCTGGACCGCCCAAATCACGTTGAAACGGCTCGTGAAATTCGCTTGCGCGCGCGAAGCGTTTCAGTGCTTTTTGGACCATCGCCGCCGAGTTGACGGACCGATCCTGGCTAGACGGGCAAATCAGCAGCCCCAAGCGTGTCGGCTGGGTTAGCCGCAGGCGTAACCCACCGGGCCGCGATGACGGAAGCGAAACGGGCGCTTCGCTAACCAACCCTACGGCGCGGCCTCGAGCCGTTTCGGACATGGTCATTTGCCGGATACGAAGTTGGGGACGCGGACGCATACGACCTATACTTTGGATCGTCTGTCGGAATGCGCGCCCGCTATCCGTCCTCTGGGCGCGGCCAAACACGCAAGCCCGGCCTCTGAAACTCGTCCGCGAGCACGCATCAACGCCCTTGCGCATAGACCGCAAGTTACGGCCGCGATGGACTTCATCCTCACCGCCAAGGAGGAGGACCTCATGACCAGTAAAGCGACTTTCACTTTCCCGAATGAATCCAAGGCCTACCGCGCCGCTCGCGATCGGCTGCTTGCCCAGGAGATCGAGCTGCGCCGCAGCATGGAGGCCTTGGCTGCTGCGCGACGGGCGTTGCCGCCCGGCGGTCAGGTTCCTGAGGACTATGTTTTCCACGGGCTGCGGCCGGATGGCGCGCCCGGCGACGTGCGGTTGTCGGAGTTGTTCGCGCCCGGCAGGGACTCGCTCGTCGTCTACAGCATGATGTTCCCGCGCTACCCGACAGACGATCGTCCTGGGCCTGCCACCGGCTCGACAGCTCGACTGCCCCTCTCCGAAGGGCCGTGCCCGTCCTGCGCGGCGCTGGTGGATCAGCTTGACGGTACGGCGCCGCACGTCGAGCCACGGGTGAACATCGTCATTGTCGCCAAGGCGCCGCTGCCGCGGCTCCTGGCATTCGCTGAGGAGCGGGGCTGGTACCACCTGCGCTTCCTCTCCTCGGCCGCCAACAACTTCAACCGCGACTATGGCGGCGAGACTGACGACGGTCACCAACAGCCGATGCTGAACGTGTTCCATCGCGAGGGCGACATCATCCGGCACTTCTGGGGCTCGGAAATGCTGTTCGCTCCCACTGACCCGGGCCAGGATCCACGTCATGTCGGCACCATCGAGCCGCTCTGGAACGTCTTCGACCTGGTTCCCGAGGGGCGTGGCGGCGATTGGCAGGAACAGCTCGCCTATCCCTGCTGCCCGCGCGAACCGGCAGCGTAGTTGAGGCGCATCATGGGCGCCTGCGGGCGACCTCGCCGGGCGCAAGCGATACAGCACCGTCGCCTTGCCCCCGCCGTCATCGCCTAAGCTGGGGATGGGGAAATGGGGACGCCCGCGTTGCTCCGGCGATGCGACCGCTATGCCTATTCGTCCTCACCTTACGATGGCGTGAAGTGAGGCAAGTTTTCCCACGTCATAAACGCGAGAGTCTTCGGTTGTGGTTCGATGTACATTCTTTTCACCGGGTAGCCGGGGCGGCAACAGGTAAAGCGTTATGGCGAAGATCAGGTACACCATCAGTACCAGCACGCCGACAAACCACGCCGAGCGCCCGCTGTTCGTCACCAGAGACGCGGTCATGGTTGCGATGAGCATCATGACCACCGCGCCCGGCCAGAATTCCAGGCTCATCGGCGCCGGGCCCATGACGTAGCTGAGCAGTACCAGCACAGGAGCAACGAAAAGCGCGATTTGCGACGCGCTCCCCAGCGCGATGCCGACGCTCAGGTCCAACCGGTTCTTGCGCGCCCCGGAAAACGCCGAAGCCATCTCCGCCGCGCCACCCACCAGCGCCACCACGATGAAGCCCACGAATGCGGCAGTCATTCCAAACGCGACCGCTGCCTGTTGCACCGATTCGACAAACACCTCGCTCACCAGCGCGACCAGTACGGTGACGCCGGCCAGCGTTGCCAAGGCTAGGCCCATTGGCCACGGCGCTTCGCCGGTCTCCGCGTGCTGCGCGCCGCCGAATAGTTCGCGATGCGTCTTGAGCGAAAACAACAGGCCAAGTCCGTAGGCAGCGATGAGCAGCACAGACAGGGCAACGCTCAATTGTTCGCCAAAAGCCGACCCCGCCGCGGAATCCGCTTCAGAGACCGCCGAGGGTACCAGGATCGCGATCGTGGCCAGAAAGAGCAGACTCGCTTGCAGGCGTGCGCTGATCCTGTCGTACTCCTGCACGTGGTGTCTGAGTCCGCCGAGCAAGAACGACGCGCCCAGCATGAACAATGTGTTGGTGACGATGGCCCCGGCGATGGATGCCTTTACGAGGGTATACTGCCCGGCACGCAACGCGGCCAGCGCGATAACAAGTTCGGTCAGATTTCCGAGGGTGGCGTTGAGCAGGCCACCCACTGTATCGCCCGTCTTGGCCGCCACGGATTCAGTGGCGTGACTCAGCAATGCGGCCAGGGGGACGATGGCGAGCACCGAAAGGACGAAAAGCAACGTGTGCGCTTCTGGCTCGAGCTTCTGGGCGACGAAGAGCACGGGCACAAAAGCCAGCAACCACAACAGGGGATTGCGACGGATTTCTTTAAGCAGCAGATTCATGGAGTAATCCGGAAGCAGCGTTACATTCGCATTCCATCTTATTGCCTCGATGATCTTGCTTTAACGCTCCGAAAATTGTGCATCAGCGCTGTTGATGCGATGAACTGCCTGAGAGACAAGCCGTGATCGTAGCATGGCGGCGGGCCCTGCGAAACGATCGCCTCGTTGCAGATTAGGTCTGCCCACAATTGAAGTCGAGCCTGCATTGGGCGGTTCACCGCCCAGCGCACCTCTGATGCAATAACCAGCTTTCAAGAGACAGCATGCTGCATCTGACCGCAAGGGGGCAGGTCTGCTGACCTTCCAAAGCAGGCGAGATTTTCTCGCACTGATTTCTAAACAGCGTTCGACACAAGTCAGGTCATCGGCCAGGTCACGCGGATGTTATGGAAGCCAGCTCGTCACGCGCTTCGTTTTCGATGTTTCGCCGCATTCCTGTGCAACCTAGTTCAGGCCAAGACCGAACGCGGGAGCAGCCCTGCATTCTGAGCAGTACGAACTGGCTTGGGGCTAGAGTCGACCAGGCACAGCGCTCGCCGGAACGGTGCGGTCTTCCGATGACTTCCTCGACCATTCTCACAGGAGAACGCAATGGCACGGCTGCCAGTAATTGCTGCAGCAGTTCTCGCGATTGCTGCATCTGCCCCGGTGATTTGTACAACAACAAGCCCAGCATCAGCTGAAGGATTGCGCGACAGAGATGGCGACATGGACCGCGATCTGCGCGATCTCCTCAGGGACAGGATACGAACGCGGCATGATCTGCGGGATCTCATCCACGATCTTATTCACGACCGGCACGATATGCGGGGTCGCCTCCGCGAGCGGGTCAGCCACTGGCGAGACCGAGATGACGAGGAGGATGACGGAAGCTGGCGCCGCGGGCGCCTGCGCGAGCGGATCGCCGAGCGTGTAGCCGAGCGGCGCCGTGGAGGCGACGACGAAAATTGCTATTTCCTCACCCGGAGCTTGCGGGACGAGGACGGGGATCTCCTCGTCGTCGTCCGCCGGCGCGTGTGTCGCGACTGAGCATGGCCCGAAACAGCAGGCTCTGATTGGCAGGGCTCGGCGCTGGTGTTTGGAAAGATCATGCTCCTGCAATGAGCCAGAGCCGGTGATGATCCGATCAGGTCATCACGCTCTGGAGTGGTGCTATCAACTTGCTCAAAAGTGGAGGCCTCGGATGAACAGGGCTTTTGTCGCCACCGCTGTGCTCTTGCTCAGTCCCTTCCCCGCCTTCAGCCAGACCGCCCCCGGCGGCGAGGGGCGCGACTCTTCCTACTCCCGAAGGGATCGTGATCTGGAGGATATCCTCCGAGGGATCGGCGACCACGGTCGCGAGGGGCTGCGCCGCGGCGGCGCGGCCTTCTATTTGCGCAGCGGCGACGCGACGGTGGCCGTGCGTTGCGACCCTCAGGACTCCATGAAGTCATGCGTAGATGCCACTCTCACGCTCCTGGACCGGGCCCGATCGATGCAGCCGCCAGGCGCGGCGCCGGGCGGCACTCCCGGGGGACAGCCTCCGTCCCGATGACGGTCTGGACTCGTCTTCATACAAAGGCCTAGTCCAGCGCAGCAGGGATGGCAGGCGGACGCGGTGCCGGGAGGCGTCGTTGTTCTGCGATGGACGTTCAAATGTCCAGTTTCGGGAACGTTACTGCTCCGGAGCCTCCCTACTCCGCCGCGATCTGGCGCGGTGCGGGCGGCGGGCTCACGAGATCGGCGGTGAGCTCGGCGTAGCGCGCCTTGGCGTCCTGCACGGCCTTCTCCTTCACAGGGCCGTAGCCGCGGATGCGGTCGGGCAGTGACAGCAATTCGACCGCGGTGTCGATCGTGGCCGGCGACAACAGGCCGAGCACGGTGGCGACATCCTTCTCGTAGCCGGCGATCAGGTCGCGCTCGAGCTTTCGGTCGGCGCTGTAGCTGAAGATGTCGAACGGCGTGCCGCGTAGGAAGCGCAGTTTGGCCAGCACGCGGAACACCGAGAGCATCCAGGGCCCGAAGGCGCGCTTCTTCGGCCGGCCCAGCGCATCGACGCCGCGGCTGAGGATCGGCGGGGCAAGATTGAAGTTGAACTTAGACTCACCCTCGAACTGCTCGCGCAGCTGCTGCTCGAACCTGCCGTCGGCATAGAGCCGCGCGACCTCATACTCGTCCTTGTAGGCGAGCAGTTTTGCATAATTGATCGCAACGGCACGTGGCAGCGCCTCGCCATAGCCGCCCCTGGTGGCCGCATCGCGCACCTGGTTCACCAGTTTGCGATAGCGCCTGGCGAGCCTTGCGTTCTGATACGCGGTCAGATGCGCGCTGCGATGGGCGATGATCTCGTCCAAGGTCATCGCCTCCTGCGTCTTCGGCACGGCAACCTCGTCCTGGCCCTTCATCATCGCGACCAGCCGCTCGGGATCGGCGACCGCCAGACGCCCGAGCCTAAAGGCTTCCTGGTTCATCTTGATCGAGACGCCGTTGACCTCGATCGCCTTTTCGATCGCCTCGGCCGAAAGCGGCAGCAGCCCTCTCTGGTACGCAAAGCCGAGCATCATGATGTTGGTGGCGATGGCATCGCCCATCAGGCTCTCGGCGGGACCGGTGAAATCAAAGAAGTCGGAGTCCTTGCGCAGCGCGTTCTCCAGCACCGCGTTGACCTTGCGGCTCTGGAAGTTGAAATCGCGGTTGAGGATGAAATCGGCGGTGGGAATGACGTGGTTGTTGATGATGCCGTGGGTGCGGCTGGATTCGCACAGCGTGATCGTCTCTTTCGAAGCCGCCACCACTTCGTCCGCGGCGAGCACGAGATCGGCGGTGCCGGTCACGATGCGCGAACAGGTGACCTCGGCGGGATGATCCGACAGCCGGACGTGGCTCAGCACCGCCCCGCCCTTCTGCGCCAGGCCGGACATGTCGAGGATCATGCTGGCCTTGCCCTCGATATGGGCGGCCATGCCGAGCAGCGCGCCGATCGTCAGCACGCCCGTGCCGCCGACGCCGCCGACGGCGATGTTGTAGGGCCGATCCAGCGAGGGACGCGAGGCCGGCTCCGGCAGCGCGCCGATGTCGCCGAGTTCGCTTGGGGCGCGGCGCCGCGGCCTGCCGCCATCGATGGTGACGAACGACGGGCAGAAGCCCTTCAGGCAGGAATAGTCCTTGTTGCAGCTCGACTGGTTGATGGTGCGCTTGCGCCCGAACTCGGTCTCCAGCGGCTCGACCGAGATGCAGTTCGACTGCACCGAGCAATCGCCGCAGCCCTCGCAGACGGCGGGATTGATCATCACCCGCCGCGGCGGATCTTCCATGAGACCGCGCTTGCGGCGGCGGCGCTTTTCGGCGGCGCAGGTCTGCACGAACACGATCGCGGACGCGCCCTTGATCTGGCGGCACTCCTTCATCACCGCATCGAGGTCGTCGCGATGGGCGGTCTTCACCCCCGGCGCAATGGTGTCCGGCGGATAGGCGGCAGGATTTTCGGAGACGAGATAGATGTCGCGAATGCCCTCGGCATGCAGCTGGAAGGTGATCTGCTGCGGCGACAGATCGCCGTCATGACGCTGGCCGCCGGTCATGGCGACGGCGTCGTTGTAGAGGATCTTGTAGGTGATGTTGGCCTTCGAGGCGATCGACTGGCGGATGGCAAGAATGCCGGAATGGAAATAGGTGCCGTCGCCGAGATTGGCGAAGATGTGCTCTTCCTTGGTGAAGGGCGCAATGCCGACCCACGGTACGCCCTCGCCGCCCATATGCGTGAAGGTCTCGGTCGAGCGGTTCATCCACAGCGCCATGAAGTGGCAGCCGATGCCGGCCATGGCGCGGCTGCCTTCGGGCACCTTGGTCGAGGTGTTGTGCGGGCAGCCCGAGCAGAAATACGGCGTGCGGGTGACCGGCGAGATCGGCACCATCTGCGTCGCCTGCCGGCCGTTGAACCAGTCGGCCTTGGCGCGCAGCATGCTCGCGATTTCGGGATTGAGGTTGAGCCGGAGCAGCCGCTCGGTCAGCGAGGTCGCGAGCGAGGCGACGCCGAGTTCCTCGGCGAAGGGGAGGAAGCGCTTGTCGTGCTCGTCCATCTTGCCGACGATGCGCGGACGAACGTCGTCGCGCCAGTTGAACAATTCCTGCTTGACCTGGTTCTCGACGATCTCGCGCCGTTCCTCGGCAATGAAGATCTCCTCGAGGCCGACCGCGAACTGCCGCACGCCTTCCGGCTCGAGCGGCCATGGCATGCCGATCTTGTAAAGTCGCAAGCCGATCCTGGCGGCGACCTCCTCGGTGATACCGAGTTCGCGCAGCGCCTGGCGCACGTCCTCATAGCTCTTGCCCGACGCCATGATGCCGTAGCGGGCATTCGGGCTATCCATGGTGATGCGGTTGACCTTGTTGGCGCGGGCAAAGGCGATGGCGGCAAAGCCCTTGTAGTCCTGCAGGCGCCGGTCCTGGGCGAAGCGGTCATCCGGCCAGCGCAAATTGAGCCCGTCGGGCGGCAGCTCGAAATCGGTCGGGATGACGAACGGCTTCATCTCGTCAGTGAGATCGATCTCCGCGGTCGTCTCCACCGTCTCGGTGATGACCTTCATCCCGACCCAGCAGCCCGAATAGCGCGACATCGCGATGCCGAGCAGCCCCATCTCGATCATCTCGTGGATGCTCGAAGGGTAGAGATACGGCATCAAGGCCGAGATGAAGGCGTGGTCGGACTGGTGCGGGAGCGTGGAGGATTTCGCGCCGTGGTCGTCGCCGGCCAGGCACAGCACGCCGCCGTTCTTGGCCGAACCCGCCGCATTGCCGTGGCGGAAGACGTCGCCGCAGCGGTCGACGCCCGGACCCTTGCCGTACCAGATGCCGACCACGCCGTCGTACTGGGCGCCGGGCGAGAGGTTGAGCTGCTGCGAGCCCCAGATGGCGGTCGCCGCCAGATCCTCGTTCACGCCGGGCTGGAACTTGATGTTGTATTGCTCGAGATGCTTGCGGGCGGCGAAAAGCTGCTGGTCGTAACCGCCGAGCGGCGAGCCGCGATAGCCGGAGATAAAACCCGCAGTGTTGAGCCCAGCGGCACGGTCGCGGCGGATCTGCGCCATGGGCAGGCGGACAAGCGCCTGGATGCCCGTCAGGAAGACGTGGCCGGTCGATTGGGTGTATTTCTGATCGAGACTGATCGGACCCTGATTGATGCCCATTCCGCCCTCTTAAGCCTTTGTCCCTGCCCGTTCTTTTTTAGCTAGGTCACACAGATCACGATTGCCACTCTACGTCGGTATTTCCTAAGCGCGCATCACAAATCTGGAGGGAAAGGGAGCCCCGCCCGCAAATCGCAATTTCGTGCCGGAAAGGGACGAGGCGCTTTTCGATTTGTGTCGCGCGGGCGGGCAGCCACGAAACGAGATAACTTATCTGGAATGCGTTCCGCCGATCGACTTTGGGAAAGATATCGACGCATGCGCACGATTCTGGCTTTCCTGATTTCTTTATTGGTTTTGTGCAGTGCAATTTCCGCCGCGCGGGCTGAAGCCGAGCCGTCGTCCGAGACGATCGCGCGGGGCAAGGCGCTCAGCGAAGCCGGCGGCTGCGCCGGCTGCCACACCGCCGATCCCGACAAGCCGTTCGCCGGGGGCAAGCGCATCGAGACGCCCTTTGGCTCCATCTACGCCCCAAACCTGACGCCCGATCGCGAGACCGGCATCGGCACCTGGAGCGATGCCGATTTCACGCGCGCCCTGCGCTACGGCGTGGCGCCGAACGGCTCTCATTACTATCCCGCCTTCCCCTATCCCTATTTCACGAAAATGACGAAGCCCGACACGCTGGCGATCCGCGCCTATCTCGCCACGCTGACGCCGTTCCGAAACAGCGTGAAGTCGCCGGAGGTGCCCTGGCCGCTGAATTATCGGGTCGTGATGCGCCTGTGGAATTACCTGTTCTTCCGCCCCGGCCTGTTCGAGCCGGACCAGCTCAAGAGCGCACAGTGGAATCGCGGCGGTTATCTCGTCACGGGACTTGGGCATTGCGGCGGCTGTCACACGCCGAAAAACTATCTCGGCGCCGACAGGCGCGGCCTTGCCTTTGCCGGCGGAAACGTCGCGGGCTGGTTCGCGCCTCGGCTCGATGGCGCCGAGCGCAGCGGCCTCAAATCGTGGAGCGTCGACGACATCGCCGAATATCTGCAGAGCGGCCGCAACGCGAAGAGCCACGCTGGCGGGCCGATGGCCGAGGTGATCGTGAACTCGACGTCAAGGATGAGCGATACCGACGTCCGCGCCATCGCGGTCTACCTCAAGGGCCTGCCCGCCGGCGCGCCGGAGCCTGCGGTCACCGCGCCGCTTGATACGGAAATGAAAGCGGGACAGGCCGTCTACGCGCGCCTCTGCATTGCCTGCCATGAGGCCGACGGTTCAGGCGCGCCGCGCATCTATCCGCCGCTGCCCGGCAATGCGCTGCTGCAATCGGCCGACCCTTCCTCGACCCTGCGCGTCATCCTCGACGGCGCACAGACCGTAACCACGCCGCGTGCGCCCAACAGCGGCTCGATGCCGGCCTATGCGAAGCAATTGTCGGACGAGCAGATCGCCGCCGTCAGCAACTACATGCGCAATTCCTGGGGCAATGCGGCACCGCTGGTGACCGCGGCCCAGGTCGCCAAGGCGCGGCAACGTAACTAGCGATCCTCGCCGCTGAACACGAATTTCGGCATCTCCCATTTGTAGCGGATCGCCAGGAGACGAAACGAAAAGCCTAAAACGAAGGTAAGCGCCGTCCACACCTGGTCGTTCAACTGCAGTGCGAATGCCGTCGCATAGAACAGCCCCGTCACAACGGAGACGCTGGCGTAGAGCTCGGAGCGGAACAACAGCGGCACGTCGTTGCAGAGGATATCGCGCAGCACCCCGCCCGCGCAGCCGGTGACCATTCCAGAGATGATCACGATCGGCAGCGATTGATTCATCTGCCAGGCGACGTCGCAGCCCGCCATCGTGAAGACCACGAGCCCGATGGCATCGAGCACGAGGAAGGCCACGTTCAAGCGATGCACCAGCCGCGCGATCAGGATGGTCATGAAAGCCGCCCCGCCGGTCAGCGCGAGATAGGACGGATTCTGCACCCAGGCGAGCGGATAATGCCCGAGCATGAGATCGCGCAGAGTCCCGCCGCCGAGCGCGGTGATACAGCCGAGGAAGCAGACTCCCATCCAGTCCATGCTGCGCCGACCTGCGGCGAGCGCCGCCGTCATCGCCTGTGCCGCCAGCGCGACCAGCGACAACAGGTGCAGCACGCTATCGCTCGGTGGCAGGCTCCACATCGCTTCCTCATCGGTTCGGATAGCGGAACTTACGACGGCGGTTCCAGGTTGAACAGGTTCCACTATCCATCTTGGGTGCTCAGATCGGAACGGAAGACCGCTGCCGTCGGTTGTCGCCCCAGGCTATTGATGCAGGAGACACATTCGATGCCCAACGAACGCTTTCCCAACGACCCCTATCCTGAAGACGACTTTGCCCGTGCCGCTCGTCGCGACGCGAATCTGCAGCCGGACCCGGAATTGGCGGAAGGTCCCGCCAGCCCCGGGAGGATCGCCTTGTACGCGATTGCGATCGCACTGGTCCTGGGTGCCGTATTCTACGGGCTGAACCAATCGAACGTTGAGCAGGCCAGCACCGCACCGCCTGCTCAAACTGCGCAGCAGCAGTCGGCAAAGCCGGCCGCGCCCGGGACCAGCAACACCCAGCCGGGTACGACTACCGGTTCGGCGCCGAGCGGGGCGCAACCGGCCTCGCCGCCGTCGAACAGCGGCCCGAACCCGACCAAGTAAAAGCCGAGTCATTGCTGCGGCGGGCGCATCGCCCGCCGCGTTTCTGGCGCTAGCTGAACATCCCGTTCAATTCGCCGCCCGGATAGCCGCTTGCCAGCTCCGTGAACGTCCCGTGCTCAGCCATTTCCTTCGCCGCCCGCATGAAGCCGGCCCAGGCCGCACGCGCCAATGAGCCGCCGACGCTGATCCGGCGCACGCCGAGGTCGGCCGCCTCGCTGAGCGAAAGTCCGGACGCGCCGATCAACAGATTGACCGGCTTGGGGCTCAGCGCTTTGACCACGGCCGAAATCTCCTCCCTGGTTTTGATGCCCGGCGCATAGAGGCAGTCGGCGCCGGCCTCCGAATAGGCGGTCAGCCGGTCGATCACGAGCTTCAAATCACTCTGCCCCCACAGGAAGGCTTCGCAGCGCCCGACCAGGAGCACGCCGCTATTGTCCGCATCGATCGCCGCGCGCGCGGCCTTGATGCGCGCGATCGCGAGCGCGCGGTCGTACAAGGGGCTTGCCTTGTCGCCCGTGGAGTCCTCGATCGACAGCCCCGCCACGCCGGTCTTGACGCCGCGCGCGACATTGGCAGCCACCTGCTCCGGCTCGCGCGCGAAGCCGCCTTCGAAGTCGGCATTGACCGGCAGATCGACCGCCGTGCACAGCGCAGTGAGATGGTCGCACACCTCCTCGACAGTGACGCGGTTGTCCGCCTTGCCGATCGACCAGGCAAACCCCGCGCTGGTCGATGCAATCGCCTTGAACCCCAGATGCTGCAGCGCCTTTGCGGTCCCGACGTCGAACGGGTTGGGCAGCACGAAGCAGCCGCTTTCATGGAGTCTGCGAAAGTTCGCGCGCTTCTCCGCGGTTGTGAC
The DNA here is from genome assembly GCF_016213215.1 of Bradyrhizobium sp. Lineage (GTDB taxonomy): Bacteria > Pseudomonadota > Alphaproteobacteria > Rhizobiales > Xanthobacteraceae > Bradyrhizobium. Next base: position 539 of record NZ_JACRAW010000080.1, on the reverse strand, counting down.
CGGCATGGTTGTCCTCCCTGTTCTCGTGTCTTGCGCGAAGATAGAACCGATAGCCCGCGTGCGAAAGGCGGCTTACGGTTCCACCTTACGGAGGAAGGTGCGCTCCTCGGCGAGAATGAGCTTGTTCTCTTCGGCAAAGCTGAAGTTCGCGCTGCCTTCCTCGTCCCTGCGAAGGCGCGCGCGATAGCTCTCGTAGGCCGCGAGGCTCTCGAACGAGATCAGTGCGAAGGCGATGTTGTTGGTGCCCTCATGCGGCATGAAATAGCCGACGAGTTTGCCGCCGCAGCGCGGAATGATGGAAAGCCAGCGCCTGGAATATTCCTCGAACATGGCGCGCTTGAAGGGATCGAGCTGATAGCGGATGAAGACGGTGACGGACACGGCAAGTCTCCCTACTTGCCGTCATGTATGGACGGCCCCCTCTCGGCAAGGGTCTTCTTGGTGGTTCAGCAAGTGAATCGGGGAGCGGTCATGTATACGGCCTCGAGAAGCGGCCATTGACCGCGGGCCCTGATGGAGATCGCGGACCGAATTCCAAT
>NZ_JACRAW010000085.1 GCF_016213215.1 Bradyrhizobium sp. | reverse complement strand
GCAACAGCTCGCCGAGCGCAACGTCGAGGTGGAGCGCAAGAATCAGGAGATCGAGCAGGCGCGGCGCGCGCTGGAGGAGAAGGCCACCGAGCTATCGCTGACCTCGAAGTACAAGTCGGAGTTTCTGGCAAACATGTCGCACGAGCTGCGCACGCCGCTGAACAGCATTCTGATCCTGGGCCAGCAGCTCACGGACAATCCGGACGGCAATCTCAGTCCCAAGCAGGTCGAATTCGCCCGCACCATTCACGGCGCCGGTACCGACCTCCTGAACCTGATCAGCGACATTCTCGACCTTTCCAAGATCGAATCCGGTACCGTGACGGTCGACGCCGAGGAGATCCTGACCGCGAACCTGCTGGAGACCGTCGGGCGGCCGTTCCGTCATGAAGCCGAGAATCGCAACCTGTCCTTCGATGTCGAAGTCGATCCGACTCTTCCGCGCAGCATCGTCACGGACTCCAAGCGCCTGCAGCAGGTGTTGAAGAACCTGTTGTCCAACGCCTTCAAGTTCACTGCCGAAGGCGGCGTGCGGCTGAGGATCGCCGACGCGTTCGGCGGATGGAGCTCGGATCATCCCGTTCTGAACACCGCGCCCGCGGTGATCGCCTTCGAGGTCTCCGATACCGGCATCGGAATCCCGCTGGAGAAGCAGAAGCTGATCTTCGAGGCATTCCAGCAGGCGGATGCCGGGACGAGCCGCAAATACGGCGGCACGGGGTTGGGCCTGGCGATCAGCCGGGAGCTTGCGAGCCTGCTCGGCGGCGAGATCCATCTGCGCAGCGCGCCGGGCAGGGGATCGACTTTCACGCTCTATCTACCCCTGAAATATTCCGGTCCGGCATTGGCGCCGCGCGCCGCTCCGTCCTCGACGGCCCAGCACAGCCAGCCGGCACTCCAGGTGACCGCGCCTGAACGCGTCGTCGAGCAATTGCCCGACGATCGGCTCGATGTCGAGCCCGGCGATACGATCCTTCTGATCGTCGAGGACGATCCTCATTACGCGCGGGTGCTGGTCGATCTCGCCCGCGACAACGGATTCAAGGTGCTGGTCGCCGCGCGCGGCACCGAGGCGCTGGAGCTTGCCAAGCAGTACCAGCCGACCGCGGTCTCACTCGACGTGTTCCTGCCGGACATGCTCGGCTGGACGGTGTTGAATCAGCTCAAGCACAATCCGCTTACCCGCCACATCCCGGTCCAGATCATCACGCTGGACGAGGACCGCCAGCATGCGCTTGCCCGAGGTGCGTTCTCCTTCGTCAACAAGCCGACGACGACCGAGGGTGTCTCCGCTGCGCTGTCGCAAATCAAGGAGTATGCGAGACCGCGACGCAAGCGGCTCCTGATCGTCGAGGACGATGAGGCGGAACAGCTCTCGATCCGCGAATTGCTGCATCACGACGATATCGAGATCGTGGCGGCCAGCACCGGCGCCGAAGCGCTGGCAACCCTGCGCGAGCAGTCCTGCGATTGCGTCGTGCTGGACCTGCGGCTGCCGGACATGAGCGGCTTCGAGGTTCTGGACGAAATCCGCAACGATGGAGCGCTGTCGAACATTCCGGTCGTGGTCTTCACGGGGAGGGAGCTGTCCGCGGAGGAAGACACGGAACTCCACACCATGGCCCGCAGCATTGTGGTCAAGGGCGTCGAGTCGCCCGAACGCCTGCTGGATGAGACGTCCTTGTTCCTGCATCGCGTGGTGACGGAACTGCCGATCGAAAAGCAGCGCATGCTGGAAAAACTGAGCAGTTCCGACGAGGACCTGATCGGCAAGACCGCGTTGCTCGTCGACGACGACGCCCGCAACATCTTCGCGCTCTCGAGCGTCCTGGAACGGCGCGGCATGAGGGTGCTCACCGCGACGACCGGCAGCGAAGCGGTGGCGCTGGTCGAATCAAATCCGGAGATCGCGATCGTGCTGATGGACATCATGATGCCGCACATGGATGGCTATCAGACCATCGGCGTCATACGTCAGAACGCGGCGTTCGCCCGCCTGCCGATCATCGCGCTGACCGCAAAAGCGATGAAGGGTGACCGCGAGAAATGCCTGGAAGCCGGCGCTTCCGACTACCTCGCCAAGCCGGTCAACACCGAGCAATTGCTACTCGCCATCCGTATGTGGCTGCATCGCTGAGCGTCGGCCAATGGACCACGAAAAGGTGAACATCCTCCTCGTCGACGATCAGCCGGCCAAACTGCTCGCCTACGAGGTGATCCTAAAGGATCTTGGCGAGAACCTGGTGATCGCCGCATCCGGCCGCGAGGCCCTTGAGATCCTGTTGAAGACCGAGATCGCGGTCATCCTGGTCGACGTCTGCATGCCGGAACTGGATGGTTTCGAGCTTGCGGCGATGATTCGCGAACATCCCCGATTCCAGAAGACCGCAATGATCTTCATCTCGGCCATCCAGGTCAGCGACATCGACCGCCTGCGCGGCTACGAGATGGGCGCGGTCGACTACGTCCCTGTGCCGGTTGTGCCGGAAGTTCTGCGCGCCAAGATCAAGGTATTTGCCGAGCTCTATCGCAAGACGCGCGAGCTGGAGCGGCTGAACCGCGAACTGGAAGATCGCGTTCGTGCGCGAACCGCGGAGCTTGAACGATCGACGGCCAAGCTCCTGGAGAGCGAGCAGCGGCGCAGCATGGCGATCGCCGCCGGCAAGATGGGATCGTGGGACTGGGACTGGACCAACGGCGACTGGATGTGGGACGAAGGTCAGTATCGCATCTTCGGCGTCAGCCCCGACAGCTTCGAGGTCACGACGGCAAACATCCAGGCCCTTCTGCATCCCGACGATATCGATCAGCTGCGCACGGCTATCGCCGACTTCAACAAGGGCGCTCGATCCTATGAGGCGGAGTTCCGCGTCACCCGGCCGGATGGCGAGGTGCGCTGGTGTGTCGTCACCGCAGCGGCAACCGTCCAACAGGGCGGTCGCGTCGTACGGGTGAGCGGCGTCACCGTCGACATTACTGAACGCAAGCGCGCGGAGGAGCGACAGAGCCTCCTCGCGCGCGAGGTCGATCACCGCGCCAAGAACGCGCTCGCCCTGGTGCAATCGATCGTTCGCCTCACCCGTGCCGAGACCATGAGGACCTATGTCAACGCCGTCGAGGGCCGCATCAATGCGCTGGCGCGCGTGCACACCATCCTGTCGCTCTCGAGCTGGCAGGGCGCCGAGCTCGGCAAGCTTCTCGAGGAGGAGCTGGCGCCGTATTCAGTGGGCGGACAGATCCGTCTTTCCGGTCGGGAGGTTCAGCTCGCGCCGGCAACCGCACAGACACTCGCGCTGGCGCTGCACGAGCTCTTCACCAACTCGGCCAAGCATGGCGCGCTCTCGATGCAATCGGGACGGCTGGCAATCGGCTGGCAGGCAGAGGATGAGAGTCTCACGCTTGTCTGGGACGAGTCCGGCGGTCCCCCGGTGAGGCCTCCCAGTTCGCTCGGGTTCGGCACCCGAAGCCTGCTAGCGAGCATCGAGTCCCAACTCGGCGGTCAGGTCCTGTTCGACTGGCGCCCGGGAGGCCTGTTGTGCCGCCTGCAAGTTCCGCTGGCGCGGAAGACCTCGTTGCTGCTGCCGGAAAAATTCGGCGCCGCAACGTCGATCGAACTGCAAAGGGCTTCGGGCTAGCCTAGCGCTTCATTGCTCTTGGTTGGAACGGCGCGTGCGGGATACGTCGTCCCTCGAGCCAGGCTTCATTCCGCGCCAGATCGCGGAGCGCTATCGCGTACCTGCAGGCCGCGCGTCGATCCGAGCCATCCGGCAGACCGCGGGCCTTGCGAAGCATCTCACGCGCTGCGTTGCGATAGGCGAGGGAGCGATACAGAAACACGACCTTCCCCATGATCGGGCTCTCCTGGTCCTAATTGGTGCCCATTCTCTCAGGCCGCCCCTGAACGCCACATGAAGATTGAGCAAAAGGAACGTTCATTCAGGAAAGCGTTCAGCGAGTCTTATCGGAACTCCCGATACCCGAGTGCGTTTTGCAAGCGAACAACCGAGTAGCCCAAATGCGCACAAAGAAGTCACCAGGGCTGGTTTCGTCCCGCGGCGCAATGAAGCTGATGGCGCACGCGATGATGGGGGCGGCGTTGGGCCTCAGTTTTGGCCTGATCCTCACCGTGATCAACCCCGTCGTTGCAGCGCTTATCCAAAACGGTGGAAGCTCGGCCCCACTTGTGTTCGTCGTCACATTGGTGACGACATTTGCAATCGGCGCGACCTTGACCGGAATGGTGTTCATCCTCGCGGAGGACAACGAATCTTGAAGCGGCCGTAGCGCGCGCGGCGGCTTTGCTCGGAACTCCCCCGAGCCGTAGCGGTTTGCCTCCTGCCTCAATTCAACTCAGGGAGACAAACGCATGAAGAAGACCCACCTCGTGTTTGCCACGCTGTTGACAGCAGGTCTCGTCGCGGCGCCGTTCGCTGCGGAAGCGAAATCGAAGACCAAGCAAAAGTCGTCCACGTCTTCCACGATGACGACAGGCGCCAACGTGAAGTCCACCAAGGGCATGAGCAAGAATCCGTCCAGCCAGGGCAATGTCGGCTCCGGCACCACTCAGGGCGGCAGCACGCGGTCATACGGATATTGAGCGCTCGGAACGACATCGACCGTTCAACGAAAAGGCCCCGCGATCGAGCGGGGCCTTTTTGTCTTGCGTTCCTCGGTTCCGTCTATTGCGTGTGCTCTTCGCGTTCGTGAATGATGTTTGCCCGGCCGACGAGGAGATCGTCGACGAGGCCGATGCGCTTGGTGTCCTTGCCGGAATAGGGCATGGCGTGCAGGACGTAGCGCATCGCATTCAGGCGCGCGCGTTTCTTGTCGTCGGACTTGATGACGATCCAAGGGCAGTCCGCCGTGTCGGTGTGGAAGAACATCGCTTCCTTGGCGTGGGTGTAGTCCTCCCACTTGTCGAGCGAGGCCATGTCGATGGGCGACAGTTTCCACTGCTTCAGCGGATGGGCTTCGCGCTCCTTGAAGCGCCGCCGCTGCTCCTCGCGGCTGACCGAAAACCAGAACTTGACGAGGTGGATGCCGCTGCGAACGAGGTTGCGCTCGAATTCGGGCACCTGGCGCAGGAATTCGTCGTATTCGGCCTGCGTGCAGAATTCCATGACGCGCTCCACGCCGGCGCGGTTGTACCAGCTGCGGTCGAACAGGACGATCTCGCCCGCGGTCGGCAGGTGTTCGACATAGCGCTGGAAATACCACTGGCCGCGCTCCACGTCGCTCGGCTTCTCGAGCGCCACGACCCGCGCGCCTCGGGGGTTCAGATGCTCCATGAAGCGCTTGATGGCGCCGCCCTTGCCGGCGGCGTCGCGGCCCTCGAACAGCAGCACCAGCCTTTGCCGGTTCTCCTTCATCCAGTTCTGCAGCTTGAGAAGCTCGGTCTGAAGGATGAACTTCTGCTCTTCATAGTCGCGCCGGAGCATCCGGAACTTGTAGGGGTAAGCGCCGTATCGCCACTCCTCGGAGAGTTCGTCGCTGGTATGCCGCTTGCCGTTCTTGGCCTGCTTTCCGTCCAGCATCGCCTGCATTCGGCGCGCGTCATCGGGCGCGGCGCCCGACAGCATGGCCTGGACAGGCTCGCTGTCCGGCTCCAGCACGGGCGGGCCTTTCAGGATGGTATCCAGGGCGGCAAGCTCGGTTGACTGTCTACCCAACGTGTATTGTTCGGCGAGGGAGCGTTCGATCGGAGAGAGGCGCGCCCGCCTCGCACTGTCACTGGACGATATCGTTCGCTGGGCGTGCTTTGCCGCGGGAGCCTTCCTGGTCGCCCGTCGTTGCGATTTCCTTGCATTAGATGCCATCGACTGCGCTTCTCCTGGGCGACTCAGAGAGGGAATCCTATCCGCCATTCCTTTCCCGGGGACTAATGGCCATCAAACTCCCCCGGGGAGGCACCCCCCGCACGGCCGAGAAGCGCGCTATCACCATGCTATGGGTCGATCTCCCGCCGCAGGTCGGATGGCGTTCGTCCAAAAAGGCGGCGGAAGCTGCGGTTGAAGGTGGTGAGGTCACTGAAGCCCGCGGCGAACGCGATATCGCCGATGCGCAGCATTCGGCACGCGGGATCGACAAGCATGGCCCGTGCGCGCTGCAACCGCTCTTCGGTCACGAACGCCACAAAGCTCACGCCATTGCGTTCGAAAAGCAGATAGACCGATCGCTCGGACAGACCGACCCGCTGCGCCACCTGTTTCGCCGACAACTCCGGGTCGGAAAGGTGGGCGAGGATGTCGGCCGTCACAGCGGCAAAACGCGCCACCTGGACGGCGCCCGCAGCGGCGCGCTCGCGATTGTCGTCGTTGGGCTGCACTGCGGCGGCGATCAGGTCTGCGATATGCTCGTTGACGCGATAGGCGAGGGCGGGGTCGCTTGGCACGCCGCCGGCCACGAGCGCAGCGATGTAGGCGGTGAGCAGGTGCAGCGCGCCGCTCCGGGAATCCGCTCGATGAAACGGCCGCTCGCCGATGCTGCGCGACCGGCTGCGCAGGAGCGCGCCGTCCAGCCGGACGGTGTTCCATCGCACACGACTCTGAAGTTCGCATGTGCCGGGCGCACCATGAAACAGCAGCACGCCATCGCCTTCGGCGAAGGTCGTTTCCGAATCGTCGTTGATTAGGCGATAGCCGGCCTGTTTCATCCACATGAAAGAGAAGTCGCCGTTACCGTCATTGGCGAGCTTGCGCGTGCGCCGATAGCGTGCCGGATTGGAGTGGGCCGAACTGATCTCGCCGGAGGGAAGCCGCTGCACATCGATCCGTGCCCACATGCTGTTTGGCTCGTGCGGTTCGATCTCCAGTTGCATGTAGCGGCGGCCAATGACCTCGCGCCAGATGGCAAGCCGGTCTTTCGCCGGGAGGTCATCGGTGCAGAAGTGAAAGCGAGCTCCCTGTTCGATCTTCAACGTCCATCCCCGCTTCATCCGGCGCCGGTCTTGGTCGTGCGTTTCGTCATGAAGGTTCGAGCCGAACGCCCATGAGAGCGACTTGCAACTTCCGCGGTCTGGTCACCGCGCAGCCTGTGACGACATAGCAACAACCGTTTGCCATCTGCAACGATTGCAGAACGTGCCCGGTTCGTTGCGCCACATGCCGAGACCGCGGGCAGGTGCCTCTCTAGTTTCAGCGACGAATCTTGGGGGAAACTCCAAGGCGAGCTTGGGAGAAATTGATGACGACGCGATGCCCTGCCTTCCTCGAAGCAGCGTCGGGAACGATGCGGGCGATGGTTGCCGGCGCGGCCCTGGTCGTGTTGGTCTTGCCGCTGTCTGATGCCTATGCGCAGGCATGCCAGCCGACGGGAACGAACCAGACCTGCACCAACTCGGTGACGATTTCGGGCGGCGCTGTCGGTATCCTTGACAATGGCTCGCTGACGCTCAACAACACCGTAACCGGCGCCATCCTGAGCGCCGACAGCATTCTCGCGCTCATCGATGCCAACGTGACCAATTCCGGCACGATCCAGGCGGGCAACCACGGCATCTACGCCGGCAGCAACGCCACCGTGACCAACTCCGGCACGATCCAGGCGGACTGGGGCATCGCTGCCCTACAGTACGTCAACGTGAACAATTCAGGTAAGATCCTGGCGGACGAGTATGGCATTGCCAGCAGCAACGCCGACGCCAACGTGACTAATTCCGGCACGATCCAGGCGAACAAGTATGGCATTGTCGCCGGCAATGACGCCAACGTGACCAACTCCGGCACGATCCAGGTGACGGGTCTCAGTGGCGCGGGCATTTACGCCATAAATGGCAACGCCAACGTGACTAATTCCGGCACGATCCTGGCGGATGGTGGTGGTATCCGCGCCGGCGCCAACGCCAACGTCACCAATTCCGGCACAATCCTGGGCTTCACCGGCATTACCGCCACCATCGACGCCAACGTGACCAATTCCGGCACGATCCTGGCGAACCTGGCTGGTATTCGCGCCGACAATAACGCCAACGTGACCAACTCGGGCACGATCCAGGCGGACTGGGGCATCGCTGCGGTAGGCGCGGGGCACGTCACCAATTCGGGCACCATCGCGGGCACCATCGCGGCTTTGAGCTTCGGCGGTAACGGTACGGGCGGCAGTTCGTTGACGCTGCTGCCGGGTTCGAAGATCATTGGCGACATTTACTTCAATGGTACGACAGGCAACAGCGTCCGTTTCCTGGGCGGCAACCACAACCTGACCTTCGACGACGAGTTGCTCACCGGCACCACGGTCACCGGCGCGATTCCGTTCGCCGTGTCCGGCTTTCGGGCCGCTGCCGTCGATCTCACGCCCTTTGCCATGCAAGGGCGCGTGCTGACCGATTTCACGCGCGGGATTTCGGACGCCATTCCGCACGTTGCCCGCGGCGGCGCGGCGGGCGGCGCGCCGCTGGCCTTTGCGGCGCCGGACGCATCATCGCGCATCGACGACGCGTTCGCGGCGATCCCCGGACTGTCCGCCTATTCCGGAGAGGCCATCGCCTTCAAGGCGCCGACCGTCGTCTACGCCGACGACACCGCGATCTGGTCGCGCGGCTTCGCCGGCAGGCGGGTGCAGCAGGCCGATGGTGTGCTGCTGCATGCGGCGAACGCGTTCTACGGCGGCATGCTCGGCGGCGACAAGCGCGTGCAGCCTGGTCTGACGGTGGGCGCCTTCATTGGCGGAGGCGCAACCCGGACGGACATCGACCTCAATACGGGCGACAGCCGCAGCGATCTCGGATTTGGCGGCGTCTATGCCAACTACGATGCGGGCCAGACCTTCCTCCGTGCGGTCGTTCAGGGCGGGGCGTCGCGCAACACGGTGACGCGCACCATCAACAACAACCTCCTGCCCACCGGACTGGAGACCGCGACCGCCTCCTTCGATGGCTGGTATGTGAGCCCCGACGCGACGATCGGCCATCGTTTCGCGCTGGGCCAGTTCGCCAACGGGAGCTATACGCTGACCCCCAGCCTCAAGCTTCGCTATTTGTACGGCGAGTTAGGCGGCTACACCGAGAAGGGCTCGACCGCAAACCTTTCGGTTGGCAGTCGCACGGTGAGCACGGCGGAGGAGCGCGGAGAGGTGAAGCTGACGCGCACGGAACTCGCTTCGACTGCCGGCATGATCTCGACCAGCCTCTATGGCGGGGTGCTCGGCACCCAGCGGCTTGGGGGCGCCACGATCAACGCCACGCTGCTCGGCCAGGCGATCCCGTTTGCGACCCCCGGGCCTGCGGACGTCTGGGGCGGCTTCGGCGGCGCCGGACTGGAGTGGCGCACCGGCAACGTATCCGTCTACTCCGCCGCCGAGTATCTTGCGCTGTCCGACAAGTCCAACGTCATCAGCGGCAGGGCCGGCCTGCGTGTCGGATTCTGAGAGCCTGTAAAGGTTTTTCTGCCGTCATTGCGAGCGAAGCGAAGCAATCCAGAATCTTTTCGCGGCAACAGTCTGGATTGCCTTCGTCGCTTCGCTCCTCGCAATGACGAACCTGCGGCATACTTGAGGCGCGGACAGGAGCCGCGGCTCGAGCGCCCAACTCCGGACGAGCACCGCAGCGGGGCTGAAAGATATCGCGCAAACTCTTCAACTCCAGCCAAGCTGATCTTGCAGTGTAGCGCTGCTGCCTATCGCCACATCCCGCGCATGCGCGCGGCGGCGTCGATCCTCGGACCTTGCGCGGCGTTGCGCGCGCCGGCAGCCGCGGCAACCGGCCAGCTCGTGCGTTCGAACAGCGACAGCAGGGCTTCGGGGATGAACCGCGTCCGCGACGCATAGACGTGGCGGTCGCCTTTGGCGCTCTGGTTGTGGGTAAAGAAGCGCTGCGGCACGACGAGATGCAGGTCGTCCTTGGCGCGGGTCATCGCGACATAGAGCAGGCGCCGCTCTTCCTCGAGCTCAGCGCTCGTGCCGGCGCCGAGATCGGACGGCATGCAGCCATCGACCACGTTGAGCACGTATACCGACTTCCATTCCTGGCCCTTGGCGGAATGGATGGTGGAGAGGATCAGATAGTCCTCGTCGAGCAGCGGTACGCCCGCCTTGTCGCTCGTTGCGTCGGGCGGGTCGAGCGTGAGCTCGGTGAGGAAGCGCTCGCGCGAGGCGTAGCCGCTCGCGATCTGCTCGAGCTGGATCAGGTCGGCGCGGCGCACCTCGGCGTCTTCGTGAATGCGATCGAGGTGCGGCTCGTACCACAGCCGCGCCCGCTCCAGGTCGGCCGGCCACTCCGAATAGCGCAGGTTCTCGACGGTGCGGATGAACGCCGTCCAATCATTGCCAGCACGAGGCGGGGCGGGGACGCCGCACAGCGCGCCGATGGGATCCGCGCTTTCCGCCATGCGATCGAGCACCCGCTGCGCGGAGGCCGGCCCGACGCCGGGCAAGAGATGCAGGATGCGGAAGCCGGCGACGCGGTCGCGCGGATTTTCGACAAAGCGCAGCAGCGCCAGCATGTCCTTGACATGCGCGGCGTCGAGAAACTTCAGGCCGCCGAATTTCACGAACGGGATGTTGCGCCGTGTCAGCTCGATCTCGAGCGGGCCAGAGTGCGAGGAGGTGCGGAACAGAACCGCCTGGTGCTTCAAGAGCGAGCCTTCCTCGCGGTTCGCCAGCACCTGCTCGACGATGTAGCGCGCCTGGTCGGCTTCGTCGCGTACCGCGACAAGCTGCGGCTTGCGCGTCGAGGCGCGGTCGGTCCACAGGTTCTTGGTGAAGCGTTCCCTGGCGAGGCCGATGACGCCGTTGGCGGCCGACAGCACCGGCTGGGTCGAGCGGTAGTTGCGGTCGAGGGTGATGATCTCGGCGCGGGGCGAGAACTGGTGCGGGAAGTCGAGGATATTGCGCACCGTCGCCGCACGGAAGGAATAGATAGACTGCGCGTCGTCGCCGACCACCGTGAGTCCGCACCCGTCGGGCTTGAGCGCGAGCAGGATCGAGGACTGCAACCGGTTGGTGTCCTGATATTCGTCGACCAGCACATGGTCGAAGCGGCTGCCGATCTCGTCCGCCAGCGCGGCATCCGACATGGTCTGCGCCCAGTAGAGCAGGAGGTCGTCGTAGTCGAGCACGTGCTGGGCCTGCTTGGCCTCGACATAGGCGGCGAACAATTGCTTCAACTCGGCCGCCCAGCCGGAGCACCAGGGATAGTGCTGCCCGAGCACCTGCTCGATGCCCATCTCGGCGTTGACGCAGCGGGAATAGATCGCAAGGCAGGTGCCCTTGGCGGGAAAGCGGGTCTCGGTCTTCGAGAACCCGCATTCGTGCCGGACGAGGTTCATCAGGTCGGCGGAATCCTCGCGGTCGTGGATGGTGAAGGCGGGATCGACGCCGATGCGCTCGGCATATTCGCGCAGGATGCGCGCGCCGATGCCGTGGAACGTGCCGGCCCAGCTCAAGGCGTCGCGCATGATGGCAGCATTCTCGCCGAGCACCTTGCGCGCGATCCGCTCGACCCTGGCGCTCATCTCCGCAGATGCCCGCCGCGAGAACGTCATCAGCAGGATGCGGCGCGGATCGGCGCCGCTCACGATCAGGTGCGCGACGCGGTGAGCGAGCGTGTTGGTCTTGCCCGAACCCGCGCCGGCAATCACCAGGAGCGGGCCGCCGACGGTGGCGTCAGGGCGCACGCCATGCTCGACGGCGCGCCGCTGCTCCGCGTTCAGCGTGTCCAGATATTTCGCAGCGGTTGCAAGCACGAATCGCTCCCAAGAGGGCCAGACTCGGCGATCTCGGCGCAAACCGCAATGCGAGGATGGCCGGCGCGAGCCGGGGGCACTTTGAAAGTGGTGGAAGAGGCCCAACCGCTCGGAAATCTCTCGTCCAGTTCCGGGCGTCGCGAGGATATGATATCGGCGCGACTGTTCGTTCAGCTCCAGGTCTATCGATTTCCCAATGACGCAACCCAGCACTGAGAACTTCGAGATGCGACGGCTGGAGTCGCTGAGCAACACCATCTTCGGCGTGGCCATGACCCTTTTGGCCTATGACCTGCCCAAGACAGGCGCCTTCGATGCCATGCCCGACTGGAGCGATCTTTTCAGGGTCTATGCCGGGCGGCTATCGGCGCTGGTGTTGAGCTTCATCATCGCCGGCGTGTTCTGGATCAGCCATCACCGGCGGCTGGCGCGCCAGCCCGAGGGCGGCCGCGGCTTGGTGATGCTCAATCTGTTTTTCCTGCTGTCGATCATCCTGTTGCCGGTCACCAACGGACTCTATGCCAATTACCGCCTGAGCAGCGCCGTTGCCGTGCTGTACGGCCTGCATCTCACAGCGATTGCAGGGCTCAATGCCTGGCTGTGGGCGCTGGTCCCGCAGTGCAGGCCCCACGAATTCGCAGGCGCTATCTTCCCGGTCCTGGTGTTTATCCCCGGCACGGTCGTGGCGCTGATCGCACCTCAATATGCGCAAGTCCTGTGGTTTCTCGCCTTCGGCGGCCTGCTGGTGAGCCGTTTCTTGGCCAAGAAGCCTGCTGCGGGCGAATAACCAGTCCGCTCACCCATCGCCCGCCGGCTCCTCGGTTCTCGGAAAGGCGTGGCCCGGCAGGAACAGCCGGATGGGGCGGATCTCATAGACGGCGCTGGGATTGGCCCGCCGCAGCTCGCGACAAGCTTCCACGACCTCATCCTCGCTCGCAAAATCCATGACATAGAAGCCGAGGAGCTGCTCCTTGGTCTCGGCAAAGGGACCGTCGATGACCACGCCGGCGCCGGGACCACGCAGGGTGCGCGCCTTCCCGGTCTCGCCGAGCCGAGCCGCTGGCCCGAGGTGTCCTCCCGCCGTGAGCGGATCGTGGACCTTGCTGAGCCCGGCCATGACGGCCGCGTCCTCGTCGGCCGTCCAGGACATCACCTCGGATTCCACGTGATAGGCGAGTATCGCGTACAGCATCGCTCCCTCTTCTTTGGCTGTCCTTCAGACCAAAGGACGTTTGTCGTCTGACGGTTCCGACACATGATAGCGGGGAAATGGGTGGCGGGCCGGCCTGTTTCGATCACACGACTAATGGGCCGGGCTGGCGGTAATTCCTTGCTTGCCGCAACAGTGACGAAACCGTCCGCTTGCGGACTTTGATGGCTGAAGTCCCAATTGGCCGGGATGGCGTTGGCGGTTGCCTTGCTGGTTGTCGTCCCTTTGGATCGCGAGCGGGTCTCCAAGGCAACGAAACGCAGAACTCCGCGGGTGAAGTTACGGAATGAGCTCCAAGTCAGCATCGGAATATCGCTTAGACTTCCCTTCCAGATAGTAGTGGTAAGTGGCCAGTCTGTGGTGCCAGATAGATCGTTCGATAATGCCTTCGTAAGGCGAGTTACGATCCAAATGAGTCACTCTCACTCGCGTTCCATTCTTGAACTTCGGCTCAGGAATGGCTCCGGCGTCAGATCTTCTGCGAAACAGGTCTTTGATCGCCATCCTAGTTCACCAATCTTCCATTTCGAATCGTAACCACGGTGGAACCGGTTGGCCAATATCCTGATTGCGGCCGTTGCCATCCCTGCGCGCTGGTGCGAGCTGCCCGCTCGTTGAACGAAAACGCCGCGGGCCTGGTGCCGCCCTTGTCAGGGACTGTTGAGGAACTGCATGACCAGCTTCTCGCGCAAGCGAGCCAGTTCGCCGCTCGCGTCCATTTCCTCAATCACCTTCTCGACTTTCCTGGCGAGATCGCGATGTCGCTCGTGCAGGTAGTGATAAATGTAGATTCTCTCGATCGGCGGCGACAGCGGGTAGATGCGCGATTGCAGATTCAGCTTCTTGACCGCGACGCGCCCGCTGAACAGATCCGTGACCATCACATCGAAACGGTCGGCATCCAGCATGCGGATCAGGGCTTGCAGGTCGGTCGCAGCCGTGACGTGGCTCATGCCTTTCGTGCCGGCCTCGGAAGAGCCGACGCCTCGCACGATGCCAACGCTGTAGTCCTTGATCGAATTCCAGCCCTTCACCTCGAAATGAAGCCTGGTGGTGAAAACCGCCGGCTCAATGTAATTGATGGGCGGCGAGATTTGCACCAGGGTGGGGTAATCTTGTGCGACTTTGGCAATCCTCTGGATTTCGCCGTCGAGTTCGCCGGCACTGCTGAGCGCCAGTGCACGCTTGCCGGGGACGTCCGCGAATTCGATTGCGATGTTCAAGCGGCCGTAGACGACCCGCAATATCTCGCCCCCGACATACTGGTCGGGAATGTCAGCTATTCTCGACAATCGGATGACCGATTGCGCATGGGACGGGATGCCGGACAGAAGCGTCAACACGCAGACAAGGAACATCCGCCACACGACGCAGGTCTCCTTTGCTTTTTCCTTGCTGCAGCTCAATATCGAGATCGATCCGGTCTGCCAACTTTAGCAGATGACTGCCGCGGCCACCGACTGGCTGCTACGGCCCCGGGGTTTCACCGGTGTTGTTCTGGCACGCATGATGATACCTTCAGGGAATTCCTGAGGCTGGGCAAAAAATTTACCCGCACCGCTCAAGATCGGTTGAGGGTGCCGCAAGAGGCTCTTCAGGTCCGGAGGAATGGGCAACCGAGAGAAGAATCCCCGCCGTAACGGCGCCGTCGCGCCGGTGGCGGCAAAGAACGACTTGAACGGGATCGCGTCTCCGATTCTGGAACCTGGCCTGTTGGGGTTCTTCAAGCGGCTTCGGGGTACCGTCGGTCTGCGACTGCTCGCCGCCGTGTTGCTGTTCAGCTCGCTCGTGACGCTGACGCTGACCGGGGTTCAACTCTATCTGGAATACGATCGCGACGTCAGCGCCATCGAGAACAGGCTGAACGAAATCGGCCGGAGCTATGTTGGCAGTCTCGCTGAAAGCGTGTGGAACCTCGATCAAAACCAGCTGGAACTCCAGCTCAACGGGATCCTCCGCCGACGGGATATCCGTGCTGTCGAGGTACGCGAAACCATTGATCGTCCGAATCCCATCCGCTTTGTAGTCGGCCAGCGTGGCACCCAATCGCTCATCTCCCGTGAATACCCCCTTGATCACTTGATACAGGGCGCCAGGCATCAGATCGGCGTCCTTTACGTCGAGGCGACGCTAACGAATGTCTATCGACAACTGCTGGACCGGACGCTGATCATTCTGGTGAGCCAGGCAGCCAAGACTTTTCTCGTCTCGTTCTTCATTCTTTACGTGTTTCACTGGCTGGTCACGCGACACCTCGTTACAATTGCCGAGTATGTCAGCTCGTACAATTTTGTACGCCCGCCTCCGCCCCTGCGGCTGGATCGCCGGCCGCCGCGCAAGCCCGATGAACTGGACAAGGTGATCGACGCGTTCAATGGCATGTGCGGGAATCTGCAGCATGCCTACGGCGAGTTGCGTCAGGCCAATGTCGAACTTGAACGAGACCTTGCTGTCCGGGAGCAAGCCGAAGAGAACGCGCGCAAGAGCGAGCAGCGGTTCCGTGACTACGCCGAGACGGCTTCCGACTATTTCTGGGAAATCGGCCCGGACCTCACTTTCACCTATATATCCGATCGGATGGGTGCCTTCGGTGCCGACAGGGATAAGCTGATCGGAAAAGACCCTGTTGATCTGGCGCTGGCCGCCGGCGCCGACCCGGAGGTGATGCGCGAGCACAGGGCGAGGGTGGAGCGGCACGAGCCGTTCCGGAACCTCGAGTATGCCCGTCGCGATTTCAACGGGCCGGTGCGGTGGGTCCGCGTCAACGGCCGGCCCGTCTTCGGCTCCGACGGTTCCTTCCTGGGCTATCGCGGCTCGTCCAGCGACGTGACCAAGCAGCACGAGGCCGAGGAAAGGCTGCGCCAGTCCCAGAGGATGGATGCGATCGGTCAGCTCACCGGGGGTGTTGCGCATGATTTCAACAACGTCCTGACCGTCATCACCGGGACGATCGAGATTCTTGAGGAAGGCGTAAAGGACCGGCCCCAGCTCGCCGCGGTTGCGCAGCTCATCGACGATGCGGCCACGCGTGGCGCCGAGATTACTTCCCAGCTTCTGACCTTTGCGCGCCGTCAGCCGCTGCAACCCCGCAAGGTCGACGTGAACGGGCTGATCACCGAAACGGCCAGGCTGATCAACCCCATCCTGGGCGAACACATCGAACTCAAGCTGGAACTCGCAAAAGATGCGTGGTCGGCACTGGCCGATCAATCGCAGCTTTCCGCCGCGATCATCAATCTCGCCGTGAATGCGCGAGACGCGATGCCTGACGGCGGCAGGGTGACGCTCGAGAGCGCCAATGTCACGCTCACTGGACCTGATGTCTCCGCGGATGATGAGGTGAAGCCCGGCGATTTTGTGATGATCGCGGTGACCGACACCGGCCAGGGTATTCCGGCCGAAATCCGCGACCGGGTGTTCGAGCCGTTCTTCACGACCAAGGGGGTAGGCCGCGGCACCGGGCTGGGGCTCAGCATGGTCTACGGCTTCGCCAGGCAGAGCGGAGGCACGGTGAAAATCGACAGCGAGGAAGGCCGCGGCACGGTGATCAGGCTGTATCTGCCCCGCGCGACCGGGCAGGCGGCGGTAGAAGTGGAGCCGGTTCGTGCGCCCATCGCGACCAGTGCGCACGAGAAGATCCTCGTGGTGGAAGACGATCCGCTGGTGAGGGGCTATGTGATCGCCCAGCTCGGCAGCCTGGGTTACAAAACGCTTTCGGCGAGCGACGGAGCGGCGGCGCTCGCGCTCGTCGATCAGGGCGCCCAGTTTGATCTCCTGTTCACGGACGTGATCATGCCGGGAGGAATGAATGGCCGGCAACTGGCCGACGCCGTCCTCAAGCGACGTCCGGGCGTGCGCGTGCTTTACACCTCGGGATATACCGAGAACACGATCGCCCACCACGGCCAACTCGATCCCGGCATAGCCCTTCTCAAGAAGCCGTATCGGAAGTCCGAACTGGCGCGGAAAATCCGCGAGGTGCTGGAGGGCGGCTAGCGCCGCGATCGCCCATCCACGAAGAAAAAACGCGGCGGGATTGCTCCCGCCGCGTCTGACTGTTGAACTCGCTGGTCCAGGCGCTGAGAGCGCCGGTGCCAAGCCGCCAAGAAGCTCAGCGGGCGATCCCAGCGAGGTGACAGCGCTTGTGATAAGACACTGGATCACCTCCTTTCGTTGTTGAGGAAGCCTTCGATATAGGTGCGCGCCCGGCCGGCGTTAAGGGCCGGGTGGGGCGGTGGAACGCGGCCCGGGACAGTTGAGACGGGCGGCGGGGCGTGATAGGTGAACCCGTAGGCGCGGGTGTAGCTCAATGGTAGAGCAGCAGCCTTCCAAGCTGAATACGAGGGTTCGATTCCCTTCACCCGCTCCAAGTAAATCAACAGGTTAGCGGCAGCTTTTCCTGATTCCGCGTGCCGAGAGCAGGTAAGGGAGTCGGTGAACCTGCGCTTCCGAAATAGCGCGCGCACGCTGCGGGCATTGCGGACCGAGCAGCGTTCATGGCGCGATGCGATGTCTTAGCGATCGCCGCGATCGTGTAGAAGACGGGGCACTTGCACTACGCGCGGCCATCACCTCCTCGGTTGCGAGCACTCCGGATAGCGTCGGCCGCAATGCGAGCAAACCGGGTTGCGATGAGGCCTAATGAGCCGTCGGCGCGTCCAGCCCCAGGAAAGCACGCACTTGGGCGGCGATGGTTTGTGCATCCTTTTTGTCGGCGGCTGGCAGCGCCCAGGCCGTACCGCTTCGCGCTACAAGCACCGCGTTGCACATCTCGACACTGGACGCGCGGTCAACGGCTGTATCGACCGCGCATTCGCAAATGTCGGATAAGGACATTTCCGCGGGCTTGCGGGTCCATAGCAGTATCTTCCTGTGCAAGGTTGCTGTTCCAGCATGCCTGTCTAGCGTAACTGTGGTCGCGCCGGACGTTACCACAAGTTGGCTTGGGCTCTCGCTGACGTTAGCCATCGTGTCCTCCGTCTCTGCGGGAAAGCGGCGAACAGGGTCGATCTGGCGCACAATGAGAGCTGGTTCAATCCTGCAAATCGCCGCAGCCGGAACCGGAGCAGGTAGCTGAGCGGATGGATGGCTCCAGGAAGCGCCGCGAGATCGTCAAGGAAATCGCGTGCGAAATCGTGAGTAGAAGAACCGCCGTCGACCATTGTCTGCTCGTCAACGGCATTGGGCGGGCATCAGGTCCAAATACGACATGAGCGACAGCGGCGGCATGGAGGTCCTGGCGCAGTCTGCGCCGGTCGATAATGACGCGCGCCGTTTAGTCAGGCCCAGCGTTGAACGATCCATTCTGAGCCGGGAAACTCATCCGGCCTCGCCTGGGTTGCGGCTGGAGTCAAGCACCTGCGATGGCCGCTATCCAGCTCGATGACAACTCGGGAACTCGACGAGCTGACGACCGTGCTCGTGATAATGGTCGCATCCCCCAGGATAATGGGCATCTCAACACCCTCTGGTGGACAAGCAACATCGCTCGCATTGGCGGTCAGCCACACCGACGCGCCGGTCTCAAGGTTCCAATAAGGAGTGTGCGCAGCCCAACCCACAGGTGGCCTCCGCAAGTGAGGAGAACCTTCTTGGGGTGAACTCCGATCAGTGAACCTGAGTTTTGACGTTAATCGGGCGCCTGAAGTGACAAATCGCCTCATTCATCCGCAGGTTGTTCAGCAAAGGTGTTGCTCTACGATGCTGCGTTCCTCAGTGCGATCGCACATCAAAAGTCACGCGGCCGCCTTGCCGACAATCTCGGTGTTGAACCAGGCGAGATAGTTTTCAAGCTGGTGTCCCTCCGTCAGGAATTCGAGTTCGACCGCGAGCCGGTGGCCCGAAACCCCGCGAACGATGAAGGGAAGGTCGATTGCGAGTCCCTCGATCCTGAGCGTGCCGTGGTCAAGAGCTTTCAGTTCGCTGACGACATCGATGCCGGCACCATGTTTGGAGATGCTGATCAACTTGCCTTGGATCGCGCGTCCATCCGCTCCAATCACTGAAACGGCCTTGGCGATGGTGAAACGTTGTTCGCTGCGTCGATCGGCTTCTTCGGCTGATGTCCTTACCGTCCGAACCAGGCGCTCCCGAAGGCCCGCTATGTTCGAGCTTACGGTGCCTACCGCCTTTCTCACATCCGAAGAGTGATTCCTGACTTCGCCCGCGTCGTCGCTGACTGTCGTGATTTGCGAAGAGATCTGGCGCGCAACAGACGCCGACTCTGAAATGCTTCTCGCGATCTCGGTCGTTGCCTCCTGTTGCTGCTTGATGGCGCCGTCTATTTCGCTGGAGACCGCGTGAATCTCCGAGATGCGAATGCCAATCGTCTTGACTGCATCGACGGCCGCCTTGGTGGAAGATTGTACTTCGGAAACCAGCGTGGAGATTTCGTCGGTTGAACTCGCAGTCTGATGCGAGAGCGATTTGACTTCGGCCGCGACCACGGCAAAGCCACGGCCAGCTTCGCCTGCGCGAGCCGCTTCGATGGTTGCGTTCAATGCAAGCAAATTGGTCTGAGCCGCAATACCCTCGATAAGGCCTGAGACTTCGGCAATCTTGTCCATTCTGGCGGCGAGGAGCGTGATCGTTTCCTGCGCCTCTGTTCCTCCGGAGACCGCCTCCGCGATAAGTTTGCTGGCCTTGGAAATTTGTTCCGCCATGGTTCGCGTCGAAGCTGACATCTCCTCAGCCGATGCAGAAACGGTTTCCGCATTCGCGAGCGACTCTTCGGAGGCAGCCGCCACCGTCTGCGCCTTCTCTGAAAGGCGCTGAGCCAATGCCGAAAGTCCGTCGATAGCCACATCGACGTCCTTGTTGACCGTGGCGACGAGCTCGATCGAGGAGCCGGCTTCCTGCTCGAGTGCGCCGGCCATGCTTCGCATCGCGTCCCTTCTCAAGGTGATCGCCTGAGTATCTGCCTTGATTTGCTGCGCTTTCAATCTCTCCTTCTCTCTCGCGTTGTTGGCGAACACGGCAAGAGTCGCGGCCATCCCGCCGATCTCGTCCGAGCGACCGGAGAACGGAATTTCCACAGCCAGATTTCCGACAGCTATCTCCCGCATCGCTCCGGTCATTCGAACGATCGGACGGACCACGCCGTAGGCGAGGCCCAGCAGGCCCGCCAGGATCACTGCCAGCACCAATGCAGAAACGCTCCATACGACGTAAGAGATCCTTCTGTCTCGCTCGTCCGCCAGCGCTTCCGTATCTGAGTTCTGCTTGGTTGCGCTCTCAACAAGTCCGTCGATGACAGCTCGATGGGCTTGATATGCATCCGTTAGCCGCGAATAGGCCTCCTCGCTCGACGTCCCCCGGCCGGAGCGAATGGCGGGAAGTAACTCCGTTTCGAGGATCTGCCAGAATCGCTTTACGTGAGCGTCTGATCGGACGACAAGCGTTTCCCGAAGCTCCGGCTGAAGTCTGGAGGATGCCCAAAATGCTCTCCGATCCTCGTAGTCCTTCCTTAGCTGAGTGAGTTTCGTTTGATGCCGGTCGAGATTGCCAGCATTCCGAAGCGCCATCGTCGCTTCCAGGTACGCTTCGAGAACGTATTCCGGCGGTGGCAAGATGTCAGCGATCAGGTCATTTCCAAGCTTGATGCTGGAATAGATCGGGCCGCCAACCTTCAGCTCGCGAAGCGCATAGGCGCTCGTTATGATCACCGAGATGACGGCCACAGCGAGCGTGAGTCCAAAGGCCCAAATTGCAGTCGAAATCGAAACACGCATTTTCATCGATGTCGCTCTGTGGCAAAGGAGCTTGACGAAGTCGCGGTTAAGTTGTGATGATTCACGTTTACGATCAGTTAACTTGAGCGCGGGTGCCCGGTCTTCGAGGTGACCACGGCATCACTGGGCGGATGCAGACGTTCACTGTCACGCGCGCGCAGAGGCGTCGAATGCGGGCTAGTGTGCCGCCAGTTGCTGGGTGACAGTTGCGGTATCACCAAGCGGTGCTGTCTTGCCGCCGTCATTCCCATCGGCACGGACAGGAAAGTATACTGTGCAGCGAACCCCGTCCGGTTCGAACAACACGGTCGTATCGCCTTTCCCTTCCGGGAACGCACTGCGCAGCAGCTTGGTGCCGAAACCAGCTCGGGACGGCTGAGCGACAGGTGGTCCAAATCGCTCCTGCCATTTCAGACAGCCCCTGTGCAGCGATTCTTGCGACCAGGAGATTTCCACGATGCCGCTCCGGTTCGACAGCGCGCCATATTTTGCAGCGTTGGTTGCGAGTTCGTGGATGAGCAAGGCGAACGACACCGCGCCGTCTTTCGACAGCCTGAGCGGAGGACCTTCCATCACGAACCGATGTGCCTCGAAGGGCATAACCGCCGTCCGCACGAGCTCCTCGACGTCGATGTCGTCATCGACAACCTCGTCGATCAGATCTTGCGCGTGCCCGAGTGCGGCGAGCCTTGCCATCAACATGTTCTGAGCCTCACGCAGGTCGCTGGTGGAGCGAAAGGTCTGACGTGCAACGGCCTGAATCAAGGTCAGCGAGTTCTGAACCCGGTGGCGCATTTCCCGCGCGATGGTCGCGGCGCGCTCCTGTTCTCGCACGAGGGCGTCCAGCACGACGTGAACGAACGTCGTGAGCGCGATGATGGTGCTGGCGACTACCCAGAACGCGATCAGTCGGACAAGCCCGTCGTTTGAGAAGCTGAAGCTGAAGCGTGGCGGAATCCAGAAGTAGGCAACCAGCAACGCGCCGAAAAACGCTGTGCTGATTGCCGACCATGCGCCACCGAAAAGCCCTGCCGCCACGACGGTGGGAAACAGCAACGTGAAATAGAGGTCACCATTGATGAAGGGATCGACAGCGGCCCGGCACACGAGGGTTGTCGCGATCGCCGCGACGGCAATGGCCTGTCCGCGCCAGAACGGGCGTTCCTTGCTCGGAAGGTGAGGGATCACTCTACGCAACGTCGATCGTCCCTGATCGCGATCTCAGACTAAAACCAGCGATACCTGTTCTCGATAACCGGAGCGGCATCCCGGCCGCTTGATCTCGGTCAATGTCGGTGGCCGCGCGCGGAATTGGCCGGAATGCTCATCCGGCGCGACCGCACCGTAGCCCTTGGCTGGAGAAAGCCGCAAACTGCGTGGACCGCTCGAACCCGTTCGATCGTCAGTGCCGACCGCTTATCCGCCCCCCAATTCCCGGCTCACGGACTTCGCAGTCTCGATCAGCGCCTGCAGCACCGCGCCATGGGGCGAAAGATCGAGGCTGCCTTGCGGGCCGAGCGTGGTGATCGCACCCGCAAGCCTGCCGTTGTGGTCGAAGATCGGTGCGCTTGCCGCGGCGACGCCGGGCAGAAGCAAGCCCTCGATCAGCGAGTAGCCGCGGCGGCGCACCGCTTCCGCCAGCTCTTCGACTTCGGCTTGTGATCGGCAGCCGCGCCGCAGCGTTTCCCGCGCGAGTTCCTGGACCTCGGTGCGGATCAAAGCCGTGAGCTCGTCGGATTTCATGTAGGCGCAGAACACGTGCCCGGTGGCCGAAGTCAGAACCGGCATCACCGAGCCGACGCGGACGTTCACCGTTACCGGGCGCGTCGATTCCTGCCAGCGTACGATGGTCGGGCCGCGATTGCCCCACACGGCGAGGAAGCAGGATTCGTTGACGGCGTCGGTAAAGCGCGCCAGCGCGCGGGCGGCGATCGCGACGACGTCGACCTGGCGTAGCGCGGCCAGCCCCATCGCCAGCGCCTCGGGTCCCAGCAGGTAATGTCCGGTGTCCGGATCCTGCGCGGCAAAGCCGGTGCGCACGAAACTTGTAAGGTACCGGTGCAGTTTGGCGGGGGCGAGGTCGGCGTCCCGGGCGAGGCGCGCCAGCGTCACGCCGCCGCCGGCGGAGGCAAGGCACCGCAGCACGTGCATGCCGATTTCCACGGATTGGACCCTTTGCCGTCGTTTGGCGTCTTCACTCATCGCATCCACATCTTGAGAGCCATTCTTGACATGAGTTCCATGTTGCGTAACTTATAGCGCAATGCGTAGTAGTGACAGGGAGGAACGCAAAAATGGCGTCTGTCACGCTCAAGGAAGGCAGCGAAGTCGCCGCCTCCGCCTGCCCGGTTCATGCCGGGCCGGCGGAGCCGCGTTCGCCGACCGGCTGCCCTGTGTCCTCGCGGGCGGCTGAGTTCGATCCGTTTGAAGGCCCGTACCAGCTCGATCCCGCCGAAGCCCTGCGCTGGGCGCGCGAGGAGGAGCCGGTCTTCTACAGTCCCAGGCTCGGCTACTGGGTGGTCACACGCTATGAGGACGTCAAAGCCGTCTTCCGCGACAACATCCTGTTCTCACCGTCGATTGCCCTCGAGAAGATCACGCCCGCGCCGCCGGAAGCTGAGGCGATCCTCAAGAGCTACGGCTACGCGCTGACCCGTACGATGGTGAACGAGGACGAGCCGGCGCACATGGAGCGGCGCCGCGTGCTGCTCGAATCCTTCGCGCCGGAAGCGCTCGCCACACACGAGCCGTCGATCCGCGCCCTGACCCGCCAGTACATGGACCGCTTCATCGACAAGGGCAGGGCCGACCTCGTCGCGGAGATGTTCTGGGAAATTCCGCTCACGGTCGCGATGCATTTCCTGGGCGTCAAGGACGACGACATCGAGCAGCTGCGCCGCTATTGCGTCGCGCACACCCTCAATACCTGGGGCCGGCCGACGCGCGAGGAGCAGCTGCAGGTTGCCGATTCCGTCGGAAAGTTCTGGCAGCTCGCCAACCGCATTCTCGATGCGATGATGGCCGACCCGCGAGGCGAGGGATGGATGTACTTCTCCATCCGCCAGCACTTGAAATTTCCCGATGTCGTGCCGCTGTCCTATCTGCGCTCGATGATGATGGCGATCCTGGCCGCCGCGCACGAGACGACGTCGAACGCGACAGCGAATGCCTTTCGCCTTCTGCTCTCCAACCGCGAGGTGTGGGAGGAGATCTGCGAAAGCCCGGCGCTGATACCCAACGCCGTTGAGGAATGCCTTCGCCGCGCCGGCTCGATCGTGGCGTGGCGTCGCCTCGTGACCGCCGACACCCGCATCGGCGAGGTCGAGATTCCCAAAGGGGCAAAACTCATGATCGTGATGGCCTCGGCCAATCACGACCAGCGCCATTTCGAAAACCCGCTTGCGCTTGATCTCTACCGCGAGAACTGCGCCGAGCATCTGTCGTTCGGCTACGGCGCGCACCAGTGCATGGGCAAGAACATCGCCCGGATGGAGATGCGGATCTTCCTGGAGGAGTTCGTCAAGCGCCTGCCGCACATGGAGCTCGTGCCGCAGGACTACAAATACCTGCCGAACATCGCCTTCCGCGGCCCTGATAGCCTGTGGGTGAAGTGGGACCCGGCGAGGAATCCGGAGCGCACGGACCCGTCGATCCTTTCCCGCCAGCAGTCGTTCAAGATCGGCGCGCCGCTGCGTGCCGGCATCGTGCGCCAGATGCGCGTCGCCGCGGTGGAGCCTGCGGCCGACGGGGTGCTTCGCTACGTGCTGGAGCATCCGCACGGGCGTCCTTTGCCGCCATGGAGCCCGGGATCGCATATCGATTTCTGCATCAGTGGCTACGAACGGAAATATTCGCTGTGCGGCGACCCGTCGGACCGCATGCGCTACGAGGTCGCGATCCTGAAAGAGGAGCAGGGCCGGGGCGGCTCGAAATTCATCCATGAGCAGATCAAGGCCGGCAGCGTCATCCCGGTGCGCGGGCCGAAAAACCATTTCCGGATGGACGAAGACGCCTCGAACTACGTGCTGATCGCCGGCGGCATCGGCATCACCCCGATCATCGCCATGGCCGACCACCTCAAGCAGCTCGGCAAGCCTCACGCCGTGCATTATGCCGGACGCTCGCCGATCAGCATGTGCTTTGTCGAGCGGCTGAAGCGCGATCACGGCGCAAACCTGTTTTTGTACGACAAGTCGCAAGGTGAGCGCATGGACCTCCGCCAACTGACCGGCCAGGTGGGGCCGGGCACCCAGGTCTACGCCTGCGGACCGGAACGGCTGCTTGCAGAGCTCGAGGAACTCGCCAGGGGCTGGCCGGAGAATACGCTGCATGTCGAGCATTTCTCGGCGGCGGGCTCGCTGCTCGATCCCGAGCACGAGCACGGTTTCGATGTCGAGCTGAAGGACTCAAACCTCACCATCCGCGTAGCCCCGGACCAGACGGTGCTGCAATCCCTGCAAGCGGCCGGCATCGACGTCGCCTGCGATTGCCAGGAGGGGCTGTGCGGCTCCTGCGAGGTCCAGGTGCAGGACGGCGAAATCGACCACCGCGACAAGGTGCTGACGCAAGGAGAGCGCGCCCGGAACAATCGCATGATGGTGTGCTGCTCGCGCGCCCGCGGCGGCAAGCTGACGCTATCGCTGTAGGGCTGGTCAGGCGGGGGTCCTGCGGCCGGCGCCGGAAAGCCGCGACGGCGCCGCTGCGCGGATGGCGGCATGCCGCCAGTGCAGTGCTGAAAGTCCGGAAATAGTGTATCGGCAGATGGCGCCGCGCGGCTTGGTCCGGCCGCCGCGCCAACAGCCAGTTCCGGAGGAAATGTTCATGTCGGCTTTGCCGCTTTCAGGCATCAGGATTCTTGACCTTACCCGCGTGCTCGCCGGCCCGTTGTCGGCGCAGATGCTGGGCGATCTCGGCGCGGAGGTGATCAAGGTCGAGCGGCCCGGCACCGGCGACGATGCGCGCGCCTTCGGCCCGCCTTACCTGGTCGACCCCGAGGGCAAGGCCAACAACAACAACTCGTTCTATCTCTGCGCCAACCGCAACAAGAAGTCGGTCACGGTCAATATCGCAACGCCGGAAGGGCAGGAGATCATCCGCGAGCTGGCGAAGACGGTCGACGTGTTCATGGAGAACTACAAGGTCGGCGACCTTAAGCGCTACGGTCTCGACTACGAATCCATCCGCAAGATCAACCCCGGCGTCATCTACTGCTCGGTGACCGGCTTCGGCCAGACCGGGCCGTACGCGCCGCGCGCCGGCTATGATGCGATTTTTCAGGCCATGGGCGGCTTGATGAGCGTCACCGGCCACATGGACGGCGAGCCCGGGGCAGGGCCGATGAAGGTCGGCCCCTCGATCGTCGACTACATGACCGGCATGAACACATCGATCGGCATTCTTTCCGCGCTCTATCATCGCAAGGTCAATGGCGGGCAGGGGCAGCATATCGATGTCTGCCTGCTCGATACCGTCATCGCCTCGCTGTCACATTACGCGCAGATCTTCCTCGTCAACGGCAAGAGCCCGCCGCGGCGCGGCACCTGGGGCAATGGCGGCATGCCGGCCGGCGTGTTCCGCTGCTCGGACGGCGAATTGATGCTGGTGGTCGGCAACGACGCGCAGTTCGCGCGCACCTGCGCGGTGCTGGGCGCGCCTGAACTCGCCACCAACCCGAAATTCTTGAAGAACAACGACCGCGTCGTCCACGGCAAGGAGATCATGGCGATCTATGCCGGCCTGTTCCTGAAGGACACCGTCGCGCACTGGCTGACGAAGCTGGAAGAGGCGGGAATTCCCTGCGGTCCCGTCAACGATTTCGCCCACGTCTTTGCCGATCCGCATGTGCAGGAGCGCGGCATGCGGGTGAAGGTCAAGCACAAGTTCGGGCCCGAGCTGTCCCTGATCCGCAACGCGCTGACGTTCTCCGAGACGCCGATCACCGAATACCGCGCCCCGCCGCTGTTAGGGGAGCACACGCGCGAGATCCTGTCGTCCACGCTTGGCTATGACGAGGCCAGGCTCGAGGCGCTGAAGAAGCAGGGCGTGATCTGAGACGTCAAACTGTCCGCGACTCGCTTCACCTCTCCCGCTCGCGGGGGAGGTCGCTGCGCTCGAAGAGCGCGGCGGGTGGGGGAAACTCTATCCACTTGACGACTGTATCTGCGGCGGCGCCCCCACCCCAGCCCTCCCCCGCAAGCGGGAGAGGGGGCGCAGCTCCGGCGTGGCTTACTCAATCAGTATCAGCCCTTTTTGGTTTCACCGCAGCAGCGGTGCGGTGCGTCTGGGAGCCGTCGTGGTGTTGCTCCTTTGCGTTTCCGCTCCCCTCAGTCCCGCCACCGCCACGCTCACCACGCGCTCGATGATGACCTCGACGTCGTCGAGGTCGCACTTTCCATCCGACAGTTTGGTCAGGCGCTCGCTTTCGCGGATGGTGTGGTGCGCCATGGCGAGGGCGAAATGCAGGCCCCAGAAGATCTCGACCTCGTCGCGGTCGGGCAGCGCGCGGCGCATCGCCGCGGCGAATTTCCGCAAGTGATCGATCTCGCGGTTCTTGATGCGACGAATCGGCGGCACCGATTCGATCGAGGCGCGGATCATGAAGCGCGCCGCGGTCGAGCGCTGGTTCTCCGGACCCAGGCAGCCGCGCAGCGTGGGGCCGACCAGCGCACGCAGGATCTCGTCGATGTCCGCGCGCCCGCCGCCTTTTTCTTCCGCCGCGCGCAATTTGTGCAAGCGTTCGCGATTGGTGGCGATGCTGCGCGTGACGAACAGTTCGGCGATCAACTCGTCCTTGGAGCCGAAATGGTAGTTCACTGCGGCCAGGTTGACGTTCGCCTCCGCGACAATATCGCGCAGCGTCACGTCGGCGAAGCCGCGATCGGCGTAGAGCCGCTCGGCGGCAGCAAGAATGGCGGTCCTGGTCTGATCGCTCGCCATAAGTGTCCGTCAGTGAGGAGTTGCAATTCAAACAGTTGTATGAAACTATCGTTTGAAGAGCCCGGATTGTCAATCCGTCCGACGCGCCCTTTCCGCATTCACGACGAAGTGGCTGCGGAACGGCCAGCCTGCGAGCGAATGCCGCTTGCGGGGCAGTGGGCGCGGGAAGACAGTGCGGCGCCACGATAAGGCCGAGGCTTTCAAGGCGAGAGTTTCAAGCAAGCGAGGAGCGTCCCATGGATTTCACGTTGTCATCAAAGCAGAAGGAATGGCTCGAGCGCGTGCAGTCGTTCATGACCAAGCACGTGCGCCCCGCTGTTCCGATCTACAAGCAGCAGGACGCCGAGGGCGAGCGCTGGAAGGTCATTCCGATCCTCGAGGACCTCAAGAAGAAGGCGAGGGCCGAGGGCCTATGGAACATGTTCCTGCCGCCGTCCTCGCACGACGACGAGGAATTCCACGGCGCGGGATTGACCAATCTCGAATATGCGCTGCTGTCGGAAGAAATGGGCCGTATCAGCTGGGGCTCGGAAGTGTTCAACTGCTCGGCGCCCGATACCGGCAATATGGAAGTCCTGTTCCGCTACGGCAACAAGGAGCAGAAGCGCCAGTGGCTGCGTCCGCTGATGGACGGCGAAATCCGCTCCGCGTTCCTGATGACGGAGCCGGCGGTCGCCTCTTCGGACGCCACCAACATCGAGACGCGCATCCAGCGCGACGGCGATCACTACGTCATCAACGGCCGCAAATGGTGGTCGTCGGGCGTCGGCGATCCCCGCTGCAAGATCGCGATCGTGATGGGCAAGACAGATCCCAACGCGGCCAGGCACCAGCAGCAGTCGCAGATCCTGATGCCTCTCAATACGCCCGGCATCAAGGTCGAGAAGATGCTTCCCGTGTTCGGCTTTGACGATGCGCCGCACGGCCATGGCCAGGTGCTGCTCGAGAACGTCCGCGTTCCCGCCAGCAACCTTCTGCTCGGCGAGGGCCGTGGCTTCGAGATCGCGCAGGGCCGTCTCGGCCCGGGCCGCATCCATCACTGCATGCGCACCATCGGCAAGGCCGAGGAAGCATTGGAGAAGATGGTCAAGCGGCTGATGTCGCGCACCGCCTTCGGCAAGCGCATTGTCGAGCATTCGGTGTGGGAGCAGCGCATCGGCGAGGCGCGGACCAACATTGAGATGACCCGCCTGCTGACCCTCAAGGCCGCCGACATGATGGACAAGGTCGGCAACAAGACCGCGCAGGCCGAAATCGCCATGATCAAGGTCGCCGCTCCCAACGTGGCGCTGAAGATCATCGACCAGGCCATCCAGGCCTTCGGCGGCGCGGGCGTCTCCGATGATGCCGGCCTTGCCAAGGACTACGCCAACATCCGCACCTTGCGGCTCGCGGACGGTCCGGACGAGGTGCACAATCGCGCCATTGCCAGACTTGAGCTTCGGAAGTATGCAAACTCTCCCAAGCAGTAAAAAGGGAGCGGCCTGATGGCGCTCCTTAACCGTCATTCCGGGATGGTCCGAAGGACCAGACCCGGAATCTCGAGATTCCGGGCTCGATGCTGCGCATCGCCCCGG